>NZ_MLQN01000014.1 GCF_001854545.1 Helicobacter sp. CLO-3
GTATAAGAGACAGGGGTAATTGGCTACACTGGAAACAATGGGCCAGATTTCCAAAATAATATCTATTTGCATATTTCAAGTTTTCAAAAAGTAAATTCCAATGGCACACTCAATAATGCAACAAAATATGCAATTTCAATGGGCAATTTAATTCCAATATCTGTTTATTTCGCTGTGCGCCATTGCATTAAAGCCACTTGGCTAAATGATAGAGACCAATTTTTGACGCCAAATAAAAAATGGCAGCAAGATAAAGAATTCCATAACGACTGCCTAGCTTTCACACTTTTCCACTCGCAAAATAAAATAACTTCACGCGAGGGCATAAATCACTTTATCCCTTTTAGAGAAAAAGAAGTGGATTCCAAAGGTATCTTTGAAAGCCACTTTTTAAGCGATTTTATCGCGGGCAAACTCAAGGCGGATTCTCAAAATGACAATCTCTTTGGTAATGATGAAAATAGCTTTATTCCCACAAGCCCGATTGTTTTTAGCGAGGAGGCAAGCGCAGTTTTTGAAGCGGGTAAGAATCTTTGGCGCTACTACCACGCGCAGGATTTTGGTAAAAATGACATTTGGCATGCAGGCGATTTTGCTTATCTAAACGACTACAACGCCAACGCCTCGCTGTATGATATAAAAGCATATTTTCAAGGATTTAATGAAAAAGGCAGAATGAATGCGCGAAGTAAGGATTTTCACTATAATGACTTAATTGCAAATTTGCGCTATGCGTTAGAATCTTTAGCATCAAAAATTGCTAAAAAAGTCTATGAATATGAGTTTTTAGAAAGCTAGATTCTAACGCTTGATAAAAACCAGCAAAGCAGAATCTAGCAAGTAGTTTTTAAGCTAGTAAATATAGTTTTATCCCGCGACTTCTACATATGCGAAAGCCAAATGATCCACCGAATAAGCGCGATTATAGAGACAAATACAGCCAAAATGGTTAGCCATTTTGTTTGGCTAAAAACAATAACGCCCCCGCCAATAAGCCCGATCAAAAATGCAGGAAAGCAAAAGATAATTAGCCATGTAGAGCCAAAACCTGAAAACACAAAAGCCATTAGCTCAAAAATAAAAAAATCCAGCACAATAAGCGCGCCATAAAGCCAATAGCGCCTTTTATCGGCTATGCGCTTGATAGGGAGAAAAAAGGCGCAGGTAGTCAAAAGCATAGCGCCTAGAAATATTTCAGCCCAAACATCGCTTACTTTAAAGCTCATGATTTCTGACACCCACGCGGAAAAAATACCAAATGCAATGCCTTGTGAAAAACTCACAAGAAAAATGCCAAAATATCGTATAGCGTGCATTGTTTTTGTCATGGAAGTACCTTTTTATGTGTTTTGGCAAATTATATCATGCCAAAGCCATTGCCAAACCAGAATCTAAAAAACCAGAATCTAAAATCAAATCAAAAACCGCGCTAGAATCTAAATCCAAACCAGAATCCAAAACCACGCCACAAATCCACCACCAAGCAAGTCAAAGCCACCCAAAGCAGTCTAAAGTAACCTAATCCACCGCCAAATCTTAAGGCAAAATATTTTGCGGTTTTAGCTCTTTGCCATAGTATGGGAGCAGGGACGCCTCATAAGTCTGCATAAAAAAGCCATCTTTTTTGAGTGTGGCGATTTCTTTGTTTAGCCATTTTAGCAGGCTTTTGTTGCCCTTTTTGACCGCGGGGGCTAGCTCGTATTCATCGCCAAGCACAGGGATGCTTATGGTAAATTCTGGATTCTGGCGCATCCACGCAAACGCGATCGCATTTAGCCCCGCAAAATACGCGCTTTTGTCCGCCACCAGCGCATCAAAGCATTCCGGTATAGTTTCATAGGAGCGCACCTCGATTTGCGGGTAATTTTCTCTGAAATACTCCTCTGACACGGCGTCTTTTTTGATGATGACTGGCGCGTTGAAAAGCGACTGGATTCCGCTTGGCTGGCTGTTGCGCCCCACCACGCTAATCGCCACGCGCATATATGGCGCGGCAAAATCCACGCGCTCTTGAGCGTGCTTGGTTTTTACTAAAGTGGCGATTATCATATCGACTTCGCCGGATTCTAGCGGGGCGAAGCGCTCATCGGCGTAGGGGTTTTGCAGCGGTAGGGCTATGAGATTGGCGCGCGACTCATCGCCTAGCAAGTCTTTGGCGATTTTCCGCGCTAGCTTTATCTCGAAGCCATCGATCTCGCCATTTTCGTTGCGATAGTTTAGCGGGGGGATGCTATCTAGCACGCCGATATTGATGATGCGCTTTTGTTTTATGGATTCTAGTGCGTTGTCATCGCTGCAACTTGTGAGCGTGAAAAGCGCGAGAAATGCGATAAATGCTAGAAAAAATGCGCTCAAAAATATGCTAGAATCTTGGCGGCTTTTACGATTTTGGTAGTTTTGGCGACTTTCGCAAATTTCGCAATTTTCGCGCGGCGCTTTTTGCCAAGCATTTGACTTTTGCCAAGCATTTGACATAGAAAAACTTTCGCGCAAAATCCGCATTTTTCGCCCCCTAGCTTTTGAAAACTTTGACCTATAAACTTATAAGCCCCGCTCTAGAATCCACCTTGATTTTGATAGGGATTCTAATAAAAATATGTCAAAATAATGTGGATTTTTGATTTTATCTTTTTTGGCGCGCAAATATTGTATGATTACGCGTTGCGTTGCGTCGTGTCAAATGGCGCAGAATCCAAGGGCGTAAAAGCTTGATAAAAGGAAAAAAATGTCTCATCTATATAATAATGTATGCAAATACGCGCTGGCGCTGATGCTCGCGTGTGGCGCTGTGTGGGCGGATGCGATTGAGGATATGGCGCTGATCGAAGGCGGCGCGTATGTGGCAGAATCTAAAAATGCGGATTCTAAGGGTGCGGAATCTAAAGGCGCAAATAGTGCAAAAGTAGATTCTGGTGCAAGCGCGGATTCTATAGATTCTAGCGCGCAAAGAGATACCAAAAGCACAGAATCCAAAAATGCAGCATCCAGCGCGCGCGCAGAATCTAAAAGCGTAGCCAAAAACGCAGAATCCAAAAATGCAGATTCTACCCAAAACCCCAGCGAAAAATCCGCTGAAAAATCCGCGATAGATTCCGCCGCCAACCCCTCCACGCTGCTACTTCTCACCTCTGATGAGCGGTATAGAATCCAGTTAAAACACATCATAAAAAAGATAGAGGAGTTTTTGCCAGCATCCGAGTATAGCGAACTTATCGCCAAAATCCTGCTTTCACTTGCCGCATTTATGGTGCTTTGGCTGGGGCGCAAGCTCATCACTCGGCTAGTGATTCTAGGCATAAACATAGGATTTCACCTCACAAAGCAAGAAAAAGGCGCGCGCGAGCAGATCCAAAAAGATCTCATAAAGCCTGTGTCGCTGTTTTTGTTTTTTGTGAGTGTGGATATTTCGATAAATATTTTGTATTATCCAGCCACATCGCCACAAGGGCTTGAGGTGTGGTTTCAAGTCGCGTATGTGGCAAATGCTGCGTGGTTTATCATCATGGCGTTGCAAGGGTATTTGGCGGCGTTTTTGTCAAACATCGCACAGAAAAACACCGACCACTTCCGCAAAGAAGTCATAAACCTCCTGCTAAAAATCATCTATTTTATCATCGTCATCATCGCGCTTTTGCTTATCCTAAAGATTCTAGGCTTCAATGTATCTGCCATCATCGCTTCGCTCGGCCTTGGCGGCTTGGCAGTGGCACTCGCGGTGAAAGATATGCTAGCAAACTTTTTTGCCTCTGTGATGCTGCTTTTTGACAACTCATTTTCCCAAGGCGAGCGCATAGAATGCGGCGGGATAGATGGCACAGTGGTAGAGATGGGGCTAAGGCGCACCACCATACGCACAAGCGACAACGCCCTAGTGCTCATCCCAAACTCCGAGCTCGCCAACAAATCCATAACCAACTGGAGCCGCCGCAAATCAGGAAGGCTTATCAAAATAAATGTCGGACTCACCTATGACGCCTCGCGCCAAGACATCATCAAATGCGCCAAAGCGATAAAAGCGATGCTCCTAGCAAACCCAAACATCGCCAAAGACACCGACCCCAGAAACGACCTCGACTACGCGCTAAGCCTCAAACGCGACATCATCTCTATCGATGACTATCTAGGCTACAAAAGCCACATCTATGTCGTGCTAGACACGCTTGGCGATAGCTCGATAAATATCCTTGTGTATTGCTTCAGCAAGGCGGTGGGGCTTGGCGAATATCTGCAGATAAAAGAAGAGGTGACGCTAGAAATCCTGCGCATCATCGAAGCACAAAAGCTAACGCTTGCTTTCCCAAGCCAAAGCCTATATATAGAAAAAGTCGCTGGTGGCTTTGGCAGCAGTGCGAGCAGCGGCGGTAGCGCAAGCGGCGGTGGCGGCAACACAGGCGCAGATTCTAGAAGTGCTGGGAATTCTGGCGGCGCGGGCAGCAAAGCGGATTCCAGCAGGAAAACCACCGCAAAACCCGCACCATCAAATAAGAATAAGCAAAAATAAATCATCGCAAAAGCGCGCAATTTTTTTGATACAGAATCTAGATTATAATGTGGCGATTTGGATTGATAAATTTTGTAGAATCTAAATTGTCATCATTATAAAAACACAACGCAAAAATATTTTTGTCATTGCGAGACTTGCATTAGCAAGGCGAAGCAATCTACAAGATGGATTGCTTCGTCGCTTTGCTCCTCGCAAAGCATTAGCTTCTTTAGTAATGAGATTTTTAGATTCTAATTGCAAAACTTCTAGCAAATTTCTAACAAAACTACAAAATCTAAAAACCCAAAGGTTTCAAAATCTAGCGGAAGGTTTTGTTTCTCGAGGTGATGTAGAGGTATATCGCGTTTATTTCTTCATCGGTGAGTCCGTATTTTGGCATGATGCCTTTGTCGATGCTAAGCGCTTTTTTGAAGGCTTGGAAGTCGAGGTTGTTGATGCGCGGGATTATCACATGTTTTTGCTTGCCTTTGTGGATGTATGAGGCTAGCAGCGTCTCTTCGCCATCTTTGCCATGGCATTTCACACAGCCTATGCCGCGCGGGTTTTCATACAAGCTAGCACCATATTCTTGCGGCGTGATAAAGCTGTCGTTTTCTATGATTGGCGTGGATTCTGAAGTGGATTCTGTAGATTCTGCAAACTCTGCGCTATCTTGAGAGCTAGCAGAATCTATCGTAGATTCTACCTCTTCAGCGCACAATGTTAAGGAAGCACAAAAGCAAGCGATAAAAGCCAGCCTCGCCAGAATCTTTGGCTTTGTAAGCGCGCTTATTTTGGAAAGCGCGTGCATTCTGTCAAACACACTATTTTTGCCAAACGCACCAATTTTTTTGCTAGCGTCCATTTTGCCAAGTGCGCACATTTTGCCAGCACCAAATGCCTTAGCTAGAGCTTTTTTTACTACATTATCTCTATTTTCTATCATCATCCGCATCATCCACCTTTAGAGCGAGAATCCGCACGCAATCTCTCGCGCCTAGATTCTAGCATCGCAATATCTTGCCTTTTAAGCTTTTTTGAATATAATAGCACATTTTTTCTAAGCCATATTTTATATCCCAATCACAAAGGCATTTTATGACTATTTTGGATGGCAAATCCCTCTCCCAAGAAATCCAAGAGAATCTAAAGCAAGAAATCACCGCGCTCACCGCCGCCAAAGCACGCGCGCCGCGCCTAGTGGTGATACTCGTGGGCAATGATGCACCCTCGCGCGCGTATGTCAATATGAAGGCAAAGGCTTGCGAGAAAATAGGCATGCAGGGCGAGGTTTTGGAGTTTGATGAGGGTGTGGAGCAGGCGGAGATTTTGCAAGAGATAGAGCGGCTGAATAAGGATTCTAGCGTGGATGGCGTGCTGGTGCAGCTGCCGCTGCCAAGGCATTTTGACACGGCTTTGATACTAGAATCTATAGCACCTAGCAAAGATGTCGATGGATTCCACCCGCTAAATGTCGGCAGGATCGAGTGCAACACCAACCAAAATCTAGCCTTCTCCCCCGCCACTCCGCTAGGCGTGATGACTTTGCTAAAGCATTATGACATAGAAGTGAGCGGCAAAAATGTAGCGATAGTGGGCGCTAGCAATATCGTAGGCAAGCCGCTTGCAGCGCTCATGCTAAACGCGGGCGCGACTATCAGCATCTGCCACATACTCACGCGCGATGTGGCGCTATACACGCGTGAGGCGGATATCGTGTGCGTGGGTGTAGGCAAGCCAAATCTGATAACTGCGGATATGGTAAAAGAGGGCGCTATCATCGTAGATATCGGGATAAATCGGCTCGATGATGGGCGATTGGTAGGGGATGTGGAGTTTGAGCCGGTGAGTAAAAAGGCAAGCTTTATCACGCCAGTGCCCGGCGGCGTGGGTCCTATGACGATAGCCACGCTTTTGCAAAATACGCTGAAGGCTTATAGATTGCGAGAATCTGGAAAATAAAGTCCAAAAAGTAAAGTCTGGGAAGTAAAGCGGGTTTAGAATCTATCGAATTGGATTTTACAAAATAGATTCTAAAAAATAGATTTTGCAAATTAGATTCTGAAAAAATGCTAGAATCTAAAAGCACAAAATTTAAAATAAAACGACAAAGGAAAATAAATGAATAGCCTAAAAAGCCTTTTTGGCATACTTTATCGCTTCTGTGCTAGCTGGGTTGGCACGATAATCATCGTGCTTTTGCTTATATTTTTCATCGCGCAAGCCTTCGTCATCCCCTCGCGCTCGATGGTTGGCACGCTTTATGAGGGCGATTTTTTGTTTGTAAAAAAGTTTAGCTATGGCGTGCCGATCCCTAGAATCCCATGGCTAGAAGTCCCAGTGATGCCCGATCTCAAGGGCAACGGACACATAATTGATGGCGAAGGACCAAAAAGAGGCGACATCGTCGTGTTTATACCCCCTCACATCCCCAAGCAATACTTCGTCAAGCGCACCTTTGCCAAAGGTGGCGATGAAGTGATTTTCACCAAAAAGGGGCTCTATTTGCACCCAAGCGAGGGCAATGAATATGTAAATGAGCACTATCAAGACTATGAAAAAATCATCATGCAAGGCAAGCTTTTTGTGTTCGAGCCTTACTCCAAGGAGCATTTGGGAATAAACTATGATGAGGGTTCATCATCGTTTTTGACTATGAGTGATATTTATCTAGGCTCTAGGCTGGCTGGCACTTCGCCCTATGAATACAGCACAAAAGGCGGCGGAATCTCGATGCGCCCGGAGTTTGAAAATGGCGCGATTAGCTTTTTTTACAAAAAGATAGAAGAGGGTGAGTATTTTATGGTGGGCGATAATCGCAACAATAGCGAGGATTCTCGATTTTGGGGAAGTGTGCCATATAAAAATATCATCGGGCAGCCGTGGTTTATATATTTTAGTATGAATCTTGAGGGCAGCCTCGAAGCCGATGCGCGCAACAATCCAAAAGAGCGGTATAATATCCGCTGGGAGCGGATGTTTAAAGGCATCGATGGGCTAGAAAAAATGCTAAAAGAAAGACAAAAAGACGCCTCGCAAAAAGACATTTTGCTAGACAAGGCGAAGTCCTACGAAGCCACTGACACAGCACAGCAAAACCAAACTCGCGCGCAAGTGGATTCTGGTCTAGATTTTGCAAAATCCGCAGAATCTGCAAAATCCACCAAAACCGCGCCAGAATCCGCACAAATCGCAAAAAGCGCGCAAGTCACTAAAGCCACGCGAGAATCCTCACAAGTCGTGCAAGAATCCGCACAAATCACAAAAGGCGCATAAATCGCGATATGACCTATACACATCATTATAACTCGCCTTTGGGTGGTATCACGCTTGCTAGCAATGGGGCAGAGCTTACTGGGCTTTGGTTTGATGGGCAAAAATATTTTGGCGATACGATTCTAGAAAAAGGCACGATTCTAGAAAAAAATGCGCTTTTGGAAAAAAACGCGCTTACAGAAAAAGATATGCCTCTAGAAAAACGCGCGCCTCTAGAAAAAAGTGTGTTTGCAGAAAAAGACACACTCGCAAAAACGCCTAAAAAGAAAACTTTGCCTATATTTGAGCGCACCATTTGCTGGCTAGATATTTATTTCAGCGGCAAAGCGCCTGATTTTACGCCGCCGCTACATATGCAGACGACACCATTTCGCAAAGCTGTATGGGAGATCATGCTAGGCATCCCATTTGGTAAAACAATGACTTATGGCGAGATCGCAGAAAAAATCGCCAAACAAAAAGGGCTTGCCAAAATGTCCGCGCAGGCTGTCGGCGGCGCTGTGGGGCATAACTCTATCTCTCTTATTATCCCTTGTCATCGAGTGGTTGGCACAAATGGTAGTCTAACAGGATATGCAGGCGGTATCGAGAAAAAGCTACGCCTACTTACGCTAGAAAAAGCGGATATATCCTCATTTTTTGTGCCAAAAAGCGCGCAACCACGCGCCTCTAAGTCATCAAAAGGAGTAGCTTTATGATTTCAACCATTTCAATGACTTTAATATTTTTATCACGCATAAACGCATCGCAAGAGTCCTAAAATGCTAGATTTCTCCTTTGACATCAATGATGTGATAATGATAGCGCTCATGGTTTGTGCGCTGCTTATTAGCATCATCGGGCATGAGATTATGCATGGTTTGGTGGCGTTTTATTATGGCGATACGAGCGCCAAAGATGCCGGGCGACTTAGCATAAATCCGATAAAACACATCGACCTAGTAGGCTCTATCATACTTCCGGGCATCCTCCTTGCCACACAAGCGCCATTTTTGTTTGGCTGGGCGAAGCCGGTGCCTGTAAATATCACGCAAATTATCTCTAGGCATGGCTATGGCGCTGGTGTTGGCGTGGCTATCGCGGGTGTGAGCTATAATATCGCGCTCGCACTTTTCTCATCTTTGCTGCTTTTTAGCGGGCTTATCGATATAAAAAATAGTATTTTTGGCTTATTTTTTGCATCATTTTTAGTTTTTTTAATAAAATACAATGTAATATTATTTGTTTTCAACCTCTTCCCCATCCCCCCGCTTGATGGCTCGCGCGTGCTGGCGTTTGCATCGCTGAAGCTTGGGGCTGTGGGCGTGGCAAAAGCACTTGGCAAAATCGAGCCTTATGGCTTGATTATTTTAATGTTTATATTATTTGTGCCTTATTTATCTAATATTTTGTTTTTTCCGGCTAAAATACTGCTGGAATTTTTGCTCCCATACTAGAATCTAAAAATTTAAAAGAGGAAAAATGATTTTTATAGCTTCCGACCATGCCGGATTTAGGCTCAAATCTTTTGTCAAAGGCTGGCTAGAAAAGCGCGGATTTGGCGTGTGTGATTTGGGTGTGGATTCTGCTAGCAGGGTGGATTATCCTGATTATGCAAAGCTGCTTTGCCAAAAGCTACTAGAATCTAATGCCAGCGGAGCGGATTCTAATGTAAAGCGAGCGGATTCTGGCGTGAAGCGAGCGGATTCTGGCGCAAAAAGCTTAGAATCTAGCCAAAAAGTAGATTCTAGCGCAGAATCCAAAATCCCAAAAACCAGCGACAACAGCCAGAATCTAGGCATTTTGATTTGCGGAAGCGGGATAGGTATGAGTATGAGTGCCAATCGCTTTGAAGGCATCCGCGCGGCACTTTGCACGAGTGCTTACATGGCGCAGATGGCGCGCGCGCACAATGATGCAAATGTGCTTTGCATGGGCGAGCGGCTAAGTGGTGAAGGCGAGGTAGAATCCATGCTAGAGGCGTTTTTTGCCACGCCATTTGAAGGCGGCAGGCATCTAGAGCGCATACAAAAAATAAGGAGATAACAAATGGATTTAGCATTGAAATGGTTTATTGGCACGATTTTTGTGCTGTTTGTTTTGTATATGGTGGCAAAAACTATGTTTTACAAATCTGTAGCACAGCGCGAGGAGCGTAGCGCGGCGGCGATGAAGCTTACTTTGGAAGAGACGCAAATCCTTATCCAAAAGCATCAATTACAACTCCAGCGCGCGCTCGGAAATGCCGACATTTTGACCCAGCAGCTAAATGAGCTTCGCAATGAGATAAAAGCACTCAAACAGCGCAACTCGCAATATCGCGTCGAGACAGACAAATACCGCACGCGTATCAAAGATTTGGAGCAAAAAATCGAGGCGCTTTTGTGATGAAAATCAAAATATGCAAAAGCAAAATATGCAAAAAGATTTGAGATATGCAAAAAATCAAAATATCCATAAAATCCGCACCAAACTTTTGCAAAAGTCGCAAAAATTGCCAATTTTGCAAATAGCCTAAATCAAGCGCCAAAACAGCCAAAACCCAAAACAAAGGACGCCCCACATGCCACACACACCAGAATCTAGCACCACAAACACCGCCACAGAATCTAGCACGCCAAATCTAGCCCAGATACAAGCAGAAGTCAAAAAAGCAGTGCGCACGATACCAGACTATCCAAAGCCCGGAATCCTATTTTATGACATCACGACTATTTTGGATAATGCTTCTTGCCTAAAAAGCATGGTAGATTTTTGGAAAGCGCGCTATGAGAAAGAAAATATCACGCATATCGTTGGCATAGAATCTAGGGGCTTCACTTTTGGCACCGCGCTGGCTTACGCGCTAGGCGTGAGCTTTGTCCCTGTGCGTAAAAAAGGCAAGCTGCCTTACAAAACCTACTCCAAAGAATACGAGTTTGAATATCGTAGCGATGTGGTAGAGATACATATCGATGCGTTTGATTCTGTGAAAAAGAGCGGCAAAAAAGCGCGTGTAGTGCTAGTGGATGATCTGCTAGCTACTGGCGGGACAGCGGCTGCTAGCCTTGAGCTTGTCGAAAAAGCGGGGGGCGAGTGCGTGGAGGCTTGCTTCCTTATCCGCTTAGTCGAGCTTGGCGGTGCAGAAAAGCTAAATGTCAAATATATGAGCATATTGGATGTGTGATGAGTAGTATCAAAGCACATGCCAAAAAGCTGCTAATCATCGCTATTTTGCTAGCCGCGATTGGTGGGCTAGTGTATTATATGCGATATACGGAGTTTTCGCTCGAGGATTCTATCATATCGCTTTGGGATACTTATGTGGCGGATTGGGGGTATTTGATATTATTTTGCTGGAGTATTTTGGAGGGCGAGCTTGGGCTGATATTTGCGGGGATTGCTAGTCATACAGGGCATATGAATGTGTGGCTAGCGATATTTGTAGCGGGGCTTGGCGGATTTGCAGGCGATCAGATTTATTTCTACATAGGAAGGTTCAACAAAGGCTACATACAGCGCCAGCTAACCACACAGCGCAGGAAGTTAGCGCTCGCGCATCTCCTGCTTCAAAAATATGGCTGGCCTATAATTTTCATCCAGCGATATATGTATGGTATGCGCACGATTATCCCTATAAGCATAGGTATCACGCGCTACTCTGCGCTAAAATTTGCTATCATAAACCTCCTAAGCGCTTGGGTGTGGGCGGCTATCACCATACTTTTGGCTTGGGCGCTTGGCGAGCAGATTCTAGATCTGCTAGCGATTTTTAAATCGCATCCATATATTTTTATTATCTTGGCGGTAATCTTACTTGGCGGGGCATGGTGGTTTCTCACCTCGCGCACAAGGAAGATAGACAAAACCATCCACAAAATCCAAACCCAACTAAAGGACAAACATGCTAAAAATTAGTGTCAATACGAGTCTTTTTGGCTCGCTCAAAGCCGATGTCGCCATCGTTTTAATCGTGGCTAAAAACACCAAACATATTTGGGTAAATCGCAAAAAGCTAAAAGATTTTGGCTACAAATGCGAAGGGGCATTTTTCGACCAAAGCGCACGCACTTTGTATATCCCCATAGACGCACTAGATGCAGACTCTATGCGCGAGGCGGGCGCAATAGCTGTGCGCGCGCTGAAATCCTATCCATTTGCCAAAGCAAAAATAGGATTCTACGCCAATGACGCCGCATCAAGCGATAAATGCGAGCTTATGTATGCTTTTGCTATCGGCGCGCTTTGCGGTGGATACAGCTTTGATATGTTTAAATCCAAAAAGCAAGAAAGCGCATTGCAAGAAATCATCATCAGCACAGAATCCTATCGCCAAAAAGGGCATGCAAGGCGCATAAACACAGCACTCATCCACTCGCTAAATGTCGCGATAGACCAAGCAAGCATTTTGGCAGAATCCACAAACAATACGCGCGACTTGGTAAATACGCCACCACAGCTAGCCACGCCTGCTTATATCGCCGAGCAAGCCAAAAACATCGCTAGCAAACATGGCCTAAAATGCCAAATCTTGCAGCAAGCAGACTTGGAGCGTGAGAAAATGGGAGCGATGCTAGCTGTGGCGCGCGCCTCTACCCAAGCGCCTTACCTCATACATCTCTCATACATCCCAGAGAAAAAATCCCGCGCCAAAATCGCGCTTGTAGGCAAGGGGCTAACTTACGATAGCGGCGGACTTAGCTTGAAACCTGCGGATTATATGACGACGATGAAAGCTGACAAAGGCGGCGGATGCGCGACTCTAGGCATCATCAGCGCAGTAGCGCAGCTAAAGCTTGATGTAGAAGTGCATGCGATAATCGGCGCTGTGGAAAATATGATAGGTGGCGATGCGTATAAGCCAGATGATGTGCTTATTTCGCGTGAAGGCAAAACGATAGAGGTGAAAAACACCGATGCAGAAGGGCGGCTCGTGCTTTGTGACTGCCTAAGCTACGCGCAGGATTTGCAGCCGGATTTTCTAGTGGATTTTGCTACACTTACAGGTGCGTGCGTCGTGGGGCTTGGCGAATACACAAGCGGTGTCATGGGCTATAATGAGCGCTTGAAAGAGCAGTTTGAACAAAGCGCGCTAAAAAGCGGCGAGCTAGCAGCCAAACTTCCTTTTAATAAGCACATCAAAAAGCTGCTAGATTCTAAAATCGCTGATATTAGCAACATCTCATCTAGCCGCTATGGTGGCGCGATAAGTGCAGGGATGTTTTTGGGCGAGTTTATCCGCGATGAATACAAACAAAAATGGCTACATATCGACATCGCCGGCCCTGCATTTGTCGAGAAAGAATGGGATATCAACCCCTATGGCGCGAGCGGTGCTGGCGTGCGCGCGGGCGTGGAGTTTGTGCTAAGCGTGATTGCTAGAAGCATTGGGCGCGAAAGCGAGCGCAGAGGACGCCCTAGAAAAGTAGCCAACGCTGCTGCACTAGGCGCAGAATCTAGCACCACAGCCACAACCACAGCGACTAAAGCTACAAGCGCAGGCACAACACAAGCGGCAAGCGGCAAGCGCGGACGCCCAAAAGGCAGCAAAAACAAACCAAAAGATGAGCGCAAATAATGGCGCTATCCATTGGTATCGTAGGACTTCCAAATGTCGGCAAATCGACCACATTTAACGCGCTAACCAAAACCCAAAGCGCGCAGGCGGCAAACTATCCTTTCTGCACTATCGAGCCAAACAAAGCTATCGTCGAAGTGCCAGATTCTAGGCTTAATGAGCTAAGCAAGATAGTAAATCCCGAGCGCGTGCTGCACTCACAAGTCGAGTTTGTCGATATCGCCGGGCTTGTGCGCGGTGCGAGCAAGGGCGAAGGGCTAGGGAATCAGTTTTTGGCAAATATCAAAGAGGCGGATGCGATTTTGCATATCGTGCGCTGTTTTGAGGATTCTGATATCACGCATGTGGAAAATCGCATTAACCCAATCGCAGACATTGAAATCATCGAGCTAGAACTCATTTTGGCAGACATTGCAAGCCTAAATAAGCGCATCGAAAAGCTCACGCGAGAATCCAAAGCCCAAAAAGGCGCGCTCAAATCCCTAGAAATCGCGCAAGCACTTCTAGCGCATCTAGAATCTAGCGCGCCTGCAAGTAGCTTTGAAAATCGCGAAAGCGAGGAGTTTCTGACACTTGATAAAGAATTGCGATTTTTAAGCAATAAGCGCGTGATTTATGGTGCGAATGTCGATGAAAGCGCGCTTGCAGAGGATAATGAGTTTGTCAAGCAAGTGCGTGAATATGGCGCAAATCGCGGCTGTGAAGTCATAAAGCTATGTGCGAAAATCGAAGAAGAAATGGTGGGGCTAAGCGATGAGGAGCGCGCGGAGTTTTTGAGCGAGCTTATGGGTAGCAAAAGTGCAGAATCTGGCTTGGAGCAGATTATCCGCACAGGATTCCACACACTAGGACTCATCAGCTACTTTACCGCAGGTGTCAAAGAGGTGCGCGCATGGACTATCAAAAATGGCGCCAAAGCCCCGCAAGCAGCCGGCGTGATACACAAGGATTTTGAAAAAAGCTTCATTCGCGCAGAGACGATTAGCTACAGCGATTTTATCAAATATGGCGGGGAAGCGAAGGCAAAAGAAGCTGGTGCTATGCGGAGTGAGGGCAAAGAATACATCGTGCAAGATGGCGATGTGATGCATTTTAGGTTTAATGTATAGTTTTGGCTTTAGATTCTGGGCGATAGCGCACGACAAGCAGAGGCGCACAAAAGGGCAAAAATGCAAGATATGCAAGGATTCATGATAGAAAGCGCTGTTTTTGTCGTGCTTATCGCGGCACTTTTGGTGTATCGCTTTTTCTTGAAAAACTAGCGCGCAAGCAGTCGCTGGCAAGCCAAATGCGACAAAGGCCGCTCTTGATAACAATGACCTTTGATAAAATCGGCACTTTGACAAAATCCGCCTTTGGCGAACCAAATCTCGACCAAAATCAACAAAGGAGCAAACATGGCTTACACCATAAAAGAAGTAGAAGAAAAGACCGGCATCTCATGCTTCACGCTTAGATTCTGGGCGACAAAGGGCGTGTTTGCCTTTGTCGAGCGCGACAAAAACGGCGTGAAATATTTCTCCGACAAAGACTTAGAATGGGTGCGCTGGGTGGATTGGCTACGCAAAACAGGGATGCCTATCAAAGACATCGTCGCATACATACACGCCTGTCATCAGGGGCTAGACACCATGCCAATGCGTAAAAAAATGCTCGATAAACAATACGAAATGCTTATGCAAAACATCGCCGATTTGCAAAACATCGCGCAACATTTGGAGAAAAAAATCGGAATCTACGCCGACTCCATAGCACAACAAGGCAAAGACTTGCTAAACCCCAAAAGCAACCAATATCTAAGCTGCAAAACCGTGAAAAGAAAATCACCCAAAAAGATAGCAGAAGCCACCGCAAACATAGCCGAAACTACCAAAAAAATAGCCCAAATCGCCAGCAAAACCGATAATGCCAGCAAAACCACCGCTTGATGCAATTTTTTGCGCAAGATTTGGCGTTCCCAAGTCGCCAAAAAGCACAGATTACAAATTTCAAGAAATTTATAATCCAAAAAATCATCATAGGGCAATTAAGATTGGCTGCAAGCAAAAAAGATCGCTTTGTAAAGATGGAGGATTAACACATCCTTTACAAACAATAAAGAAATTTTAGTTTCTGACAAATGCTGGCGAGTTACTTTTAGCCTTATATCAGAATACAGGGAACTTTACAGGCAATTTGTTACGACAAATTATGTCGCAATGAAAGAAAATATAAAGCCTTAATAACAATGGGATTAGACACGAGTCTTTAAAAATTTAGCGACTTGCAATGACGATTTTTGGTCATTGCAAGTCAAATTGGTTGGCGTATAAATCTACTTTAAAATAAAACAAAAGCCTTAAATAATGTTTGTTATTTTCTTACACCTTATCCCAAGTTGTTTGGATTTTTATCTCCACGATGTCGCTATTCATCGAGCTCCCTTGCATGCCAAAATCCTTAATATTTATCTTGCCGCTAAGCGATAGGGTAGGGCGCTCGCCAGCGTTTAGCTCGCTTTGCAGCTCGACTTCTTTATCCACGCCATGCAGGCTCAAAACGCCTTTCACCACGCCAAAAATCTTATCGCCTTTTTGCTCTTTTGCCTCGTATTGACTCATCGTGAAAGTCGCTTGTTTGAACTTCTCCACATCCAAAAAATCCGCCTCTAGCAGGTGTTTGTCGCGCTTTTTGCTATCGCTAAAGACAGATTCCATCTCAATGACCCCTTTTTAGCGCGTCAATTTCGCTATTTTCGCCCAAACTAAGCCTGCCATCAAAGCGCTTAAACAGCCCATCAACGCCCACAAATCCAAATTTCGTGGCTTTGAAGCCGATTTTTGTCTCTTTGGCATCTTGTGATAGGGTAAAATCAAGCGCTAACGCATTTTGTGCCAATGCCGCGCAGAGTAGGGCGCTAGCTAGGATTTTCGGGCTTTTTGCGAGATTTGTGATTTTTACGCCCTTTGCCACCGCACTCTTTGCGAGGCTTGCGACTCTCACGCCTTCTACTCTTGCACTCGCCATTTTGATTTCCATGTTTTTTCTCCTTATTTTGTGCTTCTTGCTTTTTGGAAATCCGCCTCTTGGCGCATCCCAAAATACAGCTTTTTTAGAGTCGCCACCAAAACATCAAGCTCATCTTGTGAAATATGCTTTAGCAAAGTTTTGTTTTGATACTCTAGCATGAGGCTAAAGGTTTCTGTGGAGATTTTTTTGCCCTCTTCTGTGAGATGGATGATATTTTCACGCCTATTTTGCGCGTTTTTCTGGCGATAGACTAAGCCCTTCGCCTCCAAATCATCGATATAAAACCGCACATAGTTTTTGTCCGCCATTATGGCCTCTTGCAGGCGTGTCTGCGATTGGGGCTCATAGTGGCAGCGCCACAAAATCCCGGCTTGCTTTTGGATAAGCCCATAGCTATCTAGCGTCTCTCTGAAGCCTGCGACAAGCCTTGTCATGGTGCTTATAGAAAGAAATCCGATAGCTTCTGTCAAGTCTATATTCATCTTTTTCCTTTGCTTTTGCTTGGAGTTTGCTTTGCTTTTGGCTAAACTTTTTGGTTTAATCTTTTTAGCTATTTTCACCGCGCTTGCGCTTTTTACGATGCTTTTGCTTGGCGCGTTGAGAGTTATGCTTAGGATTTAGGCAAAGCTAGAATCTAGATTATAGCCAAAATGTGGGGCTAAATCTAGGCTAGATTCTGCTATAGATTCTGGCTTTTTGGCGCGCTTGCATATTTCACAAGATGAGCTTGATAGCTTAGTTTATGCGACTCGCCTAAGTGTTTGTCCCAATATCCATATATAGCAATTTTTAATTATAATAATTTTTAATTACTATAATGGATAGTGAAAATATATCAGAAGTTTTTAAAAACAAACTTAAGGAGAAAAGCGCAGAGTAAAACTAGGCTGTTTAGATTCTGACGCAGGGTAGGGCGGCAGCGCAAGGGGCAAGCAGTGCAAAAGTCATCACTGATGCCAAAATCCGAAATCGCCTAAAATCTAGCGCATTTAAAGCGCTTTTTAGCTTCCGCGCGCTATAATCACGCCTTTTATCTTATACCAATCAGGAGGTCATTTATGGCTTTGGATACGGCGAAAAAGGCAAAAATCATCGCAGATTTTGCAAGAAGCAGCAGCGACACAGGCTCATCAGAGGTGCAGATAGCCATACTTAGCGAGCGCATCGCATTACTCACGGAGCATCTCAAGGCAAACCCCAAAGATCACTCCAGCCGACTAGGACTGCTAAAACTCGTGGGCAGGCGCAAACACCTGCTAAAATACCTCAAAAACACGCAATACGAGACATACGCGAAGCTTATCGCCAAGCTAAGAATCAAAGATAGATAGGATTTTGGCGAGATTTTATCGCGCTGATTGCTTAGGCTTTTTGGCTGCTGGCTTTTGGCGCGTTTGATGCGCGCGATGCGTGCTTTTGCATATCTTTGCGTTCTTTGATTTCTTATCTTTATATTTTGTTTTGTCTTGCAAAGCTTCGAGTTTGGGCTTTGGATTTTTGTTTTTAAGCGCGCTTCTTTTTCTGCGCGCTTTTTTTGGACTTTTAAATTTGAAACTTTTTGCTTGTTTTTTAAGTCTTACTTACTTTTTGAATCCCCTGTTTGCTTTTTGGATTCTAGATAGCAATGTGCCTTGCTAATATGCCCTCCCCCAACTTGCCCAGCCAAATATAAAAATTTTGAAAATTATAGTTTTCATAAGTAAAATAAATTTTCAAAGAAAATTCAAGGGACTGATTCAAGGAAGCTGATTCTCGCGCGTTTTGTTTTCTTACTCGCTTTTGATTTTAATGGCTTAAGGCAACAAAAAACTAGATTCTGGAATTCTAGAATTCAAATTTTAAAACTAGATTCTAGATTCCAAGCTATCCAAACACATTTTGCAAAAAAGCATTTTTACAAACGCAAGAATCCAAAAGCCAAACCAGACTTTAAAAATTAGCCAAATCAGATTCTAAAAAACCAGAATCTAATTTGGCTATAGAATCTATAGCAAAGCGTGGATTCTAGCAAATCACATTCTAACGCCAACCAATGCCAACCAATACCAAAGCCTTGCTAATACCAGCCAATCGCCAAAACCGCCGCCAAAACCAAACGCATACCAAACCAAACCCAACGCCAGAACCCCGCGCACCCACCAAACCCACCAAACCCACCAAACCCACCAAACCCACCAAACCCGCAAAACCCGCAAAACCCTCAAAATCGCCTATTCTAGCGCATTTATCGCGCTCATTTTGCCAAATTCAAGCAGCTATCTATAAACTTTCATCATATATTTACACTAAATAAACTTGATATGATTTATATAAAGTTTTGCAATATTTATCAAATTCCTGCTATAATTGCCAAAATTTTTCAAAAGGATACAACATGGCAAACACCAAACACACCTTCCAAACCGAAATCAAGCAGCTTTTGGACCTTATGATCCACTCGCTGTATTCCAACAAAGAGATTTTCCTGCGCGAACTCATCAGCAACGCATCCGATGCGCTAGATAAGCTAAACTACCTAACCATCAGCGATGAAGCGTATAAAAAGATAAAGTTTGAGCCGCGCATCGATATTAGCTTTGATGAGAAAAAAGGTACGATAACTATCGCTGATAGCGGCATCGGGATGAATGAAAAAGATCTCATCGACCACCTCGGCACCATCGCCAAATCCGGCACCAAAAGCTTCCTAAACTCGCTAAGCGGCGATAAGAAAAAGGATTCTGCGCTTATTGGGCAGTTTGGCGTGGGCTTTTACTCGGCGTTTATGGTGGCTAGCAAAATCGTAGTCATCACCAAAAAAGCCGGCGAAGACAAAGCATACAGCTGGATAAGCGATGGCGCGGGCGAGTATGAAGTGCTAGAATGCCAAAAAGACACGCACGGCACGCAAATCACGCTCTATCTCAAAGACGATGAGAAAAAATTCGCCAGTCGCTGGGAGCTAGAATCCATCATCAAAAAATACTCCGAACACATCGCATTTCCGATATTTCTAAGCTATGAAGAGACCAAATATGAGGGCGAAGGTGACAACAAAAAAGAAGTCAAAGAAGCCAAATGCGTGCAGCAAAACACCGCCAAAGCCATCTGGAAAACGCCCAAAAATGAGCTAAAAGATGAGGATTACAAGGAGTTTTATAAAGGTTTCGCGCATGATAATGCCGAGCCTATGGCGTGGATTCACAACAAAGTGGAGGGCACGCTAGAGTATAGCACGCTGTTTTTTATCCCCTCTGTCGCGCCATTTGATCTGTATCGCGTGGATTACCAAAGCGGCGTGAAGCTCTATGTCAAGCGCGTGTTTATCACCGATGATGACAAAGAGCTTTTGCCACAATACCTGCGCTTCGTGCGCGGCGTGATAGATAGCGAGGATCTGCCGCTAAATGTGAGCCGCGAGATATTGCAGCAAAACAAGATTCTAGCAAACATCAAATCCGCCTCGACCAAAAAGATTCTCGCAGAAATCGCAAACATCGCCAAGGATGATGAAAAATATCAGAAGTTTTACGCGCAGTTTGGACGCGTGCTGAAAGAAGGGCTATATAGTGATTTTGAAAACAAAGATAAGATTCTGGAGCTTTTACGATTTGACAGCGACAAGGGGCAGAATCTAAGTCTCAAAGCCTACAAAGAAGCGATGCCAAAAGAGCAAAAAAGCATTTACTATCTTTTGGGCGAGAATAAGGACTTGCTAGCCGCTAGCCCGATCATCGAAAAATACAGCAAAAAGGGCTATAGCGTGCTTTTGCTAAGCGATGAGATAGATGGCTTTGTGATGCCAAGCGTGGGCGAGTATGACAAAGTGCCGCTGCGCGATGCGGCGAGTATCGAGGCGCTAAAAGAGCTTGGTGAAAGCAGCATCGATGAGGCGACGAGAAAGGAGTTTGAGCCGATTATCGAGGCGTTTAAATCAGCGCTTGGCGATGAGATACAGGGCGTGGAGCTTAGCGATGATCTAAGCTCGCCTATCGCGCTTGTGGGCGAGGAGCAAAACGCGATGATGGCAAATCTCATGCGCCAAATGGGGCAAGAGCCGCCAAAGCCCAAAAAGACGGTGCAAATCAATGTGGGGCATGAGATTTTTGCCAAGCTAAAAGGCGCTGGCGATAAAGCTGATAAGGCTGGGAGTAAAGCGGAAGCGGGATCTAAATCTGGTGCAGAATCTAAAAAAGCGGATTCTAAAGCAGAATCTAAAGGCGCATCAAAGGCTGGCACAGAATCTAAGGTGGCAAGCGGCGTGGATGCAGTGGCGAGCAACGCGGAATCCCAAATCCAAGAAATCGCACATATGCTTTATGACTGCGCTTTGCTTTTGGAATCTGGAGGCATGGCAAATGCCAAAGCATTTAGCACGCGCCTAAACACCCTCATCACGCAGGCGTTGAGCTAAGGTTTGGCAGAAAAAAACGAGGTAGATTTTGCAAGCCGCCGCTTTTGTGCGTGGCTTGCAGTATTTTTGGTTTTATGATGATATTTTCTTAAGTCCTAAACTCTTAAATTTTTACATAGAATCTTATTAATCCGCTGCTTACCACCCTGCCCTTTTACACATTTTTCTTACCGCG
Organism: Helicobacter sp. CLO-3; assembly: GCF_001854545.1. Taxonomy (GTDB): domain Bacteria; phylum Campylobacterota; class Campylobacteria; order Campylobacterales; family Helicobacteraceae; genus Helicobacter_B. The sequence goes on from NZ_MLQN01000014.1 coordinate 20,873, forward strand.
CCCTGTCCTACTTTGCCAAACGCGCCACTCATATAAATTTTGGGCTTGTTTTAGACCAGGCAAGTTTTTAAAAACTATAAAACGCAAAATAGACACAGCGAAATAAAACAAAAAGCACAAAACAAACATTTTGCTTAAGGTGAAGGCAAGTTAAGCAGGCAAGTTAATAGGTAAGCAAAGGCTAGCTGGCGCACCCATTGTGGCTAGGACTAGATAAAAACTAGACAAAAGCCACAGCCTGCGCTAGCTAGCGATTTAGCGAGCGCGTTTGGGGTGATGCCGCTAGAATCCGCCTTTATTCCATGTAGATATATTCCAGATAAATATCTAGGTAAATAAGTCATTTTCCCAGATACACCTGTCTTGGGCGGGTGATTCTAGCGTATGGGTTTTTGGAGTGCTCGATTAGCTGCGCGCACCAGCCCGGCATCCTGCCTAGCACGAAAATCGGCGTAAAGAGCCTTGTTGGGATTTTTAGCGCGCTTAGGATGATACCGCTATAAAAATCCACATTTGGATAGAGGTTTCGCGCCTTGAAATACTCATCGCTTAGTGCGACTTCTTCGAGTTTCTCGGCGATATCGCTTAGGCGATGATCCATTTTTATGCCCTTTTTGTCTAGCTCGTTTTTGAGCGATTTTATCGCTTTGGCGCGCGGATCGTAGCTTTTATACACGCGATGCCCAAAGCCCATAAGCCTAAATGAGTCATTTTTGTCTTTGACGCGATCGATAAACTTCGCCACATTTTTCACATCACCTATTTCATTGAGCTGTTTTAGCACCGCTTCATTTGCGCCGCCATGCGCTGGTCCCCATAGCGCGTTTATCCCGCTAGCGATAGCCGCATAAGGATGCACGCCAGTAGATGCGACATTTCGCACGGTGGTGGTGGAGGCGTTTTGCCCATGGTCTGCGTGAAGGATTAGAATCTTATCCAGCGCTTCTACTTCGATAGGGCTTATTTCTTGCTCGCCTTTGGAGGTGAATTTGTAGCGCCCATGCGGATACGCGCGCAGCATATAAAGGAAGTTTTCCACATAGCTTTTGCTTACATCTGGCTCGATAAATGGCGCGCCCACCGAGTGGCGATGACAAAACGCAATCATCGTAGGCGTTTTGGCGATAAGCCGCCTAGCCATCGTCTGATAGTCATCCTCATCATCCATATCTTTGTGGTCATAATACAGCGTCGCCAGCACAGAAAGCAGCGCAGAAAGCGTCGCCATCGGATGCGCCCTATCTGGGAAAACGCCAAACACGCCCTTTAGCTTCTCATGCAAAAAGCCCCGATGTCGCAGCTCCAAATCAAACTCTAGCGACTCGTTTTTATCCTTTGGCAGCTCATCATTGATAAGCAGCTTGCAAACATCGGTAAATTTATACTTCTCCACGAGATCTTGGATAGGGATGCCTTTATACAATAGCTCGCCCTTTTTGCCATCGATGTAGCTTATCGTGGATTCACAGCCCGCCGTGCTGCCATATCCGGGATCATAAGAAAAAATGCCCGTCGTCTCAAAAAGCTTGGAAAAATTCACCGCTTTTGGACCTCTGGTGCATTCGATCAGATCAAAATCCCAGCTTTGCTTGGTTTCGTTGTTGGTAAGTGTAACAGTTCCCATGTGGTATCCTTTCGTTGTGATATGGCTTAATTTTACATTATTTTTGCGGATTAGGTAAATATTTCTTTTACTTTAGCGCAATAAACACAGAATCTACACACTTTGAGTAATTTTTATGAGGGTTTGGGTGGAGTTTAGGTGATGGCTTGGCTTTGGATTGTGGTTTGGCGCGTGGATTCTTGGCGCTTGATTTAAGTTTTGATTCAGAAAACTTTGGCTATATTTGCATTTTTTATTATATTCTTTATTTAGTGACTATCCTTAAAAAGGAATATTAAAATCTCAAAATATCAAATCGCGCGTTTGGTATCTGCATTTTGCGCTTTGCAGAATCTAGAATCTAGAATCCAAATGCTGATAATGTAGATTCTGCGTTTCTATACCTTAATAAAAGGGATTTATTTTGCGAAATTTTGTTTTGCCAAATTTTATGAGCTTTGTAAGTTTTACAGGCTTTATAAAAACCACGCCAAAGCCACTTTTTAGCGCGCTTTTTATCGCATGCTTTAGCGCGGATTTTTCACACGCAGCGCCACTGCCAGACGCGCCAAGCCAAGCCACCGCGCAAACCGCGCAAACCCAAACCATGCTAACGCAAACCACGCTAACAATAGACGAAGCCATCGCGCGCAGTATGGAGCACTATCCACTGCATAAAAACAAAGCTCTGCTAGAAAAAGCGCTTAGCCTAAATCTCACCAAGCTAAACCTCGCCTACGCGCCACATCTACGCCTAAGCGGCAAAGCGACTTATCAAAGCGATGTCACCCGCTTCCCCGGGCAAATCGCACAGCTCGCCGAGGCAAATGGCTTCAAAGGCTTGCCGCGCGACCAATACCAAATAATGCTAGAAATCTCCCAGCCACTCATAGATTCTGGCATCACGCGGGCAAACAAAAAAATGATGCGTGCGAGCCACCACAGCGCGCAAGCAAGCCTTGAGACTGATCTCTATCGCGTGCGAGAATCTGTGATAAATGCGTATTTCAACGCGCTTTTGTCCCAAGAGCAGATAAAGCAGGTAGATAACCACCTAAGCGAGCTTAGCAAAAACCGCCAAAGTGCGTTTGTGCGCTACCAAAACGGCGTGCTTTTGCAAAGCGATGTCGATAAAATCGATATGGAGATACTAAAAGCTAGGCGCGATAAGGAATATTTGCAAGCGCAAAATCTCATCGCGCTTCACACGCTAAGCGCGCTTAGCGGGCTAGATAAAGCGCGCGATGCAGAATCTAAAAATATGGATTCTAGCGCTGGCGATGCGGATTCCAAACAAAATATAGATTCTAGTCAAAATGCAGAATCTAGCAATTTTGAAAATCCACAAGCAAACGCGCTTTTGCTCCAGACGCCCCAAATCCCGCGCGATGTGCCAAAATATCTGCTAGAAATCGCCAATATCCCAAACGCCAAAAATCCGCTAGATTCTAGCGATGCCAAAAAGCTAAGCGCGCAAATTGATGAAAATCTAGAGCGCTTTGACTTTGCTTTGCGTCCAGAAGTGCAGTATTTCGCGCATAAAAATAGCGAGATAAAAGCCCAAAAGTCGCTAGAGCTTACCAAAAGCCTGCCATATATCGATCTTTTCGCGCAAGGCGGCTATGCCAACCCCAGCCTAAACATCCTAGAAAACAAATTTAAGCCCTACTATATCGCTGGGGCGCGCATCAGCTGGGATTTTAGCAACCTCTACTCAAAGCGCCAGCAAAATGAGCTATACAAAACCCAAGCCCTCCAGCTACAAAGCCAAAAAGATGAGTTTCTGCTAAATGCGCGTATCAAACTCTCCAGCGAAATAAAAAGCGCCAGTGCCCTGCACGCGCAAATGCAAGAAAGCCAAAAAATCATAGATTTGCAAGAAAAGATTCTAGCAAGCTCCAAATCGCGCTTTCAAAACGGCACTTTGAGTGCTAATGACTTGCTGACTGATATCAACAAACTAAACGCATTGCAGCTTGAATACAACTATCAGCGCATCGAGCTTATCATGCAAATCTATAAAATCAAGCAATCGCTAAATCTTTATGCGCCAAGTCTTGATACTTTAGGCTCAAGCGCGACTAGCACTGCAGAATCTAACTAAAAGGAGTAATAATGAAAATATTTAAAATAGCTAGTTTTACGCTTTTTGCGGTATTTTTGGCGGCGTTTTTTGTCGCCTGTGGCGATAGCAGGAAGGCTGATGCGATGGGGATATTCCAAAGCGATGAAGTTTTGATAGCTTCTGAAGTAGGCGGGAAAATTTTAGAAATCGCAGTCAAAGAAGGCGATGAAGTGGCAAAAGGCGCGATTTTAGCGCGTATTGATACCACACAGCTAGAGATTCAAGCTTCACTTTTGCAAGCACAAATCGCCACGCTAGAATCTAGAAAAATCGATATAGACACGCAGCTTGCACCATTGCAAGATCAGCTAAAAACCGCAATGCGTGAAAAAGAGCGCACCAAATCGCTTGTGCGCGAAAATGCCAGCACCAAAAAAGCGCTCGATGATGTGAGCGCGCAGGTTTCATTGCTGCAAAAACAGCTAGATTCTAGCCTGCAGTCCATGCAACAAGCAAATAAGCAAATCGAGCGCGAAATAGCACAAATCAACCTGCAAGCCCAAATTTTGCAAGATACGATTAACAAAGCGCGGGTGAGTGCGCCACAAAATGGCGTGGTGCTGGAAAAATACGCTTTTGGCGGGGAAATCGCCACTCCAAACAAGCCACTTTTCAAAATCGCAGATCTTGGCACGCTAAGGCTCAAGGCGTATTTTATCGATACAGACATCACGCGCATAAAGCTTGGCGATAAAGTCGAGGTGATAAGCGATTATGGCGAAGAAAGTCGCGCGTATGAGGGCGTGGTGAGCTGGATCGCTTCAAACGCGGAATTTACGCCCAAAACGATAATGACAAAAGATGAGCGCAAAAATCTCGTCTATGCGGTCAAAATCGATATGGTGAATGATGGCTTTTTGAAAATCGGCAGCTATGGCGAAGTGCGCTTACTCAATAAAAATGCAGAATCTAAGGGCGTAGATTCTAAAAATCCTTAAAAGCTACAAGATATTAACAATGAAAAACCCCATTATCACACTAGAAAATATCTCTAAAAGCTATGGCAAAACGCGCGCTTTGGATTGCATAAACCTAGAGATTGACGCAAATCAAATCTTTGGCATTATCGGACCTGATGGCGCAGGGAAAAGCACGCTTTTTAGGATTATTGCCACGCTTTTGCTGCCTGATAGTGGGAGTTGTCGCGCGCTAGGATTTGACTGCGTGAGGGAATACGCGCATTTACGCAAAATCATAGGCTATATGCCCGGAAACTTTAGCCTTTATGCGGATTTGAGCGTGGAAGAGAATCTAGAGTTTTTTGCCTGCGTGTTTCACACAACCATCAAGCAAAATTACCATCTCATAAAAGATATTTATCACATGTTAGAGCCTTTTAAATCGCGCAAAGCAGGCGCGCTCTCTGGTGGTATGAAGCAAAAGCTAGCCCTTTGCTGTGCGCTTATTCATAATCCGCAAATTTTACTTTTAGATGAGCCAACCACTGGCGTAGATGCAGTGAGCAGGCAGGAGTTTTGGGAGATTTTACGCGCGCTAAAATCCCAAATGACGATAATTGTCTCTACGCCTTATATGGATGAGGCAAGCCTGTGTGATACAATCGCTTTGATAAATAGCGGGAAAATTTTGCATATCGGCGCGCCGAGCGAGATTTGCGCGCATTATGGGCTTGATTTGTATGAGTTTTATAATATCCCAATCCACGCGCTTGATACCTTGCGCGCGCAAAGCGCGGTAAAATCCTGCTTCCTTTTTGGCACATGCTATCACATTGCGTTTGAAAAGGACTTTGAAATTACGCATTTTGTGGAATCGTTGCAGAATCTTAAAAGTGCAGATTTTGCAAATCTACGATACCAAAAAATCCCCGCTAGCATAGAAGATAGCTTTATGGAGTTTGTGCGATGAGTATAGATTCTCAAATTTTTACAGAATCCACAAAGTCCCCAATCATCAGCGTGCAAAATCTCTCCAAAGTCTTTGGCGACTTTAGGGCGGTGGATAATATCAGCTTTGAAGTGAGTGAAGGCGAAATATTTGGCTTTTTGGGTGCAAATGGCGCGGGGAAAACTACAGCAATGAAGATTCTCTGCGCGCTTAGCATGCCAAGTAGCGGAAGCGTGCGCGTGGCGGGCTTTGATATTTACACACAAAGCGAGCAGATAAAGCGCCACATTGGCTATATGAGCCAAAAATTCGCGCTGTATAATGATTTGAAAGTGTGGGAAAATCTCTATCTCTTTGGGCGCATTTATGGTATGAAAAAGCAAGAGATTATGCCAAAGATTGACGCACTTTTAAGCGAGCTTGACTTTTTGGATAAGAAAAATGTACTTGTGGGCGAGCTTCCGCTAGGCTGGAAGCAAAAGCTCTCTTTTTGCGTGGCAAATTTTCATTCGCCAAAAGTGGTGTTTTTGGATGAGCCCACAGGTGGCGTTGATCCTATCACGCGGCGGCAGTTTTGGGAGCTTATCCACAAAGCCGCGGCGCGTGGGACTTGCATCTTTGTCACCACGCATTATATGGACGAGGCGGAATACTGCCATCGCGCAAGCATCATGGTGGATGGCAAAATCGAAGCACTTGGCACGCCAAAGGAGCTAAAAAGTGCGTTTGGTGTGGATTCTATGGGCGAGGTGTTTTATATCCTTGCTAGGCGCGCACAAAGGGGCGGAGAATGAGAGGCTTTAGAGAATCTGCTTTTGAAAAATCCTTTGGCGCAGAATCCGCTTTTGCAGAATCCACTTTTAGAGAGCCTATTTTTGCAAAATTTCGGCGCGCGAAAATCCACACCACATTCAAAGCAAGATTCTCACAAAATGGCAATTTGCGAAGTTTTTGGGCGTTTGTCAAAAAGGAATTTTTGCATATTTTCCGCGATGTGCGCACGATGATGATTTTGCTTTTAATGCCAATTATGCAGATTCTGCTTTTTGGCTTTGCGCTTAGTGTAGATGTCAATCGTATCAATTTTAGCGCGAGTGCGAGCGATGATCCTACTGCGCGCAAAATCATCGCGCATTTTTCGCAAAATCCTTACTTTCACTTCCATTCTTTTGTGCAAAAAGGCGCAGAATCTGAACGCATTTTTGATACCAACAAAGTGGATATATTGCTAAATTTTGATGAAAATTTTTCCCAAAACTTAGCGCGCGGGCAGGCAAAAGCGCAGTTTATCATCGATGCAAGCGATCCAAACTACGCAAGCACGATAAATCTCTACGCACAAAATCTTTTTACCCAAAGTCTTTTGCAAAGTCGTTCAATAGAATCTAAACTTCTTCTTTCCGCGCAGGCAGTGGCAGATTCTAGCGCAAACACTAGCGCCACACAAGCACAAAATGCAAGAATAACGCCCCTTACCACCATGCTTTTCAACCCTCAAGGCAAAAGCGCGTATTCTTTCGTGCCCGGGCTTATGGGTATGATTTTGATGCTAATTTGTGCGATGATGACTTCGATTTCTATCGTGCGTGAAAAGGAGCAAGGCTCGATGGAGATTTTGCTTATCACGCCACTACCACCGCTTTTTATCATCACCGCAAAGATTGTGCCTTATTTTGTGCTAAGTTGTGTGATTCTAGGCATAAGCGCGCTTTTATTAGACATTGCGATGGTGGGAAGTATGGTTTTGCTTCTGCTTTTTTGCGCACTGTATATTATGCTAACACTTAGTATCGGGCTTCTTGTCTCAAACCTTGCCAAAACCCAGCTCGTGGCAATGCTGGTTAGCGGAATGGTGTTTATGATGCCTATTATGATGTTTTCAGGCATGATGTTTCCCATTGAAAGTATGCCTGCTATTTTGCAGTATTTTTCGCATATCGTGCCTACGAAGTGGTTTATCATCGGGATAAAAAAGATTATGATAGAAGGGCTTGGATTCTGCTTGGTGGTGAAAGAATTTGCGATTTTATTTGGTATGTTTGCGGTGGTGCTGATAGTGAGCCTAAAAAACTTTTAAGATAAGGCTGTAAATATGTGGTTTTTGATACAAAAGGAGTTTAAGCAGATTTTCCGCAATGCGTTTTTGCCAAAGCTCATTTTTGCCTTCCCCATAGCAGTGATTTTGATAATCCCATGGGCGGCAAATATGGAGATAAAAGGCGTAAATCTCGCCGTGCTTGATTGGGATAAAACGACAACTTCTAAAAATCTACTTGCTAGCATTGAAGGCTCTAGCTATTTTGACACGACTTTATACGCGCTTAGCTTAGAGGAGGCGCACGCATGCATCTCAAGCGGGGAATGCGATATCATACTTGAAATCCCAAATGGGCTAGAAAAAGATTTACAAAAAGAATCAAGCGCAAATGTCGGAATCTACGCCAACGCCATAAATAGCACCAAAGGCGCGCTTGGCAGTGGCTATTTGGCAAATATCATCATGAGTGCTGGGCTTGGGAAAGATTCTGCCATTTCTGCCTCCTCTAGTGCTTCTGGCGCTTCAAATGCTTTTGGCGCTTTTGGCGCGCAGATTCTCACCACCTATCGTTTCAATCCGAATCTAAACTATAAAATCTATATGATTCCAGCCCTTATGGTGATGGTTTTGACGCTTGTATGCGGGTTTTTGCCAGCATTCAACATCGTGGGTGAAAAGGAGCGCGGGAATATCGAGCAAATCAATGTCACGCCCATTTCAAAATTTAGCTTTATCCTTTCAAAGCTTATTCCTTATTGGCTGATAGGATTTTTTATTTTATGCTTGTGCTTTTTGCTGGCGTTTTTGGTATATGGGCTGACGCCACGCGGGAGCTTTGGGCTTATTTTTACTTTTGGTAGCGCGTATGTGCTGGTGGTAGCAGGGCTTGGGCTAGTGATTTCAAATTATTCAAACACCATGCAGCAAGCGATGTTTGTGTGCTGGTTTTTTATGCTTATTTTGATTTTGATGAGCGGGCTTTTCACCTCTACCAAATCCATGCCACAATGGGCGCAGATTCTAAGCGCGCTCAATCCGCTAAAATATTTTATAGAATCCTTGCGCTTGATTTTTCTAAAAGGAAGCGATTTTAACGCGCTGTGGCTAAACTTTGCGATTTTGTGCGCGTTTGCAGCGCTCTTCAACCTTTGGGCGATAATGAGCTACAAAAAGCGAAGCTAGACAATTAAATAATATCGCCCAAGCTTTGAAATTTGATACAAAAGCGCTTTTCCTCAACTCTCGCCGGATATTTTTGAAAAATTTTCAAAAAATTATTTTTCATTTACCATTCGTTTTTTTTTTTTTTGAAAACTGCCGCTTTTAGATTTTTGCAGAATCAAGGAGCGATGTTATGTTTGTTTTGGCCAGAAAGACAAGGAATTTTTTTAGATCGTTCAAAGATAGGCTGGGCGGTGTTGATCATAGACTAGATCTTATCCCTCACATCACATCAGCAATATGCGAGATACACAAAAGCCAAGTATTACAAGAACAGCGCTACTCTGACCCAAAACGACTAGAAAAGTTTGGCTACAAAGTCTATAGTCAAAATGAAGAAGATGGAATGATTGCCGAAATATTTAATCGCATAGGTTGTACCAATAAATTTTTTATAGAATTTGGCGTGCAAGATGGACTAGAGTGTAATGCGCATTTTTTACTATTTCAAGGCTGGAGCGGTGTATTTATAGAGGGAAGCAGTGAGTATTGTGAAAAAATCAAGGAAAATTTCAAAATTCCAATCGAGCGCTCCCAGCTTACACTTCTAAATAGTTTCATTACAGCAGAAAATATTAATGATCTTATAGGGCAAACAAAAGCAAAAGAGATTTGTGATATTGATTTGCTCTCCATTGATATTGATGGCAATGACTACCATGTGTTTGAGGCAATAGATGTCATCAAACCTCGTGTTGTTGTGATTGAGTTTAACGCCAAATTCCCGCCACCAGCAGAATATATCATGCCTTATAATCCATCTCATGTATGGGATGGGACAGACATGCATGGCGCATCACTAGAATCTTTAAAAAAACTTGGAATCAAAAAAGGCTATAGACTCGTAGCGACAGATTTATGTGGGGTAAATGTATTTTTTGTGCGCGATGATTTATATGGCAATAAATTTCCAGATGATTGTTCTGCAAAAAATTTATATAATTCCAATAGACTGTTGCGAAGATTGAAGGTTTGGCATGTTAGCAAATACTTCCTGCCAAATGCGGCGCAATAAAAATAAGATACAAATCGTCGTCGTAAGGAGTTTTGAGGCAAAAAGCAAACAAACTTTGCAGTTTTTTGGCAAAAACGCCAAATTTTACTGCTCCATTAGTTTTTTCGTTTGGTAACTTTAGGTTTTTATCATCGCCAAAGAAACTAACACTTGGCTCTTCACAAAACAACGAAGCATCCGCGATTGTTATTTGTCATTGCGAGGAGGCCAAAGGCTGACGAAGCAATCCATAAAAACTAGAATCCAACTTTTGCACCTTTATGATTTTTAGATTCTGGTCTTTTAGTCGCCAAATTCTTGCGTTCAATCTTTATCGCGAGTCACCTTCCTTCTCTAAAGAAACTCACTTTGTATTTTTCTAAAAGCAGGCTGGCGCTTTACCATAGAAACTTACCCTATTCATTTTGCCAAAGAATCTAACGCTTGGCTAAAGAAACTCACTTCGTTCATTTTGCGAGCCGACTTGTCGGCAAAATAATCCACCTTCTAATTGTCATTGCGAGCGCCAGCGAAGCAATCTAGAATCAAAAATCCTTATGGATTTTTGATAAATTAAAAACAAGGCGCGTAAGCGCCAAACCTAGATTCTGCCCTTAAGGGCAGAATCCAAAATTTGCAAGCAAATTTTCAATACAATAAAATATTGCGCCTTTGTTTTTGGTCGCCTCTTGTTTTAATATGGACTGCTAAAGAAGCTAACGCTTTACTGAAAGAAACTTCGCCTTCGGCTTGTTTTGCTTCGCCACGCTCGCAATGACGACTTGTGGATTCTAAATTATTGCAAAAGCTAAAAACTTCGTTCTGTCATTGCGAGACTTGCATTAGCAAGGCGAAGCAATCTATAAGACATAATGTCGCCAAAGCGCAAAAAATTAAAAGACCATTTGCATGCATTTTTATTTATCTTGCAGTGCAAAACTAAAAAGCAAGAATAGATTGCTTCGGATTTTTGCAAAATCCTCGCAATGACAGCTGGATTTTTGTCACCAGCTCCAAAAGGTCCAAAAACCCAGCGTGCAAAAATTGCAAAAAAACCGGCACAAAAATCGCTAGCCAAAAAGCCAAGATAGATTGCTAAAGAAGCTAGCACGTTGCTTCGCCACGCTCGCAATGACGACTTGTGGATTCTAAATTATTGCAAAAGCTAAAAACTTCGTTCCGTCATTGCGAGACTTGCATTAGCAAGGCGAAGCAATCTATAAGACATAATGTCGCCAAAGCGCAAAACTAAAAAGCAAGAATAGATTGTTTCGTCGCTTCGCTCCTCGCAATGACGATTTTTCCTCTGTCATTGCGAGCCAATTTATTTGGCAAAGCAATCTATAAAAATCTGCTGGATTTAACCCCCCCCCTAATAAAATAATAAAAACTCCGCGCGCCCCATGAAAACCGTGCAATTTAGGTTCTGCTTTTTTAGATTCTATTTAGTTTTTAGTCGCCAAACCTGCACTCCAAAACCCACGCCGCAAAATTTGCGATTCAATCCCAAAAAACCACAAAAATCCACATTAATCCCCAAAACCCCCAGAATCTACATCCTTGCTAGCTTTATTATTAGCGCGCGTGGCAAAATGCGCGTCAAAAGCCAATACAGCTTATAAAAAGCGCTAGGTGTATAGAGCGTCTTACCGCGGAGTGCTGCTTTTATCGCGCCTGTCGCGACTTTTTGCGGGTCAAGCTCTGGCAGTTTGCGCGCGCCCTCACGCGTCTGTCCTAGATCTGGTGTCATGCCCGTTTGCATCAGCCCCGGACATAGCGCGCACACGCCTATACCGCGCTCTTTTAGCTCCTCATTCAGCCCGAGGCTAAACGCACTCACATACGCCTTGCTAGCACTATACACGAGCAGATTGACATTTGGCGCGAAGCTCGCCACTGATGACACCTCGATGATTTTGCCACCGCGCATCATAAAAGGCAGGCAAACCCTCGTAAGCGCGCTTGAGGCGATGATATTCACGCGCACGATATCTAGCATATCCTGCAAGCTAGAATCCGCAAACCTCCCATAGCGCGCCACGCCAGCATTGCTGATAAGCAGGCTAATCTGTGCGCTTTGGCTTTTGAGCGCGCTTTCTAGCGTATCAAAGCTCGCAAGATCTGTCAAATCAAGCGCAAAGATTCTGCATTTTAGGGGATTTGTGCCGCTTGTCGCACTCATCGCGCTTTTTGTGCTGCCTTGTGTGCTTCTCGCGCTATTGCACGCACCGCTAGAATCTAGATTTGTAGAATCCTGCGCGCCTTTAGATTCTGATTCGCTTTTAGATTCTGACAGCGAACTAGAATCTAAACCGCTAGCTTTTGCCTCGCTATTAGATTCTGCTTTAGATTCTGCGCTTTGTAGATCCAAAATCTCTTTTTGCAAAGATTCTAGTTTGCCTTGATTGCGCGCGATGAGCCATATCTCATCGATCCCAGCGAGCAGCCCGCCGCCCTGCCCCGCCAGCGCACCCGCCCGCAGCGCCACCACCGCGCGCGCGAAGCACACGCCAAGCCCAGAACTCGCCCCGCTAACCACTGCTATGCTCATATTCGCTCCTTTATATCTATCATACCACATCGCCCTATTTATTTGCTTATTATACTACACCTTGTAGTTTCTAGCCTTGCAATTTTTGCGCCACTAGAATCCAAATTTACCGATAAATTTTCAGGCGACTAGCACCAGCGCGCTTTCTCATGCTCGCATTTTTGGCATATTTTGTGCTGGGTTGGCTTATGTTTTTATTTTTTTGTTATAATCCATAGTTTTTGCTCGCGGGCTAAATACAAATATCCAGCGTCATTGCGAGGAGCGGAGCGACGAAGCAATCCATAAGGACTAAAACCAAAGCAAAATGCAAAATCTGGATTGCTTCGCAACTGCGTTGCTCGCAATGACGACTTTTTGTCATTACGAAGCCTTTGGCTGAAGCAATCTATTATTTCTGGATTGCTTCGCTACGCTCGCAAAGCGTCAGCTTCTTTAGCAATGACGACAAACAAAAGCCAAATGGAGAATCTAGTGAATATACGCCTTTGTGTCGGATTTATCGCGCTGCTGATGCTCTCATCTAGCCACATCGCGCGCGCCAATGGCTTCAAAATCCAAGAGCAAAGCCTAAACGCCACGGCGCTTAGCAGTGCGTATATCGCGGGTGCGCGCGGCGCGGATGCCAGCTATTACAACCCGGCAAATATGGGCTTTACCAACGACTGGGGCGAGAACAAAAGCGAGTTTGAGCTGGCGACTTCGCTTATCAAGATTCCGGGTTTTAGCTTTGATGTGGCGACGACAAATCAAGGGCTGTATAGCAAGACGACGCTGCAATTTACCCCCACCATGAAAAATGTTATAAGTGCAGTAGATGCCATTATCCCAAGTTTAAATCTTGGTTCTTTGCAACAGCCTATTATCCTAGAGCACTCCTCGCCAGATTCTCAGCTAGTCACCGGTAGCACTGGTGATACCAACTTCGTCTTGCCAAAGTTTTTCTACAAATCGCGCACGCTTCATGGCATCACGCTAGGCGGTAGCTTCGTCGCTAGCTCTGGGCTTGCGATGCAGTGGGCTGGCAAGGGCGGCGAGTTTTTGCAGGATGTGTTTATCATGATGGTGGAGGCCAGCCCCAGTGTCAGCTACACGATAAATGACAGAATCTCTTTTGGCGTGGGATTCCGCGCGATGTATGCGATGGGAAGCTTCAACAATGTAGTATATGTCCCGCTGGATAAAGATGGCAATGGGATTTCTTTGGATGGAGAACAGATAAAAAATCTTGCGGATTTTCCAGAGTATCTATCTGTCCTCATACCAGAATCTATAAAAAATGGAATTGTCGGAGGATTACTAAGTGATAATATTGTCCAATCTATTTTGGGTGCTTTTGGATTAAATTTAAAGCAAGATGGATGCACAAGTATAGATAGTGTAGAATGTGTAAATTGGGGTGTCTTGATGGGCGAGGTTACAGGCGAGCAAACAAAACTCTATGGCACCTCCAAAGTCTATCAAAAAAGCGAGGGCAAAGACATCTCCACAGGCTACAGGCTCTCGGCTTCGCTGCGCGTGTTTGACCATGGCATGGCTAGCATCGTGTATAACTCACCGGTGAAGTTTGACATGGCGGGCAAGGTGGAGGCGCTCACCTATGTGGGCGGGGCGATGGGAAATGTGCTAACCGTCGCGGATCTCAATATCGCCGTGCAGATGCCCGAAATCCTCACGCTCGCATACGCACAAGAGGTGTTTGACAATCGTGTGCGGATAGAGGGCGTGTATGAGCGGACATTTTGGAGTCGTGGGTGGAAGTTTAATGTCACGCCGGATTTTAACAATGCGGATTATAAAGGACTAAGCGGGCTTGTATCTTTGCCGGGTGTATTTCCCCCAGAGACGCTAAAAGGCATGGTAGGCATCGCGGATTTTGGCGTGGTGAGTAATATGGGTGCGGGCTGGAGGGATACCAATACCTTCCGACTGGGGCTGACCTATAAGGGCAAAGCGGCGCGACTCATGGCGAGCGCGGCGTATGATGCAGCACCTAGCCCGCAGGATAAAGTGGGGATACCGGATTCTGATGGCTATATGGTGGGTGTGGGCGCGAAGTATAATTTCCGCGGATTTGATTTTGGTATGGCGGGGAGCTGGACTTTCAAACAATCGATGAGCTCGCTATACCACAGCGGCGGGCTTGGCGGGCTTTTCATCTACACTGCATCGCTTGGGTATAGGTGGTAAGGCGGTTTTGGCTTGGCTTCCTTGGCTTTCGCTGGTCTTTGGTGGCGCTGGGTTTGATATTGGCGGCTGCGTGGCTGTCATTACTCGAGAAACTGGCGCTTTGCGAGGAGCGAAGCAATCTATTTTTTAGGCCAACTTTTGCGCGAATTTTAAGCTTTTTGTTTCGTCATCGCGAGTAAAACACAGCGAGGCACAGAATCCGCTTTCTAGCCGTTATTGCGAGCAATACAGTTGCAAAGCAATTCATTTTCTGATTTTAGTTTTTTTGGCTTGGTGAGTTTTTGTTTTTGCGGTTTTTGTGCGATGAGTTTTATGTGGCTTTGGTTTTTGCGCTTTACGCGCTGGGTTTGATATTGGCGGCTGTGTGGCATTGTATTTCATAAATTCCTTTGTCGGCTACAAGTTTGGCGGTTTTTAAGTATTGTCATTGCGAGCAACGCAGTTGCGAAGCAATCTATTCTAGGTTTTCGGCTAGCAATTTGCGCGCTGGATTTTTGGATTTTGACTTGATGACAAAGTCCAGCCGTCATTGCGAGCGGCCTTACCCGCGAGGCAATCCAAAATATTCGCATTTTTGCAGAATAGTTTTTTAGATTCTGGTTTATAGATTGCTTCGTCGCTTCGCTCCTCGCAATGACAAAAAGTCGTCATTGCGAGCGTGGCGAAGCAACGTGCTAGCTTCTTTAGCAATCTATCTTGGCTTTTTGGCTAGCGATTTTTGTGCCGGTTTTTTACAATTTTTGCACGCTGGGTTTTTGGACCTTTTGGAGCTGGTGACAAAAATCCAGCTGTCATTGCGAGGATTTGAAAAATCCGAAGCAATCTATTCTTGCTTTTTAGTTTTATGCTGCAAGACAAGATAAGTAAAAAAGCGCGTGCAAATGGCCTTACTAATTTTTGCGCTTTGGTGATATTATGTTTTTATAGATTGCTTCGGATTTTTCAAATCCTCGCAATGACGGAACGAAGTTTTGACCTTTATAACAATTCAGAATCTGTAAGTCGTCATTGCGAGCACAGCGAAGCAATCTATAAATTGCCAAAGCCTAGATTGCTTTGTCGCTTTGCTCCTCGAAATGATGATTTTCTGTTATTATGACTTTTTGTCATTGCGAGTGGGCTTGCCCGCGAAGCAATCCAAAATATTCGCATTTTTGCAGAATAGTTTTTTAGATTCTGGTTTATAGATTGCTTCGTCGCTTTGCTCCTCGCAATGACAAAAAGTCGTCATTGCAAGCGCAAGCGAAGCAATTTTGCTTCCTGTATTTTTCAGGACTTCTTTTTGGATTGCTTCGTCAGCCTACGGCTTCCTCGCAATGACGATTTTCTGCAATAGTGATTAGATTTTTGTCATTGCAATTTTATATTTCATCATATTGCCTAGTTTCAAAACAGCGATAAATAAAATCCTAGCGCCGCAATAAAGCCAAAGATAAGGGCAAATAATAAAGTCAAAAATCGCAAAACTCGCATCATTTTGGAGCGCAAAAGGGATGAGGCTTATAGTGATAGCGACAAACATAACTCTATCTAGCCACAAGAAAAGCGTGCAAAGCACAAGCGTGATAAATGCTTGAGTATAGACACCAAAATAATACATATCAAACCACAGCAAGCCCAAAACGCTTAGAAAATATACAAGTCCAAATAAAAATAATATGATTATAGATATATTTTTGATTTTTAGATTATGTATTTTGTATATTTTTGCGATATAAAATACCGCCAAAAGCACGCATAAATAGCAAGGTGTATCAAAAAAAGAATATATAAGATTTAGCGCGCTATGATTTTCAAAAATAGGCACAAATATAAACAGCCAAAAATTATTAATGAAAGCGCGATTTTTACTCTATAATTGATAGCAAATAGGCTAAATAGCCAAGTGATAGCGCACAAAGAAATAATACCAACTCCCCACATTATCGCACCTCTCCTGTGCTTAATAGCACAAAATCATTATTTTTATTTTGGATTAGCTCTTTTATTTTGGCAATACTTAGCGCCGCATGCTTGATTTTGGCTCTATTATAAGTATAGCTTATGTGTAAAAATCCAGAATCCACAATCGCCGCAGGATAGCTCACTTCGCCGCGCGGGACTGCGATATCTATCGTGGCTAATTTTTTAAAATAAATATTTTTATCTATGTCTGATTTTTTTAGATAAAAAAGACTTAGCGCCTGTCGCCCGCCATATCCTTGCCCTGATGCACCACTAGGCGCACCAAACGCGCTAGAATCTTGTATATTGCTAGAATCTTGCGCCTTACTGGAATCTTGTGCTTTGCCAGAATCTATTTGCGCGCCAGATTCTGCCTGCTTTAGCAAAATCCCTTGCTTAGTAGAATCTTTTTCATTTATTTTTATATCATAATTTATCTGTTTATAAATTGGCTTATCAAAGTCTATCAAATCTCGATTTTTCCAGAGCTCTTGCAATATCAGATTCTCATCCGCATCATTATGTATAAGCAAAATTCCATCCTCAAAACTAGTCATAATGCTAGAGCTTCCCGGGTTTTTTAGATTAGTATTTTTTAAATCGCCCCAATTATTGCCATTATCGCTGCATTTTTGTATAAATTGCGCGGAATCATACCGGCTAGCATAAATGCGAAAAGTCGCCACGCAAGTATTAGAATCTAGCGGTGCTATGCTTGGTTGAAGCAAGGAATGCAAATCATTTAGTCTTTTTGTAAAAATCATTTTTTTATCTTCATCAAAAAATGCTACAAATGAAAATTTACTCGCCATCTCATGATAGAGCGGCAGCATAAATCCGCCATCTTGCATCGCCACCGCTGGAGCTCGGACTAGGTTTGAATAATTCATAAAAGGATTTAGCCTTAGCTCTCTGACAAAAATAAGCTTATCTAAATTGTCATTAAAATAAAATTGATATATCCTAGAAGTAGCCCATCCGCCGAGACTTACACCCACTACAAAACAATGTATTTTTCCATTTTTATCTCTAAAAACTATAGGATTACCCAATTTTTTTATATATTTGCCAGATATTTGAGAAAGCTTTTTCGCATCCAAAACCGCTTTTGGCGCGCTCCATTTGGATTCTAGGATGTCATTTTCTGATTTTTTGAGAAAGCTTTGATATATTTTGACATCTTTGTGCCCCTCGCGCGTGCCAGCAAAAAACAAAGACATAATAGCATCATCAGTAGCCACCAGCGCGCTCGCATGCGCGCTTGGCTCGATATTTGGGATGATTTTTTCTGCAAATATGCTGCTTTGTGGTGCGCTGCTTTGCAAAATGTTATTTTGCAACGCGCTATTTTGCGACGCGCTATTTTGCAAAGTATTATTTTGTGATATATTATTTTGCGCCTTATTTGCACCAGAATCTATAGCGAGAAATCCACTTGCACTAGAGAATCCATGCGCATTGTCATATCGCCTTTTTGAGCCATAAAAAATTAAAAATAAACATAATAAAATTATTGATATATACAATATCGCGCCGACTTTATTTTTATGCCACTCTCTCATATTTTTATCCACCATTTTGTTTTAAGGTCTCTTACCAAAACTACCAAACTTAAACCTCTCGAACCCGGCTCTATCGAAACTCATCATAAAAAAAGCTTGATTTTTTGACAAAGGGCTTGATTTTAGCCTTTGGGATTAAAATGCCATCTTGACTTCGGATAGCATATTCAAATCCAAAAAGCACCTCTATATCCTCACCATATAAACGAAAAGTCGTTCTTTCCATATAGCTTTCTACATTTGGTGCTTCATCATCATTACCTGCATCTTTCCATGCCTTATCAAGTTCTTTTTGCAAAAAGTTAATAAATTTTTTATCCACATTCACAAAAGCTGAAGGGCTCGTATCAACAAAGGCTAAATCTTTAATTGAAAAAACAGCGTAGGAATCTATAGTGTTTGGATGCGGTGTGCCTCTATAATTATACTCCCCTAAGCTTCTAAAAATTATTGCTTTTGTATCAGCAACTGCTCCGGTATCTGCTTCATAGCTCCCACCTGCAAAGTCATTTGAGACATATCCCTGCATTTGTTCTCTAGCAGCTTTTTCAAACTCTTTGAAACTCATATTTTTAGCCACTAATTCAAGAATCCCAATATTTGCAGGCTTGATAAAAAACGCGCTATCTTTATAATAATAAGTAACTAGCTTTTCATTAGAATACTCAAGCCACTCTTTTTGCTCCTGCGTAGGCTCATAGCTTTTTCGTGCTTCCATTGAGTATGTATCAAGGCGCGAAATTTTACCCTCTAATCAATCAACCTCGCTCAAAACCACCTGCAAAGCTTTGCTTTCCTTACCTTTTGGCGTGTTTTTCCATTCTCCTGTGATATTTAAGGGCTGTTTTTTATCATCTAGGATTTTTTCCAAATCATTTTGCGTGAGCCTAAATGTAAAACTCTCCTCTTTAGATTCTGTAAAAAGCTCAAGGCTTTCTTGTTTCAACTCGCCATATATGGGGATATTTTTTTGAAACTTATCATACAAATACACGCCCTTCACATTGACCGAGTTAATTGTATTTGCATCCCCTGCAGCATCGGTTGCAAGTTTTATTGTGATAGGGTATTTTGAATCAATACTTCCTTTGAGCGTGAAAAAATATATGCTAAAAGTGGGCTCAAAACTTTCAAAATCCTTTGGCGCATTATCGCTTTCTTGCGTTTCTTGCGCGCTAGCAAGGGTGAGAAATAGGGCTAAAAGTATTTTTACAATTTTCATTTTTTGCTCCTTTTGAAATTTGTAATTATTGCATCTTTTCATTTAGTAAGCACCTATTAAAGCAAAAAGTGATAAACAAAAAAGAAGCGCAAATATATCTTTGCTATATTTTTTAGCAAAAAGAGTGGTTTTGGTATATAACATAGGGGGCAATATATTTCATTATCAATACGATAACAGCGCAACCACAAAGCAATATTGCAATATTTGTAAAAGTTACGGGCAGAGATAAAATAAAAAACAAGATTCCAAGTATCGTATAAATAACCTTTTTAAAGCTACTCATATTTTCATCATCAGGGACAAATGCTCCTATCCAAAATCGCAATAGCCAAAATAGCGCAAGACATAAAAGTAAAAATACGGGTATAAAAAGTATTTTTATTAGAGATTCCATGATTTTACCTTCAAAATATACATTTTAATCGTAAGCATTTGTATAAAATCACCCATATTTTTGAAGTGGATTTAAGTTTTGATTAGCCTGCGTGCAGGCAAAAACAGAATCTAGATTCTGCTTTAGAATCTAAAGCTCCGTCTTTAGCACCGCGCCATTTGCGGCGTTGCTGACTAATAGCGAGTAGCGTTTGAGCCATTTGCTTTTGATGTCTTTTTTGATTGGCTTCCATTTTGCGCGGCGAGATTCTAGAGTGGCGGAATCCACGAGCAATTCTAGGCTTCCGTTTGACACAGATATGCGGATTTTATCACCATTTTCAATAAGCGCGATAAGTCCCCCTTCAGCCGCTTCTGGGCTTACATGCCCGATGCACGCCCCGCGCGTTGCCCCGCTAAAGCGTCCATCAGTGATAAGCGCAACAGATTCCCCTAAGCCCATTCCCATAATGAGGCTTGTTGGGCCTAGCATCTCTTGCATTCCCGGTCCCCCTTTTGGTCCCTCATAGCGGATAACAACGACATTCCCAGCCTTCACCTTGCCCCCTGCAATGCCCTTAATCGCCTCATCTTGCGAGTTAAACACAACCGCGCTTCCCTCAAATTCTTTCATAGATTCTGCCACAGCGGCGACTTTTAGCACTGCACCTTCTTTTGCTAAATTGCCATAGAGAATCTTTAGCCCGCCGATTGGGGAATATGCGTTGTCATTATGGCGGATAATTTGAGAATCTGTGATTTGCGCCCCTGCGATGCGTTCGCCTAGTGTTTCACCTGTAATCGTCAGCGCGTCTAAACATAATATAGAATTTGCAAATTCAGCTTCCGGCGAAAAATCGGGGAGATTTGCTTGAGCGCTCGCACTGTTTTTGTCACAATCCCCGCCACCAGATTCCAAAATTCTAGTATTTGCGGTGTTGCTTTGCGTAATCCCTCCGCTTTGCGAATGAGGCGCACTAGAGCGTGCGTCGCAGTGAAGCGGAGTGGAGGGATTATGCGAATGATTACCCAAAGACGAATTTCCCACCAAAGACGCATTTCTTTTAGCCACCTCATTCATCACCGCATTCACCCCGCCCGCTCGATTAATGTCTTCCATATGCACGCTACTAAGTGCCGGGGCGATTTTAGCGATATGCGCGACTTTGCTAGCGATATTATTTATATCGCGCAGATTAAAATCCACCTCCGCTTCCTTAGCGATTGCTAGCATGTGTAGCACCGTATTCGTGCTGCCGCCCATCGCCATATCCACGACAAAGGCATTATGCACGGCTTTTTTATTCAAAATATTTCGCATCTTAAATTGCTCGCTTAGCTTAGAATCTAGCGCGATTTCTACAATCCTGCGCGCCGCCTTTCTTAGCAACTCCTCGCGCTCTTTTGTAAGGGCTGGGATAGTCCCATTCCCGGGCAGTGCGACCCCCATCGCCTCGCAAAGCGTATTCATAGAATTTGCCGTAAACATACCGCTACAACTCCCACCGCTAGGGCATGCCTTGCATTCAATCTCATGCAATCGCTTCTCATCGATTTGCCCGCTTGCATACGCGCCAACTGCCTCAAACGCGGAGTTCAAATCCAAAATCGTGCCATCATCTAGCTTGCCTGCTAGCATCGGACCGCCACTTACAAAAATCGTAGGCACATTCACACGCAGCGCGCCCATAAGCATGCCCGGCACGATTTTATCGCAGTTTGGAATGCAAATCATCGCATCTAGCGCGTGCGCGTTCATCACAGATTCTATACAATCAGCTATCAATTCGCGGCTAGGCAGGGAGTAGAGCATCCCGCCATGCCCCATAGCGATGCCATCATCAATGCCAATAGTGTTAAACTCAAATGGCACAGCACCTGCCTTGCGGATTTCCTCTTTGACAATGCGCCCATATTCAGCCAAGAAAAAATGCCCCGGAATTATGTCAATATGGCTATTTGCCACGCCGATAAAGGGCTTGTTAAAATCCTCATCCTTTAGCCCTGTTGCACGCAATAAACTCCTATGAGGTGCGCGCTCGTAGCCTTTTTTGATAATATCGCTTCGCATGGATTCTCCTTTGTTGTGCGGTTGTTGTTGGTTTTGTGTTTGTTGCGTTTGCTAGTTGTTGTTTTTGCCTGCGTGATTATAGCCAAAGTGTCGCATTTTGCGCGCATTTTTCAAACAAAACATCGCCTAAAAATTCAGCCTTAGTCCCGCACCTGCGCGTGTGACGCGGTAGTTAAACTCATACAAGCTATCGCCATAGCCATGCACCAGCTGGAAATAAAGCCCCACTCGCCTGCTAAGCCCATAAGTATAGCCAAGCTCCGCGCGCCCCTTCCAGTCCCAAAAATCCGCGCTAAAATAGTTGTTGAAAATATTGTTTAGATACAGCTCAAAGCGATGTCGCTTATACACATATGAGAGCACGATGTCGCCATAGCCGATGTATGAGGCGATGTCTGCATTATCGCCCCTATCACTCAAGATATATTGGCTAAGCGGCATCCACGCGCGCAGCGACAAGCCAAAGCGCCCGCGCTGCCAATCCGCCTGCACCACAAATCTATCAAGCGATTTCGACCTAGAAAACCAGCCCGCATCTTGCGGACTCAAGCCATTGTTGCGCTTATCGGCAAGCCCTACATCAAGGTTATTTTCGCGCTCGCCATTGCTGATATGCAGATACCCAAACCTAAGCCAAGTGATATACCCGCCAAAAAGCGGAATCTGCCTAGCGTAGTTGAAATTGATGCTGGGGCTGAAATTTATATCGCGCATGGGCTTAGAATCCTGCGTGTTGTAGATCTGAAACCAATGCGTCTGTGTGTATGCAAAATCAAATCCGCAATATTTGCAAAAAAGCCGCTCCAAAAACACCACGCGAAAGCTCACCTGAAACTTCATCTCCACCGGAATGTCGCGCGTGGAATAAGGCGTGGAGAAGCTATAATACGCGGGCAAAATATACACCGGCAAATTGTTTGTAAGCTGGATATATCTGCTTTTTGGGTTGGTGGGGATTTTTGGCTTGGGCGGTGGCACTAGAAATGCAGGGCTAGAATCTGGCGCGCTTTGTCGTGGCAAAAAGGATTCTAGCGGAAAGGGCTTTGGCTGATTGGCGTTTATGTGGTTTGGCTTGGGCTGGCTGGATTCTGGCGAGAAAATGGATTTTTGCGGATTGGATTCTGGTATTTTGGATTCTGATATTTTAGATTCTGGCAAATTGGATGCCAAAAAATCAGATTCTGCTCCCAAAATGGGTTCGTCCAAAATAGATTCGCCCAAAAAGGATTCTTGCAAAATGGATTCTGCCCCCAAAATTGATTCGCTCTCCAAAATCGGCCCCTCATCCAAGCTAAATTCCATCGGCGCGCCAGGATCCGCATTTGCTCCAAAATCTATAGCGCTTTTTTTGCCTTGATTTTTTGCGCCTTGCAAACTTGCATAAATTTTTGCATTTTGCGCGCTAGAATCTAGTTTTGATTTTATAGTGGCAAATTTGTTTATAGTAGCTTGCGTGGATGCCGCAGAATCCGCGCTATGCGCGCTAGATTCTGCATTTTTGGCTTTTTTAGATTCTGACGCTTTTTTGGATTCTGGCACTTTTTTAGATTCTAGCGCGATTTTTGGCGTGCTTTTAGATTCTAGCGCATTTGGCGCAGATTTGGCATCCAAAAGGCACAGCGCGCAAATCGCCCAAAGCGCACAGCCCGCACCAAAGCGCGCCAAAAATCGCCCAAACAACACCAAAAGCCCAGCACCGCTTGACATCCGCACACCTCATACGCATTTCACAATCTTTCATTATAGTTTATTTTTGGATAGGTTTGGCTAAAATTCGCCTTTCACTAGCGCAGGCATTTGCAAAAAATATTTGCAAAATCAGCCAAAATCGCCCAAAACAGCCAAAACCATGCGCGCAAAATCGCCAGCCAGCCATGCAAATAGCACGCAAATCGCGCATAAATCACGCACAAATCAAAGGACGCACAAACTCATGGAAATCTTTCTCAAAGGCTTTTTGCTAGGATTTAGCCTCATCGTAGTCATCGGACCACAAAACGCATTTGTCATCAAGCAAGGGCTGCTGAAAAACCACATCACAAGCATCATCATCGCGTGTTTGCTGTGTGATTTTGTGGTGATTTCACTTGGTGTGTTTGGCGTGGGTAAGGCGCTTGAAAACAGCCATTTTGCGCTCATAGCGATTAGCATCGTTGGCATTTTGTTTTTGCTATTTTATGCGTTTATGAGTTTCAAAAGCGCGATTTTTGCGCCAAAAAGCCTAGATTTATCGCGCACAAGCGCGCTGCTTAGCCAAAAGCAAGCGATTTTTAGCATCCTAGCCCTCACACTGCTAAACCCCAACTTCTACCTCGACGCGCTAATCATCATCGGCGGCGTGTCGGCAACTATGGATTCTAGCATGCAAAAGGCGTGCTTTTTGGCGGGCGTGCTGTGCGTTTCGCTCCTGTGGTATGTGGGCGTGGGATATGGCGTGCGCGTGCTACTGCCGCTTTTCAAAAGCCACGCCGCATGGCGCGCGCTAGATGCAATCACTGGGCTTATAATGTGTGGCGTGGCGTATTATCTCGCGCGCTTTGTGTGGGATTTGTGTATTCATAAGCTAGCTTAGCTATTTAGATTCTACCAAGTTTTACGCACTAAGATTGGGCTTTTAGTGCGCGATAAAATCCAAAATATCCACAAGATAGAATCTTCTGTTTTTGGATTCTAGTAGCAATTTGTGTTTTTGCGCATATTTTAGAAACTTTTGATGTTTGCCTTACAGTCCGATTTTTACCAAATCATTATCGATGATTTTTGTATATTCTTTGTATATCTTTTTGGATTCTGGCAGGATTTTGTCATCGACTTTGCGCAATGGGTAAAGCTTAAAATTACGCATATTGCTATCATACTGCGTGTATATAAGCTCCGCCCTCACATCATCCAATCGCACGCGATGCAAAAATGTGCTTTTTTCATCAGCTTGCGCGCCCGCCTCTTGCGCCCCACTATTTTTATCCGCCTCGCCTTTATTTAGCCCTTGCGCGCGCTCTTTTTCTGCCTTTTTCATCTCTTTTGCCTTGCGTTTTAGCTCTTTGGCAGATAGCAGGCTCACGCGCACAGAGGCTAGCATGCCGATGCGCTTGTTTGTGCCCTTTTGCCCAGAGATAAAATTGCCAAGCGAGTAAATCACCAGCGTATCGCCGATACGCTCGATCGGCTGGATGACATGCGGATGATTGCCAATGATAATATCCACGCCAAGACTCGCTAGAAACGCCGCAAACTCGCGCTGCTCCTTGCTAGGCACGAAAGAATACTCCACGCCCCAGTGCATCGAGGCGATGAGGAGATCCACCTTGTCACGCAGCGCCGCGATGTCATCTTGTAGCATTTGTTTGGTATAGACATTGACTAGGTAGTCTTTGCCTTCTGGGATTTTGATGCCATTTGTGCCGTAGGTGTAGGCTAGCATGGCGTAGCTTATGCCATTTTTCTCATAGATTCTAGATTTTGCGCGATCATTGGCGCTCTCATAGCTGCCAGCGATGCAAAGATCGCTATGCGCGCGCTCTTTGGCATGCCAATACTCAAGCATCGCGCGCACGCCCTTTTCGCCGCGATCGAGCGTGTGGTTGTTTGCCAGTGACACGAGGCGGAATCCAAGCCTTAGCATCGTGTCGCCAAACTCTTGAGGCGAGTTAAACGCCGGGTAGCTGCTAAGCCCCAGCGCGCTGCCGCCTAGAATCGTCTCTTGGTTGTAAAACGCCAAATCAGCCCTTTTGATAAAATGCGAGATGTTGTCAAACATCGGGTCGAAGTAGTAGGCGGGGGTGGTGGCGTTTGTGCTAGATTCTGCGTTGCTCGCACTAGATTCTGCATTACCAGAATCCACTTTTTTAGATTCTGCACCTTTAGATTCTGCTTTGGTGGATTCTGTGTTGCTTGCATTAGAATCTATTTTACTAGATTCTGCTTTTGCTTTATTTAGAGATTTTGCCAGCTCCTCCGCGTCTTTGAAAACAGCTGTGTGAAGCAGCGCATCGCCTGCCATGATAAGCTGCAAAGAATGCGCTCTGGCAAATATTTTGCCCCGCTGTTTTGGCACGCTAGATTCTACGATTTCGCCAGATTTTGCACTTGCAGCATACTTCGCGCTTGTGCTAGATTCTGCGCTTGTGCTAGAATCTACGCTCGCGACATGCTTAAGTTTTTGCAAATCTTGCGCGCCTAGATGCGCGCCCGCCATAGCACATAAACACGCCAGCGCGCCAGCAAATGCGATTTTACCAAACATTTTATCCGCCCCCATTTTATCACGCAAAAATGCGAGATTTTCACCAGCCCTATTCGCCATTTTGCTACCTTATTCGCATATTTTAGATTCTGCTATTTTACAAAAAAGAGCGCAAAAATCAACATTTATCAAAAGTATTCGCGCCACAAAGCACGCAAAAATCCACCAAATCCGCGCCAAAAACGCCAAATCCCAGAATCCAAACCCCAAAATTGAGCGAGCGCCTAAAAAGTGGTATCATTTTTGCTAGGGCTTGGCAAGGAAATGATTCTACCAAAACTAAGGAATAGTGATGAAGCTAGGGAAGCTAGTGTTTGTTTGCTTGGCGGTAGGCTTGCTGCAGGGTGCAGATAAGCTGAATGACGCGCCGGCAAGCTCTTTTCAAGACTCGTTTGCGCGCGGGCTGATATACGGGCATGCGGGGTTGTTTTTCCAGCAATCCATAAACAACGCCCCAACCTATGGCGACATAAATCTAAGCCTAGGCTATGAATCTAGGCGCTTTATCGGGTATAAGTTTGGCGCGGAGATGTGGCTGATACCCAAGCTCTATGAGGGCGTCGTCGGCGATTTTAGGCGCGGGCAGACATATTTTGAGATGCCACAGCTTTATGCAGATTATCGCAACCAATACGAGCGTTTCGGCGGGACTATCGGGCGCTACAAAATGGATGAAGAGTGGATTACGCATTATAATGAAGGCTTGAGCCTCGAGTATGAGGGCGTGCCAAACCTCTCGCTAGCATTTGCTTGGTCGCTAAGAAATGCCTACATCACAAACTACTACTCGCAAAACTACTCCGTATTTGGGCAATATCAAAGCGGCAAGGTAGGCAGCTGGACTGGCGGGGCGTTTTATTTCCGAGCCACGCTCTCTGTCCCACAAGCCCCGCTTACACTCACACCTTATATCTATCTAGTGCCTGATTTTTTTGTAGCGCCCGGGCTAAAAGGCGAGCTAAACCTACCTATCACGCCAAAAGTGCTATTTCGCGGCATCATCCATCTCACCTCTTATGTCGAGCTAAACAACGAGCGCAAAGCACTAAACAGCAATGGCGGGGGCGTGATATGGGCTGAAGGTGGCGTGCATTGGGCTGGGATAAGGCTAGGTGGTGGCATCATCAACACCCCAGCTGGCGGGGCTATCTACATCGATGGCTTCGGGCAGCACACGCCTTTTGAGCGCACAGATGGGATTTTCTACTACAACTCCACGACGCCTTATGCCTTCATCTCGACAAATCTTTGGAACTATGTAGATGTGTATGGCGCGTTTCGGATGAGTATTATGGATACTCAAAGCGTGCTAAACTGGGAAGGCAGGCTAGACATCACGCCGATACAAAATGTCCGCATAGGCGCAAGCGCAATAGGCGTGAATAACCCCACAGCAGCGCCCTCTCGCTTTGGCAGTAACATGGGAAGCTACACGATATTCCGCGGCTATGTGGAGTATAGTTTTTAGGCGAGCTGAATAAGCGGGAGATCGCTGTCATTGTGGTCGCGCCAAGATACCAGCAAAATAGCAAAAAACCAAAGGTTTAAATTCTGCGATTTTTATATTTTGTAGTTTTTTGGTTTTGTATTATTTTGGTAGTTTGCTTATTTACTAAGCTTGCGCCACCATTTCCATTCGATAAATCGCTTGATTAGAAGTGCCAAAAGCCCGCTAAACTCGCGATTTTTGGCGATTCCTATGCCAAAGCGATTGCCAAGCGAGCAAAAAGTGCCTTTTGATTCATATCTAAAAGGCGCGATAGATTCTAGCGTTTGCGCGCTGGCGGTGCTGCCAAGACTTTTGTTAGCAAAAATAGTATTGAAAACGCGCGCAAGATATTCGCCCTCTTGCTGTGCTAGCTGGGCGGTGGGCGCGTATGGGCGCGAGGTGCTAGGATCTATCAAAGAAGCGCAATCGCCGATGATATAAGTGCGCCCTATTAGGCTATTTTTCGCGCAAGCTACACCAGATTTTGCGCCAGAATTTATTTTGCCAGAATCCGCGCCCGCACCAGAATCTAGATTTGCGCCAGAATCCACGCCCGCGCCAGATTCTGCGCCCTTATACACCAGCGCATTTTTGGGGAGCAAATACTCATCCACTTCCACGCGCGATCTAGCGCATACAAATGATTTATCCATCACTTCATTGCCCTTGACGCCGGCAGTCCAGATGATGCATTTGGATTCTATGCGCTCTTGCTTGGATTCTGTGCTGTTAGAAGCATCGCTAGCAGAAGGTGCGCAAGAGATAACGACCGCGCCATCTTCGCACGCCAAAATCCTGCATGATGAGCGCACCTCTATGCCAAGTGATTCCATATACGCCCTGCCCTTTTGGGCGATATGTGGCGCAAACATCGGCAGCACATTTGGCAGTGCCTCGATGCAAATAAGGCGCAAAAGACTAGCATCCACGCCGCTTTGGCGCGCAAGCTTGGCAAACTCGATAGCGATGCTCGCCACAAGCTCACTCCCGCTAAACCCGCCGCCACACACCACCACGCGCAGATACCGCTCATCATTAGTGCGCTTATACGCCTCTAGATTCTCGCGCAACCGCGCAAAAATCGCGCGCGCCTGCGTATAATCAATAAGACTCATCGCATGCTCCGCCACGCCAGCAATCCCAAAAGTATCGCTGCTAAAGCCAAGCCCGATGATAAGCGTGTCATACTCATACGCCCCGCGCGCGCACTCCACGCGATGCGGCAAAATCCGCTCCACGCTATCGCAGACAAACTCCACGCCACGCGGCAGCACAGCCTGCAAATCCCTGCAAGTCTGCCTGTCTTTGTAACCGCTTGCCACTTCGTGCAAAAGCACGCTGGCATAGTGATATGGCTCTTTTGAGATTAGCGTGATTTGTGCGTTTTTTAGAGTTTGGCGGTTTAGCCCCTTTAGCAAAGAAAGGCTCGCATAGCCAGCACCTAGCACTAAAATGCGTGGGCGCGTAGTATCAGAATCTGCTTTGCTGGCATTTGGGTTGTTGTCGCTTGAGTTTTGGTTATTGTTTTGGGTGCTATTTTTTTCAGCATTATTTTTTTCATTATTAAAACTTTTGGCATTAGATTCTGCGCTTTGGTTTTTTGCAAGGTTTGACATTTTGCCCTCGTGTGATTTTTGGAGTCTAAAGCTAGTAAAACAAAAGAAGTAAGATAAGAATGGCTCCGGATGCAGGATTCGAACCTGCGACCAAGCGGTTAACAGCCGCCTACTCTACCGCTGAGCTAATCCGGATCAGAAGTAAAACGCAAATTTTATGCAAAAATCGCTTTAATGTCAAGGATTTATTGCAAGAAAAACGCCATTTTCTTTGACAAATCGCTTAAAATCCACAGATTCATCGATTTTGTGGCGCAAAACTACCAGCACCGCGTCATAATATCCCACATAAGAATGGGGTGTGCTAGAATCAGTAGCGTGAGAATTTGCGCGCAAATCGCCAGCTCTAGAATCAAGCGCGCGAGAATCTAAAATATCAGAATCCGCGCCGCGCGAGTCACGCGCCTGTAAATCCTTTTGTAAATCCCCTCCACATAAATCATCTCCACGCAAATCCCCTTCGCACAAATCCCAGCCACACAAATCCCTTGCACGCAAAATATCTATACCATAATTCTCCCGCGCCGCCGCCCTATCCACCAGCGAATCCACCACCTCCACGCGCGCGCCAAAGCTTTTTAGCTCCTCGCAAAGTGCTGGCACCTTGGTATTTCGTATATCCGCGCAATCCGCCTTAAACGCAAAGCCCACCACCAGCACCTTCGCGCCCAAAATCTCTATATCTTTGCTAGCCATCATCTTTAGCAGTTTGTGCGCGAAATATCGCGGCATTTTTTCGTTTATCACGCGCCCGCTGGCGATGATGCGCGCATGATAGCCCACGCGCTGCGCGATGTGATAGAGATAATACGGATCCACGCCGATACAGTGCCCGCCCACAAGCCCCGGATAAAACGGCGCGAAATTCCACTTCGTGCGCGCAGCCTCCAGCACCTCGGCGATGTCGATGCCTAGCTTATCAAGCAAGATATAAGCTTCATTGATAAAAGCGATGTTTATGTCGCGCTGGGCGTTTTCTAGCGCTTTGGCGGCTTCTGCGACTTCGATGCTGGGCGCTAGATGCGTGCCGGCGGTGATTATCGTGCGATAGAGCGCGTCTATTTTCTGCGCGGCTTCTTTGGTGGAGCCAGAGGTTACCTTTTTGACATTGCGGAGGGAATGCGCCTTGTCAGCGGGGTTTATGCGCTCTGGCGAGTAGCCTACGAAAAAGTCGCGATCACACACCAAGCCGCTGGCAGATTCTAGCGCTGGAATGCATTCAGTGCGCGTGCATGTGGGGTATGTGGTGGATTCATACACTACGATGTCGCCCTTTTTTAGCACGCTGCCTACCATCGCGCAGGCATCTAGCAGATAGGAGATGTCTGGCTTTTTGTCCGCGGTTATGGGTGTTGGCACGGCGATTATGAAGACATTTGCACCCGCGATGTCGCACAAATCATCGCTAAAGCTTGTGAATCTCGCGTCTATGAAATCTTGGCTACTAGATTCTAGCGTGGCATCATCGCCTAGCTTTAGTTGTGCTATGCGCGCGCCATCGATGTCAAAGCCGATAGTCCTATAATGCGCGCCAAATGCGAGTGCGAGCGGCAACCCCACATAGCCAAGCCCGATGATAGCGATGATGGGCTGGGGCGCAGAATCTTGTGCAGAATCTTGCGTGGATCTTTTGGCAGAATCTAAGGGGTTTTTTGAAGTGGAATCTAAGGGGTTGGATTTTGAGGCAGAATCTAATGGATTTTTTGAAGTAGAATCTATCAGGCTGGCGCTGGTGGGTTTTGGGCTTTGGTTTGGCACGGAGACTTTTTTTTGACTTGCACGCGGTTTGGATTCTGGCGCGGAATCTAATTTTTGATTTGCGTGCGTTTTGGATTCTTGCGCGGATTTTTTGGCAGAATCTAGCTTGGAATCTGCGCGATGATTTTTAGCAGAATCTAGCGGCGTTTTTTTCATTTTGCGCCTTTTGGCGTGGATTCTGGCAAAGTAGGATTTGTCAAAGTGGATTCTGGCATTTTAGATTCTAGTAAAGCGGATTCTCGCACCGATAGAAATTCTGGCATTTTAGATTCTGCTTGTGTGGGCTCCAGCACGCGCACGATGCCATTTTCTAGGATATACTCGCTATCATCATAGCTGCTTTTCGCGCGCCCATGCGTATCAAACGCCAGCCGCACGCCCGCCTTATCCACATAGCCAATCAATCGCGCCGGATTCCCCGCCACCAGCGCAAATGGCGCCACATCACGCAGCACCACGCTCCCAGCACCCACCATCGCATACGCGCCGATTTCCACGCCACAAAGTATCGTGGCATTCGCGCCGATACTGCATCCACGCCTAAGCAGCGTGGGGCGAAACTCATCTTTGCGCTCGATAAACGCGCGCGGATTTATGACATTGGTAAAAACCGCGCTTGGCCCCACAAACACGCCATCCTCCAGCCGCACGCCTTTGTAGATGCTGACATTGTTTTGGATTTTACAGCCTTCACCTATATGCACGCTAGGACCGATGGCGCAGTTTTGCGCGATGATACAATGCGCGCCGATGGTGCTATCTGGCAAAATATGGCAAAAATGCCAAATCTTGCTCCCCTCCCCTACCTGCACGCGCTCATCGATGATGCTGCTTTCATGGATAAAGCTTGTGGTGTGGATAAGGCTAGCAGGATGAATAGAGCTTGTGGCAGAGATAGGACTTGCAAAGCGGATGAAATTTTTTGGGCGAGTGGCGTTTGTCATATTATATTTGCATTTATTTGGTTTGAGCGCGTTTGGATTCTCTAGCTTTTATGCGCTTTTTTAAGCGCAGCAGGGCAAAGCGCGTAAAAATCCACATCCGCGCGTGGCGATAGATTCTATGTATCTCGCGCAGCAGCACAAAGCGAAGATAAAAGCTCTTATCTCTTGGCTGATGCTCTGGCTTACCGATAGTGGATATCTCATCTAGCTCATTTACATGCACCAAATGCGGGATATGCAGCATCTCCTTCACGCCATGCAAAAATGAAAAGCTGACATAATAATCCACCGCCACAAATATGCTTTGCGCGTGTTTTATAAGTTTGCGCGCGGCGCGTGGCGTGAGATAATACGCCGATGTCCCAAGCATAAGCGAAGGCGCAAGCGCAAAATGCTCCTCTAGCAAATACATCGTGTGAAATGTGCGCCACGACAAGCGCGCAAAATCATAGCCACTCTGCGCGATGCGATCCACGCCGCGCGCAAAATCCTCGCAAAAATCCACATCATCCTCTAGGATAAATATCGGCTCATCTAGCTCTACGCATTTTTTCCACAAAGCAAAATGCGAGGCAAAGCAGGCAAGCTCTGTAGCGCGCACCTCGCGTGCCTTCCACACTCCTGCGCGAAATTTTGAATACCGCTTGATAAATCCAGAATCTATGATACTTTGCGTATCTTTTGCTTTGAAAAATTCAAAGCTAGCTTGCGTGGCAAAATCTGGATTCTCGCGTAAAAGCTTATCGATATTTGCCTGCATTTTGGCGCGCCTATCAGTCGAGCGCTCCAAATTTATGATGAAAAATTTATGCATCTTTTTCCTTTGTTTTGCCTAGAATCCAAATCTTATAAAGCCTCGCGCCATGCCAACTCTTGCAAAAATAGCCTTACATTTTGGTCTGCGCTTGTATGCCAAGCAGGGAGAGCCCAAGCGTGAGTGAGAGGCTAACCATCCTGGCAGATTTCAGACAATACGCTTCATGCGGCGTGCCTAGAATCCTGTGCGCGTTGTAAAATGCGTGAAAATTGCCCGCGAGCGTTTTTAGGTATTCGCAAATCTTTTGCAAACTGCGCTCTTCCCACGCCATCTGTGCGATTCTAGGCAAAAGCATCGCTTCAAATGCTAAATCTTGCGCGGCCTTTATAGCTTCGTTTGTGGATTCTGCGCCTGATTCTGCGCTGGCATTTGGCGCGCTGGATTCTGCGTCAAGTTTATCCGCGCTAGATTCCACATTTTGCGCGCTTGATTTTTCTAGCAGCGTGTGGATTCTCGCATTTGCATAGTTGATATAAAACACCGGATTGCTCGCATCCTGCGCGCTTAGCGTGCTGACATCAAACTCCAGATGCGTATCAGGCTTTTTACTCAAAAACACAAATCGCAGCGCCGCAGCGCCGATATCCGCCACCACATCGCGCATCAATATAAAATTGCCCGCGCGCTTACTCATTTTATAAGGTTTGCCATCTTTTAGCAGGCTCACCATTTGTGCTAGTAGCACCTCTAGGCGCGTCTCATCAAAGCCAAGATAGGCGATGCTAGCGCGCACACGCGCGATGTAGCCATGATGATCCGCGCCCCAAATATTGATATAGTGGTCAAAATCGCGCATAAATTTGTCGCGATGATAGATAATATCGCCCGCCAAATAGGTAGGCTCGCCATCCTCGCGCACTATCACGCGATCTTTTTCATCGCCTTTTTGCGAGGAGGCTAGCCAGATTTTGCCGCCTTCCTCATAGACTCCGCCGCCACTTTTGAGCGCCTCTAGCGTCTCATCCCAGCGCGCGAAAAGCGCTTTTTCGCTCACAAAATGATGAAATTTTATCCCAACACTCGCAAGATTCCCCTCTATCTCTTTTAGCATCAAATCCTTGCCAAACTCGCCAAGCTCGGCTATGCGCGACTCGTTTTCAAACACACTCTTGCCAAAATGCTCGCTAGCCGCGCGCGCGATATCTATGATATACTCGCCCTTGTAGCAATCCTCCGGATACTCCACGCACTCGCCCAGCACCGCCTCGCGCCCAGCCAGATAGATAGAGGTGGCGAGCTTTTGGATCTGCGCGCCCGCGTCGTTTATGTAGTATTCGGTGGTGATGTCATGCCCTAGATATGAGCCAAGCCGATACAAACTATCGCCAAGCACCGCGCCGCGCGCGTGTCCGATATGCAAAGGACCGGTGGGGTTTGCGCTGACATACTCGAGCAAAATGCGGGATTTGGCGGGGGCGGTGGTTTTAGCGTGGGTGGCGGGCGTGGTTTTGGTGGCTTGGCTAATGGGCGTGGCTTGGCTTGTGGATATGTTTTGGTTGGTGGTGGCGGATTTGCTGGGTTTGGTAGATTGAGCGGATTTAGATTCTGGTGCAAGTTTGGATTCTAGAGTGCTTTTTTGCTCCTTAGTGGTGCTGGCAGATTCTGATTTTTGCATGGATTCTGCAACATCCTGCGCGCTTTTTAGCATACTCGCGCCACCTTTGCCAAAATCTAGCCCAGAATCTAGCGCGCTATCCATAGCAGCGTTGATGAAATCTGGCGAAAGCGTGAGGTTTATATAGCCTTTTAGCTCATCGACTTTGGCAAACTCTTTGTGCTTAGAAAGCTTGGCGCAAAGCTCGCTTGCTATTTGGCTTGGCGGGAGTTTTTGCTGCTTGGCAAGGCTAAAGGCGATAGGCGTGGCAAAATGCCCGAAGTCTCTATTTTTGGGGCACTCGAGCACTGCTTCACTGCCGGCTGTTTCTGTGATGATGGATTTTATGTATTCATACATTTTTTGCCTTTTTACGCTTTAAGTTTTTGGGATTCTGGTCTTTTGGCCACCAATCTTTTGCACTCGTCTTAGTCTCTTATCTTATTTTTGCAAACAGCTCAAATTGCCAAATAAACTCCGCTTTATTCTAGCTTAGCATTTTGTTTAAAATACCAAAAATCGACTCTTGTATTTTTTGTGATTTTTAGATTCTGGCTTTCTAGTCGCCAATCTTTTGCGTTTATCCCAGTCTTTTAGTCGCCTTCCTTTCGCAGGGGGACAGGGGGCTTAAATTGGCAAGACCGCCCCCTAGTCCCCCTGCAC
>NZ_MLQN01000015.1 GCF_001854545.1 Helicobacter sp. CLO-3
AATTTTATTTACAATGTTTTAAAAGTAATTATAATGTTTTTCCAAAACTAACGATAGCTTCGCACAATGCGCCAAATTCACTTGTGGCTTTGATGTCATCAAATTCATCTAGGCTTTTGCCTTCTATCACCGCCCTTTTATATGCTCTGCGCTCATAGATTAGCGGTTCCAAAATAGATATTTCTTCCAAACCCTTATCCTTAATGGCGGACTCCACAAATTCTTTTAAATCGCCCAGCTCCTTATGTAAAAATGGATTTGGACTGATTTTATTGAATAGAATTAGACAATGGAGCCCAGTGTTGTTTTCTTTTGCCAAATTAAATACTTCCAGCATTCTGTCTAACACAACCACATCATATTGAGATGGTATTGTTGGAATTATGAGCAGATTTGCTTTATTCATGGCAATTCGCATCTCTTTACTATCGCTACCACCAGTATCTATAATTACACAGTCATTTTTAGCATCCTGCAAGACAATTTCATCTTTTAATGAACTGCCTATTTTGCTTATGTTGGAGAATAATGGTTCTAATTCGCTATCGCTCCTATTATTGCTAAAAACCTCACTACTTCTTTGTGGATCTGCATCGATGAGAGTTACCCTATCGCCCTGTTTGGCCAAATAGCATGCTAAATTAACAGCTATTGTTGTCTTGCCGCTCCCGCCTTTTTCATTGGCTATCGCAATTATCATTTCTCATTCCTTGCCTTAACATTATTCGCACAGTCTCTAATAAGCGATTCCATATCTATATCGTTGCAGTCTTCATTCAACTTGGTGGAGAACTCTTTTAGTATTTCTGTTTGCAACTCGCGCTCAAGCCTAAGAGGCACATTTTCTCCATCAAATGCTTCCCAATGCTCATCATTAATATAAACACTTATGCATGTTATAACATTATCGCTTGAATCAACATCGATGTTGATTTTCTTCATGGAACTTAGCTTTATTACATCATTGGTGAACTCGCTTTTCAATAAAACAAATCTATTGGGCTGGTCTTTTTTCATTTGCAATCCTTTACTTTAAAAATATTTATAATTATATATAAGTAAAGTAAATATAATAAAATATTTTATATATAAATATAAATATATAAAATTTAATATTTTAAAATAATTATAAATTAAATAAATTAAAATATTTTGATTGTTTATCTATCCATTTGCGCTTTCTTGGCAGTCCCACTCGCTACCTTGATTTCAAAAGATTTCGGCACAAAATCACTTACATAGCCTCTTGTGTGGCTCATTTTTTGAATCTCTTTTATTATGCTATTATTATCTTTGCGCAATGCCTCTAAATACAAAGCATTTGGATACTCATTTTGTTTAACCTGCTTGCTTAAATACTCCACAACTTCAGCATTTTTGCCTAATTTGGTCTCTTGGTCTTGTATCAACTTATCTATATTAGAAGCAAAATTATTAATTCTAGCCCACAAGCCATTGAATTTAATTACACTTCTAAAGTTATTTTCAAAAACACTATTTGGGTTAATCTTATAGACCAAGTTATCTGGTTCAATATAGCCATTGTTTGAATCGGCAATATAAAAACTAAAAGTCTTCATATCATCGCTTAAAGAGCCGCCTATAGTCAACCCACGATATTTAAAGAATGACGCTTCATCAGGGCCACTATTGTATAGGCTATCAAAACTCTCCCAAAAGGATTTTTCTAGCGCAACTTGTTGTGGATTTTCTTTTGGGGTCTTGTCACCATTGCTCGAGCCATTGTCTTTATTGGATTCTGTCTTTTTTGATTCAGATATTATCTCATATATCTTAAATTCACCGCTCGATATATCAAAACACTCGCACTTGAAGTGCTCCCCTTTGGGATTTGCCATCAAGACATTTTTAAAAGCCCTTAAGTCACTTAATTCTTTTTCCCATAGTGGCTTAATCTCTATGTTTTTTTGCAACATTTCTTCATTGTTAAACAACTCTTTTTTAAATGCCGCTTCTTTGGCGGTTTCCTTTCTTAATTCGTTGGCTATTTGAATCTGCAAAAGCATCAATGGATTTCTAACAGCTTCAGCTTTCATTTCGCCAGCACTTGCGCTGCCCATAGACACTTCATCTATCTCTCTCACACTTTTATCGGCATTTCTGAATTGCTCTATTCCCTTTGCCTTCGATTCAATTGTTTGCCACATGCGAGCATCATAAGTCTTTTCTGTGGCGTATCTTATTTCCTCAATAGCAAAATTATCACCATATTTTGCATGTAGCATATTGCCTTGCCTTATAAATCTCCCATTGCTTTGCTCCAAATCACTTGGTCGCCATGGGCAATCCAAATGATGTATGGCTACACCCCTTTTTTGCACATTTGTCCCAGCCCCCATTTTAGAGCGAGAACCAATTAATATTCGAATTTCACCACTATTGACCTTATCGAATAGCGCTTGCTTTTGCAGGGGCGTTTTGGCATCATGGATAAATGCAATTTCTTTTTGTGGTATGCCTTTTGCCACAAGCTTTTTAAGTACATCGCTATATACATCAAATTTTGACTGAGAAGCAATAATTTCATCATTGCTTTTTTCGGCAGCTTCTACGCTTTCACTAATATCGCTTGAGCCCATTATTGCGTTAAGATTTGCCGCTTCTTTCGCTTCTGCCTTGGCGATGGCCTCAATTTCGTTTTGACTCATTTCTCTATCGCATGCAATTTTTTGACTATGTATCTTTGGTGTGCTCAGATCGCAAAAAACTAATTGTGTCCCCTTATCTTCGTTCCAGTGTTCCCACCTTTTAAATATCTCTTCAGCCAGCAAATTACTCTTAGATTCTGCGTAATCAGTTGCATTTAAATCTATAAGTCGATAATCTAGCCCCGCCTTTCTTGCGTCTGTAGTGCAAGCCAAAACATTGTTTTTTCTAGGGTCATCCTTAAAGTGTTCCATGCGCCACACTATGGAGCCCTCATTCCACCTGCCGCTATCATCTTGAACGCCAATAAAATTGGCTACCGCATCACTTCTTGGGGCAATAATATTTGTGGGCTTACCATTTGCCAAACGCGGCACAAAATTTGGATTTAACTTCAATATATCTGCATTGGTAACAATATGCGTATTGGTTCGATACATATCACTCAACTCGCTTATATTGTTAAATTTGCTAAATCTGGTAACGAGTTTATAGTTAATCCCGCTTGAATCCAATTCGAAGTCATGGACACTTTCCCCAAAACAAGAAGCCCAAGAATCAAAAGATTCTATTCCTTTTTCTTTCAATAATTGTGGCTGCAGATAGCGCTGCATTGTATATAGTTCTGTTACAGAATTGCTAATAGGCGTACCTGTCAAGAACATCACCCTCTTATCGTTTGCATGCAAATATTTAGTCAATACAAATAAATTTTGTGCTTTTTGGCTCGGCTCTCTTGCTCCAAGCCCCAACACATTCTTCATTTTGGTATTTACGCCCAAATTTTTAAACTCATGCGCCTCATCAATTACTATGCTATCCACACCTAATTCGCTAAAATCAATAGATTTTGTTTTGGCTTCAATATTTTTATGCAATTGGTTTTCCAGCTTTGTAAGCATTTTATCTATGCGAATAATATCTCTTTTGTCATTTTTTTCACTTAAATCGTTTTTAAGGGTTTGGAGTTCCTCTTTGACTTCGCTTATATAGTTCTCATAAAAACTATTTGGCATAGGGATTTTTTCTAATTGAGAGTGAGCCATAATCACGCAATCCCAATTATTGGAGGCGATTTTTGCATAAAACTCCTCTCGTTTATTTGGGCTTAGATCCTCTCTACTTGCAACCAAGATATTTGCATTTGGATATGCATCATAAAAATCTTTATTCCATTGCTCAGTAATGTGGTTTGGCACAATCACTAACGGCTTATTTATTAACCCCATGCGTTTTTGCTCCATTAGAGCACAAATAGTGCTAAGCGTTTTGCCTGCGCCTACCTGATGATCCAATAAAATGGATTTATTTTGTATAGCCGCCCAAATTGCATCTTTTTGGTGTGGATAAAGTGTTTTTGCAGAGCTAAATCCGGGCAGTGTCAAATGCGAACCATCATATTTTCGCGTTATATGCGTATTGAAAGTTTCATTATAGATTTGCTCCAAATGTTCTCGCCTATCTATGTCTCGAAAAACCCATTCCTTAAATGCCAATTTCAAATTATCGATCTTTTCATTGACAATAGCGGTGGCTTCATGATCTGTTTCTCGCTCTGCTTCACCCTTATTATTGAATCTTGTTTCGCTTGGCTTGGTAAGAATTAATGCGGTATTAGCAAAGGCATATTCCAATATTGTGCTAGGATACACGCTGTGTCTCTCGCTGCTATAACCATATTTATGCTTTGCTTCCGTGCTTACCGCATAATCACTAAAAGCCACTTTCCACCCTAAATGCTTATTGTTTCTGACATCCACATATTCTTGGTCTAAGCCAAAATGTTCTGCAATAAACTCTTTGTAGTACTTGGCTGGTATCCAAGAAGTTCCTATAGTTACGGCAATATCGGCAGCCCTTATATCCTTTGGTATTACTTCTTTCAGTGCGTCTAAATTTACCCTCAAACTTTCATCGCCATCGTTAATAAGGCTCTCTACTTCTTTATATTTTGTCTTAACATTACCACTTAAATATAAGTCTGCACTTAAGTATTGTGATTTATCCAAATGATTTACAAAAATTAGTTTTTGCTCAAGCAAATCATTAAAAATCACCTCTTCGCTCATCTGAGGTAAGGCAGATCTAATCCATTCGTTATTAATTGCTCCATGAATGCTAAGGCTTGCCATTAGAGCTTCTTTTGGCGTTTCTACTACGCAATCTTTAATATAGTTAATTGTGCGGGTGTTAAAAATATCTGCCTTTATGGCACTTGGCTTTCTGGCTTCTACACCATTTTTTTAGCTGTTTCTTTGCCTATGCCTTTATCATATTGCTTTTCGAGAGCTGTGATCTTATTGGATTCTGGGTCTATATTGCGATAAAGGGCAATATTGCGCGAGCTGCTAAGATAGCCATATTCCTTAACAAAACGATCATATGCCTGATTTAACTCTGCTCTTTTGGCAATTAAATTTATATCATTATCAGCTATATTGCTTTGTTCTAGCGCTACAAGTTCATTAAAGGTATCTCTAATGGCAATAAATCCTTTTATCTTTTCCACTTCCTTGTCGGTATAATTTCGCTCAGGTGATCTTAATCTGCCATTTATATCAGCAACTTGATATACGCTGCCATCTATAATACACAAACTTCCTGACTTTAGGTTGCTTATATATTTTTTTAGATCCTCATATTGAGGAGCTTCTTTGTTTAGATAACTGCTTTTATATTTAAATATTGGCTCATGGTATTGATAGATATCTTTTGGCAAAACCGATATTATTTTATCAATCTCGCTCGGTAAATCTTTACCATTATCCATAACAGATAATTTTTTGCCGAATTTGGTATCAACCAAACACAATTCACCCAAAATGTGTTCCTTATAATTCCAAAAATATTCATTTAGTTTTATATCGCCTTTGCCGACAAGCTTGCTTTTTATCCATTCTTGGTTGATTGAATTATCTAGTCCTTTTTTGAAAAAAACAATATCGCTTGTCACTTCGGCATTTGTATCCTTAAACACATTATTGGGCAAGCGAATTGCGCCTATAAATGTAGCTTCTTTTGCAATTTTTGCCCTTATAGATTCGCTAGATTTATCCAAAAAACGACTGCTTACCACAAAAGCTGCTATACCATCATCTTTTAGATTCTCAATTGAGTTAAGCATAAAAAAGTCGCATATTTTGCCTTCGCCATTTGCATTGCCAGTATCCTTATCGCCATATGGTGGGTTGCCTATGAAAGCATCAAAATTGCGATTAAATTTTACCCTCTCAAATGCCATATTTTCCAAGTTGGCTTGCGGATACAAAAGCTTTGCTATACCATAGGTCACTTTATCTAGTTCTGTGCCATGTATTTTGTAATTGGATTTAGGCATATATCCAATAAATCGCCCATTACCACAGCTTGGCTCGTATATATGCTTCGTGTTTGAATCATTGTCTAGTCCAAAATGTTTTAGGCCATTGTATATGCTATCAATAATGAATTTGGGGGTATAATATGAATCAGAACAGCTTCTTTCTAATCTATCCAAATCTTCCTTGTTGTCTACAATTTTACATATAGTCTCATATTCTTTTGCATAGTCGCCATTTAGCCCACTATTTATAATTTTAGCCATGCCGCCAAAACCACTAAATTTACTCAAAACTTCTTTTTGCTCCTCGCTTGGCATTTTATCATTGGCTTGCAAGGCTCTAAGTGTGGCTATGGCTGCTATATTTGCTTCAAATCTATCGCGCAATCCCTTAATAGCTATACTATCATTCAATCTGTAATTTTCGCCTATGTCAAGCTGTTCTTCATCGCTTATTAGGCTCGGCGATTCCCCGGTTTTTCTGGTGTCTGAAAAATTTGGTATTTGAGCATCTGGTTCACCCCCTAATAAACCCCCTCTGCTAGATTCTCTTTGTGCTCGCTCATTAAAATATCCCATATGTTGTTGTGATTGGGATTTAGGCTGCTCTTTTTCTCTTGCCATGCTAGACAGTATTGATTCGGGCTCACTCCCATTGCCTCCAGAGCTTGATAAGGAGTCAGATTCGCTATGTTTGGAAAAAAAGACGCCTGCATAAATGCCTCCATCTCCGCTTGATATTGCTGCTCTACTAAATAAATCAGCCTGTTGTAATCTGCTGTTTGTATTGCTTTTGGATATAGGTTTTTTGCCCATCGCACTAGAATGACTACTATCCACCGATGAAAGTTCCCCTCCATTATCGATGAATTTAGCGTTTCTTTCGCCAGCGGATTTAGATACTGACTCATGCTCTGCCATTCGCTTTCTATCACCGCCCATATCTTGCGGTCGAAATAAAACTCTATCGGTGGATTGGCTAGAATCTGCGGAAGCGCTCTTTCCAGCTTGCTTACTTCCGCTTCCCATATCTCCTCGTGTATTGTCAAATCCCCATATCCGTCGTATCCCTCCTCCTTCACTTTGGCTAGGAATCGATCCTGCTCCTCTTGACTCGCTTGGTATTTTCCCCTGCGAATTTTGAGAAGATCTGCTAATCTGTCCTTGTCTTTGAAGTAAGCCTCTATCTTTTTCTTGTTTTCTTGGCCTATTGCTTGGGTTGAGGACATCATTTTGAAGCTCTCCTTTCTCATCATAATAGTCAAAGACATCAAAAAGTGTGGGCAAATGTTTGCCATTTGGTGTTTTTGCTTTTGCCATTATAGCTCCTTTAATTAAATATAAGTAAATATAATTAAATATAAGTAAAAGATTTTATTTAATTATTGATTGGGCAAAATAGGTTTTCCATTCTTTTCTATCGCCGTAAATGTGCAGCCATTCTTGTATTCACTGCATCCATAAAATGCACTTTTGCCGCTCTTGATTCTTCGCAAATGCCCCTTATTGCACTTTGGACACATTATTGCTCCGGCGATTTTTATATTCAAATTTGCCTTCTTAATGTTCTCGATCTCGGCCTTGACAGAATCCAGCACATCTTTCAGAAAACCGTCTTTGGTCATTTCTCCTTTTTCGATACTTTTTTGATATTCAAACCACAGGGCAGTCATGTCCGGATTAGACAGCATGGGGCTAACGCTTTTTATCAAATCACGCCCAAGTTGCGTGGATCTAATACTTTGTTTTTTGTCTTTGCTACAAGTTATAAAACCTTGCGATATTAGCTTATCTATCATTTCACTTCTTGTGGCTGGTGTGCCAATACCACCACTTTCGCCTTTCTTATCCTTGTCTTTTTCAATTAGTAGCTTTTTTATATTTTCATTTTTTACATACTTTGCAACCTGATTTAAGTCCTTTAAAAGCGTGGTCATTGTGTATTGTGGCAATGGCTTTGTTTTCAGTGTTTTAATCTCGCTAGATTTTAAAGTGGCAATATTACTTTTTATATTCTCCAAATCTAACTCGATTTCATCGCCATCTTCGCTTGACTTGCCAAAAATGCCCCTAAAGCCGCTTTTGGTAGTTTTTGCTGCACTTGCAATAAACTTTATTCCTTCATGTTCTAGCTCTATATTGTATGCGATATATTCTCTAGCCTCATAAAACTGCATAGCAAAGCGTTTTACAATCAGCATATAGATATTTTTTTCCATCTCGCTCAGCTTGCCAAACTCAAATTTGCTATTAAGCGGAATTATTCCATAGTGGGCGGATAGGTTTTTATCATTAAATGCCTTACTTTTAATACTTAGGTTTGCTTTGCTTAAAAAATCTTGCTCACCTATATTTGATTTAACGGCATCCAAAATACCTTTGCTTTGTGAATAAATTTTTTCAGGCAAATATTGGCAATCGCTCCTGTTATAACTTATCGCCTTGTATTTTTCCCTCAATGTTTGCGTATAGGCCAGCGTATCTTTAGGCGAATAGCCATATAGCCTAGCCGCATCTGTTTGTAAAATCAAAAGATTATAAGGCAAGGGCGGATTCTCTTTTTTTGGTATTTTTGTCAGCTTAATATTGAATTGTTTGGATTCGATAGCCGCCTTTATTCTCTCAATCTCGACTTTATCCACAATATTTTTTTCTGTTTTTAGATTAGCCCCAATAATGACAGAATCCGCTTCAAACTCGCCACTTAGTACATAATAATCAGAGCTTACAAAATTCTCATTTTGCAAATCTCTATCTACAATCAAGCTAAGTATAGGCGTCATAACTCGCCCAACCCTCAATGTTTCGTTGCCACCTTTAGCGCGATAAGCGCAGGTATAGGCTCTAGTCAGATTTATTCCCACTATCCAATCCGCAATGCTTCTGGCGAATCCTCTATCACTCATCGTTTTAAATTCGCTATTTGGTCGTGCCTTTTTTATCTCATCTCGCACCGCTTCTGGTGTAATGTCATTTATTAGCACCCGTTTTACAGGCTTATTGTTTTTGGCATAGGCTAAAATCTCGTCTATTAGGATCTGCCCTTCATCATCACTATCACCACAATGCATAATTTCACTAATATCTTTCTTGTGGATTAACTTGCCTATTTCTTTAAGTTGTTTCTCGCTTTTTTCTAGCGGCTTATATTCATATTTTGCGATATTAAATGGCAAATCATTTATATCCCACTTTTTCCATTCCGCCTTATAATCTTCGGGCTTATAGAGCTCTAGCAAATGCCCAAAACTCCAAGTGATATAATCATCGCCCTTTGTATAATATCCCACGCCCTTATTGGAATAATTTTTAAATTCGCCATTTAATGCCGCCGCTATTGCCTTTGCCAAATCCGGTTTTTCTGCTATAAAAAGCCTCATCGCTCTGCTCCCTTGTCTTTTTTGGTGTTATTTTGCAATCCCTTTTGGGCAATTTTTTCTATCTTTTGCTTCAT
This sequence comes from Helicobacter sp. CLO-3, assembly GCF_001854545.1. Taxonomy (GTDB): domain Bacteria; phylum Campylobacterota; class Campylobacteria; order Campylobacterales; family Helicobacteraceae; genus Helicobacter_B. Next base: position 9,441 of record NZ_MLQN01000015.1, read on the forward strand.
TTTGGCAATAGCAGAATCTTGCTCTTGCGTGGGATTTGCTATTTGATTTTTGTAGTATTGTGCTACTTTAGGATTCTTAAATTGCATTCTTTCTTTAAGATTTCTATCAGAATAGAACGATATAATTTGCTTGTCAGAGGGGGATAGTGGCGGAATGAGACCCTCCCCTTTGATTGTGTCGGTTGCTACCCTAAATCTAACACCTTCCTTATTTTGCCACTCATAGACTTTTCCACTTCTATTTTTGTCTTCAAGATATGGTTCTTTGAATACTTTTAAATATTCCCTTATTGAATTGCCTAGATTTAAAAGCTCCTCAATTGAAATTTCACCATCACTTCCTTTTTCTAAATGAAGTTTAATATGTTCTGCACCAGCCCCTTTATCTCTTCTTTCATTATGCCAGCCCTTAACATACATAACAACTTCAGCAATAATTGCATCTTCTATGATTTCTAAGTCCGTCTTTATTGGTGTAGCTCTCTTGCCATTAAAAGTTACATTGTAAATACCTCTTGATTCTTTCTTGTCTCTATTCATCTACCAACTCCATACTGTTATCAATAAAGACTCTATTTAGTATGGCAAGACAGCTTTTCTGGCTGCCCTGCAAAAGCTTACCGCTCATTATCTTTGGCAGGCTGCTCTTTATTTTGTGCTGCTGCCTTTGCGGCTTCTTGTTCTTGCTTGTTTGTTACACTAATGCCTTCCTTGCTAATTACAGCATAAGCGCCATCGCCTTTATCCAACAGAGCTTGCTTTAGATTTTCATCATTAATATTTACTCTTGCAGTCAGGCTTGTATGCTCATTGCCATTTTTGTCTTGCCAAGTATTTGTGGTCAAGGAATTGGTAAAATTTTTACCCGCTTCATTTTGCTCATTCAACATCAAAAAGCTTTTCCCATCTTTTTCTACTTTGTTGAAGTAGATTAGATCGCTGCCATCTTTGACATCGCTATTGAAGGGTTTCAGGCTCACATTGCCATTTTTTTGCATATTGATAAAATAGCTTTGCCACTTTGGCTCTGCACCATCAACACTTTGCTTAAAGCTGACATTCAATTTGTCAATACCCATATTTTTAGCTTCCAATGCATTTTCAACCACATTTATAGCTGCCGTTTTTGCCGCCATAAGCTTTTGCTCATTGGCTTTACTTACATAATCCATTTGCGAATCGCTATTTAGCACAACTCTTTGATTTGAATCTAATTTTGCTATTGCCATTTGTTACTCCTTTTTAAGTCATGGTATTGTATGCCGCCGCTTGTCATCTATTGCTATTAAAGATGTTAAGTTTTCATTTGCCACCTCCTAGATTAATTATGTGTTCTTTACCGCTGCTATTTATGGTGGCGCTTTTTGGGATTGAAAGCACAATATCGTTGCTGCTATTTTTGAGTATTTTTACGCCATTCAATTTTTCACTTATGGCATTAAACTTGGTTTCGATTTCCTTGTATTCGCTATATTTACTAAATGCCAAAAAGCTAAAAGCTCCGCATATAAGTCCTATAAACAAGGCTGCAAAAATAAGTGCAAAAATTGATTTTTTAATGTTGTTAATATGATTTATAAGAGAATTTAGCTGTTCTTTTTGCAGGTCCAATTGCTTTTGAAATACTTCGCTTTGCGCATCTAACTGCAATTGGAAGTTTTTATTTTGCAAATCCAAAAACTTATCCATATTCTCTTTGTGTTTTTCACAAAACTCTTCCTCAAGAGTATTGATTGCACTTAGATTTGTGGATATTTTCTTTTTGGTGTTCTCATCTGTGCTTTTTATGAGTGATTTTAACTCTAGAAAAAAATGCTTCAGATCCGCTCTTATTTCGCCACTTTGCTCTACGGATTCGTTAATATCCCTTAATGCCTCATCCAACCTTATGGAATCTAGTTTTTGCATTGACTCATCAAGCGAATCATTAATAAGCTTTAACTTATTAATGAAATTTAATTCTTTTTGACTCAAAGAATTATCAAAGAAATTATCTATCCTTTCAAATTCGCTATTCAGCATATCGCTTTGATTGGCAAAGTCGCTCATAATGCCCAGCACTTCGTTAGATTCCATAACTTCGCTTTTTGTTTTTAAAGACTCTATCTTGCTATTTAATCCACCCAAAAGGGTTTTGGCATTGGCGATACCATCCATAAAATGATAGGCTCTGCCACCAAGTAAATCGTTTAGTGCTTCCCTGTGCGGACTTACGGAGCCATTTTCAGCGTCTTATTCAATTTCGCTATTTTCAATATCCATTGACAGATTCCTCGCTACTGTTGATTGACTCCGTTGGTTCCTCTATGGGATTTATAATCAACGGATTAACTTCTTTATTGTCATTGAGGGTGGCTTTAGAGCTAAAAAACATTATTTTTACCCTATCTCTTAGGCCTCTTGCCAAATCAACAGGCTGGACATCTATATATGCAATCACACCATTTGCTTTAAAATAATTGCGGTATTGTAAAGCTAAGTTTTTTTCGCCTAGAATTATTATTTTATCGGCATTGTGTGCAAGCAAAAAAACTTTTACCATTTGATTATTTTCAAATAAATAATCACCCTTTGCTTGCGCCTCTACTTCATACGCCCAATTGCTTTCTTTTAGCTTTTTATCCTTTGGCACAAAGCTATAACGCTCTTCCAAGAGAGCATTATTAATGCTTTGTGAAGTTGCCTTCCACTCAATTTGCACTGGTTTTTTGCTACACCCACTAATTGCTAACATTGCTGCCGCCACTGCGCTAAATACTAAAGCCTTGTTCATAACTACTCCTTTTGGATTGGTATTTTGATATTGCACTCTCCTTGTAGGATTGCATTTTCTAGCTCATCTCTGCTAGGTATGCCTTTAATATTTTTTAGTGACTCGCTAACCGCCTTAAATTTGTCCATGAAATATCTGTCGCTATAATAAAATGCTTTATTTGCAAGAATTGGTTTGCCGCTGTCAATAGTAATTAGCTCCTTGCTAAAATCCATTTCTCTTAACTCTTGTGGCAACATTAGCGCACGATGAGTTTCGCTTATGCTACGGCTACCTCCACCGCTTCCACCATGATTATGACTTCTACTTGTTTGCTTTACTGTTTTGTTTCCCAAAATCTTGCTTATTGCCTCTGCATCTTCTTGTTCTCTTGGTGCATAAAAGATTTGGCAGGCGTGATTAGTCAAAAGGGTTTTTGCCCCCTCTTTGCCATATCCATCAGGAACCGGAGTTTCTAGCTGTGATAGAGATTGATAAATTGTAAGCAATCGCAAGTTATAGCCGGCAATAAAGCTAACGCCTTTTTGCAATACCGGGATTCTGCCCGGTGCAGTGAATTCGTCCATTAGCAAAAGTGTGGCAAACTTCAAATCTTTGTTTTGTTGCGGCAATTCTTTGGTATTCAATAGAATTAATTGTGACCAAAAAATATTTAGGATAAATTGCGCGTTTGCCAATTGATCTGGTGTAATGCCAATATAGATAGTCATTTTTTTCTTGCGCAATTCTCGCAAATCAAAATCGCTAGTAGCTGTCGATAATCTCAATGTGTCGCTTTCAAAAGAACTGATAGGGGCATTAAAGCTCGCCATTATGCTTGACTTTGTGTTGTCGCTATCCACATTAAAATATGTGCTTAACCTGCGATTTGTAGCTTCACTAATTACGCCTATATCTTTTAAAAAGCTGTATGTAGATTCAAAACCTTTTACTTCTTGCTCGCCAACCTTAAATTCAAACCCTTTGCTTAGCTGCAAAAGTCCATAAAAATTAAATTCTGCCTTCAGATTATATAATGTCAAAAACGCCTTACCATCTTCGCTCAATGCCAAATCTTTATATAGATAACAAAGCCCTATAAAAAGATTCTGTGCTTGCTGACTCCAAAAAGCATCCTTTCCATCACTTGGATAGATAATGTTTGCCAAATCCATAAGCTGAGAATCGCAATGTTCATTATCCAACATATCAATGTATGTAAATGGATTATAGCGATGTGTGCGGCTAGAGAATGGATTAAAAAGATATACTTCATTGCCTAATTTTTCCGCACGGTATCGACTAGTATAATCAAAACACTCCTGCTTAATATCTTGCACAACAGCAGATTCTTGCCATTCCAAAAGATTTGGAATAACAATCCCAACACCCTTTCCACTTCTTGTTGGTGCCCCAAGAGCAACAAACTGCGCTCCGCCAAATTTCAAAAACTTATTGCCATATTTACCAATTATAATGCCGCGCTTTACGGCATTGTTTTTATCGCCAAAAAGCCCAGCTTTGCGAATTTCATTTATATTCGCAAATCTTGCCTCGCCATGCAGGCTCTCTTTTTGTTTCATAAAAACAAATGCACTTGCCAAAATAATTGCGCTCAATACAATGGATGCTAAAACTGCTAGCCAAGCGTTTGGGTAGCCTTTATCTATAGCCTCATAAATAAAATTCAGGTGCCATATTTTAAACGCTTTTGCCATAGGCACTTTGTTTATTATTAGCACCATGAAGCCGCTTAAAATATAGCTTAATGCTAAAAGCGGGATGCTTAAAAATGCGGCTTTTGCTAGATTATTATCTTTCATAATCTTTTGCCTTTGACTTCTCCGCCTCCACACTTCCTAAAGCATTTTTTAGCGCAGAAATCCGTTTTTGCATTTCCTCTACAAACTCATCTAGTCTGTCCTCCATGTCTATGATTTGCTCTTTCAGGTCTTTTACATTTAGCTCTTCCACATTTGCTCCTTTTTTGAATTTAGGTCGTTTGCCGCCTTGAAGTACACCTCGCTTATGCGGCGTTTCCCATTATGTGCATAGATATGAATAATTACATCTATTAGGTCATGAAGCATTGCCATGATTTGCTCATATGGTATTTTTTGTCCTTGTGGATTTTGCAATATCATCATTGCAAGGCGCTTGAAGCAATCTGCACTGCTTCCAGCATGGCAGCTTGTCAAAGATCCGCCATGTCCGCTACTTAATACATTAACAAAGTCATAAGTTTCAGCACCACGCAATTCGGCTAACAGAATACGATCTGGCTTCATGCGCAAGCAGCTTTTAAGCAGAGTTGCCGAATTTAAAAAATCCTCACTCTTCGCTTCACTTGGATAAAAAAGTTGCACAAAATTTTTATGTGTAAAAAACACAATTTCTTCGACATCTTCGATTGTTATTAGTCTAGAATCAAGTGGAATAAAGTCTATTAAGCTTTTCATAAAAGTAGTTTTGCCGCTACCCGTTTCGCCACAAATAATTACATTTTTGCCATAGCTAACAGCACTGCTTATAAAGGTTTCATATTCGCTTTTCTCGTATAGATTTAGCAACTCAGAATCTTTTTGGCTTAATGTATTGGTATTTGGCCTTATTTCACTAAAAAGCCCTTGTTTAGAAAAATCATTCATTACAAATCTAGTACGACTCGGTTTTCTAATAGTAATCGAGATATGATCCTTTTTGCTTGCCGGAGGCAAAACTATTTGCACTCTTTCACCACTTACCAATACGCAGCTCAAAATAGGTCGTGCTTTGTCTATTTGATCTTCTTTGTAACTGGCACTCGCTTGCGCAAATGCTTCGGCATTTTCATAAGTGATATGTGTGGCTTCACACTGCCATACGCCATTTGTATTTTGAAACCAAATCAAATCATCACCGTTATAACAAATTTCATTGATTGAGTCGTCTTTTAGATATTTACCAAATAAATTATCAGCATATTTTTGCAGGCTTACACTCATTTTTTGCCTCCCTTTAAGCGCAATTGGTACACCTTGCTAAAATCTATGTCTTTATTAACATATACACCAACCAAGTCGCCATGATTGCGATAAATAGTAGGTTTTATATTGATTGTCTGTCGCAAAGCTGTATTTGCCAATTGATTTGCCTGCATTGGACTATACATTTGGCTATTTGGAGCTATTTGGGCGTTTACATACTGACCAAGCGATTTGATTGTTCCATCAATTACGCTTAGCAAAATAGCAGCACCAAATCTTGTCACATAGTGATTATCTCTATCGCCCTCAATGCCAGCACCACCCAAAGCATCAACCCCGCCGCTCTCCACTGGTATTACAATATTATTTGGCGTCCTTATCTCACTCCATATTACATAAAGCCTAGAGCTGCCATCCGTTACATCTGCATTGGTATAACTTCCGCTTATTTGGCTACCTTTTTCTATTAGGAGCGTTTGCCCATTTGCAGAATAAATATCGCTTGCTACGATACAGCCTATACTACCCTTTAATTCGCTTACTATTTTTGTTTGTAGGCTGCATGGAATGTAAGTATTTTTTGGCAAAAGCAACGATTGGTCAAAAGGACTATAAAACGCGCTTGTAGGCTGATAAACTTCGCCTTTAAAATCACTATTTTGCCTATAGGCAGTAGATTCACCACCAAGACTTATTCCAGCGGCAGCTTGCGCTTCGGTATTTGCCGCCATAAGCGCTTCATAATCTATATTGGTTGTTTGGTCTATCATTTTGTTTAATGCTTGTAGTGTTTTTTGCTCCATCTCCATTGGATCTAGTTTGTCTTGTTTCTTTTCGGTAGATTCTTTTGCGGCTTCACCACCCCTTGGGCTTATTACTGCAGCACTTGCACCTTTTATGATGCGAGGCTTCATAAAACCATCTTTTGTAAGCCACCAAGGCTGCTCTTCCTTTTGTGACTCAACACCAAAATTTTCATTAAAAGTTAGCTTCCCTTGTGGCTCAAATGTTTCATTATTTTTTACGCTATCAACCAAATCATTGCTATTTTGTTTGTCTTTATCCAACCCCAAATCGCTTAATAGGCCATTGCCACTAGATTCTATCTCCGTAAAATTATTATCTTGATCAAATGCCATTTCGCTACTGCTTGCAGAATCGCTATTGGCATTAAGCATATCGAGGGCATTTTTTCTATTGTCTGCGTCTTTTTCTTTATCGCTTGAATCGCTGGCAAAACTAAAACTAAGTAACGCCAAAAATAAAATAAACAATGCGCCACCAACTATCGCTACTATGCCCATTAAACGCTTGCTTCCACCCTCACTTTCTAGCAAAACATTGCTATTGTTTGTCTCTCTATTATTTTCCATTCAAAAGCTCCCTTTTTACTTCAGCTTCATTGCTAGTTTCTGGTGCTTTTGGCAGTGGATTTAGTGCATATCCTTTGTTGAAAACACCCACCAATTTATCGCCACTCCTGAGCAATATTTTCTTATGGATAGAGTGAATAACAAGAATTGAAAATTTGCCCTCTTTTTTAATATGCTGATTCACTATCTGCTCTTCGCCATCATAGGCAAAAGCGCTTGGAAATACTTTTGTGTTGTCAAATCCTATATAGGTAAAAACGCCATCATCGTACGCAAAATCTGGTGCGATATTGTCAGATCCTCCATTGACCCTCATATAATAATCCCAATTGCGCGGCACCGATGTGCGGTTAAGGCTTTTTTGCAATCTATCAATTTCTATAGCCCTCTCGAGCCTTTTTTTGGCTTTTTCTATCGCTTCATCCTCAACTTTTGGATATGTAAAGCTCATTTTGTAGATTTTATTTTTGGAGTTTAAGACCAAATCAAATGTATAAAAGTTAATGTTTGTCGTTACTATTAAGTTTGTTTTCCAAGTTTGCGGTATAGGATCTATAAGCATCTCTTTTTCTGCGCCATTTTGCATAGGGTCTGGATTATGGACAAATTTAGTCGTTACCGCTTTTGGCTTTATAAATAGCAAATTCTCTCTATCTATGATTTCCCAACCCTCGCTAAATCCAGCGGCAATATTTATCACTCGCTCGTTTTCTGCAAATTCTATTACGCTTACATAGCCATTTGCCGCTGTGATTGTTAGCACATCCTGTGCGTTAAACACAGCATAAGTATTTTTTGAATCAAAACTACTTTTTGTGGGCACACTTGCGCCAAAGCTTGCTACTACAAATACGCAGATTAATGCTAATTGTCTCATCGTTTTATATCCTCATCTATTCTATAAGTTAAGACTTTGAATCCAAGTGGATTAATATGGCGCAAGTTTTCTCTAAATGCTAAGTTTTGGTATTCGTAGCTAAGAGTAATAATGCGATATTGGTTGATTAAATTTCTGCTACTTAGATTCTTGATTGCCAAATTTGTTCTAATGGTGGCTGTTTTTACACCGGCAGATTCTGTAAGAACGATTGATAGGACATCAACGCTGATTTGTATATTGTTTTTAAAGACTTTATCCCTCGCGTTTTCGCCCTTATAAAGTTCTTTGTAGTCTGCAGCCACCCGATCACTACTTAATGTTAGCACAAGCTCATAATCTCTGTTTAGCATGTCATAAAAATAACCTTCCCTTGCGCGGACATAGCTATTAATAAAATGCTTATCTAAAGCCTCATTGTTGCTTATCTGCTCTGTGTCTAATACGGTTATAATATCCACTGCGCCTGTAGTATCATTTACGCGAATTAAATATGGCTCTGTGGTTTTTAGTGGCGTTAGGAGCATGACTGCTATGATGGCCAAGATAGATAAGGCACCACAAAAAATAGCAAATAGATATGCCTTTTTGTTGCTTTGCTCCACCATATAGCGCAAGCTAGATTCAAAATCTAGAGCCTCCCTATAGCTGCCTTGAATGTCATCATATGATTGATAAAATTCATCAGAATCCACATTGCTAAATTCTTTGCGCTTGGCATTAAAAATAGCCTTAATTTTTTCGACAATCTGCCTCATTTGACTTCCTTCAACTCTTTGGTATTAATGGGGACAAATTTATTTTCATCACTAAAAATTTCATCATACGGGTTTGCTTTTTTGCCACTGCATGCTGCCAATAAAAAAATTGACAAGCCTGCTATTAGCGCTACCTTAAGTTTCATTTTGAAGCTCCTCGCAATTTTGATAATAGGGCTTTACCCATACTTACAGCAGTCGTTGCCCCTTTGCCCAAGCCTTTAGCAGCTAGATTGCCAGCTGCACCCGCCAAACCGCCGCTCTTTAGAGCAGAGCCTAAGCTTTGTCCAGCTGCTCCGCCTGCTGCACCCATGGCAGCTTTGCCTGCGCCTTTTGAGGCGCCACCTAGCACTGCACCAGCCATTTGAGAAGCTCCAACACCGCTCATGGCAGAATCAAGGCTTACCTGTGCTAGATTTTGCGCTAGAGACTTGATCACTTTTATTATTTGCACCAATACAAAACAAATAAGTACCACTTCAAATACTTGCAAGAACATATTCACCATTTTAAATTCTTCTAATTTTTTGTAATCAAAAATTTGTTCCAATGCAGATTGACAAAATGATAAAAACATAAATAAAAATAAAAGTGTAAAGGTATTGGAAAGCAGCAATTGGCACCATTGCGTAAAAACTTGCTTTGTTTGATTCCACATTAGACAAAATAGCGCCAAAGGCAAAACTATTATGAGAAATGTATTGCTAACGCTACACGCTATGATAGAGAAAAACAACTCTAGCGTAATAGCAACAAAGCATATACCTATAATTACCACCATAAGTGCTGTTAATGGTGCAAGCCTCATTGGAGCTTCTTTCCAAAGAACCTCCATATAGCTTAATACAGAATCTACAAGTCCATCTAGTTTCTCATAGAACCCTATGCCACCACCAGCCCATTCATAAATACCCTTGACTGCTTCAATAGAATAATTAAGCCAAGCCCCAGCGCCCATAGCAAAAGATAAGATAAAAGCCTTTCTGCCTAAATCCCATACAAGTTCCCTTATAGGATCTTGACTTTTTCCTGCTAGCACCATATAACCTTTATACATAATAGTCAGGGTGATAATCGCGCTAACCAGCAATTGAAGCTGCTGCATTTTGTCATCAAGGCTAATTTGTTGTATATTGTCAAGCAAGTTATTTACTATGTATCCTATACCTGTAAAAATATCTGTTTTGGTTGTGGTGTCTGCCATTTTCTATTCCTTGCCTTTGCCTACATTTTTGTATTTTTCAGCTACCGAATATCTAGCATTAAGGCTTTCTTTAAATAACTCTTCTTGTTGTTCGGCTATTATTCTCTCATTATTTCTATATTCAATCGAATCAAGCTCATTTAGAGATCTTGCTTTTTCCAACTCTGCTTGCGTGGCACGAATCGCTAAGGCAGCATTTTCTCTATCTTTTTGACTGCTTGCCCTATCAAATTCCTTCAATTGTTTATCTAACTGTTTTTGGAGCCTACGAATAATATTTCCATAATCGCTATGCTGCTTTATTCCAGCCGCATAGTTGATTTTATCTCTTAGGCAAATATTTAGGGCATCATCTTTAAGTCCCTTGCATTTATCATAGAGATTGTAGTTGTCTGTATATTTCTTATATTTTTCATTGAAAAAGCCTTTTGGATCGCTCAGCACCTCTTTGTTGAATTGCTCCATATCCTCTTTGGCTTTGTAAATGTCGCTTATATCCTTGCTGATATTGTTTATATCTCCCAGCAAATCACCAAGCCCAAATGCCTCGTTGGTAAATTCAGCGGCATGCTTATCAAATTCTTGGATTTGGCGTATAGAATCGCTCAACTGCTTCGCATAGCTCGATACTTGCTGAATAGCACTTATTGTGTTTTGGATCAAATTGGTTGGATCAATTACAGGAAAAGCGTTTAGATTTGCGCTTAATCCAACAAATATAAATGCTGCTACAATCTTTTTGTGTCCCATTTTACGCATTTTTATATACCTCCTTTAGTGTGGTTATTTTTGTCTCAAGACTTGTTTCTTGATCGTTAAAGATACTTTCAATCGTGTCTATGTAAGAAGTGCCTGTGCTAAGAATCATTAGATTTTCTTTACCAAGCGTGCTTAAGTCAAGTGTGGCAATAACGCTCTCGTCCTGTCGTTTTATTAGAAATTGTCGCTTCACTGGCTGAAAATCTCTAATAATCTGATACTCATCTTCGCTGAGATTTAGTCCGTTTATATAGTCATCCGACTTCGCTAGGGGATTTGGCAAGAAAATCTTTGTAGCACTTTGTTCTATTAGCGTTTTGGCGATGGGCAATTTTAAAAAGTCTTCTACGCTTTGGGTGGCAAGACGCAAGAAGCCATTTTGCTTTCTTATGGTTTTAAATTTATTTTTGACTTCTTCGGCAACAACCTCGCCATAAATGCTTATATCATCACTAAACTCCAAAATGTCGCTTTCATTGTCAAACACCCAACCAAACTGTTTGCCTTTTTTAAATGCTGTTAGCCTTGCCTTCAGTGAATTGTCATCATTAACATCTTCAGTTAGATTCTCAAGTAGTAGTGATATTGGAAATTTGCGCTCATCTTTTTTAAATTCACGCATTATGAATTCAACCGCATCGCTGAGCTTTTTTTCTTCTTTGGCATTTAGAAACTCGCCTTTGCGAGTAACAAGCATGGTGACTAAGCTTTTTAGAGCCCTTATATTTTCTGCACTTTCTTCAACCATGAAAGGATTAAACCCAGTAGGCTTGCCATTTTCTATTTTTATATATTTACCGCCAGCACAAAGGATGTTGCCTAGAGCACCATAATCTTTATCCAAATAAACACTTGTGAATTTTCTTTTATCCATTGGCGTAGATTCTGGAAAGGTGTTTGGATCTTTATATTTTTGCATTTGATTAAATGTAAAGTTCATAAACACTGTTTTGCCGCCACCACTTTGCCCCAGAATCAATGAATTTGCCAAAAACAATTCACCGAAATCATCTTTGTTATTATTGCTTTGGTGGAAATTAAGATAATATGGACTTTTATTTGGTGTTTTTAGCATGCAAACCGCTTCGCCCCAGCAGTTCTTATCTCTCTTGCCACCACTAAAATTATGCAGAGCAATTAAGCTTGAGTAATTGGCTGTGCTAATTTTGTGGATTCTTGGGCGAAAAATAAAGTTAGCTGGCAATTGCGAAAAATAGCTAGCTGGCAATGCTATTTCTGCTATGCTTGTCAAAATCCCAATTTCATTTAAAAGCGTAATAGTTTGATTTGTATTGTCTTTGCAATCTTTTAGAGTATCCCCAAATACAACGATTACGAAGTGATAATTCCCAAAGCCTATTTCTCCGCTTGCCAAATCATCCAACGCTTCCTCTATTTGTGCCATTTGGGATACAGAATCATCCTCTACGCTTTTTAACTGGTTTGCTTGTGTCTTTAATGCGGATTTTGCTTCTATTTGAGAAAGCGGAACATAGCTTTGTGTTATGGTAAATTCACAATTCAGATACATTAGCGCATCCAAGATTCCTGCATAAGTGGTGCTTGAATAATCTTTCACCTCAATAGCTCGACAAAATTTGTGTGTATCGTCGTTGTAGTTTATTTGCGCTGTTTTATGCTCAAAATAAATATTGTTTAGACCACCGCTTAGATATTCATATAATGGCATATCCAAAATGCGTGCTGGCACAAATCTGCCACTTATTAAATAATTGTAAAATTCAAGTTGTTTAGAAAACTTGACACCATCTTTATCATATTCGCCTAAAAGCGAGATACCAAATTGCTTAACATTGCTTTCAAATCTTGCTTTATATTCTTTAAAAGCATAAAGAAAGCCTACGAGTTGCTTTTGCTTGTCTTGCAGGCTTGCTTTTTTAAATACCCCTTTATCTAAGCGACCCATAGGCGAGTAAATAATGGTAATAAAAAGGCTATTTCTTAAAAGCGTTTTATCGCCAAAAGATTGCTTATATTTCTCATCAATATCCATTAAAATATGGATTGTCAAAATTGGCGTTTAGGCTATCATTAATCCTATGTCTGGCATTGTGGAAATAAAAGCTGACTGGCTCATTGCTAAATGCACGAAAACACATATTCAATGATTCGTTGATAAAAGCAAGATTTGTATCACTTTCAGCCTCAAAACAAATCCCATCAATTCTATATGTGCTTAAAAGCAAATAGTCCTTTGTCATTACCACGCTTGGGGCGATAATGCTTGAATACGGAATCAATTTTTCAAAATTCGGTTCATTGTGCAGGGCAATTACATTTAGTTTTGGCACCTCTGCTTTTGGCGGTTGCTTTTTGGTATAGCTCGTGGCAGAATATGTTTTTACGCTATGAAATTTCTTGCTGAATGGATTTGTCAAAAACATCGCTTTCAACATAAAAAGCCTAAAAACATAAGGATCTTTTTTTGCCATTGCCTTTTCTATAAAAAATATAGGGATAGCGAGCAATAGCAAAACAAAACTCTGCGACCAAAAAGTCACCAAGAGTAACACACCAAATGTTACCAATAGTGGTATCATAGGCACGCCAAACAATAAAGCTGGGCGAGTCAATCCCTTAAAAAGTGGCTGCACCATTTAATCACCCTGCATAAATTTAACTAATCAAAAGCCCGGCTATACCGCTTGCGGCACCGACTAAGATTCCACCAAGCAAAGGAGGGGCAACTTCACGCAAAGTTTGTCCTTGGAACATAATTTTAAAGCCAGCCCACATAATCGCAATAGTCAAAACAACTACTCCTACCGCATATAATGCAGTGCTAACCACAGACATAAGGCTATTTACCTTATCCAGCCCACCTGCAGCAAACGCAAAGCTAGGCAACAACAAAATAGCTAAGATAGCGCCAAAAACGCTTTTATAAGCTTTAGCCATACTTACTCCTTTGGAATTAAAATTGAACGATTTTTATTCCTCTGTTATAATTAAAACCTAGTTTGAGAGTAAGGAAAGGCATGACTTTGGCGTATATTAGAATTAGCACAAACAAGCAAGACACACAAACGCAAAAGCTGCAAATCCAAGAATATTGCAAGGCGAGTGGCATTAGTATTGATAGATTTATAGAGATAGAACAGAGCAGCAAAAAAAGCCAAGAAATTAGAAAAATAGATGAATTGAAAGAGAATTTAAATCGCGGAGATCTGCTTATTGTGGTTGAGTTATCAAGGCTCGGCAGAAGCATGCTGGAAGTAATGAATCTGGTGTTGGAACTAAGCAATAAAGGTGTGCAAATGATATTTCTGAGACAGCCCGAATTAAGCACTTTTAATAATGCTTGCGCCAAATTGCTTTTGGCAATTTATGCCTATATTGATGAGACAGAGCGGGAGTTTATAAGCCAGCGAACAAAAGCCGGACTAGAGAAGGCTATAGCGAGCGGGAAAAAACTCGGTCGCCCAAAAGGCAGCTTCAATAGCGAATACGACAAGGATATAGATAAAATAAAGGCAATGCTAAATAAGGGCAAAACAAAACAAATATGGGAAAAGCTAGGCTACACACACAAAACTTTTAAAAGCTTTACAAATTTTATAAGAAGTAGAAAAATTATATAAATATTATGCTACAATAATCGTTCGTTTAATATTCCACAAAAATCCTCTCGTATTTATATTCTTTGATTATAATGTTACCTACTTTTTACTTAGACAAGGAGAAACAATGAATAAGGCTTTAGTATTTAGCGCAGCGGCGGCAGCAATGTTAGCAATTAGTGGGTGTGGGGATTCACCAAAAAGCATAGAGGATTATCAAAAGCTACCAAAAGCAGAGCTAGAATCTATGTATGATAAATGTGAAAAAAAGCTGCTAAACAAAGATTTTTCATCACGGGATGAAATGAATGAAGCTATAAAAAAAGAGGAAGCAATCAACAAGGTTACCAAAAAAATAAATGAAGCGCGTGGCACAAGCGTTATCCCATTTGGACTAGCTTGGTATGGAACAGTGACAGATGAAGAGCTTTCCAAATTTGGCAATAGTGAGTATGCAGAATATGTGGAATGCGGCAGAATTGGCATTGCTTTACAAGGTGGCTTGGAAGAATTCAACAAGCCACGACCTTCGCTATCAGAAAGATTTAAAAATATAGGCAAATAATTGCCGCAAATGCAATAAATAGCCCATATATGGCTATTTAAGCTGGCATAGCAATATGCCAGTCTTATCTTGACCCAATGACCCAAATCTGCTTTTGAATCTTTTGTATCTTAATGCTCGTGCGCGCTTCTGCCAAGATCCATTATTGACCCTATCGCATTAGTCATACTTGCATTTAACTTGCCTTTATGTCGCCACCCAAATTGCTCAAGGGTAAATATATTTTTGTGATGCCATACCCGCTTTTTCGTTGCGTCTTTTCTGCTTTGTAAAATACACCATCGTATTCATCCAGCAACTTCCAAAGTGTATTTTTGCCAACTATTTCTAGCGTATCGCTCGTTGCTTGTTTGAAAATTAACTCCGCCAAATCCTTCTGCGCGATACCATTTTCGGCTTTGGCAATGATTGTTTTGGCTAGATTTAGCGCATTTTCCTTCTTTGACTCTCTTTTTGGTGTTTTAGATTCTGTCTCGGCACTGTTTAGTGGAGTATATAATTTGCGCACGCCTCCGCCTTTTGGCGTAAAGGTGCTTATTTTAAAGAGTTTATCGCCAAACTCCGCTAATAGATTCCATAGTTGGTTTTTGCCAACAATCTCATAGTAATTTGCATTTGCTATTTTTAGTATTTGTTTTGCTAAATCGCTTTGAATGATGCCATTTGGGTTGGCATTAATGATTTCTTGGGCTATTTCAAGCGTTATACGCTGTTTTTGATTTAGCCCTATTTGTGTATTAATACTAAAAGAAACGCTATGGGTTTTATTATCCACAATAGCCCTTTGCGCCTTTGTGTCTAGCCTATTTTTTTGCGGTTCTAGGTCTAGACTAAGTGTTTTGTCTGCATTGTTTTGGACAAGAGATTTTGATACATACCAAGCTTCATCTACGCTGTCTATAAAGGCTGTTGCGCCCTTATACATTTTGTTATTTTCATCGCCATACTGCTTTGGTTGGTGATGCAAGAAAATGATAGTTGCCCCCTTATCTCTAAGCTCTTGCATTTTATGCAAATATTTAGTTACTTTAATGTCGTCCTTAATGTCAAACTTAATGAAATTTCGAATGCTGTCTATAATAACTATGACATTTTCTAGGTTATAATTTTTAAGCCGACCAAAGATACTAAATCGCTTATGGTTATTTACAAGGTAATACTCTAGCTTTGCGCCACTAGATTCTACAATATCATTAAGCCCTCGCGTAGTCAGCGCGGCTTCGCTATTATCGCCATCCAAATAGATAACTTTTGATACATTGGGCTTAGTGGCTAAAAAGTGCGCTAACTCGAGCGATAAGAGCGACTTCCCAACCCCGGCAGAAGCATAAACCATATTTAGACTTCTTTGCATCAAGAAATGATCTACTAGCCACTTTGGCTTTCTTGCCTCTTTAGACATATATTCCTTGTTTGCTAATCTAGCACAATCGCTAAATACACCATACACCAAAGGTAAATTCTCATATTTTGCACTCATTTTGTCTCCTTTTATTTGATTTGCTCTTTCTCTTGCAACTTGGAAAACCACTGCATAATTGCTTCTCGATTGTAGCGGATCTTGTTGCCTACCTTAAAAAATGGCAATGCATAGATGCCGTCGCTCTCTTTACTCTTGCGCATTCTGAGCTTATTTTGTTTGCTTGTGCTAATACCAAACTCTCGCTCAAATTGCTTGGGGCTTAATACGGCTGGGTTGCTTGGCTCTAAATCTTTAAGCATCATACAACTTTTTGCTTTTCTATCCATTTTATTATCTCACTGCGCTTATATCTAATGCCAGCTCCGGTAATTCTATAGAAAGGCAATTTCTTCCGAAGGCGCAAGTGCGCTTGGTATCCCATCTGAATACCAAGCTCTTCTTCCAGCTGCTTTGGCGACATAAATTCAAATTGTGATGTCTGTTGTGCGCTAGAATTCATAATATACTCCTTTTACTATATTATTACATGGCATAATGTAATAATATTGAAATTAATACAAATAATATCATATAAAAACAACAAATAGTATAAAATTTTTGCGCTTTTGCTATAATTTTGTGGCAATATTATAAAGCAAGGGAGTTTCTTTGAGAGCAAAACAACAGCCAAGCGCAATCAATAGGGGTGTTAAGTTGCGCAACTTAAGATTATTCTATGGTATATCCCAAAGAGAATTTGGCGAAAAATTAGGAGTAACAAGAGGCGCTATTAATTCTTATGAAGCGAACCAAAACAATGTGCCAAACAATCTAATCCTAAGAGTTATCCAAGCCACAGGCATACCAAGTGAATATTTTGAAACCGATATGGCTTTGCAAGAAGCCATAGATAAAGGCAATATCAAGCCTATTGATGTACTAAAGATGAACGATTTTGATGAAACAAGCTGTTTTGTATATGAAGGCATCGAAAATTACGCTAAAAATAACTTTGCAACAGGCGACTTTAGCATAAAGCTTCAAGTTTTAACATTCCTTTTTGATATCAAAGATAAAGCAACATATCACTTTATTAAGCTAAATGAAGGTTCTAATGAACCATTTGCAAAAAATGGTGACATTTTGATTGTCACAAAGACCACAGAGACTCTTAATGGAGATTTTGTCATTACTAAATTTCAAGAAAATTACATTATATTCCAATATTTCATTGCTGGCATTAATGAAGTGCTGCTAAAAGGCGCAAATGGAGTGGAAATAAAGCTAAAAAATAATGAGCTGGACAAAGTGGAGATTCTAGGCATCATTAAACAAAAAATAACCAATTCACTTTAGTTCTAAATTGTGGCAATTAGAATCGTAAAATATGATATACTATGTATATTTATAAAGGGGCCAAAAACATGCAAGTAACACTTAATAAATGGGGTAATAGCGTAGGGCTTAGAATCCCAAATAATGTTTTGCAAGAGCTTAGGCTTGATTCTAACAGCAGTGTAGATGTAAGGGTTGAAAATGGCAAAGCCATCATAGAGCCACTAAGCAACAAAGATAAAAAGCTGCACGCTTTGCTAAATGCTATCACAGATGAAAATTTGCATGGCGAAATTAGTTGTGGCGTGGCGGTTGGCAAGGAAAATGTATGAGCTATGTGCCAGATGTTGGTGATATTATATATCTAGATTTTGATCCGCAGCTTGGGCACGAAGAAGCAAAAAGACGCCCAGCTCTCCTGCTAAGCCCAAAGGCTTATAACCAAAAAACACACCTGCTTATCTGTGTGCCACTTACCACAAAAATCAAAAATTACCCATTTGAAGTTGCCATAAAAGCCAAATTAAACAGCGTAGCCCTAAGCGACCAAGTTAAAAGCTTGGATTGGGTTGCGCGGAATGCGGTGTTTATCCAAAAAGCAAGTCAAGATGAGCTAAAAAGCGTCAAAGAAAAGGTGGCTTTACTTTTAGGAATCTAGGCTATTGCAGTAATCACACACGCCCCATAGCTCTATCTTATCTCCGCATAATCAAAAAGTGCTAAAAACTCACAAATTGGAGGATTTAACACTATCCAAAAGCAACTCCGCTGTATTTATTTGCATCAAAAAACAGGTTATTTTTCAATTGTTCTTATGCTTCAAACCGCGTATAATAGGCGCTTTTTGGGCTATAAAACAGCTTCTTGCACGCACATATATTAAAAAGTGTTGTATTTTATATCCAAGAAACATCGCTATATACGCAAGTTTTACATATTTTGTTTTTCGCAAATTATGCATAAGATTGCGTTCGCAACGCAAAGCAAAATCAAAAAATGTATCTATATTTTAAATTTGCATAGATTATTTAAATAATCACCATACCACTGCATTAGTATAGCTTGTTGTTCTATGGTGCTTTTTTCTCGCTCATAGGCATATTGTATTGCGTTGGTGGTTTTATGCGCTAACGCCACTTCAATCGCATTGTTGCCAATGCCAAGCTTTAGCAATGTTGTCTCATTGGTAGAGCAAATGGTTCTAAAGGTAGAGCGGAATCCGTGCGTGGTCACCTTGCTACACCACTTGCCATTAGCCAAATGTCGCAAAGCTTTGCTAAGCGAGTCTCTATGTATATGTCCTTTCTTATTCAATCTAGGAAATACAAACTCGCTATTTAGAATACCATATTCCTCTTTTTGCTTTTTTAGTATTTGCAATGCATATGAGTTTATGGCAATACTTACAGATTCTCGCATTTTCATCTCTTTTGCTGGAATGCGCCAAATGGCAGTATCTAAATCTATGTGCTTCCATTTAGCTCCAGCAGTATTGGCTGGGCGATTTATGCATAAAATCTGTAAGTATATTGCTCTTTTAACTTGTATATCCATATTGCTTGCTACACTCAAATCGCTTAAAAACTCGCGCAAATCATCCTCTTTGACTAATGCCGCAAGGCGTGTATCAATATCATTTTCTATGCAGTATCGCCTTATGCTTGGGAATTCCTTTTCTAGCCCAATCGTTGGATCATATTCTATGTATCTATCTTTTATTGCTGGAGCTAGAATTCCACGCAATGCTATTTTGGCTCGCTTTATGGTTTCTAGTTTTGGTGATTTTGGATTATTCTCATCAAATATCCCATTGAAAGCATGGAGAATATTTGAATACTTGATTTGCTTTGCATCTAAATTGCCGAAATGTGGCAGCAAGTGGTTTTCACAAAGACTTTGCGCTGATTTAATAGTGCTTTGTGCTTGACCTTTTTTGTGTTTTTGGGTTATGTAGCTTTTATAAAGATTCTTAAAAAGGTATTTGTCGGTATTGAGCTCACCGCCGTTTTCAATGATTTTTAGCTTTTCTATCGCTTCTTTTCTGGCCTCTGCTGCACTATAAATACCTTGCCTAAATTGCTTAAGTAGTATATTCTTTTCTCTATCGTTATTGCGGATCCTGAGTGCAAAGCTTTTAACGCCACTTGGATATACCCACAAGATAAGTTCGCTTGGATTGCCTACCACAACACGATATTTTTGCTTTTTTGGCTCTAGTGCTCTTATATCTTTATCAAATAAGATTTGTTTAGCTATGCGGCTCATTACTTATTTCACTCCCATTGGCGGATTTTTATAGAAGTATAATGAGGTTCCCTTAAAAGTTCCCAAATGAAATGAAAATAAGCAGAAATAAGCAGTATTCAAAAGGAAAAATAAAGGCTCGTATTTGAAGCAGGTGGGGCATTTCTAGAAATAAAACGAAATATCAAGAAAGTAGTCATGGTGGAGTCGTGGGGAATCGAACCCCAGTCCAAAACCAGCCTCCAAATCAAGAGCATCGACATGCTTAAAAGGGCGGGGTTTAGATTCTCGCGCGAAAGACCCCAAACTTACTCGCGCAAAAAGCTCTCATCTTTCTCTAAAAATCGAGCCATTTTCTAGAGGCAACTAGCAAAAATGACGACCACAAAAGCGCGCTAGTCTCGCCTAGGCAGTCGGCTCCGGAAGTTGGTTAGGCTTATGCTGCTTTTGCGTAAGCTGGAGCGAAAGTTGCATTGTCTGCGTTTGTTTTGACTGGCAGTTTTACGGCTTACCAATGCCGGCATGCACTCAAGGGAAACAAATCTTGTCGAAGCCAAATCGACCCCAAAAGGGCGGTATTCTACCGCGCCGCAGATTATATATCGCTTAATACGCGCGATTTTGTAGGGATTTTGTGATGATTTTTGCGATGTTTTTACGCGCTGGTGTTTTTGTAGCTATTTTTAGTGCTTTGCGTGGATTCCTAAAGAACCCCGCCCTGCTCGTTTTGCTAAAAAAGCTGACGCTTTACTAAAGAAACCTTGCCTTTGGCTCGTTTTTGGTGCAAATTTTGTGGCTGTGCGAGTAAAGCGCGCAAGATTTGCCTGTGATGGCTATCGCACAAGCTTTATGAAGCACTCCGCGAAATTCACCCAAAAGCCAACGCGCGAAGGAGAAAAGATGATGATAAATGAAATGGGTATGAATATCCTAGCGGGTGTTACTTTGCTTCTTTGCGCGTTTGTTTTCTACAAAATCTACAAACTGCCTAAAAAAAGCAAAAACACTAGCTTAATCACCCCGCGCTAGCAAAGCTTTTTCAGAAAATGAACGAAGTGAGTTTCTTTAGTAAAGCGCAAGCTTCTTTAGTAATCCACAAATAAAAAATGATTGAAATGGCAGAATCTAAAAAAGCTCAAAAACACCAAAACTTAGATTCTGGCTTTTGGTATGGATTGCTTCGTCGCTTCGCTCCTCGCAAAACGAGCAGAGCGAGTTTCTTTAAGTAATGACAATTTTACGCATCATTAAACCAAAACAAGCGCAAAAGCCACAAAAGCAGTGCTAAAAGCCAGAATCTATGAGCGCAAGAGTTCTAGGAATTCTGCGCGGGTGCGTTGATCGCTTTTGAAAATCCCGCGTACAGCACTTGTCTTGATGATGGGGTCGTGTTTTTGGCGCATACTCATGCATAGATGCCTCGCCTCACACACCACCATCACGCCCTTTGGCTCAAGCAGCGCGTTTATCTCATCCGCGATTTGGTTGGTGAGATTTTCCTGTATTTGCAGCCGCCGCGCAAACACCTCCACCAGCCGCGCCAGCCCGCTGATACCAGCGATATGAGCGCGCGGCACATAGCCTATGTGGATGCGCCCAAAAAAGGGCAAAATATGATGCTCGCACATCGAGTAAAACTCGATATCTTTTAGCATCACCATCTCATCCATGCCATCATTGGCAAACAGCGCGCCAAGCGCATCTTTGGTCTGTGTATTATAGCCAGCATAGAGCACAGATTCTAGCTCGCGCAGGCGCTTTGGCGTGTTTTTCAGCCCTTCGCGCTTGGGGTTTTCGCCGATACGCGCACAAAATTCATCAAATATTTTTTGCTCCATTTTTTGCCCTTTTTTGCGCTATTTCCACCAAAATCTGCGCCCAAAAATCATACTTTAATCAAATCCAAATTCACACCCAAAGCAGAATCTAAAACCAAGAATCTGCGGCGCGCGCAATCTACATCAGCTCGCGCATAGATAGATAGCTATTTAGTGCGGCGATGTAGGCTTTTGCGGTGGCGCTCATCGTGTCGATGTCGATGCCATGTCCTATAAATGCGCGCTCTTTGCCTTCAAACGCCACTTTGACGATGGCTTTTGCTAGCGCGTCTTTGCCGCTTGTGACAGATTCTACTTTGTAGTCTTTTAGCTTGCCATTTATCTGTGTGATCCTATCGATGCTTTTTAGCACAGAATCCACCGCGCCATTGCCAAGCGCGCTGTCGCTAAGCTCCTCGCCGCCTTTGCAGATACTCACCGCCGCGCAGTATTTGCCACTGCTGCACGCACTCACCTGCACCATCTCTAGCGCGAAAACCTGCGGGATGTGCGATGTCTCCTCGCCCACAATCGCCCTGATATCATCATCAAACACTTCTTTTTTGCTATCGCAGAGGATTTTGAAGCGCTCAAACGCTGCGTTTAGCTCATCATCGCTCACGACAAAGCCAAGCGAGCCCAGCTTGTCGCGAAACGCCGCGCGCCCGCTGTGTTTGCCAAGCACCAAGCCGCTAGATTCTGGCATGCCGATATCGCCCGGGCGCATTATCTCGTAAGTCTCTGGGTGCTTTAGCATGCCATCTTGGTGGATTCCGCTTTCATGCGCGAAGGCGTTTTTGCCAACGATTGCCTTGTTTGGCTGGGGGCGGATGCCGGTGATGTCGGCTACTAGCTTGCTTGAGGCGTATATTTCTTTGGTGTTGATGCGGGTGTCGAGTGTGCGTGATTTGCCCGCGCGTGATTTGCTAGAATCTAAACCAGAATCCGCGCCAAAGTTTGCACCAGAATCCACAAACAAATCTTTGCGCGTTTTTAGTATCATCACGACTTCTTCTAGCGCGGTGTTCCCGGCGCGCTCGCCAAGCCCATTTATCGTGCATTCTACCTGCCTTGCGCCATTTTGGATAGCAGCGATGGAGTTTGCCACTGCAAGTCCCAAGTCATTGTGGCAGTGGATCGACAAAACCGCCCGATCGCCCACAAACTCATGCGCCTCGCGCATAAAAGCGCCAATCTCATGTGGCAGGCGATAACCCACGGTATCAGGGAGGTTTAGCGTGCTAGCGCCAGCACTTATCACGGCATCTAGCACCTCTTTCAAAAAGCCCATATCGCTACGAAGCGCATCCTCGCAGCTAAACTCCACATCTTCACAAAGCGATTTGGCAAGCGACACCGCCTCCACTGCGCGCTTGATGACTTCAGAAGGCTTCATCTTTAGCTTAAACTCCATGTGTATGGGGCTCGTGGCGATGAAGGTGTGGATTCTTTTGTGCTTGGCTGGGGCTATTGCTTTGGCGGCGGATTCTATGTCGGCTGGCAGTGCGCGCGCGAGCGAGCACACAGAGGTAGTGCGCAAGACTTTGGCTATCTGGTTTATCGCCTCAAAATCGCCCTGACTAGATGCCGCAAAACCCGCTTCTATGACATCTACGCCGAGTTTTTCTAGCTGGAGGGCGATTTTGATTTTTTCCTCGATATTCATCGAAGCGCCGGGGCTCTGCTCGCCATCTCGAAGCGTCGTGTCAAAAATAGTGATAAATTCGGTATTCGCGCTCATTTTTGCTCCTTTTTGCATCTTTATATTTTAGTTGCATTAAGTTAATCATTTTACTCAAGTGGGGGCGCTATCATACTTTTTGTGTGCAATTTTTATAAACATAGCACCATCTTTTGTACTTATAGTTAAATCTGCTTTATTTTCAAATACGCGCCTTGCTATGATCATAATCTCTTCTTTTAGCTCAAAAGAATAATGACTTGCCAAAATCCAAATATTAGCGCCACTATCAAATATTTGAATCAATTCAGACTCTAGCAATTTAAGATCGTCATTTATTATTTTATGCGGTATTTTAATATTCTCAAGATAGCTATAATAAAAAAATGCCGGCTTGGTAAGTTCAGACAAAAACACCACATCCCTAGCAGAAGCGTTATTTGCAATATTTGTAATATGCACATGCATTTGCTGATATGTAAAAAATTGATGTTTGATAATGGGCTTTTTATAGGCCACAAATGCGGCGATAGTTATCGTGGCCAGCAAAAGATTGGCAATGATTCTGATATAAAATTTTTTGCTAAGATGCAGCGCGTATAAAAAATAGCATATAGAAATATAAAAAATCACCGACATAAAAAGCGATAATCTGCCTCCAATAAATTCATTGCGTCCAAAAGGATAGATTCTAAACCAACTCAAAGCTATATCAATAAAAAGACTAAACACACAAATATAAAATATATCTCTGCGTTGTTTGTAGAGCGCAAATAGTCCAAAAATACAGGCTAGTGCATAAAATCGTACTGCATTTGTCGTAAGAAATGGTGTATAGCTTTGATACACACCAAGCCAAACTTCTTTGATAAATTTGGGATATTCTTTTATGTTATGAGGCAGAAAACCTTCTTGGAAAAATCTATAGAAATAATCCGAAGATTGAAATCTAATATACAAAAAATAATAAATAATAAAAACTATTAGGGGCAGCGCAAGATAGAAAAAGTTTTTGAGGCAATATTGAAAAGCTGCTTTTAGGCGAAATCTTTGTGGATTCTGCGGATTATCGGGCAAACTTTTGGCATCGCCGCTCGATATATATATATCATTAAGAATGGGATAATCAAAAATATCGCGGTATTAGAAAATAATATACAAATACTAGCGATAATGCTAAATACGTGCAAGCTAGTGTGGCGAATATAGAGATAAAATAACAAAAATCCTATAAATGCTTCGATGCCATATTGTTTAAATTCAGTGCTATAGTGAAGCAGCGCTATAGATCCAACAACAAGTGCCACAAATGCCAGTGTGCCAAAACCATCAAACAATCGCCTGCCAATCAAAAAAGATAAAATCAGCGTGCCAATCCCGCACACAAGAGGCAAGAAATAAAGCACATGCTCGCTATATCCAAATACCACGCCAAGCAGCTTGGTAAAAGCCAGAAAGCCAAGGGGCGCAGCCTGTGGAAGCCATTCACTAGATGTGGTTGGCAGTGGTTTAAAAAATATTTCACTAAACGGAACGGCATACATGCTAAAAGCCAAAGCTGCCTCATCCAGCCACAAATCTTTATGCCAAATATAATTATAAAGCCTAGCGATGATGCCTAGTGCGATAAGCAAAAATGCCAGAATCTTGTAAATATTGTTGGTATTTTCTCTAATGTATGTAAAAATATTTCTCAAAATATACTCCCCGCAAAACATGCTAAATAACCACGCCACAGAATCTAAAACCAAAAATCAACCACAAAAAACCAAAAAGTCTAAAATCTAGATTTGGATTCTAGTAGCCCCAATACAGAATTTAGATTCTGCATCCAGCCATGCGATTTGCCAATATTCGCACAATCTCTAGCGATTCACACTGTTTAATTTACGCTACTCGCCTATGATTCGCGCAATCAGGAGATTCGCAAGCCCCTATATCGTCTGGCGTCTTTGCACCTCGATAAATGTCTCAAACACATCGCCCACTTGTATGTCATTGTAGTTTTCTAGCATGATGCCACATTCATAGCCTTTGGCGACTTCTTTGGCGTCATCTTTGAAGCGCTTGAGGCTGGCTATCGTGCCTGTGTGGATCACCACGCCATTACGGATTAGGCACACTTTGATTCCGCGCTTTATCACGCCTTCTGTCACCATGCAGCCAGCGATTGTGCCGACTTTTGACACGACAAATGTCTCTCGCACTTCCGCCTGCCCGCTGTTTTCTTCCTCTACCACTGGCGACATGAGCCCAGAGACCAGCGCTTTTATGTCATCGATTAAGTCATAGATGATAGAGTAGGTTTTTATCTCCACGCCTAGCTCTTTTGCCTTGGACTTCACGATGCCAGTAGGGCGCAAGCCAAAACCCAAAATAATGCAGTTTTCACTCGCTGCACCTAGCGAAACATCGCCCTCTGTGATACCGCCCACACCAAAGCCTATGATATTTATCCGCACTTCATCATTACTAAGCTTTTCAAGGCTTGATTTTATCGCTTCTAGGCTTCCTTGCGTGTCAGCTTTTACCACAAGTGGCAGTGTTTTTAGCTGTCCTTTTGCCACCATTTCGCTTAGCTCATCAAAAGACACTTTGGTGGATTTGCTAAGCTCTTTTTGGCGCAGATAAGTAGCCATTTTTTGCGCTTTTTCGCGCGCGATAGAGTCATTTTCTGCGACATAGAGTATCGAGCCAGCGCTTGGGACTTCGTTTAGCCCAGCGATCTGCGCTACAAATGAAGGCAGCAGCGCATCGATACTGCGCCCTACATCATCGCTAAGCGCACGCACGCGCCCAAACGCCGTGCCCGCATAAATAGGATCGCCCACGCGCAGCGTGCCTTGTCGCACGATGACGCTTGCCACTGGTCCGCGCCCTTTTTGCACGCTGCCTTCCAGCACCACCGCTTGCGCGCTCGCATTTGGCGCGGCTTTTAGATCCATAACCTCTGCTTGCAGCAAAATCGTCTCTAGCAAAAGATCTAGCCCCTCGCCTGTTTTGGCAGAAACGGGGATAAACTCATACTCCCCGCCCCAATCATTTGCCAAAAATCCAAGCTCCGCGCACTCGGATTTTAGCTTGTCGATATTGGCGTTTTCTTTGTCGATTTTATTCATCGCGATGATTATCTGCACGCCCGCAGCTTTGGCGTGGTTTAGCGCCTCGATGGTTTGAGGTTTCACGCCATCATCTGCGGCGATGACGATGATAGCGATGTCTGTGACTTGCGCGCCGCGGCTTCGCATCTCGCTAAACGCCTCGTGCCCGGGCGTGTCGATGAAGCTTATCAGCTTGCCATTTTTCTCCACCATATACGCGCCAATATGCTGCGTGATACCGCCTGCTTCAGCACTTGCCACGCGAGAATCGCGTATTTTATCTAGCAAAGAAGTCTTGCCATGATCGACATGCCCCATGATAGTCACCACCGGTGCGCGCTCGCGCAAATCGCCCTCATCGATGTTTTCCTCGATGACTTCTTCTTGCTGTTCTTGTATGGAGATCTCGATTTTAAACTCATCAGCCAGAATCTCTATCGCATCTTTATCCAAAAAGTCGTTTTTGGTAGCCATCACGCCTAGCCCAAAAAGCGTCTTTATCACTTCAGTAAGCGGGCGCCCAGAGATTTCGGCAAACTCATACACGCGGATTTCTTCAGGGATGACGATAGCGCTTTTTGCCACTTTGCTCGCTTCTTCTTTGGGGCGCGAGGAGCGCTTGCGACGCGAGCGCGATATGGAGCGATTTTCGTTTAGCCATGGGTTTTTGCGCTGGATTTGCACGCGATCGGTGATGATTTGTCGCTCTTGCGCTTCTTTTTCTTCATCGATGAGTTCGTGCTGGTTTAGGTCAAATAGCATGATTTCATCGCTATCATCATCATACTCGCTGCTGTGGCTTTCAAGGTTGCGCTCTAGCAAATCTATCTTTTGCCCGCTGGCATGCTTTGTCGCAGGGATTTGCTTTTTTTGTTTTTTGGGTTTGCGCTGATAGGTTTCTTTGTCCTGCAAGCCTTGCCCCATCATCTCTTGGATGGAGGGCGCATAGTCTTGGCGCTTTTTGGCGACTGGCTTTTCTGGCTCTTCTTGCGCGTTTGTCTTGCGCACGATGCGGATCCCCATGCTGCGCTGGGTGAGCGTAGAGTCTCTTTTTATCTCAACTTCTTTTTTGCCGCCAAATTCTTGGCTAGATTCTGCTTTGGATTCTGCGCTAGAATCTTGATTGCTAGCTTTGGCGCTAGATTCTGCTTTGTCGCTATCTTTCGCTTTTAATGCGCTTTTGGCAGAATCCGTTTTGGTGGAATCTGCTTTGCTAGAATCTGCTTTTGTAGAATCTTTGGCAGCATTTTTGTCATCTTTTGTCGCCTTTTTGGCTGCATCGTTTGCTTTATCGCTTTGGGCGCTTTTGCTATCTTTTGCGCTAGATTCTGCTTCGTTTTCTTTATCGCCTTTTTTGCTAGATTTTGCTTTGCTAGCATCTTTAGTGGCATCTTTGCCGGCATCTTTAGCAGAATCTTTGCCAGAGCCCTTAGTAGCGGTTTTTGCGCCCTTTTTGGATTCTGCTTCATCGCTTGCGCTTTTGGCGCTTTTAGATTCTGGTTTTTTGGCATCTTTCGCGCTTGTTTTGCTACTAGATTTTGCTTTGCTAGCACTTTTGGCAGGCTTTTTCTCGGGCTTTGGCATATTATTTATGCCGGTTAGCACATATTCTGACAAATATTCCGCAGTTTTTATATCCACTGGGCTTGTCGCGTTTTTGACATCAAGCCCCATTTCTTTGGCTTTTTCAAAGACTTCTTTCGTCGATCTGGCGATCTCTGCGGCGATCTCTGCGATTTTTACTTTTTCCATTCTTTTGCAATCTCCTGAATCTCTTGTAAGTTTTTTGGTTTGTCTGTCAATGATTTGTAGCGCGCGAGGGCTTTTAGGATTACTTTTTCACTGGTTAGGCACTCCTTACAAAAATAAAAGCTTCTCCCCACGCCACCAAACGCTACGACACTAGAATCTAGCACCGCCAATCGCAATAATTCTGGCTGCAAAAACCTCTTGCGACAGCCCACGCACATACGCACGGACTTGCTAGAGCAAAAATGACGAGAAGATAGTGAAGAAGGCATCATTCTCCATTTGCGCTTTAAATAGCGCGTATTCTAGCTAAAAAATCGCAAAATAGCCATAAAATCTAATCCAATGCCTTTGCGATAAGCTCTAGAGGGTGCGCGAACTTCGCATTTACGCCCGCGTGTGAGAGGGAGTTTGTGATTTGCATGCGGCAGGCGCTACATTCTGCGCTTACGATATTTGCGCGCGTGTCGGCTATCATCTTGGCTTTTGGTGCGCCGGCTTTGAGAGTCAGCGCGTATCTATCTGACTGCATGCTAACCCCGCCAAATCCACAGCATCTATCTGACTCGCTCATCTCTATCAAGCGGTGATTTTTGGCAAGCAGGGCGCGGGGCTCTTTGTGGATTTTTAGCACTTTTTTGGCGTGGCATGGATCGTGATAGGTGATGAGAGAATCCATAAGCGCTTTGGATTTTAGTTTGGTTGCGCTATTTGACGCACCAGAATCCAAAACATTAGAATCCACATTTTTAGATTCTCCGCCTTTAGATTCCAGCACCTCTGCCAAATTTGTATTATGATACAGCCAATGACTTGCCATCGCCATTTTAGGCTTTAGCGCTTTGAGGCGCGCAAGATATTCGCTCGCTTCATCATCGTATTCTAGCGCATGCTCCCAATCACTCATAAGCATCGCCGCGCAAGTCGCCTCCGGGATCAAAATCGCATCCACCTCATCTATAAACGACTCGAAATACTCGATATTGCGCTTGATTAGCGTATTTACAGACTTTATATCACCGGTGAAAAACGCCGGCGCGCCACAGCACTCCTGCTTTGGCACTAGCGCATCGATGCCTAGCCTATCAAGGATTTTTAGCAATCCTTCGCCCACGCCTTTATAGTTGTAGTTTGCCAGACAGCCGATAAATATCGCTACTTTATGATGCGCTAGATTCTGCGCTTTTGGCGCGCTTGCGGCGTTTAGCCCTTTGTAGCTAGAGATGAAGCTTTTTTTCAAAAATGGAAAAACCACGCGCTTGCTAAACCAAATCTTATTCCCGCCATCCTCGCGCTTAAACGCACAGGGCGCGACAAACGCCACCATACTAAAGACAAAATCCATAAGCCTGCGATGCCTAAGCAAGAAAAAATACGCCCTCTTATACCACGCGATGCCATATTTTTGCGCGATGTCGATACGCACTTTTTCTATCGCTTGATCCACGCCTAAGCTCGAAGGGCAAACCTCCACGCAAGTGGTGCATAAAAAGCAGGATTCAAAAAAATCTTTTGCTAGCTTATCTAGCGACAAATCGCCCCTAGAATACGCGCCCACCAAATCCAGATACCCTCTAGGCGAGGTGACTTCCTCTCTATGCACGCGATAAATCGTGCAATAAGGGATGCATTTGCCGCATTTCACACAAGCGTTTGAAATCGTGCTAAAATCTATCATATCGTTTTGCTAAATACGCGTTTTTCTTGAGAAATGTTTGCCAAATACGCATCAAATACCATAGCGATATTGCGTATCAATAGCCCGCCGGTGGGAGTGGTGTAGATACCGCGATCATTGATAGACACCACGCCTATATCTTCATACTCTTTCAATGCCAAAAGCTCCTTTGCAAAATGCTGCCTAAAATCGATGCCATATCGCTGCTTGAAGGGCGCAAAATCTAGGCAGAGATTATTCATAAGCCCCATTATCACTTCTTTGCGTAAAATATCTTCTTGACTTAGCGCGATGCCCCGCTCTAGCGGGATTCTGCCCTCATCTAGCGCTTTTTCGTAGCTTGGCAAATCTTTGTGGTTTTGCGCGTAATAATCCCATCCCTCGCCTATAGAAGTAAGCCCGATGCCGATAGTCTGCGAGAATCCGCGCGTCGTGTAGCCTTGGAAATTGCGGCGCAATTGATGCGTGATTTTGGCTTCATAGAGCTCATCGCTTTTTTTGGCAAAATGATCCATGCCAATCATCGCATAGTCATTTTTCACTAGAAAATCTATCGTCTTTTTTAGAATCTCTAGCTTCATGCCGGGCGTTGGCAAGTCGGCTTCATTTATCTTTTGCATGGTTTTTTTCATCCATGGGATATGCGCGTAGTTGAAAATCGCTAGCCTATCAGGACTTAGCGAGACGACCTTTTTTAGCGTGTCGATGAAGCTATCAGCACTTTGCAAAGGCAGGCCATAGATGAGATCAAAATTTATCGAGTTTATCCCCGCATCTCTGGCTATTTTCACAGCATTACTCACAAGTGCCACATCTTGGAATCTATTTACCGCCTTTTGCACGCCCTCATCAAAATCCTGCACGCCAAAGCTTAGGCGGTTAAATCCGCCCTCTTTTAGCGCTTGCATTTGTGAGGGCTCAAAATGGCGCGGGTCTATCTCACAGCTCACCTCCGCGTTTGGCGCGAAGTTTGGAAAAGCGTCGCGCACAAGTGCGATGACTTGCGAAAGCTGCGCGGCGTCAAAAAATGTCGGCGTCCCCCCGCCGAAGTGAAACTGCACCACCTCGCGCTTGGTATCCATAAGCGTTTTTAGGATGTCTATTTCTTTTTTTAGGTAGCTTATGTAGCGGTCTTTTCTGTCTTGGCGGTTGGTGTAGATGACATTGCACCCGCAAAAATAGCACGCACTTTTGCAAAAAGGTAGATGCACATACAAAGAAAGGGGCATTTTGGATTTTCTAGCTAGCGCGTCATTGCGGATAAACGCTGACTTTAGCGCGTCATAAT
Organism: Helicobacter sp. CLO-3; assembly: GCF_001854545.1. Classification (GTDB taxonomy): domain Bacteria; phylum Campylobacterota; class Campylobacteria; order Campylobacterales; family Helicobacteraceae; genus Helicobacter_B. Next base: position 40,571 of record NZ_MLQN01000015.1, read on the forward strand.
CAAAGCTAGTGCTAAACTCCACAGCAGTGGGGTAGCTCGTGTATCTGGGGGCGGATTTGGAGTATTTGGTGAATTTGTCAAAATCTAGGTTTTCTACTGAAGCGGATTCTAGTGCGCTAGATTCTGGCGCAGTGGATTTTGATGAGTTGGAATCTGGCGAAGCGGATTCTGGCGCGTTTGTTTTGTTGGCAAAATCTGCATGGCTAGAATCTGTGCTAGAATCTAGATTGGCAGATAAGCCAGCAGAATCCAAAGCGACAGAATCCAAACTTGCGCGCGCGCCGCTTGTTTTGTGGCTTGCCACATTTTCTATATTTTCTATGGATTCTGGCGAAGTAGATTCTGGTGCGCCCATTGCTTTTGGCGCGCTAGATTCTGTCATATTTTTCGCGCCACTCATCGCATTCCCTTAAACAAAAGCTGGCTTGAGATGTCAAAAAACAGATTTGGATATTCTTTTTTTATCTCCTTTACCATCGCTTTGGTGTTGATGATAGGCAGCGAGCCATCGCGCAGGCGCCTAGATTCCAGCCGCGCGCGCGCCACCGCCATCACATCATCAAAATCTATGGGCGTGTTTTGGCTGATATCGCGCGCGAGCTCCAAAAGCAGCCGCTCCTCGTGCGCGTTGCGCATGATAGAGACGATTTTTTTGAGGATGTTTTGGGGTATCACGACATATTCTTGCCCCTCATCATCCCTCAAAAACCAAGTCTCTTGCGGGTCAAACGCCCCCTGCTCGATGTTTAAAAGCATCTGCGTGTCAGAGATTTTGCTAGCCCTTGCGATGTTGTTGGCCTCAAAAAGCTGGGATGCTTTCATCGATGAGGCGCTTGAAGCCTCTTTGGCTTTGTTGCTAGCAGAATCTTTGCGTGCTTTTTTCTCTAGTGATGTTTGCGCTGATTCTTCTGCTGGCGATTTATCTGCAAATGTCGCGGATTGATTTTTCATGTATCTGCCTTAGGTTGTTGCTGTTTGGATTTGCCTAGATGCTTTTAGATTCTGCTTTGTGGCTAGTTTTCGCTTGGCTTAGATTTCGCTTGGCCTAGATTCTATTTGGCGCGTTTGTTTTGTCTGGCTAGCCATAGCATGACGCCTTGCTGTATATAAAGCCTATTATGCGCTTCAAGCCACACTTTGCTTTGCGCGGATTCTATCACATTTTCGCTTACTTCATAGCCACGATACGCCGGCAAGCAGTGCAAAAATATCGCGTTTTTATCCGCTTTTTGCATGAGATTTTCATCCACACAAAAGCCTTTGAAATCCGCTACCCTGCGTTGTTTCTCCTCCTCCTGCCCCATAGAAATCCAAGTATCTGTGATAACTACGCTGGCATTTTCTATCGCGGATTCTGGCGAGTGGGTGAGCGTGAGCGCAGAATCTAGGCGCGATTTGGCATACTCTATCGTGGCGGCATCCGGCTCATATCCCTTGGGCGTGGCGATACGCAAGGGGATGTCAAGGATGCTCGCTAGGTTTAGCCATGAGTTTGTGATGTTGTTGCCATCGCCGATGTAGGCGACGATTGGCTCTGCGATGTATGCTGGCAGGATGTGGGCGGTGCTTTGCGGTGCGTTTTGCTGTGCGCTTTGAGTCGTGTTTGCCCCGCACTCGCGCACGAAATCCGCAAAAAACTCGCCAAAATCCTTAGGATAAATCCCGCACTCTATCATCGTAAGCATATCCGCCAGAATCTGCAGCGGGTGGAACAAATCCGTCAGGCCATTTATCACAGGCACTTGGCTATATCGCGCAAACTCCTCGATGCGCGCCTGCTCAAAAGTGCGAATCATCACCATATCCACCATGCCGCTAAGCACGCGCGCAGTGTCTTTTATGGGTTCACCGCGCCCGATTTGCGTATCGCCGCCCATAAGCACGATAGGATGTGCGCCGATATTATTCACACCCGCCTCAAAGCTCACGCGCGTGCGAGTGGAGGGCTTTTCTAGGATAAGCGCGATATTTTTGCCAAAAAGCGGCAAGGCTAGCGTGAAGGGCGCAGAATCTGCATGCGTCTTGGATTCTGCTGCGCGGCTTGGCGTGTTTTGTGTATTTTTGGAATCTTGAGCTTTTGTGTTTTGCATAGTTTGTGCGCTTTGTGTGGCGCGCACGCTCGCAGAATCTAGATTTTGCGCGACTTGATTTTTAGAATTTTCAGAGGTGAGGCGCGCTCCTGCCTTTTGCACCAGCGCCGAAGCCAAAATCTCATAAATTTCTTGCTTGCTAAAATCTTTTAATGTCAAAAAATGCTGCATATTTTTCCTCGCTCTAAATTTCAATACATTAATTTGCATGATTTTGGCATTATTGCTAATGCGTAGATTGCAAACCCAAAACGCCAAACCCTAAAATTACAACCCGCGCAATATACTTTAAAATCACTAAAAAGATTCTTATATTATCGCCAAATTGATATTTGGCAAAATCAAAAACCAGCCCACTTAATACGCCGATAGTTCTGCTAGCTATATAATTGCAAAAATGCTAAACTTGCCCTACCCCAGCGCTTTGCAGAAAAACTCCTCCGCCTCTTTGCATGCCTGTTTTAGCGCGCTTTCATCTTTGCCCTCTATCAGCACGCGCAGCTTGTTTTCTGTCCCAGAGTAGCGGATGAGCGAGCGCATACCAGAATCCGCCAGCTTGCCACAGAGCTTATCATAGCCAGCGATAGATTCTAGCGGGGGCTTTTTATTTACTGCGATGTTTATGAGCTTTTGCGGATATAGGGTGAATGGTGAAAGCACCTCATGCGCTTTAGCACCGCTTCTCTCGCGCGCTCTAAGCACGAGCGCCATCACTTGTATCGCACTCATCAGCCCATCGCCAGTAGTCGAGTAGTCGCTAAATATGATATGCCCGCTTTGTTCGCCGCCAAAATTGCTATGCGTCTTTTTCATCATATCAAACACATATTTATCGCCCACATCACAGCGCGCGAGGGTTAGATTCTGCGATTTTAGGTATTCTTCTAGCGCGAGATTACTCATCTGTGTCGCCACGATAGTATCACTCTCTAGCTCGCCTATGCTTTTTAGATACGCTCCAAGAGCGCCGATAAGCATATCCCCGCCGACAATAGCGCCGCTATCATCCACCACCACGAGCCTATCCGCATCACCATCTAGCGCAAACCCAATATCCGCGCGATATTTGATGACTTCATTTGCCAGATCTTGCGGGTGCATCGCGCCACACTGCTCGTTTATGTTAAATCCATTTGGCTCATCATTCATCACCACCACATCCGCGCCAAGCTCGCCAAAAATCGTAGGCGCGACTTTATACGCCGCACCATTGGCACAATCAAGCACCACGCGAAGCCCTTGCAGTGTCAGCTCTTTTGGAAAAGAGTTTTTGATATGCACGATGTAGCGCCCGATGACATCATCGATGCGCTTAGAGCTGCCTATCTCGCGCCCTGTTTTGTAGCTCCTAGCTAGCAAGTCTTTTTGGTGGTAGATTTTTTCTATCGCAGATTCTGCGTTTTCATCGAGTTTGCAGCCAAAGCGGTCAAAAAACTTGATGCCATTGTCATCATAAGGATTGTGGCTCGCACTTATCATGATGCCCGCATCACAGCGCATATCTGCGGTGAGAAAGGCGATAGCAGGCGTTGGCATCGGTCCTACTTGTATCACATCATAGCCTACAGAAGTTAGTGCGCTCACAAGCGCATTTTCTATCATATAGCCGCTGCGGCGCGTGTCTTTGCCTAGCAGAATCTTATTTGTCGAGGGCGTCTTGCTAGTGCTTGCAAGCTCGCGGAAATAAAGCCCAGCAGCGATACCAAGGTCGATACAAAGCGTGGGCGTGATATGTGTGCCAGCGCGCCCGCGCACGCCATCAGTGCCAAATATTTTTGCGACTTTCATAATAGACTCCCTTGCATAATAGATTCTCCTTGCATGATAGATTCTCCTTGGAAGCGTTTGTTTTGCGTGTTTGCGCGCGTTTTGACTTGTGCGTTAGCATGGCGCGCGTAGAGGTTGATGCGTAGCATTGTAGCAAAATTTGCAAAATAGCTTGAATCTTTTATCTGGCTTTCAAGCCTTCTGCACTAAATTTAGCGGCGAGATTTGGCATATAAGTTTGCGGGGCTTTGAGATTGATCTTTAAGACAAGAGGGTATAAAATATTAGCTTTTGTGCGAGAATCTAAACAGCAAAGCAAGCGAGCTAGAATCTAAAGACGCACTAGAATCCAAAAATCTGGATTCTTGGGATTTTAGATTTTAGGCTTCAAAATTCTAGCCACGCGCGCCAAAACCATGCTTTTATAGAAGGAAAAATTTTGGGTATCCACAAACTGCAAGCCAAAAACCTTGCCAAACATATCAAAAAAACAAAAATCGTAAATGATGTGTCCCTAGAAGTCAAAAGCGGCGAAGTCGTGGGACTTCTAGGGCCAAATGGTGCTGGCAAAACAACTACTTTTTATATGATTTGCGGGCTATTAGAGCCAAGTGCGGGCAATGTCTATCTTGACAACAACGACTTATCCGCCTACCCCTTGCATAAGCGCTCAAATATGGGTATTGGCTACTTGCCACAAGAATCTAGCATTTTCAAAGACTTGAGCGTGGAGGAAAATCTAGCGCTTGCCGCAGAGGCGACATTTTCTAGCAGAAAAGCAGGAATGCATAAAATCGAGCAAATGCTAGAGGCTTTCAACATCGAGCCTATACGCAAGCGCAAAGGCTTAAGCCTAAGCGGTGGCGAGCGGCGGCGCGTGGAGATAGCGCGCGCGCTTATCAAAGAGCCCAAATTCATCCTGCTAGATGAGCCATTTGCCGGTGTGGATCCTATAGCTGTCATAGATATACAAAAAATCATCGAGACACTCTCACAAATGGAAATCGGCGTGCTAATCACCGATCACAATGTGCGCGAGATGCTTTCAGTATGTCATCGCGCCTATGTGATAAAATCTGGCACACTCCTAGCAAGCGGCACAGCGGATGAAATCTATGCCAATGCGCTTGTGAGAAAATACTATCTTGGCGAACATTTTAAAGCATAGGGCGATAGCGTGGCACAGGGCATACAATCAGGTGGGGCGAGACTTAGACAAAATATCAAAGGCAAGCTCTCCACCACGCTAAAAAGCTGGCTGCCGATATTGCAGGGCGATTTGTTTGAAGTAGAAGACATACTCAAAGAATACGCAAATGAAAATCCATTTGTAAGCGTGCAAACGCCTATGAGTAAGGATTTTGGCTCGACTTTCACCAAGCAAATGCGTAATAACGCAAAATCTGGCACGAGTATAAGTGACAAAATCGAGCAGCTAACCATCGCTAGAGAAAGCTTGTATGAGAATCTTTATAGCCAGATTTGCCCGCCGCTTTTTCCTACTAAGCTTAGCCAAGATATCGCATTTGACATCATCGAAGGCATCGATGCGGAGGGGTATTTCCAAGAAGATATTAAGCTAGCGGCGCAAAGGCTAGGCGTAGAGGTGGGAGAATACGAAAAGGTGCGCGCTAGATTTTGTTTCCTAGAGCCAAGAGGGATAGGTGCGAGAGATGTGCGCGAGTCGTTTTGCTTCCAGCTGGAGAGCCAAGAAGTGGATAATGAACTTTATGCGCTATGCAAAGAAATCATCGAAAATCTAGACTTGCACGCCAAGCAAAAAAAACACGCGCGCTATAGCGAGGCGATGAAAATTATAAGAAGCTTCAAAAACCCGCCAGCGCTTGATTTCGCGCATGAGGAAAGCTATAAGATTCCAGATATTTTCGTGCAAGAAGAGGATGGCAACATCATCGTGCATACAAATGATGAGTATTATCCAATCATCGAGATAAACGACGCCAAAGCCAAAGACTCCAAAAATAGCATAGATTCTGACAAAGACGCGCAAAGCTATATCAAAAACAAAATCAAAGAAGCGCGCGACCTCATCGATGCGCTTGAGATGCGAAAAGCCACGATAAAAAAAGTGGGGCTTATGATTGTGGATTATCAATATGATTTTTTCCGCGGCGGTGAGATGAAGCCTATGAAGCTAAAAGATATCGCTACTGAGCTAAACTATGCGCCAAGCACCATCTCGCGCGCCATATCCAACAAATACCTTGAATGCCAGCGCGGGATTTTTCCTATCAAAAGCTTTTTCACCGCCGCGATAGAAGGCGATGTGAGCAATGCTTCGATAAAAGATTTTCTAAGCGAGATAATAAAAAACGAAAACAAGAAAAAACCGCTAAGCGATATAAAAATACTCCAACTCATCGAGCAGCATTTCGGGCTAAAAATCGTGCGCCGCACCATCACCAAATACCGCAAACAGCTCAATATCGCAAGCTCGAGCGAGCGCAAAAAGTTTTATGAGATGGGGTATTGATGGATTCTGCCAAATTGAGCGGGGCGAATGGAGTAAATGGGGCAAAAATGCCAGAATCTAAAATATCAAAATCTAGAACTTTGCGCGCTTTGGATTCTGCGCGTGCTGGGGATTTGACAAAGGATTCTGCGCTCAAAAAATCTGCTTTGGATTCTGCTGCTTTAGATTCCACTACTTTAGATTCCATTTTGGATTCTGCGCCAGAATCTGCTTTTGGTGGTGCTTCAGAAAATGGCGCGTTTAATAGTGGCAGTGGCGCATTTGGCAGCGCATTTGACAATGCCTCTTATGCCGCCACGATAGATGACATCTCCGCCATTACGCCAAGCCAATATTGCGCGATTTTTTGCAAAAAAGACGCCAAGCTTTTAGCCCAGCTAGATTTAGAATCTTTTATTTATAAATTTGCCTCGCTTCTTGCTAGACCCAAAGGCTTTTATCTCCAAGGCGATTTGCAATCACACAAAAAAATCATCGATGAGCTAGAGACGCTTACTATTCCGCCCATGCCGCGTATCCCAAACCTAGACAAAGAGCTTTTTATCTTGCAAAAATTTGGCACTTTGAGACTTAAAGATATTTTTGCTTTTAGCCAGATTTTAAGCTATTTTGAAAATTTATTAAATATGAGTGAGATAGTCCCAGAATCTAGCTTTTATACGCTACTTCATAAGATTGAAATACCACAGATTTTGAAAGAAACGATTTGTATTTTTGAGTCAAATGGCGAGCTTATAGATAAAAAATTTGTAGAAATACATAATATCAAGCAAAATATATCAAATACCAAAGATCAGATAAAATCCGAACTCCACCGCCTAAGCAACAACAAAAGCCTAGAGCCTTATCTTGTCGATAGGCAGATCCACCTCGTGTTTGACGCACAAACGCTGCTTTTGAAAGCGGGCTACACGCACGCGCTCAAAGGCTCGGTGCTTGATCGCTCACAAGGCGGGTTTTTCTATGTTTTGCCACAGAGCATTGAGCGGCTGTATGCGCGCCAGAAGGATTTGCAAGACGCGCTAGAGGTGCAGATAAGCGCGCTTTGCAAAGAAGTGAGCGCAGTGATGCAAAAGCATTTGGCGTTTTTGCGCTTCATAAATGGTGCGTTTGATAGGTTTGATCTGCTTTTTGCGCGCATCGAGTTTGCCAAAACGCTCGAGCTTGAGTTTATCATGCCTTATAATCCGCAAAAATCGCCACAAAAAAGCGCGCCAAATCCAAATCCGGCACGCCAAAATCACGCGTTAAAACCAGAATCTAAAAAACTAGATTCTAGCGCAGAATCCGCGCCAGCGAGCCACACACACGCCGCGCCCGCTTACACCGCCCCCGCCTATACAGCGCCCATTTGCGCGCCTATCATTTTGAAAGACTTCTGCCACCCTATTTTGCAAAACCCCACACCTCTAAGCATCGATTTTTCCCAGCAGCTTTTAGTGCTAACAGGCGTAAATGCCGGGGGCAAAACCATGCTTTTAAAATCCATTTTGAGTGCCGCATTTTTGGCAAAGCATCTGCTGCCGATGAAATGCAACGCACACCATAGCAAAATCGCGCATTTTAAACACATCTGCGCCATCATCTCTGATCCGCAAAACACCAAAAACGACATAAGCACCTTTGCAGGCAGGATGCTACAATTTAGCCAAAATCTAGCCTTAGAAAATATGCTTTTGGGTGTCGATGAAATCGAGCTTGGCACCGATGCGGATGAGGCGGCGAGCCTGTATAAAACGCTGCTTCAAACCATGCTTGCCAAAAATAACAAAATCATCATCACCACGCACCACAAACGCTTAGCTGCTCTTATGGCGGATGATGCGCGCGTGCAGATGAGCGCGGCACTTTTTGACATCAAGCGCGGCGCGCCGACTTATGCTTTTATGCATGGAAGCATTGGCAAAAGCTATGCCTTTGAGACAGCGCAGCGCTATGGCATCCCAAAACACATCATAAGCAAGGCGATAGCGCACTATGGGAGTGATAAAGAGCGGCTAAATGAGCTTATCGAGCGCTCATCAAAGCTAGAAATCGAGCTAAAATCCAAAAACCGCGCACTCGATCAAAAAATCCAAGCCGCAGAATCCAAACGCCAAGAATATCTAGAGCTCATAGCAAATCTAAAACAAGATCACCAAAGACAGCTTCAGGCGCTTGAAAAAACCTATCAAGACGCACTAAACACGCTAAAAAAGGAGGCAAAAGATATAAGCGACATACATCGCAATATCAACAACGCGCACCAAATCCTAAAAAAAGCGCCCAAATACAGCGCGCCAAAAGATACGCCAAAAAAGCTTAGCGTGGGCGATCTCGTGGCATACAAGGACACGCGCGGCGTCATACTGCGCCTAGAATCTAGCCAATGCCTTATCGAGCTAGATTCTGGTATGCGCGCCAAAGTCGATAAACATGAGCTGCGATATATCGCAAGTGGCGCGAAAAATGGAGGTGCTGGCGGGGCGAATGCTAGCGGTGGCGCGAGTGGCGCAAATGGTGGCATAAGTGGCGCAAAAAGCGTAAAAAGCAAAGGCCTAAAAAGCCTAGCAAATATCAAGCTAGACTACACGCCGCGCGCGAGCGTGAGTCTTGATCTGCATGGTTTGCGCGCGGAAGAGGCGATAGAAAAGCTAGAGGATTTCATCAGCGATGCGCTTATAGCGGGCTTTGATGAGGTGCTGGTGTATCATGGCATCGGCACAGGCAGGCTTGCGAAGGTGGTGCGCGATGTGCTAAGCGCGCATCCAAAGGTGCTAAGCTTTGATGATGCCCCGCCAAATATGGGTGGCATGGGCGCAAAGATTATCAAGCTATGAGCGATATGGACTCTATGGGTTAGGAAAAATGATGAGAAAAATCAGGGGGATTTGGGTTTGTGGCGCGCTTGCGCTTTTGTTTGGGCTTGGGTGCTTGCAGGCAGGCGCGGAATCTAAAATAGCTTCTAGGGCAAATGCAAAATCTAGCGCGTCAAAATCCGCGCTAAAGTTAGCACAAAATTCGCCAGAATCCGCGCAAAATCCACAGCCCGCGCCAAGCGCAAATAATGGCAAAACCACAATCACCAGCAAAACCACAAGCGCGGACACTTTTAGCTTCTCTAGCGCGCGCGATTTTGTGCGCTCATTTGCCTTTATGCCACATATTTTTCCAGCCTATATTTCACAAAGCGCGCCAGATAAATCGCTTGATAAACAGCCCGCGCCAAGCGCGCAAGATGCAAATAAACTTATGGATAGTTTTTTGGATTTTGATACACTTTTGGCAGATTCTAGCGCGCCAAATATCGCAGAATCTAAAAACACCGCGCCAGAATCCAAATCTATAGAATCTAAATCCGCAGAATCCAACCCCGCAAACCCCAAAACCCCCGCCACGCCAAAGCCCCAAACGCGCCTTAGATTTGAGATAGATTCTAGCCTTTGTCAAGGTGTGAGATCCTGCCAGCGCGCCTATCTAGCACATTTCAAGCAAGCAGAAAGCAATGATCGCCAGCTGCTAGAGGCAAAGCGCGTGCTAGCAGAAAAAATGCTAAGCGACAAAACACATCGCGATGATGCGAGCATTTACCTTTCGCTTGCAGAGCTTGAATACAAGCAGGGCGGGTTTTTTGCGCTTCAAAATATCCGCGCGTTTTTGCAAGCCTACGCGCAAAAAGGCGGCGAGCTTAGCGCGCTGCCAAAAAATCTCGCCTATATCTTACGCACGCCCGCATCTAAGCTTACGCTAGAATCCACGCTTGGCTTGATGCTGGAGGGCAAGCTAGATTCTGCGCTTTTCGCGCAAGGGTATTTCAAGCATTATGCCAAGGATACGAGTGCCTTTATCGGAATCTTTAGCAAAGAATCCATGCAGGAGCGCTGCATGGGGCTTATCACGCTTATCACGCAAACTAGCGACAAAAACTCCGATAAGACATCGAGCCAAAACCCAGACAAAACACCTAGCAAAGCCAGCGCGCCCATTTTAGCACATTCCTACTGCGCGCCGACTTATGAAGCACTGCCGAAGCTTTTTGGCTTTGATGGCGCACTTTATTGGCTGATGCCAGATAGGCTCTATGCCACAAGCACGGCAAATACGCGCAATATAAGCGCGCCGCCGCTTTATGCGCTGATAGATTTTAGCCAAACTAGCGCGCCGCATATTTGTGATAGCGCTGCTAGGGCGCTGGATGAGTCTCTAGCGCAAAATCTAGCAAGTGATCTCTCAAACGCGGGCTTTGGCGCGGGCGATGAAGGGCTATCTCGGCTAAAAGATTTCATCACAGGTGGCGATGAGCGCATGGATGTGGAGTATCTAGGGCATATCGATGTGTTTAATAGCGGCGATGAAGTGCCTATCGTGCGCACTTGCACGCATAGCGCGGAGGATAAGGCGCATGGGTTTTATGAGGCGATGACGCTAAATCCAAGCACGCTGCAAATCGATGCCAGCCTAAGCCACCCTATCATGAATATCAATGGGCGCATTCCAAATCTTAGCTTTGTGCGGCTTGGCGGCGCGGGCGAAAATGGCGGGAGCGGTAGCAGTGCTGGCGGAAATAGCGGCGCGGGCGGTGAAAACGCTGGCAAAATCGCAGGCTGTGTGCGAAGCGATGATGGCATGGAAGAGAAGGTGTTTTTGTTTCGCAAGGATTCTGCGCCAGATCTCATCGCGCACAACCGCCTAAAAAAAGCGCTCAAACAAATACGCAAAATCGCACCAGAACCAAGCGTATATAGATATGATTTCTGCGCGGATTCTAAAAACAGCGATTGTGAAAATTGCGCGAATTGTCAAAATTGCGCAAATTGCCAAAAATGTGTAAGCTGCCAAAATTGTGTGAGCTGTGCGAATTGCGATGATGTGGCTGATTGCGCCAATAATGCTAGCAAATGCGATGCCACCAAATGCGCCTTGTCGCGCCTCACACAAAGCACGCTCTAGATTCCGTCTTCAGCTACAAGCTAAATGCTTATATGAAAAATATCAAGCAAGCCAAAGTCTAAAAACAAATATAAATTACAAAAGGCTCGTGCTTTGTCTCACTACACTCAAAATGACAAAAATATGTTATAATCATAGTCTTTTTTTATATTTAATATCAAAATAAGGGATTCGCATAAATGAGTCAAGCTAGTAATATAAAAACGATAAATAATGATGCTGAAAATAGTCAAGTGGGGCATGTGTTTTTCGGCTGTGATGAAAACTATATAAAATATGCTGCAGTGACAATACAAAGTATCATCGCAAATATCAATAAAAAGCTAGAATCTAGCAATATAAATGATGCAGATAATGTAAATAGCGCCATTTCTATCGGGG
>NZ_MLQN01000016.1 GCF_001854545.1 Helicobacter sp. CLO-3
GAGCGGGCGGACTTCTCGACGACTTGCTCTATATCGTGTGGGTCTATGCCTGTGGATGCGTAGGCTTTGGATTCTGTGATGTATTTTGTTTTGCTATCTTTGGCGCAGCTTGTGAGGGATAGGGAAAGGATAAATAATAATGCGGTGGATAAAGCTCATGGATAATAGAGATAATGGAGTTTGGATTCTGGGTAGTTGCATGAGGATGCCTTTGTGTGGGGATTATTTGAGATTTTAGTTTTAAAATAAAGGCGGTATTGTAGCATAATTTGGGGTAGCAGTGTTTATGGCTGCGGAAAATAAAGTGTATTTTATAGTTTAGATTGTCCTGCTGCGCTTGCAATGGTAGAAATGACTTTTGGATTCTGCAAAAGATTTAAAATCTCACAAGGCTGGTTCTTAGAATCCTAGCAAAGCGCGTGTGTAAAATCATTTCGCAATCTGTGGGCGATAGTCTCGCAAAGCCAATGCGTGAAATTGCCTCGCAAATCTGCGAGTGTGGTTGTTTAGCTGCAGAATCTAATCAGTGGCAAATCTCGCGAGGTTGGCGCTGTGCTAGCTTGCAAAAAGTGGGTTTGCCTTTTATCGCTCATTTCAGTCTTTTTACTCGCCGATTCCAGCTTTTTACCACCCATTCAATCTTTTTATTCGCTAGCCTTAGCCCTTTTTATCACTTATTTTGGCCTTTTTATCCCTATTTACACCCTTGCCTTATTTCTACTTTTATGACTCACCCCAGCTTTTTTGTCGCCTATTCCAGCCCTTTTGTCGCTTATTTTGCCTTCTCGACATATTCGCCGGTTTCGGTATTTACGCGGATGACTTCGCCCTCTAGCACATGGAAAGGTATCTGCACCACTGCACCCGTTTCTAGCGTGGCTGGTTTTTTGCCAGCAGAGGAGGTGTCGCCTTTGAAGTTTGGCGGTGTTTCGGTGATTTTTAGCTCTACGATTTGTGGCGCGCTCACAGAAATCGCCTTGTTGTTATGCAAAAGCACTTGCACGCCCATGCCATCGAGAATCCACTTCGCCGCATCGCCCACTTGATCCTCGTTCAAAGCGATTTGTTCATAAGTGTCATTATCCATGAATTGATAATAATCGCCATCGTGGTAGAGGTATTGCATCGGCTTTTCTACGATGTTTGGCTCTTCGCATTTATCACCGGCGTGGAAGGTTTTCTCTATCACCTTGCCATCCAAAAACGACTTGATTTTCGCGCGCACAAACGCCGCGCCTTTGCCCGGTTTGACATGTTGGTATTCTACGATTTTATAAGGTATGCCATCGATTTCTATTTTTAGCCCCTTTTTTAGCTCGCTCATGCTGATTGCCATAGATTCTCCTTAAGTTTTGTTTGGAAGCGCGCATTATAGCAAAAATGTCGCGCCAATGCAAAACGCCTCGAAAACGCTTAATGCAAAAATATAGCCGCCAAAATCACAGAAACTCTAAGCGAAAGCATAAGCGAGTGCTGCATCCCCACCTGCGGGATGAAATCCGCCCTATACCCAAGCGAAGCAAAAGCCGGAAAACTAGGCAAAAGCAGCACGCCCATATCGACATATCCGCCAGCATCCCTGCCTTTGGTATCTATCGCAGCACCTGCACCCGCATACAGGCTAACAATCTGATAGCCATCTCTGCTACTAAGCGCGGCTGGGTGATAGTAGCCCTCAATCCCTGCTCGCACATTGTGATAGCGGCGCTGCAGCCCTAGCTCGCCGCGTATCTTGAAGCCAAAGCCAGAGGAGTCGCTGGATTTTGGCAAGCCTAAAAATCCAGCATCTGCGGCGAGCCTAACATCTTGGGTGTTGTATGCTCTATATGGCGTTTGGCTGCTAGTGGCATAGCCTACTTCTAGCCCTACAAACATAAGTTTATTGTTGATGTCATGCCAGTCTTTGGCGTTGTTGCTTAGGTAGCGCGATGTGGAAAATAGCTTTTTGGCGGGTTGTGGCTGGGATTGCGAGGTGGGTTGGGATTGTAGGGTGGGTTGCGCTGGTTGCTGCAAAATCTGCTGTGTAGTTGGCTGCATGGTTTGCTGCGGGGTTTGGTAGATATTTTGTGATGCGTGGGCTTGCGGATTTATCGCAGTATTTGCATTTGGTTCAGCATAGGCAAATCCAAATACTAGCGATACTAGCGATGACACCAAAAAATGCTTCGCCAAAAAATATTTCAAAAAGCGCCAACTCATGGTAAATCCTCCGATAAATCCTTTTGGCGGATTTTGGGATTGCAAAGCGAATTTATATAGATTGCATGGGCTATATCGATTAGAGCGCGGCTAGATTTGGCATTTGCGCTAGATTCTGCACTTTATGCGTGGGATTAGTTTTGTTTGGAAGCGTGCATTATAGCAAAATATCGTGCCAATGCAAAACTAAAACTCAACATTCTTATCCACAGACCTGGCAATCGCAGGAATAAGCATAAATGACATAATAATTGAATGCTGCATTCCTGTCTGCGGGAAAAAATCCGCCCTATATCCAATCGAGATGGGTATAATAGAAGTAGAAAAAAGCAGTAAGCCTGCATCGACATATCCGCCGCCATGTTCCACAACCTTATCACTCACTTTATCACTCACTTTCACAAAGCCCCCACCTACATAGAAGCTAGCTTTCTGCACACCTTTTTTGTTGCTAAATATGGCTGGGTGATAGTAGCCCTGCAGCCCAACTCGCACACTAAACAAGGTGCCTGTCCATTTCCATCCATACTCGGTGCGTAGCTTTAAGCCAAAGCCAGAGGACTCATCGGACATCGGCAAGCCGAAAAATCCAAAATCTAAAACTACTCCCATATCTTCTGCATCGTGAGGCATATCGCGTGTTTGGATACCAGCAGTGAGGCCCAATTCCATCCCTGCAAGCATGGAGGCATTGGTGAATTTATGTAATTCTTTAGCTTCGTCGCTTAGATAGCGCTTGAAAAATGGCTTTTTGGCAGGTTTCATCGCGGTTTGAGATTGCTCATCTTGCGTGGATTGCTCATCTTGTGTGGATTGTGTATTGCTCGCGCTATAGGCCCCATATTTTTCTACATAATCTTTATCCAAAATCTTAGAGATGACTTCTTCATGATCCCACACGACAAGCCCGGTTTTGAGATCTGTCAGCACAAACAAAAACAAATAATCCGCGCGCACTTTATCGCCGATTTGCTTTAGTGATTTGGTGATTTTGCCGCTTAGCGAGTATTGTGGGGCGATGAGTGTGCCAGCTTGTGACCTGCTGTTTTGGCTGTAGTTGTTATTGAGCGTCCTTACGCTATTTATCGCAGAATCCGCATTTGCGCCGCTTCCTACAAATGCGTTGGTAAGGGTGAATTTTTTGCTTGGGCGAAGCGCGCGCACGAGTGCTCGTGATAAAAATTCTGTGTCGATGTATTCTTGGTTTTGGTTTATGATGTCAGAGATGGCTAGGGGGCTTTTGCCTTTTATGGCTTTGGTAAAATCGGATTCTAGCAGTGCTTGCGCGGATTTTTTGACGACATTGTTTATGTCGTGATAGTCGATGCCAAAGGAGGTAAAATCCTCAGAATCTACTACATATTTTGGCTTGCTAGCACAGGCGACAAGCCCGAGTGCTAGGAGTATCGCCAAAACATATTACAAAAAGCGCCAACTCATGGTAAATCCTCTGATGAATCCTCCGAATAAATCCTTTTGGGCGGATTTTGGGATTGCGGAGCGAATTTGCTAGATTGCGCGGGTTTAGAGGCAAGGCTAGATTCTCGCTGTTGTGCTAGATTCTATACTTTTACGCGCTTTTGTTTTGAAGCTAGAATCTAGCTTTGCGTTAGGATTCTAGCTACTGCACGATTTGGAGCCAGAATCTAAACGCGCTAGATTCCACGCCTTTTGCAAATGCACTTTTTCAAGTTCAAGCCTTTTGCAAACGCCCTTTAGCAGAATCCAGCCCTTATGCCTTCCCAGCCGAGCCTAGCACTTGCATGCGCTCTACCATCACCTTTTGCATCGCCTGCATTCCGGGCGCGAAAAATTTACGCAAATCAAACTGCGTAGGATCCTCATTTGCCACGCGGCGCACTTCCGCCATAAAAGCGATACGCAAATCTGTGTCAGTATTTACCTTGTTTATCCCGCCTTTGACTGCTTCTTGGAGGAATTCAAAAGGCACGCCCTTGCTACCTTTGAGATCGCCACCTGTGGCTAGAAACGCCTCGCGCACATATTGTGGTATTGCACTTGCGCCATGCAAAACTAGCGGGATGTTGGTGCGGCGTTTGACTTCTTGCAGTCGCGCAAAATCAAGCTTTGGCTCGCCTTTGAACTTAAACGCCCCATGGCTTGTGCCAATAGCGGGTGCAAGATAATCAACCTTTGTCTCTTTGACAAACTCCTCTGCCTCATCTGGATTGACTAGCACGGCGTCTTTTTCATCGACTGAAATATTATCCTCTATCCCCATAAGCCGCCCCAGCTCCGCCTCTACGCTCACACCTTTGCTATGCGCGTATTGCACGACTTCTTTAGTCATGGCGACATTTTCTTCAAATGGATGATGTGAAGCATCAATCATCACCGAAGTAAAGCCCGCATCAATCGCCTTTTTGCAAGACTCAAAACTTGTGCCATGATCAAGGTTAAGTGCTACTGGGATTTGCGGGTAGCGTTTGCTTAGGATTTGCACCAGCCCCACTGCCATATCTATCCCCATGTATTTTATAGCACCTTCGCTTGCTTGCACGATGATGGGCGAGTTTGCCTCAAGCGCGGCGTTAAAGATAGCGTTTAGCATTTCAAAATTCACAAAGTTAAACGCGCCGACGCCATAGCCCTCTTTGTGAGCTTTTAGCAAAATTTCACTGCCACTTACTAGCATATAGCCTCCTTAGAATTGGTGTAAGATGTAAATGCAGAATCTAGAATCCAAAAATAAGAAACTAAGAATCCAGAATCAAAAATCCAAAAAAAGAATCCAAAATGCAAAATCTCTATTTTAGATTCTAGATTCTAGGCTCTCTATTTTAAAATCTTGATTTTAGATTATTGATTTTAGATTTTCGATTTTAGATTCTTGATTTAAATTTTAGCGCAGCGACACCAAGCCGCCACGCTAGCGATATTTAGCGCTTGATATTTAAGCACTATTTAAACGCCAAAAGTGCCAAATTCAAAAGAATCACTTCAGATTATTCAGATTATATAGAAAGCTTGACATTAGCCTTCGCGCGCAAGCTTTCAACCTTTTGCTTCATCTCTTGATTTACTTTTTGCTCGCCTAGCATATTCATAAGCGGCTGTTTGATTTTATCAAATGGATATTCATTTGCCTTGCTTATGACATAAATCACATGATAGCCATAGTCTGTTTTCACCGGCGTTTTGGAAAATGTGCCCTCACTCATAGAAAATGCCGCATTGGAAAATGGTTCTACCATTTGCTCGCGCTCAAACATTCCCAAATCACCGCCATTTTGCGCTTGTTTGTTGCCCGGGTCTATCGTGCGTTTATTAGCAAGGTCGATGAAAACTTTTTCGACATTGCCTTTTGGCGTTTTGTTTAGCTCATCGATGATTTTTTTGGCTTCGGATTCTGTTTTCACCACGATATGGCGCGCATGCACATTTGGCTTGTTGAAGTCTGCTTTGTGAGAGTCATAATACGCGCGCGCGTCTTGCTCGGTGACATTTACCTTGCTAGCGATGTTGCGTATCTCTGTCTGCGCCCATGCTTGCACTAGCAGGCGGTCTTTGATGTTTTTGGTGATTTTGTTGAAAGCTTGTGTAAATTCTGGCGTCGTGTCGATTTTGGCGCGTTGGGCTTCTTTGGCGATGATGATGTTATCTATCGCTTGATTTACTAGCTCTTTTTGCTGGTCTTTGTTTAGCTTGTTGAAGTCAAAGTTCGGGTCCTGTGCCTTTATCTCTTCAAATGTCTCTTCAGTGATTTGTGTGCCATCGACGGTGGCTAGAACTTTCGCATACAGCGCGTTTGCGCTCAAAACTCCTGCTATCAGCGATATGCCAAGCAGCTTGCTTAGTGCGCCTGCCTTGCTTTGTGTGCTATTTTGTGTGCGTTTCATGATGTCTCCTAGTGAATGTATTTTGCCAAAAGTTTCGCAAGTGGGTATTTTATCGCCTTTTTGTAAATTTAAAATTTTTTATCCGATAAAGCGCGCGAGTTCTTTTGCTTTGCTGCCTATGGGAAGGGTGGCGAGGGTAGCGCTCATCTGCGCGCGGCGGGCGGGCGTGAGGGCGGCTATAGATTCTAGTAGGCTAGAATCTAGATTTGCCATCATCATGCCTTGTGTGCGCGCAAAGGCGAGCGATTGGAGGATTTGGTTTGGCGCGATTGGGAGTATTATCGTGGGGAGTGCGCTTAGGGCTAGCTCATAGAGCGTCTGCCCGCCCGCACTTATAGCGATGTCGCACTCTCTCATGAGCGCGGCTAGCTCTCTTGGCGAAAGTGCGCCATCGGCGATATGGAGGTGGAAGTTTTGCGCGAGGGTGAAATCTTGTTTTGTGGATTCTAGCGCGTTTTTGTGTGAATCGTGTGGGCTTGTGTGGCGGGCGGATTCTAGGATTTGTTTGATTGTTTGGATTTTTTCATTTGTCTCACTGGCACCGAGCGTGATAAGGATGTGCTCTATTTTTGCGCGCGTGGTGGTGCGATTATAGCGGAAAATAGAGGGGGCGAGGCTGTATTCTGCACCGATGAAAAAATGCGTGCCTTCTGTGTCTTTTGGTTTTGTGTTTGCAGAATCTAAACTTGCAAAATCTTGAAATTTAGATTCTGCGCCAAGCGCTGGATTTAGCAGGAAAAGTGGCGCGTTTGTGGTGTGAAGATTTTTAGCCCATGTCGGAATCTGCGCGCTATCATCAAATATGAGGCAGGGCAAATGCCTATCAAGCGCGCTTTGTATAAGGCGCGGCGGAAAATCATAGCTATCAAAAATAATATGCGTAGAATCCGCGACAATCGAGGCAAAAATATCCGCCTCGCGCCAATCAAGCGCGCTAAATAAAGCATCTAGCCTAGAATCTTTGGCGATGCGCTGAATCCTAGAATCTAGAGGGTTTGGCGTGGGTTTTGCACGCTTTAGATTCTGCGTAGAGTTTGTGTGTGGTGGGTTTTGCAAGGATTCTGCATGCGCTGGATTTAGTGTGAGTTTTTGCGCGATGTTATCGTTCGCATCACTTGCATTGTAAAATCTCACACAAATCGCGCGCCCAAATTCTGTGTGCGTGGATTTTGCATCGCTAGAATTTAGGCTTTTAGATTCTGCGCTGGATGCTATATTTTTAGATTCTGCACGCCCAGATTCCGCGCGCTCAAACTCTGTATTTTTAGATTCTATACTCTCAAGCTCTGCGCCCTCAAACTCCACGCTTTTGGATTCTGCATTTTGTGCGTTTGCCAGCAGCTCCACTAGGCGAAGACAGCGCATGATATGCCCCCCACCCGCCGCATTTCCCCACTGCGTGCAAACACTGATGATTATAGATTCTGCTTTTTTCATGGCGGCTTTTGGATTCTAGCTTTTCGCCTCGCGTTTATTTTGCAAAAGCTGATATTTCATCTCCGCCAGCGCCCAATCATCGAGCGTATCGATGTCTTGGACTTCAAGCGCGCTCAACTCTATCGCGCAAGAATGCGGCGCAAATATCGCAAGCCCCGCATTCCACGCGCGCACAAAGCCCCAATAAAACTGCCCCGCATCATGAAACACCGCCTCCAAATCCTGCGAGCGCGCATCATAGAGGCTCGGGAAAAGCATGCTCGGCGCGCTATTTTTGAGATGAAAGCTGCGATAGGGATTGTAATCATACGCCACCGCGCCAAAGGCAAATGATTTGTGCGGGGTAGTCAGCAGCGCCTCTAGTGCGCGCGAAAGCGAAGCGGCGCAAAGCAGCGGCGCAGTGGGATATATCACGCATAAAAGATCAGAATCTAAAAGTGGTGCGTGTTTTGCTGGTATGGTGGAATCTAAAAAATGCGCGCGTGTGGCTGGTGTGGTGGCTGGCGTGGCAGAATCTAGTGCGGCTTGGCTGGTAGAATCCAAAAGGCGCGCGGTTTGTGTGTTTTGCGTGGTTTGGGATTCTGGTGCGTGGCTGGTGGCGTTTTGGTTTGTAGTGGATTCTCGCGTGGATTTTGAAATAGATTTTGCGCTAGAATCTAGATTTTCTAGGCTTTGATTTAGTGCTAAATCCGCGCGCGTATTTAGTGCATTTAGCGCGTGTATCGCATGTTGCGCCACGGCGATGGTGGGCGTGAAATCATCACTAAGCGCTGCTGGGCGCAAAAAAGGCACACTCGCGCCAAAATCCCGCGCCACCTGCGCTATCTGCTCGCTATCCGTGCTTACGATGACTTCATCAAACAGCCCAGAATCCAGCGCGGTGCGGATAGAATAGGCGATTATGGGCTCGCCACAAAAGGGCTTGATGTTTTTGAGCGGGATGCGCTTGGAGCCGCCGCGCGCTGGGATGAGGCAGACTTTGCGCGGGGCGGATTGAGTGGCGGGGGATTGGCTGGGAGTGGTTTGGATATTGGCAGATTGCATGTTTTGGGTGGCTTTATTAGTTTGAATGGCTTGGCTTGGCTTGTTAGTTTGGTTTGTTTGACCGACTTTGTTAGTTTGCATAGTTTGAATAGTTTGGCTGGGCTTGTCGGTTTGGCTGATTTGGGTAGATTGGCTAGTTTTGCTGGCTTTGTTGGTTTGGCTGGTTTTGCTGGCATGGTTAGGTGGATTCTGGCGCGACAAGTTATCATCACCTGCTGGATTCTCGTTAGCTAGATTCTCGCTTGATAAATTTTCGCACGCTAGAATCTTATCGCCAGCTTTTTTGCGCGCCAGATTCTCACCAGATAGGCTTTTGTTAGGCATATTTTCGCCTAGAATCTCACTAGGCAAACTCTTATTATGTAGATTCTCGCCGCCTAAATTCCCTTCAGATAGATTCCCCCTTGATAGATTCTCGCTCGATAGACTCCCCCTAGGCAGATTCTCGCGCACCGCGCGCGCCTTATTGGATAAATCGCGCGATTTTTCGCTGTGCGCTCTACTCATTCCAGCCCGCTCCAGCCCTCTAGCCCTCTAGCCATTTTAACCACTCCAGCCACTTACAGCCTAGAATGGATACTCATCTTCGAGTGCCTGCGCGGCGGGCTTTTTGTGGTTGGTTTGCCCGATAGCGCCTAGGCTTGTGTAGGCGATTTTGGAGTCGGAGATGTATTTGGATGAGATGGTGTTGTTGCGCTCGATGTCATAGGGGCGGATGACGCCGCTTATCGTGACGAGGCGCTTTTCGCCATCTATCAGCACTTCGCTGTGCCCATACACGAAGTAGTTGCCATTTTCGAGCACTTTTAGGATCCTGCCGGTGATGGAAAATCGCAGCGCGTCGTTGCGGCTTTGTTGCCCGCTGCCTTTGAATGTCGAGTTGTCGTTTGGCTTGGTTAGCGTGTAGTTGGTTTGGTCGTTTAGCTCGCGCGTGGCAAGGGCCGTCTCTGGATTCTCGCCATTGTAGGCGAGGTTTGGCGGGTTGGTGACGCCTTGGGATGTTTTGGTGTAGTCTTTGGAGCTTGAAAGGCTGGCGTTGGAGCTTTCATCGATGTTTATGGTGATGAGGTCGTTTGGACGCATCGCGCGCCTATCGGCAAAAAGCGGGCGCTCACCCTGCCCAAAAAGACTGCCTGCTTGCGCGGGTGCAGGCAAAAACTCCTTGCTAGGCATCTCCTCGACATAATCAGGCGGGTTGAAATCAATCTGTGGATCATAAGCCAGCGCACTAGTGGTGATGAGGCTAGAGAAAATGCCGGCAAAAAGCGCGGTAAATGATAAGCGCTTGGGCTTGGCGATTTTGGTGTAGCTGGTGCTCTTGGTGCAGTCGGCGTTTTTGATGTGGCTGGCGTGCTTTGAAATCATGATATGTCCTTATATCTTTGGGATGTCCTTAAATGCCTTTGAGAGTTTAAAGCAAAAGCTATTCCTAAAAGATATTTGGGCGTATTGTGATTTTACGCTAGAATCTTGCGGCGCGTGGATTTTTAAAAGCGCAATGGAAGCTGATTATGGTCAAGGTCGCCTATTGTTTTTCTTTGGGCTTATTTGGTCTAGATTCTAGCTTATATTTATTGATCTGTTTTGGCTTTGCATGCGCTTTTGAGACATTTCACATACTCACAAATGCATGTCATAAATCCTATAAACGACATCACGCCCAAAGCAGTCACTGGCGACATGTATCTATCAAAGACTATTGGTGAAAAAGCTGCAATAAAAAACGCGCTAAAAAATCCAGCAAATCCAACGCTAAAGCTAAAAACAAACAGCGCTTGTAAATAAGACATTTGCGATAACTTTTCTTTTTTCACACACAAAAGCACAAGGCTAAAAACCATCACTAAGGCATTTGTAACCACGCCTACAATATGATTTAATGTCAATTTATGCTCAAATAAAAATGTATATATTTTTTCTTGCAGTGGCGTGAAGGTTATGCTGCGCTCGGATTCTGGAAATGGCGCAGTAGAAGCCACATGATAAGGATGCGTGGGTTTTATTTGCATATTTTTAGCGTCAAAAATATAGCCAGGATTTTGTATCCACATAGCTTTGATAAAGTCAAATTCTAATTTTAAAAAATTTTTGGGATATTTTAATGCCGCCTTTGCTAGCTCACTACTTAATCCTTTTAGTTTCTCCATCTTAAATGGGCGTTCGTCATGATAGTACCAATGCACATTCATAGGATCCGCATTTAGCGGATATTTATAAAACACCTTTTTAACATCTTCCCATGTTTTACCCTCTGCATACCACTCGGCTTTAAAACAGCTAGAATCATCCGCGGGCACGCAGGCACCGGCGATTTTATGTAAAATCATATGATTTGTGGCATATGCTTTGCCCATCGTCAATACTTTTGGCACGACAATAACCACACTCAGACATAGCACGGCGCTTGCGACAAGTAAAATAAAATAATGATACAAAAAGCCTTTTTGACTAAGTTTTGCACTAGAATCTAATTTGTTTTGTGTGGATTTTTGGCTGATATTATACGCCGCCACGCTTTTGTTTTGGAAATTTCCACCCCTCAAAAATAAATAACAAATAGTAAAAAATGCAGGATACACACTAAAAATCGCATTGTGCCGCCAAAGGATGGCAAAAAACATCACTATCCACACAAGCACCCATAGTGCCTTGCGCCATTTTGGATGAGAATCTAGTGGTGCTAAAATCAAAAATAAAAGCATGCTATAAAGACAAAAAAGCATCATGGGCAGGGCAAAGCCATGATATTGCACGAAGTTTTGAAAATAAATATTGCCAATAAATAGCGGAAATAATGCTAAAAGCGCAAATTTACTCCTAAAATGGATGTATAATCCGCATACCAAAAATGCCAAGCCAGCATAAAAAGGCACGAGGTTAAAAAGAAATAAATAACATAGATGTTTGCCAAAGATAAAATATAAAAATTCTAGCACATAAGATATAAACACAGGATGCCAATTGTTTTTTAATAATTCTATGGAACTATAAGTATCGCCAATCACATGAAAACCCGGAAATCCAAGCCAAAATTGGAATGCAAATAGCGCGGTTATTAGCAATAAGCTAAAAGTCAAAAATATCTTGTCGCCCGCACCAAGCGCTTTTGCTGTATTTGATGCGCTGGATTCTGCGGCGTCTCTACTAGATAGCGCCACTTTTGGCGGCAACAAACTTGCATATAGCTTAAACGCCCTTATCGCCAAAGGCAGCGCAAAAATAATAAAAAGCAATGCAAAAAGCCGCCCTGCAATATCCCACAAAAATTCCCATAAAAAATGGCATTTATATGTAAGCGCACCAAGCTTTAAAGCCCCAGAATCTGGCGGTGCTATATATTGCGCCGATTCAAATTTTACGCGCCTATTATCAACCCTTAGATTCTCTAAAAGTGCAGAATCTATGATATTCTCCCACTCAAAAGCCAGTGCTTCAGCTTCTGAAAAATCTATTTGGGGGCTAAAAATATTATTTTTAAATTTTAGCTTGGCAGTGTAGGAATATTTTTTGTCACTTTTCGATGAGCCTTTGTTGGAGTCAGCAGCATCTGTAAAATCCGCCGCTAGATTCTGCCCACCAGCCTTGCCTTCTAGCTCTTTAGATTCTGCCTTATCGCTGATTTCCTCCATAGATTCTAGGTAAAATACCGCCTCAAAACTCCTATCATGCGCATACCATTTCAGCGACAAAAACGCCACGCATAATACCGCAGCGATAGCGCACAAAATCCACGCGACTATCTTTTGCCATTTAGCTAGCCTAAATACTTCTAGTGATTTTAAAAAATCAAACATAATGCTCTCCAAAAAATATTTTTATGATTAAAAAATTTGTATTATATCAAAATTTGGCGCTAAAAATAAAAATTATAAAATTTTTTTATGATTCAAATACGCCATGCGTCGTGCTTCTTTGCTGCCTTTTACCACCAAATGTGCGAGCATCCCAGCCACACCTAGCACCACGCCGATGACCCCAAGCCCCACGCACACAAAAAGTGTCGGGAACCTAGCCACTCTGCTAGTCTCCAAAAACTCCATAAAAATATCCACGCCAATGATGAGCGACACCGCAAAGCTAAGCACGCTTAAAAATCCAAACACAAGCAGCGGGCGCTCGGTAAAAAGCAGCTGAAAAATCATAAAAAGGATCCTAAAGCCATCTCTGAAAGTGTGAAGCTTGGAGAAGCTGCCTTCTGGGCGGGATTTGTAAGGTGCTTCTATCTCATCGACACGCAGATTTTGCTGCAGGGCAAACACGCTTAGCTCCGTCTCTATCTCAAAGCCCTTGCTCTGTGCTGGGAAGCTTTTGACAAATGCGCGCGAAAAGATCCTATATCCGCTTAGCATATCGCCAAAATTCTTGCCAAAAAATATCGCCGCAGCGGTGCTCAGAAGCTTATTGCCAAAGCTGTGGCCCTTCCGATGCACGCTGTCATTTATCGTGGCACGCGCGATGTTTAGCATATCAAGCTGGTTTTGGCAAAAATGCGCGAGTGCCTGCGGTAAAAACGCGGTGTCATACTGCGTATCGCCATCAATCATTACATAAATATCAGCATCTAGCAGTGCAAACGCATCGGCTATCACCGCACCTTTGCCTTGCGTGGTGGTGGAAAAAAGGCTCAAACGCCCGCCATTTGGCATGATGGTAGAGACCGAGTTGATTGAAGTGGGGATGATTGAGGCAGGGTTGATTGATGTGGGGGTGATTGATGTGGCGTTGAATAAAGTAGTATCGTTGGCAGGAGAATCTAGACTCGCAGAATCTAGTCTTTTAGATTCCGCTCTTTTAGATTCTACATTTATTTTAGCTGCAAAATCTTGCGTTTTGGGAACTTTATTTTTAGATTCTGGTGCGCTTGATTCTATGAAGCTTTGGTATGTGCCCCCCCCCCCATCAATATTTGCACTATTAGCAAGCATTTGGATTCTGCCTAGCACGAGCGATTTGGAGCTGTCGGTCGAGTTGTTGTCAAACACCGCGATATGCGCTTGTGGCAGCACAGCAGACACCTCATCTATCACTTGCAATATCGTGTGCTCTTCATTATAGCAAGAGATAATCACGCAAATATCATGAGTCATTTTTGTCCTTATTTATAGGTCTTGCAACTAAAAGTGCGATTTTACCAAAAAAGATAGGATTTTGCGAGGATTTTGCAATGCCAAATTTTCTATAAATCTAAAAAAAGCCCATTAAATAAATAATTTTAAATATTTAAAATTATTTATGATTCCACATTTCCCCAAGTTGGATCTGTTTTTATCCAGCCTTCTGGCAAAATATCATCAATATGGTTTGGTTCTTGTGGTGGTGGTATTAAAAAAAACTTACTTGGTGCAATAACGGTTTTTTTTGGATTTTCCATAAGATATGCCGCCCACCAGCTAAAAGTGCTATTGGCGATAATCCCATGCTTACAAGAGCGCATAAGCTCAAGCTCCTCTATCGCATCCCCCTCACCATTTTGCTCGACAAACTCATACTCTTTGCCAGCAAATACGCTAGAATCTATCAAATTTATAAAATTATTTTTACACCACTCAATATCATTGCTAAAAATAAAAAATTTTGGATTCTTCACATGCGTTAAAATTTCCTTTATTGCACTTGCATAATATGCCTTTCCAAGCTTGATAACCTGCCAAACATTCAAATAATCTCCCCGCCTGATGTGGATAAACGCTGCATTTGGCGTAGACAAAATGCGCTTTTTCATCGCCTCATTTGCTGGTGAAAGTGGCGTGCACAGGGTAAAATCCGCGCGGATTTCAGAATCTATATGTTTAAAATATGAAAGTTTTTGAAAAAAACCAAATATAAGAGCATTTTTTAGGATATCATGTGGCAAAGCACTTAAATCTCTGGAATCATAAACTTCCTTAATATGGTATTTGTAGGGATGAAACCTGCGGGTTTTTGGCAAAAAACTTTTCAAGCCAACACGCAAACATTCTTTTGGGGCATAGGCAATGAGTTTATGAATAAAGGAAAAAAAATGATAAAATTTATCTTGCGTCTGCAACATGGTTTCTATCTCCATATAAGGCACAATTTTTATATCAAACCTTGTAATTTCTAGATTGCGAATGTTTTTTTTATTTGCAATATTTTTTGAGACAGAATCTGGTTCTTCGCTATACCAACTTGTATCTAACACGACAGATTCGCCTTTGGATTCTAGCACTTTGGCAAATGCGTATTGAAACATTTGATTACCAAGACCATCGCGAATATTAATTATGGTCATTTCTATCCCCTTGTATGCTTTGAGCTAGATTCTGGATCTTGCCTGCCAATCTTCTCGCCAAGCGCGCGCGCGCAGAGGATGCCATCTTTTATCGCCCATACGACTAGGCTTTGCCCGCTGCGCGCATCTCCGCACGCATAGATTTTGGGATTACTCGTGGCGTAGGCGTGTGTTTCTATATTGGTGCGTTTATCAAGCGCTATATCAAAGTTTTTTGCCAAATTATCCTCCGCACCGCTAAAGCCCATCGCCAAAAGCACCAAATCCGCTTTGTATTCTTTCTCGCTTCCTTTTACCTCGCTACTTACGCGCTTTCCAGATTCTACGCTCCAGTGCAAGTCGCACGCTACCACGCCACTCACTTTGTCATTTTTGCCGACAAATTTTTTGGTGAGTTTTTGGTATTGGCGCGGGTCGCTGCCAAAGTGCGCGATGGCTTCTTTTAGCCCATAATCCGTGCTAAATGTCTGCTTTTTCAAAGGCCAAGGGTTTGAGCTTGGGCGGGATTCTGGGCGTTTGGGGCTTCGCTCAAAGCGCGTGATGGATTTCGCCCCTTGTCTAAGCGCTACTGCCACGCAATCCACGCTCGTATCGCCACTTCCGATGATTAGCACATTTTTGCCTTTTGCCAGCTCCGCGCCTTTGTGAGAATCTAGCAAGCTTTTGGTGCTAAGAGTGAGAAAATCCAGCGCAAACATCACGCCATCAAGCTCTCTGCCCTCAATCTGCAAATCGATAGGCTTGCTCGCGCCTGTGGCCAGCACCACCGCATCATATTTTTTCACCAAATCTTGCGCTTTTTTGGGCGTGTCGATGTTATGGCTAAGTTTGAACTCTATCTCGCTTTGGCGCAAAACCTCAATCCTGCGCTCCACAAAGCTTTTCTCAAGCTTCATATCCGGGATCCCATACATCAAAAGCCCGCCCGCGCGGTCACTGCGCTCATACACCACCACGCTATGCCCCTGCGCGTTTAGCTCCCACGCGCACGCCAGCCCCGCAGGCCCGCTACCGATGATCGCCACCTTTTTGCCACTGCGCTTTTTGGGGATATATGGCTTCACAAGCCCGGCAGAGAAGGCATTTTCGATGATTGCTAGCTCATTATTTTTTATCGTCACGCTATCGGTGTTTATCGCACACACGCAGGAATCTTCACATGGTGCCGGGCAGATTTTGCCGGTAAAATCAGGGAAGGGGTTAGTAAGGCTTAGCCTATCATACGCCTCGCTCCACAGCCCGCGATAGATGAGATCGTTCCATTCTGGGATAAGGTTTTGCAGCGGGCAGCCCACCTCGCCACCGCTGATGCGCTCGGTTTTTTCCTCCACACAACCGATAGCGCCATGATTTGCGGAGTGTAATTCTTGCGCGTATCGTGCGTTGTGCGCGGTTTGGAAGGCTGTTTGCATCGGGTTTTGTTCTAACTTTTGCCCTTGTGCGATGATACCAGTTTGACAAAACGCCACACCGCAATTCATGCACCGCCCACCCTGAAGCTCTTGCGCGCTTTTTGCCAGCGGTTTATAAAACTCTTTGTAGTTTGCGATGCGCTTTTGTGGCGCGATTGTCTCTAATTCCTCTCTTTTGTAGTCCAAAAATCCGCGTGGATTACCCATTTCTGCCTCCTTTAGTGTTGTTGTGGTTAAAAATAGTTATATCCCATATTTCTATAAAATCTTTTATAAATTGTTCTGTTCGCTTTTTGATCTCATTTTCATCCCATTCTTTTTTATTCAATAATTCCCTTGTAATTAGCAAATCGGCATTTTTGCCGATATAATTTCTAGCTTTTCCATCTCCGTGAAGTTTGGTTTGCCAATCAAGGTTGCTTAAGGCCGTATTCAATTTGCTTCTTAATAAAGTCATATTGCCAATTTGATAAATAAGACTTTCTGCCTTTTCATTATTTTTGCCAATATCCCCCCAATGCTCTTGCCATTTTTGTGGCATTAAATGTTCAAGCGTGTAGGCATATTCAAGCCCTATTTTATCTTTATAATCCTTTTCCTTATGTTGCCTATAAAGCTCTATCCAAAATAGAATAAGTTTTGCATTGGAATTTGTTATATTGCATAACCATTCTTTTACAGAATCGATTTGCAAACAAGATAAATATGCACTGCTTTCTTCAATTTCATTTTTTAAGAATTTTTGTAAATCCTCATTTTCTTTTTTAGATTCTTTAATTATTCTTGCAAAAAACTTATTGTAGTCTTTTGTTTTAAAATTACATAAAATTAAAACTTCAAGCATATATAAGCATTGTCTATAAGTCTGCTCACTTTTTTGCAATGTGTCTTTTAAGTAAATCACCAGCGGCAAAACACTATTCATATTTAAAGTTTCAATAATATGAAAAAATCTTTCCTCATATTCATCAAATGTAAATACTGTATTTTTATTTATATTTGGAAAGCTATAGTATATATTTGCTAATTTTTGAATATATAATAATAAATTTTCTAATTCTTTTTCATCTATCGTTCTTATGTGATCTTTGTATAATGAACTCAATTTTTCCAATGAGTGTTTTTCTGGATCAAACAGTCCTTTTATGATCGCAAAAGCATGTAAAAATATTTCACTTCTTACGCGTTTTACTCTGCCGGTTGGTATTTCTGTATTCCAAAATCCCAAGTTTTCTTTGCCTTCAAAAGTAGCTTCCCAATATTTTTCATACCAATTGGTTGCTTGCTCTTCGCTAGTTTCTTTTATTGCCTTATCAAACAAGGCATTTTTTATGATATCTGTTGCAGTTAGCTTTTCGCCAGTAGAATTTATAGAATCAAAAATCTTTTGTTCGTCCTCATTGGCATTGAGATAGACTACTACCCAAAGTTTGCTATCTGCAATATGTTTTGTAAAATCAAAAATATCATTTTTGTCAAAATCTTTGATGCGTGTTTTAAAATAATTGTAACAGCCAAATATGCCATCTTTGTCTTTAAGGTCTATAGAGTTTATATCTTGTAAAATTTTTATATATTTTTCTTTATCAAATTTTGAGTGGCTAATTTTTGGCTCATTATTTTTTGTATATTTTTTAAATAGCAGACTTCTAAAATCATCCCTTTCATCCACCTCTAATTCATCATATAAAATTTTTAACAAAATAGAGAAAGTTGTTAATCTTTGTTGCCCATCTATCACCATAGAAAAATTATCTTGTCCTTGCTGACGCTTGATGATAACAGAACCCAAAAAATGTTCTTTTTTGTTCGCAAAACTTTCTTTTAAATCATTGAAAAATTGCTCCCAATGTTCTTCTCTCCAAACATAAGCTCTCTGAAAAAAAGGTATTCTCATTTCATTTTCATTAACAACAAAACTGAAGCTATTTTCTCTTGCTTCCATATTTTGGACTCCTTATGCTATAAAATTTTAATTGCCTATTTTGCGCAGAATCCAGATTCTACTTCTTCCCCTTTGTTATCACTTCAAATGCTGCGAGTTCTGGGTCGGCTTCGTTTTTGCAAGATTCTAGTGCTTTGAGGGCGCGTTCATAGTCGCGTGGCATCACTTTGAAAAAGTCGTTTTTGTTAAAGCGCTCTAGCACCTCGCGCGCCTTTTTGGACTGCGTGCAAGCGATATGCGTTTCAAGCCACGCGCGCACCTCTTTTTCATCATCTTTGCTAAGTGCTCTGATATCCACCAGCTCGGTATTGATACGCGGGATATTGTGCTGTCCGAGGATGTATGCATAGCCCCCACTCATGCCAGCAGCAAAATTTTCACCCACATCGCCAAGCACCAGTACGCGCCCGCCGGTCATATACTCGCACCCATGCACGCCCATGCCTAGCACGACAGCACTTACGCCAGAATTTCTCACACAGAAGCGCTCCCCCGCGATGCCATCAAGATACACTTCGCCAGCGCTCGCGCCATAGAGGCAGGCATTTCCCACGATGATGTTTTCCTCCGCGCTGAAAGTGGATTCTGGTGCGCTTCTGGCGATGATTTTCCCGCCACTTAGTCCCTTGCCTAGATAGTCGTTTGCATCGCCGATGATTTCTAAGCGGATTCCATGATTTACAAACGCGCCAAAGCTATTGCCCGCATTGCCGATGGCTGTGATTTGTATGCTGTCTTCTTCTAAGCCCTTTGCGCCATAGGTTTTAGTGATTTCACTAGAAAGTGTCGTGGCAAAGGTGCGGCTTAGGTTGCTGACTTCTAGGGCAAGTTTGATTTTTTTGCCTTGACTTAGCGCGCGCTTGCATAGCGGGAGAAGCACGCGAGAATCTAGCGTCTTTTCTAGCTTATTATCTTTAAATCCTTCAAAATGCACTGCGCTTTTATTGTAGGTGCTTAGATTTTGTATCATGCGATCCAAATTGATATTGCTAGCTTTGCCGGTAAGTCTTTTTTGGCGGAGTTTATCCACGCGCCCTACCATCTCATCGACACTCCTAAAGCCTAGCTTTGCCATATACTCGCGCAACTCCTGCGCGATGAAGCGCATAAAATTCATCACATGCTCTGGCTTGCCCTTAAATCTATCGCGAAGCTCCCTATCCTGCGTGGCGATGCCAAAAGGGCAGGTGTTTAGATGACACACGCGCATCATCGTGCAGCCCACCACCATAAGAGGCGCCGTGGCAAAGCCAAACTCCTCCGCGCCAAGCAACGCCGCCACTGCCAAATCACGCCCGCTTAGAAGCTTGCCATCAGTCTCGATTCTCACTCTATCGCGCAAGCCATTTAAGATAAGCGTTTGGTGCGTCTCTGCAAGTCCTAGCTCCCAAGGGATCCCGGCATTTGCGATACTCGTGCGCGGGCTCGCACCCGTGCCGCCATCATAGCCAGAGACTAGGATGATGTTCGCCCCAGCCTTTGCCACGCCCGCAGCCACGGTGCCGATACCAGATTCTGCCACAAGCTTGACGGAGATTTGCGCGCTTGTGTTGGCGTTTTTGAGATCATAGATGAGCTGCGCTAAATCTTCGATTGAGTAGATGTCATGATGTGGAGGAGGGGAGATGAGGGCGACGCCCGGCGTGCTATGGCGCGCGCGTGCGATCCATGGATATACTTTGAAGCCCGGAAGTTGCCCGCCTTCGCCCGGTTTCGCACCTTGCGCGACTTTGATTTGTAGCTCCTTAGCATTGACAAGATATTCGATATCCACGCCAAAGCGCCCGCTTGCCACTTGCTTTATCGCGCTTGATTTAGAATCGCCATTTGCCATAGGCGCGTAACGCTCGGGATTTTCGCCACCTTCACCAGAATTGCTCTTACCACCTAGGCGATTCATCGCAATTGCTAGGCATTCATGCGCTTCTTTTGAAATAGAGCCATAGCTCATCGCACCAGTTTTGAAGCGCTTCACAATAGAATCTACGCTTTCAACCTCCTCTATCCCAATCGCTTGCGTGGTGTCAAACTCCAGACAATCACGCAAACTCACAAGCTTAGAATCCACAAGATTTGTGTATTCTTTAAACAGCGCATAATCCCCGCGCCGACAAGATTCTTGCAGTTTGAAAATCACAAGCGGATCAAGCAAATGCTCCTCTTTCCCCGCGCGCCAATTATGCAAGCCTTTAGAATCAAGCGCTCGCGTGGTGGATTCAAACGCGCTTTTATGCACGCGCGCATAATCGCTCGCAATTTCCTCTAACCCGATGCCTTCAATCTTGCTAGGCGTGGAGGTGAAGTATTTTTCTATCACGCTAGATTTTATGCCGACGCATTCAAAGATTTGCGCGCCATTGTAGCTTTGCATCGTGGAGATTCCCATTTTTGAGGCGATTTTGACGATACCGCCCATGCTCGCGTGTATGTAGTTTTCCACCGCTTGTTTGTAGCTTATGCCTAAATCGTTGCGCGCGATGAGTGCGTTTATACTTTCATACACGAGGTAGGGGCACACAGCGGTCGCGCCATAGCCTAGCAAGCAGGCTAAGTGGTGGATTTCGCGCGGTTCGGCAGATTCTATCACAAGGCTTGCATGCGTGCGACGATTGCAACGCACGAGGTAATTGTGAAGTCCAGAAACTGCTAGCAGTGAAGGAATCGCGCTTTGTTCTTCATTCACGCCCCTATCGCTTAGGATGAGGATTGACACGCCTTTTTCGATTTCTTTTAATGCCTTTTCAAAAAGCGCCTCAAGTGCGGATTCTAAGCTTTGCTTTTTATGCGAAAATGTGAGATTTAGTCGTGCGACCTTGAAGCCTTTGAGATTTTCGATTTTATAAAGTTCCTCATTGCTAATGATTGGCTGGGCGAGTTTCACGCGCTTGCAATTGCTCTCATTTGGTTGCAGTAGATTGCCTTCGCGCCCGAGGTAGATTCTCTGGCTTGTGACGATTTCCTCGCGTATGGCATCAAGCGGCGGGTTGGTGACTTGCGCGAAAAGTTGCTTGAAATAATTAAAAAGATTCTGCGGTTTTGGATCTAATATCGCTAAAGGCGTATCTATCCCCATAGCTGCGAGACTTTCCTTGCCATTTTGCGCCATTGGTAGCACACTTTGGGAAAGCTCATCATAGCTCCAGCCAAAGGCTTTTTGCAAGCGCAACAAACTTTCAGAATCCAAAAATTCCTCTTTAAAGCCCTTAGATTCTAGCTTTTCTAGCTTGATGAGATTCTCTAGCCATTTGCTATAGGGCTTTGCGTTGGCGTATTGACTTTTTAGCTCCTCATCAGAGACAAGTCGCCCGCGCGCGGTATCTACAAGCAGGATTTTGCCCGGCTCCAAGCGCTTTTTGGCTAGGATATTGCTTTCATCAAGCTTTAGCGCGCCTGTTTCGCTGGCAAGGATCAAAAAATTATCCTTTGTGATATAGTAGCGCGAAGGGCGGAATCCATTCCTATCAAGGCTCGCACCCATCATCACGCCATCAGTAAAAATAATCGCCGCAGGTCCATCCCACGGCTCCATCAAAGTCGAGTGGTATTCATAAAAGGCGCGCTTTTTGGGATCGATATTTGTATTTTTGCTCCACGGCTCTGGGATCATCATCATAAAGGCTTCTTCAAGGCTTCGCCCATTGAGGCTCAAAAACTCCAGCGTATTATCAAACATCGCAGAATCCGAGCTAGGCTTTGCAATGATAGGGAAAACCGCGCTCAAATCATCAAAATATTCACTCTTGCAAAGCCCCTGCCTCGCGGTGATTCCATCGACATTGCCTTTGATAGTGTTTATCTCACCATTATGCGCCATGTAGCGATTTGGATGCGCGCGCTCCCAGCTAGGAAAGGTGTTTGTCGAGAATCTAGAATGCACGAGCGCAATGGCGCTTTTCAGATTCACATCTTTAAAATCGAGGTAAAAATCGCTAAGCTGCGTAGAAAGTAGCATTCCTTTATACACAATCGTGCGCGAGGAAAACGAGCAGATATAAAACTTCGGCACATTGAGCGCGCGCTTTTCTATCGTGCGCCTTGCGAGGTAAAGCCTGCGCTCAAACTCTAAGCCCCGCGCGCTATCTTTTGGACGCATGATAAAAGCTTGCAAAAAGTAAGGCATCGCATTGCGCGCACTTTGCCCGATATCGCTTGGGTTGTAAGGCACCGCGCGAAATCCTAAGAATTGCAGATTCTGCTCTTGCAACACTTCTAGGAAAATCCTCTTGCCTTCTTCTTTAGCTTCATAATTTGATGAGAGAAAAATCTGCGCCACCGCATAATCGCCCTCTTTTGGCAAAGCAAATCCGAGCTCCTGCGTGGCAAAAAATTCATGTGGAATCTGTATCAAAATCCCCGCGCCATCACCGCTATTCTCCTCCGCGCCCGCACCTCCGCGATGCTCTAGCTGCATGAGAATCTTTAGCGCATCATCGATGACTTTGTAAGATTTCACCCCCTTGATATTCACCACCGCGCCAATCCCGCAGGAATCATGCTCAAAGCGCGGCTCATACAGCCCGATATGCTTAGATTCTAGGGGGCTGGATTCTGGCGAGTTTGCAGTATTTTGCCCTGCATTTTTACTAAAATTATGTCGCTGGCTCATTTTCTCTCCTTTAGTTGTAGTTGTTGCTTGCTTTGCATTGTTGCTTCGCGTAGGCTTTGTGATTGCTGGCTTTTGGGTAGCCAAATCTGATATGTTTGGAGAAAACTTGCTCTAAAAAAGACTCGCGATTATAACAAAACAAAGTTTAAGAAAATTGCTTATTTGTCATAAATTTATCAAAGTTGGGAGATTTTACACCAAACTTGTTGGCAAGTGGTGAAGATATTTTAAAGCAATCGCATTGCTTTTATGTTTGACTTATGATAATTTGTGTTTTTTTATGTTATGCGCACCAAATCGAGAAGCCCTCTTGACAAACAAAAAAATAGTAATATGTCGCTCGCTTCAAATTTAATACTTTAAAGGAGTAACAATGAAAGAATTGTTAAAAGTTGCGCTTTGCGCTGGATTGCTGCTAGGATTGGTAGGCTGCGGGAAATCTGACCCAGAAGATGTGGCTGTGGAGATTTATGAGGACATAAGCGATGGTGATGTAAAAGCGCTAGCTAAGTTTTTTGATTCTAATGGCTCAAAAAAACTTTCTGAAGCAGAAAAAGTAGTGCTTGCTGAAAAAATAATTGAAGCAAGTGGGAAAACCATAAAAAAACACAGTGGTTTAGATAGTGTAAAAGCTACTGAAACTAAAATTGTCCCTAGACAAGCTATCGTAACCTTAAAAGCAGACTTCAAAGATGATAGTTCAGCATCTCTAACCATCGAACTTGTAGAAATAAATGGTGAGTGGAAGATATCCCAAGACCTTCTCGATAGGGTCGGTCATAGCCAAACCTAAAATGTGCGATGTCACAAGTCGCGCATTTTAGCCTACTTTGTTAAATCGCTTTTATCTCTTAAAACTTGCTTGAATATTGCTTTTTGCTTTTAGATTCTGGTGTTTTTAGATTCTACTTTTTTGAAATTGCGATTCCTTGCTTGCTTTTTCACTTTTTGGATTCCGTGTTTTTTGGCGTTTGATTTGGGTGGATTTTGTGTAGCGTAGTTTGCGTGTTTGGTCTTAGACAGAGATATATGTTTAGATTCCAAGCTAGATTCTCGCGCAGAATCTAGAATCCAGATTCTGCGCGAAGCTAGTCGCTAGCTAGCAACTATAAGTCGTGATAAACTCAAATGGATGCGGGCGTCCTTCCCATGGCCAAATCTCTGTCTCAAACTTATACTGCTTGTAAGTTTGGATAAACTCCTCGCTAAAGACATTGCCTTGTTTTAGATAGTCTTTATCCACAAGCATTTCTTCTATCGCGTGGCGCAAAGTATGTGGAAGCTGCTTGATGCCTTTTTCGCGGATCTCATCAAGGGTGAGCTCAAAAAGATTTACTTCCATTGGCTTGCCCGGGTCGATTTTGTTTTGGATTCCATCGATTCCTGCCATAAGCATTGATGCAAACGCTAGGTAAGGGTTGCTTGAGCTATCTGGGAAGCGGAATTCCATTCTTTTTGCCTTTTCGCCGCTGTTGTATGGGATTCTGATACTCGCACTTCTATTTTGTGCGGAATATGTCAAAATGCTAGGCGCTTCAAATCCGGGGATTAGGCGTTTATAAGAGTTTGTGCTAGGATTTGTAAATGCCGCGAGTGCGCGCGCATGCTTTAGCACGCCACCTAGATAATGGAGTGCCATTTCGCTTAGTCCCTCATACGCATTGCCGGCAAATAGATTTTTGCCATTTTTCCAGATACTTGTATGCACATGCATTCCGCTTCCATTGTCAGAATATAGCGGTTTTGGCATAAATGTCGCGGTTTTGCCATTGAGATGCGCTACCATTTTGACGACATATTTTAGCTTTTGCACATTATCCGCCGCTTCTAGCATATCGCCAAATTTCACGCCGATTTCGCCTTGTCCTTGCGCGACTTCATGATGCACGACAAAGGTTTCTAGCCCTACTTGATTTAGCACTTTTACCATTTCCGCGCGCAAATCCATCATAGAATCCACCGGTGGCACTGGAAAATACCCGCCCTTAGTGCCCGGACGATGCCCGATATTCACGCCTTCAAATTCTTTGTCGCGATTCCATTCGCCCTCTTCTGTGTCGATTTCGTAGTATTGGCAATTCACAGAATCTTTAATCTTTATAGAATCAAAGACAAAAAATTCATTCTCTGGTCCAAAATACGCCACATCACCTAGCCCGCTTTCTTGCAAAAATTTGCTCGCGCGTTTGGCGATAGAGCGCGGGCATTTTTCATATGGCTCGTTTTTATAAATATCCCAAATGTCACAAAACACCACCGCTGTGGTATCTGCGGTAAATGGATCGATAAAATAGCGCACTGGGTCAGGGATTAGCACCATGTCAGATTTATTTACCGGCTGCCATGCTGGGAGCGAGCTACCATCAAAAGGGATGCCCTCAAAACTATCTTCATTTACCGCATTTGCTGAAAATGCCAAATGATGCCACACGCCTTTGATATCTGTAAAGCGGAAGTCGATAAACTCTACTTCATTTGCTCTGCAAAACTCAAAAAACTCTGAAACCGCTTGTTTATCCACTTGAATCTTGCTCATTGTGTTTCCTTTAGTTGTGGTTGTAGCATCGTGGGATAAAGAAGAGAGTAGGCAATAAGGGATAGCAAAAGGCAAAAAGGAGGTATGGCTATACATCTTTTTTAAGGCTTTGGTTAAGGTTTGGCAAATAGCTTGGCTAGCGCATAGACAAAGGCAAAAGCGCCAAAATAGCACAAACAACGCGACAAAAACATACCAGAATCCGCAGAAATCTAAAAACAACGCTTTAAGAAAATCCGCAGAGAATGTATAGGTGCGCTCCCTTAGCTTCTCTAATCTCGCACTTGGGATGCGGGGCGCATTTTACTACCTTTTTGCTTAAAAAATAGCTAAAACACTCACCCAAAAATCACCTTATGACACAAATCGTGCAAAATTTTGCGCATCAATATGGCAAAATAGCAAAAAAGCGCGATAATAATCAAAAAACGCCAAAAAAAGCCAAAACAAAGCATTGAAAAAAACGAAATTTGCTATAATGCCACGATTTTTAAATATATGCCAATAAGCGCACCGCGCGCGAGCAGGCACAAAAAATGCGCGCAAATGCATAAAAACAGCAGGGAGAGTTTATGCTTACAGGGAAACTAGTAGAGATTGATGAGGCTTCACAAAAAGGAAAAATCGAGCAGGATTTAAATCAGCGCATTTTTGAGTTTGGCTTTGATGTTTGGGATAATGACACAGGCAAAATGGAGGTGGGCGCTGAAGTGGAGTTTGAAGTGGAGATGCGCGTGGTGGTGTTTGCCAGAGTCAAGCCACGCCCTATCGATCCAGATGAAATCCCTATGACAAAGCTTCCAGATGTTTGTATCGAGGAGTTTTTCGCGCGTGAAAATGAGATTTTGCAAGAGTATAAAGATTTTGTCGAGGGGCATTCTAGCTTGGATTTTTTGCGGATGAGGCGGTTTTTGCTGACAGCGTATAATGATTTGTGCGAGATGGATAATCTCATCGAAAACGAGCAGCTAAGAGGCTCAAAGCATGAGATAAACTATCTTTTTAGAGAATTTGAAGGCTATGTCAAAAAAGCGCAATACACGCCAGAATACGCGTTTGAAAAGATATTTCTTTCAAAACAAATCGAATATATAAAAGTAGAAAAAGACATAGAATCCACCCAGCTAGCGCTATCCAATGCCAAATCACAATGCCAAGTGCTAGGCTCAACGCTTGAAGCAGAAGAGCGCAAGCTACAGCGCATGGCATCATCGCGCAACTCCCAAGAATACCTGCGCCTTGAAAAAGAAGTCAAAGCGATGCGTAGAACCTATGTCGATCTTATCCAATTCATCGCCACGCGCCAAGAGTTTTTAGTCAAAGAGCGCGAGCGACTAAAAAAGTTTAAAGAAATCCACAAGCAAGAGTTTATCGATGTGTATGCGCCCATGCTTAGAGATATCAAAAATCGCTTCATAACCTTGCTAGATTCTAAGGCGTATGATTTGGATTCCGAGCTTTGGGATAGAGCCAAAAAGAGCCAAAGCGTGCGTAGATTTTTCCGCGATGCGCGCATAGAGGGCGGGTTTTCATCTAAGACATTTT
The DNA here is from genome assembly GCF_001854545.1 of Helicobacter sp. CLO-3. Classification (GTDB taxonomy): domain Bacteria; phylum Campylobacterota; class Campylobacteria; order Campylobacterales; family Helicobacteraceae; genus Helicobacter_B. The sequence continues at coordinate 26,838 of NZ_MLQN01000016.1, forward strand.
TGCGATATTTTTTGCGCGGGCTTGATAAAAACAAAGCCTCGCCAAAGACAAAAGAGCTTTTTAGCCTGCTAAAATATCTCGAAGAAGTGAGCCACAAAAATGTGCTTGTTTTGCGCGACTCAAATGTAAATGCGCTCAAATACAAAGAAGTCATCGAAAAAATAGATTCTACACTCACCGTAAGCACGGATAGCAACCCGCTAAATGCGCTAAAACTCCTTGCCAGCACGCGCCAAGATATCGTGGTGCTTGATGAAAAAATCGGCGATATGAATGCGCTTGATTTTATCCAAAACACCAAGCAAGTGCTGAAAGACAAAAACACAAAGCCTATTATTTTTTGCCTTGTAGTGGCGAAAATGCCGGATTTTGAAAAAGCAGAAGAAGCCAAAAAGCTAGGCGTGCAATACTTCATCCCCGAGCAAAATATGGATGCGCTCTTTGATTCTGTGCGCATGGCGCTGTAGGATTTGTGCCAAAAATAGCAAGGCAAAATAAACGATAAAGCAAAATAGATAAAATGACAAAAAATAGCAGATAATGGAGAATCAAGCGCTTATGTTTTCTACCCTTTTTCCGACAATCCAAGAAATACGCCAAGCAAATCTCAAAGGCTTCCACCGCCTGCCTGTGGCTAGAGAGATTTACTCGGATTTTATCACGCCCATCCAAGCTCTACGCACGCTAAAATCGCGCTCCAAGCATGTGTTTTTGCTAGAATCTATCGAAAACGCCAAGCAATGGGGGCGGTATAGTTTTCTGGGATTTGAGCCAAGCGCGCAGATAAAAAGCAACAACTGGAATCTAAGCATTCAATCAAAAGATACAAGGCTTTTCGAGCTCGCGCGCCTAAGCAGTGATGCTAGCAGTGTGCGCGTGTGCGATGCGCCTAGAAATGAAGAGTGCCATGATGCGCTTCAAGAAATGCTTGGCGATAAAATCATCTCTTTCAAAGCGCATCCAAAGCCTGTTTTGCGCGAGATTCTAGCCCTTTACAAATCGCCCAAAATCAAGGGCTTGCCGCCTTTTAGCGGGGGGCTTGTGGGGTATTTTGCCTATGATAGCATACGATATGCAGAGAAGAAGCTGGATTTTCCAGAATCTAAATCCGCGCCAGAATCCACACCAAAACACACTAGCCACGCTACCAACCAGCCAAGCCGCCAAGCCGCCAACATCGATGACATAAACCTTATGCTTTTTGAGCATTTGGTAGTATTTGATCATTTCGCACAAAAGCTTTTTTTGATAGCAAACATTGATTTGGATGATTTGGAATCCTCATACGCCGCGGCGGATAAAAAACTAGAATCCATCCAAACCATGCTAAAATCCCCCATCATCGCCAAGCTTTCCAAATCCCACTCTGTTACGCCGCCTTTTGCGCTGCTTAGCGAGTTTCAAGCGCGCTTTAGCGAGGCGGAGTATTGCGCTATGGTGGAGCGCGCGAAAAAATATATTTATGAAGGCGATATTTTTCAAGTCGTGCTTTCAAACCCCATCACCGCGCAGGCTAGCGGCAGTTTGCTAGATGTCTATCGCACGCTTCGCACTAGCAACCCTTCGCCTTATATGTTTTATATCATGGATGATGATTTAGAGATTGCAGGCGCTTCGCCAGAGACGCTTGTAAAGCTAGATTCTGGTGCGCTTTATACTTATCCGCTGGCGGGCTCGCGACCGCGCGGGGCAAATGAAAAAGAGGACAAAGAGCTAGAATCCAACCTCTTGCAAGATGAAAAAGAACTTGCAGAGCATAATATGCTTGTGGATTTGGGGCGCAATGACATCGGCAAAGTCTCTGAAATTGGCAGCGTGGAAGTCATCTCATATAAGCACATCGTGCGATACTCACACATCATGCATATCGCCTCCACGATAAAATCACAAATCGCTCATGATAAAGACGCGCTGGACGCACTTGAAGCGATTTTGCCAGCAGGCACACTATCTGGCGCGCCAAAAATTCGCGCGTGTGAGATAATCCATGAGCTGGAAGTTTTGGGCGAATTTGACAAAGCGGGCGCAAATAAAAGCGCAGAATCTAAAAATATAGCAGAATCTAGCGCGGGCAACGCAAAATCCAAAAAAGCAGATTCTGGCGCTTCAGATTCTAGCGCGCACGAGTTTGGCGACGCGGATTCTAGCGCAGAACCAAGCCCGCGCGAAATCTATGGCGGTGCGATTGGCTATCTCGATTTTTCGGGCAATATGGATACTTGCATCGCCATCCGCCTCGTGTATAAAAAGAATGATCGCGTGTTTGTGCGCGCAGGCGCTGGCATCGTGTATGATAGCGACCCGCACGCTGAATATGTAGAATCCAAAAACAAAGCAAAAGCCATCATCTGCGCGTTAGAAAAAGCAAGCGAGGGCATAGAATGATCCTTTTAATCGATAATTACGACAGCTTCTCTTACAATCTCTACCAGCTGCTAGGCGCGCAAGGTGCAAAGCAAGGCATATCCATAGAAGTCGCGCGCAATGATGAAATAAGCCTGCAAGAAATCGCCACCCTTTCACCTCAAGCGCTCATCATCTCCCCCGGACCAAAAGCCCCCAAAGACGCTGGAATCTGTATCGATGCGATAAGACATTTTGCGCCAGCCCTGCCGATACTTGGCGTGTGTTTGGGACATCAGGCGATTTGTGAGGCGTTTGGCGGGGAAGTGGGACATGCGCCAAAGCTTATGCATGGCAAATCTTCTATTATCGAGCTAGAGCCTATCGATTTAGATTCTGGCGGGCTAGAATCCAGCGCGTCAAAATCTAGCACTCTAAAATCCAGCACTCTAGAATCCAATACTTCAGAATCTAGCGCGCCAAAATTTAGCCCGCTTTTTGCCGGACTTCCTTCGCAAATCGAAGTGGCGCGCTACCACTCGCTCTGCGCGCTAAAGCTACCAAGCACGCTAAAATCACTCGCGCACACCATAAAGACAGATAGCACACCGCCCATGATTATGGCATTATCACATATCAGCTATCCCACCTATGGCGTGCAGTTTCACCCAGAATCCATCCTAACCCCGCTAGGTGATATCATCATCAAAAACTTTTTACAAATCACAAAAGAGCACGCCAGCAAAAACGCGCCAAACGCCACCCAAACGAAAATCTAAGCGAGGCAATAAACGACACAAAAAGGAAAAAAATGATAAAACAAGCCATCATCGAGCTAGCCAAAAAGCATGATTTATCCTATGCGCTAGCCAAATCCTCTATGAATGAAATCATGCAAGGAGAAGCCAGCGATATACAAATATCCGCCTTTCTCACCGCACTCGCGATGAAAGGCGAAAGCATCGATGAAATCACCGCATGCGCAGAATCCATGCGCGATCACTGCGTGCGACTACTGCATGATATGGAGGTGCTAGAGATTGTCGGCACTGGGGGCGATGGCTCGGATTCTTTCAATATCTCAACAGCAAGCGCTATCGTGATAGCCGCTGCTGGCGTAAATGTCGCCAAACATGGCAATCGCGCAGCATCCTCTAAATGTGGCGCAGCGGATGTGCTAGAATCTTTGGGCGTGAATATCATGCTAGATAAAGAAGGTGCTGAAGCCTTGCTAAAAGACATTGGCATCTGCTTTTTGTTCGCGCAAAACTATCACATCGCGATGCGCTATGTAGCGCCTGTGCGCCGCGAGCTTGGCATACGCACGATATTTAACATCCTAGGACCGCTCTCAAACCCAGCGGGCGCGACGCTGCAGCTTATGGGCGTGTATGATGAGACGCTTACCAAGCCCCTAGCCCAAGTCATGCAAAATCTCGGCGTGAAGCGCGGAATGGTCGTGTATGGCAAAGATAGGCTTGATGAAATCTCGCTCGGCGCGCCCACGCAGATATGTGAAATCACAAGTGAGGGCATCAAATCCTATGAGTTTGCGCCTAGGATGGTGGGCTATGCGCTATGCGCGCCAGATGCGCTAAAAGGCGGCGCGCCAGAGGAGAATGCGCGCATCATCCGCGATATTTTCCAGCAAAAAGAGCGCGGGGCGAAACGCCAAGCGGTATGCCTAAACGCTGGCGCCGCGCTTTATATCGCGCAAAAGGCGGGCAGTATAGAGGAGGGCGTAAGGCTCGCGGAGGGCGTGATAGATTCTAACAAAGCGTGGGAGAAGCTGCAAAGCTTTATAGAGAAAAGTCAGGCGTTTGGTAAAGGCGCGCAAAAATAGCGTGAAAAAGAGCGCAAAAAGCAGTGCAAAAATAAGCGATAAAATAAAAGCACAAAAAAGTGGCAAAAAATAAAGGCGCAAAATGAATATCCTAGAAACCATAGTCCAAAGCACCAAAGCGCGCATAGAATCCAAAAAGCGCGAAGTAAGCCTAGAGCGCGTGCGTGCGCTTGCAGAATCTAGGGCGAAAGATTCTAGCGGCGCGGGTGGCTTAAATGGTGCAAATGTTTCAAATAGCGCGGGCAGTTTAGGCGGTGGCTTCAATAATGCCGGCGTGGCGAAAAAGTCCTTTGAAAGCGCACTTAGAAAACGCCGCGAAATGGATGCCAAAAACGCAGAATCTAAAAAAGCGGATTCTACAATTTTAGATTCTAGTAGCGCAACAAACGCAGAATCTAAAAGCCTAGATTCCAGCGCCGACTTCAAGCGCCTAGCCTTTATCTGCGAAGTCAAAAAAGCCTCGCCATCCAAAGGCGTGATAAACCACGATTTCCCCTATCTGCAAATCGCCAAAAACTACGAAGCAAACGGCGCTGACGCTATCTCTTGCCTCACCGAGCCGCAATACTTCCTAGGAAGCGATGCCTACTTCAAAGACATCCGCGCGCAAGTCGCACTGCCCATGATTCGCAAGGATTTCACCATCGATGAATACATGATATACGAGGCGCGCGCGATGGGTGCCGATGCGGTGCTGCTTATCGCTAGCGTGCTAGATAGTGCTAAAATGCGCGATTTTGACGCGCTTAGCACAGAGCTTGGCATGAGCGCGCTTATCGAGACGCACGATGCCAAAGAGGTAGAATCCGCGCTTGCGATAAATCCTCGCATCATCGGCGTGAATAATCGCGATTTGAAAACTTTTGAAGTAAATCTGCAAACAAGCATAAATCTGCGCGCTATCGTGCCAGATGACATCCTCTTCGTCTCTGAAAGCGGGATAGGGAGCGCGGATGACCTCAAACTTTTATACCGCCACAATGTCGATGCGGTGCTGATTGGCGAGTGGTTTATGCGGCAGGGTGCGCTTGATTTGGATAGGCGATTATGAAAAGTGGCGCGCAAAATGATGTGAATAGAGGGGCAAAAAGCGGCGGTTTGGATTCTGGCGAGAATCTAGAATCTAGCGCAATTTTAGATTCTGCCACTTTAGATTCTCGCGCGACAAACTCCGGCGCGATCCAGCGCACCAAGCTAAAAATGTGTGGCTTGTGGCGCGAAGAAGATATCATTATCGCCAATGAATTGCGCCCGGATTTTATCGGCTTTGTCTTTGCCAAATCGCCCCGCCAAGTAAGCATAGAATCCGCGCGCGCGCTAAAATCTAAGCTAGATAAAAATATCAAAGCTGTTGGCGTTTTTGTCGTGCAAAACGATGATATGCAAAACAATGATGAGCTAGGCAATGATGCGCTAGCCCAAATCGCGCAAATCGCGCAAGAAGGGATCATCGACATCATCCAGCTTCACGACACGCGCGCATCCAAAGCCACGCGCGAGGCGCGCATACACGCACTTCGCAAACTCACAAGCGCACCCATCATCAAAGCAATAAGCGTGCGAGATAGCCAAAGCCTGCTAGATGAGATGGATTCTAGCGCGCAATGCCTGCTGCTTGACAACGCGCATGGCGGCAGCGGCGAGCGCTTCTCATGGGAGCATATCACACAAGCGCGCCAAAACGGCTTCAACCGCGCATTTTTCCTAGCAGGCGGGATAAACGCGCAGAATCTAAAAGAAGCGCTAAAACTAGCGCCCTTTGGCATCGATCTTTCCAAAGGACTTGAGACTGAAGGCAAAAAAGATGCGGAAAAAATGCGCCAAATAGCACGCATCATGCAAGAATACGCGACAAATAATGCCCCAAAGGCGTGAGATTTGCTATAATCTGCGCTTATAGATTCTAAATGTGGATTCCCCAAAAAAAATAGATTCTAGAAAAGCAGATTCTAGAAAATAGATTCCAAAAAAAGCAGATTCTAGAAAATAGATTCTAGAATCTAGCGCAGAATCCACGCAAGCGCGCCTAGCTTGACACAAAGGAGCATTATGAAAAAAGGATATTTTGGCAATCATGGCGGGCAGTTTGTCCCAGAAACGCTTATGAATGCGATAATAGAGCTAGAAGAAGCCTATGAGTTTTACAAAAATGACAGCGATTTTTTGCGCGAGTTTAGCGCGCTGCTAGATGACTATGCTTCGCGCCCTTCTAGGCTGTATCACGCGGAAAAAATGAGTAAAGATTTGGGTGTCAAAATCTACCTAAAGCGCGAGGATCTAAACCACACCGGCTCGCACAAAATAAACAATGTCATAGGACAAGCGCTACTCGCCAAAAAAATGGGCAAAACGCGCATCATCGCAGAAACTGGCGCAGGGCAGCATGGCGTGGCGAGCGCTACGGGTGCGGCATTGCTTGGCATGGAGTGTGAGATATTTATGGGAAAAGAGGATGCCGAGCGACAAGCGCTAAATGTGTATCGTATGAAGCTGCTAGGCGCGAAGGTAAATATCGTCACAAGCGGCACCGCCACGCTAAAAGATGCTGTGTCTGAAACGATGCGTGAGTGGAGCACGCGCATAAAAGATACGCACTATCTGCTAGGCTCTGTCATGGGACCGCATCCATTTCCTACTATCGTGCGCGATTTTCAGAGCGTCATCTCGCGCGAGAGCCGCGCGCAGATTCTAGAGCGCGAGGGGCGGCTGCCTGATATGGTCGTGGCTTGTGTGGGTGGCGGAAGCAATGCGATAGGGAGCTTTTATCATTTTATAGGGGATTCTAGTGTGCGGCTTGTGGGCTGTGAGGCGGCTGGCAAAGGCATCGATACGCCAGAGACAGCGGCTACTATTTCTACAGGCAGGATGGGGATATTTCACGGGATGAAGTCGTATTTCTGCCAAGATGAGTTTGGGCAAATCGCGCCGGTGTATAGCATTTCTGCGGGGCTTGACTATCCGGGCGTGGGACCAGAGCATGCGTATTTGCATGATATCAAGCGCGCGGAGTTTGTGGCGATACGCGATGATGAGGCGGTGGAGGCGTTTGAGTATCTATCCAAAATGGAGGGCATCATACCAGCGATAGAGAGCGCGCATGCGGTGGCGTATGTGAGAAAATGCGCCAAAGATTTGCCAAAAGATAGCCTTGTCATCATCACGCTTTCTGGCAGGGGCGATAAAGACTGCGCAGCTATGGCAAGATACAAAGGAGAAAATATCTATGAATAATCTATTTGCGAATAATCAAACAAAGAATGTGGGTGCTGGCGTGGATTCTGGCGGTGTTTTGGGTGTGGATTCTGTTTTGGACTCTTGTGGCGCTTTAGGCGCGGATTCTCGTGCAAATGCCGGTTTAGATTCTGCTTTAGGTTCTCGCGGTGTTTGTGGCGCAGAATCTAGTTTGGATTCCAGCGTGGCTTGTGGTGGCGCTTCTGCTTCTGGTGCGAATTCTAGCGCGAAAATGGACGCGGCTACTCGCGCAGATTCTAGTTTAGATTCTGGCGCGAAAATGGGCGCAGAATCTAGCGCGATTTCAAGCGCATTTGCCAAGCGCAAGGCATTTATCCCCTTTGTCACTTGTGGCGATCCGAGCCTGGATTTCACCGAGCGCGCGGTATGCACGCTCATCGAAAATGGCGCGGATATCATAGAGCTAGGCATCCCTTTCTCTGACCCAGTCGCAGAGGGCGCTACCATACAAGCCGCGAGCGCGCGCGCACTGGCAAATGGCGCAAATGTGGAGAAAATCTTCGCGCTAGTGTCTAGGATAAGGAGCAAAAGCCAGATTCCGCTGGTGTTTATGAATTATGCAAATATGGTGTTTTCTTATGGTAGCGAGGCGTTTTTGGATAGATGCGCCGCGCTTGGTGTCAATGGGCTGATACTGCCTGATGTGCCTTATGAAGAAAAGGGCGAGTTTGCGCCGTTTTGTGAAAAAGCGGGGGTGGATTTTATCTCGCTGATAGCACCCACGAGCGAAAAGCGCATCGATATGATAGCCAAAGAGGCGCGGGGCTTTGTCTATTGCGTCTCATCGCTTGGCGTCACAGGCGTGCGCGATGTGCTAGATGGCGACATACGCAAAAATGTCGCGCGGATAAAGCGCGCTAGCGGCGTGCCAGTGGCGGTGGGATTTGGGATATCTACGCCAGAGCAAGTGCGCCAAGTCGCGCAATACGCCGATGGCGTCATCATCGGCAGCGCGATAGTCAAAATCTGTGCTAATGGCAATGAGGCCAGCCTAAAACAGCTCGCCACCTACGCGCAAGAGATAAGAAATGCGCTAGATAGCTAGCGGGGTTTTTTTGGGTCTAATATTTGGTTTTTAACTTTAAGCTTTAAAGCATGCTTGCAAAATAAGCATTCTATTTTGCAAGCATAAGAATCTAGTAAATTTAAAGACAATTTTATTTGTGGATTCCAGCTTATATTTGCAATGATAATGATGCTAATTTGGAATAAATTTCAGCATGATATGTTGGAAACTAATGCAAAAATAAACCAAATATCTGCTATATAATCATAAAACGTAACAATAAGTAACACTTAAATGCATTATGACATTTTTAATGCCAAACAAGCGCATAAGAAGTCCATACTATGGGTATCCAAAAAACTTAGCAGAAAACGCAGCCCCAAAACAATAAAAACCTGCATAATGGCAAAAATTCCAAAATCACAAAGCCCAGAATCTAGATATTCTGAGCCGAAACCTAATGCAAGCAATCAGTCTTTAATCTGCTTTTGGCATTTTTCGCAAATCACAAACAAGCGCATATCGTGGCTTACGAGCTTTGCTTTGTGTGTTTTGGCGACATGGATTTGCCTAGATTCTATCTCTTCATCGACAAATTCTTGTATATCGCCACAATTTAGGCAGATGATGTGGTCATGGTGTTCTTTTGCCGCGATTTCATAGCGTTTGCCCGCTTTGCCGGGCTCTAGGGCTGTGATGAAGTTTTCTTTCTCCAAAAATCCAAGAATCCTATACACCGATGAGATGCTTGTGGATTTGTCGCGCACGCGCAGGTTGGAGGCGATTTCTTCTGGGCTTAGGTGCGTGCCGCTTTTGTAGAGGACAGATATTATCTCCTCGCGTTGTTTAGAGTTTTTGAGCCCATTTTGGCGTATGGATCGACGCAATCTTTGTAGTATAGAATCTAGCGTTTCTAGGCGGTTTTTCATAGAGTCCCCTTTCGCAAAAAAATAGAATATTGGGAATTATAGTTTAATTTTGATAAATAAAATCAATAAAAACAAAAATTTTTTAAGGTTTGTTGAGATAGAATCAACCCTTAAAGCTTAATTTATGAAAGGAATTTCATGTTCGGCAAGTCCGGTAGAGATGTCAAACTGACATTGCAAAAGCAAGAAGCAGAGATAAAAAGTCTAAGAGAACAGGTAGAACACCTCAAAAAAGTTGCCGCCTTTTCTTTCAATGAATCGCTTGTCGGCGTCAAAGATGGCGAGATAGTGTTTCAAAACGAAGCAGCGAGAAAATTTACCGATCTAAAAGAGGCGGTAAGCAACCTAAAACCCGGACAAAATATCGTCTCTACCAGCACGCATAGCTTGCGTGTCAGAAGCGAAGAGATAGATGGCGTGATGTTTTATCGATTTATGGAAGTAAATGCGAGATGTGATGCGGGCGATGGCGTGGATTTGTTTGCTATCTATCACAAAAGCTTGAAAGATGGTATCATGGGCGCACAAGCCGCTCTTCAAAAGATTCTAGAAGAGACAAAAACGCTTTTTGGCAAAGCGGCGGAAAATGAGCATATAAGCTCTGAAGTGGGGCAAAGAAGCGCTTCTGTAGAGCAAAGCATAAGCCAGCTTTATGAGCGCATGCAAAACGCCACCGAGCTAGTCGCAAGCCTAGCACAGCGCAGCAATGAAATCACCAATGTCGTCTCGCTTATCGATGATATCGCCGAGCAGACAAACCTCCTAGCGCTAAACGCAGCTATCGAAGCGGCGCGGGCGGGCGAGCATGGCAGGGGATTTGCTGTCGTGGCGGATGAAGTGCGAAAACTCGCAGAAAAAACCCAAAAAGCCACCAAAGAAATCGCAATAGTCGTAAAATCCATGCAACAAGAAGCAAGCGACATTCAAACTACCACAGAAGAGACCGCAGGATTTACCCAAGAAGTCAAAGCGGGAATCGATGAAATCTACTCGATGGCTAGCCAGACACTCGTATCTGCTAGACTTGCCAAATACGCGGTATCTGTGTGTGATAGCGAGATTTTCTGCACCCTTGCCAAGCTTGATCACACCGTGTTTAAAAACAACCTCTACGCCCTGCTCTTTGGCGTATCTGATACATTCAACCAAGTGCCTCACACTGCATGCCGCCTAGGGAAATGGTATTTTGAAGGCGATGGCAAGGCAAACTTCAGCGAAACACAAGGCTACAAAAAAATCGATCCTTTCCACGCCACAGTGCATAATGAAGCAAATTCACTCGCTCAAGCGCTTATGGATAAAACCAAAGCCACGCCAAAAACATTTATTGATGCCAAAATCTCTGCTATGGAGAAAGGCTCTGATGGCGTAATGGCGAGCATCGATGAGATGCTTTCTGAAAAGCTGGCGCAGATTCATCGCGTGATAGATTCTATCAATAGCTCATCGGCAAACGCGATGCATACCGAGCTAGCCGATAAAGAGCAAGCGCACAAAGACCAAACAGAGCACGAAGCGCAAGAGCACGCGGATAGCGAAAAGCACTAGTGCTGGATACCAGAATCTAGCGAGGGCAGAATCTAGTGAAAATGGATTCTGCGAAAATAGATTCTATAAGAAAGCGGATTTTGCGAAAGTAAAATTTGCTAGAGTGGAATTTGCAAAAAATAGATTCTGTCAAAGCGGATTTTGCGAGAGTGAAAAATCGCGAAAATTCTGCGAAAGTAAAATGCATAAAAGCAGAATCTAGCAAAAGTAGAATCTGACAAAAAATGGATTCTGCGGCGCAAAGTTTAAAGATTTAAAGATTTTAAAGATTTAGGACTTTAAGGATTTATAAAAAGGGACTTATTAAGAGGGATTTGTGAAGGCAGAATCTAAGAATCTAGCGGAGTCTGCCGATGCTAAGCGCTATGAGCGCGGATTTATGGTGCTAGATTTTGGTGATGCTAGCGATTCTGGTGATTCTAGCATTTTTGGCAATGTTTAGATTCTATGATGCTAGAATCTGTGATAGCAGAATCTATGGCGCCAGATTCTTGAAATTCTCGAGATTTTCTAATTTTTCTAAATTCTCGAAATTCTCTAAAATTTATCGATATTTAGATATTATAATGTTTGATTCTGCCTTAGCGCGAGTGAGATTCTGGCGCAACTGGCGCAAGTTAAGATTCTACCATACCGGAGCCTTAGTCATTAGCGAGAATCTAATGCGTTTGGGGCGACCTTAGGGGTTTTATGCTAAAAAAGATATTTTTTTCTTTGTTTGCAGTCGTGTTTTTTATAGGTGCTGGGTATATAGCCGTTTTGTATGTGGATTTGAGCGCGGATATTGACAAAGTCAAGCACTACACGCCAAAGCTTGCGAGCCAAATCTATGATCGCAAAAACCGCCTTATAGCCAATATCTTTGATACAGAATTCAGATTCTACGCCAAATTTGACGAAATCCCGCCGCGCATGATAGAAGCGCTCCTAGCGATAGAAGACACGCTATTTTTTGAGCATAGCGGGATAAACTATGATGCCATCATCCGCGCCGCGCTAAAAAACATAAAAAGCGGGCGCTTTGGTGAAGGCGGAAGCACGATCACCCAACAGCTTGTAAAAAATGTCATTCTCACGCGAGAGCGCACGCTTAGCCGCAAAGTCAAAGAAGCACTGCTAACCATACAAGTAGAGCAAGTCATCACCAAAGAGCAGATTCTAGAAATTTATCTAAACGAAGTGTTTTTGGGGCATGGGTATTATGGCGTGAAAACCGCTGCGATGGGCTATTTCAAAAAGCCGCTTTCCGCACTCACGCTCAAAGAAATCGCGATGATTGTGGGCTTGCCAAATGCGCCGAGTTTTTATGATCCTACCAAAAATCTGAATGATTCTTTGGGTAGGGCAAATGACATCATCCGCAGGATGTATGATCTAGGCTGGATTTCCAAAGAATATCGCGATGCCTCGCTAGCCGAAGTCCCTATCGTGTATAACCAAACCTTGACGCAAAATGTAGCGCCTTATGTCACAGATTTTGCCCTGCGTCAGCTTAGCTCCATACCAGATATAAAAACCGGCGGCTACACTATCAAGCTAAATATCGACCTAGATTATCAAGCAGCCGCCCAGCAAGCACTCATCAATGGCTACAATGGCATCCAAGAACGCTTGCAAAAAACATCCAAGAGTGCTACTATCCAGCAAGATGATGCTAGCAAAACAGACACGCTTAATGGCGCTATGGTAGTCACTGACACGCGAAGCGGGAAGATTCTGGCACTCGTAGGCGGCGTGGATTATAACAAAAGCCCATATAATCGCGCTGTAGATGCCAAACGCCAAATAGGCAGCAGTATAAAGCCATTTATCTATCAAATCGCGCTTGATAAAGGCTACTCCACCGCTACGCAGATTCCCGATGCGGCGCGCGATTTTGGCGACTATCGCCCGGGCAATGTGGATGGCGGATTTAGAGGGCTTATGACGCTGCAAGAAGCGCTTATGTTTTCGCGCAACCTCGCCACGCTAAATATCGTGCAATTGGTAGGCTTCACAGATGTTTATAGCGGCTTGCTAGACTTTGGATTTAACGATATCAGCAAAGATATAACGATAGGCATCGGCAGTATGAATGTCACGCCGCTATCCGCCGCGCGCGCGTATTCGGTGTTTTCAAACTATGGCACGCGCGTAGATCCAGTCCTCATAGACAGCGTGATAGACATCAATGGCAATGTTTTCACCTACGACACCAAATCAGAATCCATAATCCCAGCCGCCCAAGCGTTTCTGGGCGTATCAGTGCTACGCGAAGTGGTGGCAAATGGCACAGGCAGGCGCGCGCGTGTCAATGGCATCGAAATAGCTGGCAAAACAGGCACGACAAACAACAATGTCGATTTTTGGTTTTGCGGATTTAGCCCGGATATTCAGGCTATCATCTGGTATGGGCGCGATGATAGCCAGCCTATCGGGCAAAGCGGAAGCAGCGGGCTAGTGACTGCGCCGGTGTTTGCAGAGTTTATAAGCAATGCGCTAAAGCTTGACCCAGCCCAGCGCAGGAAATTCCCACAGCCAGAAGGTGTAGGCGCAAAAACTATCGATAAATACACCTACTACTACACCTCCACCTCGCCAATACCAAGCTCGCAAAACACCAACACCGACCAGAATCTTTGGTAGATTCTGGTCGACAATATCAATGAAATAATCTAAATTAGGTGTCAAAAATAGCCATGAACTCAAAGCTACTTTTGCAAAACTTGTTAAATCCAAATTTATGTAAAACACGCTACAATACGCGCATTTTATTTAAGGCAAAAATATGCGATTACGACTCAATCAGATTGGCTACATCGCCAACAAAATAGCACTTGATTTGCGCGGCTCTAGCCTCATCACGCTCAAAGTCCCGCTAGAATCCATCGCCAAAGTCGCGCAAGAAATCCTAGAAGCAGATGTCAAAGCGGAGCTTGCGATCGATCAAAAAGCGCAAGAATTGCTGGAAAAAAACCAGCAGGATGTGGAGTTTTTGCGCGTGGATGAGCGCAAGCTGTTTGGTATGATAAAGCGGCAAATCGCGGATGAGGGCAAGTTTTTGCTGTATTGGGATGACCGATATAACGCGCTTTCGCATAAGATTCTCGATACACTTTTGCAAAAGCAATATATTGATTTTAGCGTGAATAAAAATCAGGTGAAAAATGTGATATTTAAATCCATCGATAGCTTTGCAAAGCTGCATGATGCGATACAAGAGGATGTCATCAACAAGATAAAAAACTACAAACGCCGCTTGCTCGCGGGCACGGATGAGTATGAAATAATCTATGAAAAACTCTATGAAGAGGAGCTTCGCAAAAAGGGGTTTTTGTAGGAGGTTTTTAGGGGGCGTGCTGGGGCGCTGTAAGTGGCTTGTTTTGCGCGAGTGGCGCGTGGCGCGGGCGAGATTTGGGCGCACATTGCACGCGGCGAGATTTTAAGTTTTTGAAATTTGGATTCTGAAATTTAGATTCTTGGATTCTTAAGATTCTAGGATTTTAGATTCTGCGAGATTTAACCAAAAGCAAAAGGATGGAGCATGAAGCCAGCTTGGATTTATTGCGCGAATGGTTGGTATTTTGAGGCGAGTTGCTTTGCTGGGAGCGGGACGCGGGTGGGGGAAATCGTGTTTAACACCTCGCTTAGCGGATATCAAGAAATCATCACAGACCCTAGCTACGCAGGGCAGTTTATCACTTTTAGCATGCCAGAGATTGGCATCGTCGGGGCGAATGAGCAGGATTGCGAGAGTCGCGGCGTTTTTGCTTCTGGCGTGCTGGTGCGGCACTATGAGGATTTCGCGTCAAACTTCCGCGCGCAAGAGAGTTTGAAAGCATTTTTAGACAAACACAATGTGCTTGGAATCTGTGGCGTGGATTCTCGCGCGCTAGTCAAAATGATACGCTTGCAGGGTGCTATGATGATGGTGGCATCAAGCGAGATAAGCGACAAAGCAGAGCTAAAAAAAATCCTAGAATCCTCGCCCAAAATCGAGCAGCAAAACCATATAAAAAGCGTCTCGACAAAGCAAAAATACACGCATAAGCACGGCGCGTTTGATTTTGCAAGTATGGAGTATAGCGAGCCAAAGACGCGGTATAAAGTCGCTGTGATTGACTTTGGCGCGAAGCGAAATATCCTAAATGAGCTGCTAAGTGCTGGGCTAAGCGCTGAAGTGCTGCCTTATGAGTTTGATGCGGGCGAGCTTATCGCGCGCTTTGAGCGTGGCGAGATAGATGGTGTGTTTTTATCAAATGGTCCGGGCGATCCCAAAATGCTGGGCGCGCAAATCGCACAGATAAAGCTGCTTATCGATAAAAAAATCCCTATATTTGGCATCTGCCTAGGGCATCAGCTGCTGGCACTAGCGCATGGATATGAGACGCATAAGCTGAAATTTGGCCATCATGGCGGCAATCATCCGGTAAAAGATCTCATAAATAACGCGGTGGAAATCACCTCGCAAAACCACATCTACTCCGTGCCAGAATCTATCGAGCAGGTCGCGGAGGTCACGCATAGAAATCTTTTTGACAACACTATCGAGGGCGTGCGATACAAAAATGCACCTATATTTTCGATGCAGCATCACCCGGAGGCGAGCCCCGGTCCTAAGGAGTCGCGCTGTGTGTTTGAGCAGTTTGCTAGGCTGATAGAATCTGTGAGGGGGTAGGGCAGAGCGCTTTTGTGGCTTGGCCGGGGGCTTTGGATTCTGCTGTGGCTAGGGTTTGGCTTTTGTGTTTTTGGATTCTAGCGCGGCGGGCTTTGATACTGCTTCAAGGTGATTTTTAGATAGCTTAATGTTTAGCAGTAGTTGCGCGCATTAAGGTAGGTTTTATTAAAAATAGTTTAAAATTAGCCCCTTTATTTGCTGGACAGATGGGTGAGTGGCTGAAACCACACCCCTGCTAAGGGTGCAGATCCTAATCGGGTCTCGAGGGTTCAAATCCCTCTCTGTCCGCCACTTTTTTGACTTACACTTTACGCTTTTATTCTTGTTTAGATTCTGCAAATCGCGTTTTTTATTCATTATATTATGCTTTTGATAGGATTTAGTTGTGTCGTTTTGGCATCGTTTGCTGTAGTTTATGTTGTCGTGATGAAATTTGCGGATTATTTAAGGGTTTGGAAGTAAAAAACAATGGCAGAGAGGAAGGGATTCGAACCCTCGAAGGCTTGCACCTTACACGCGTTCCAGGCGTGCTCCTTCAACCACTCGGACACCTCTCTAAATTTGGCTTTTGGCTTATGTCGCGCGAATCGCGGCTTTGTCAGAATCTAGCGCGCTTGATTCTAGCCTTTTGACACAAAAGCGCGGTATTATAGCATAATCTAGACTTATTGCAAATTTTTCTATCAAATGCCAAAAATAAACGCCAAGCGCGCCAAAATATATAAGCAGTTTGTGGCGCGCTCAAAAAGCTAAAATCTAAAAGTTTGGATTCTGGGCTTCTAGATTCTGGTGTTTTGGATTTGCAACTCTAGCAAAATGTCACAAAGCACCAGAATCCGCTTTTGGATTCTAGTTTGCAAATGTCGCCCCACATTTGACATATCATAATTTATCTGCTTTTGCTATAATATCACGCGATTTTGCGTTGCCAAGCTTAAAAATCAAAAGCAAAATCAAAGCACAAAAACCAAGCCACAAACAAACAAAAAAACAAAAAGTCGCCTAAAAAACATAAAAAACACAAAGCACCAAAAAGCAAAATCCAAGCTCCATAAAAAGGCAGTAAATGGTCTTCAAATCCTCATCCATAGATTTAAAAAAAGACTCTATACCAAAATTATTTTTTTATTATTTTATTCCGGCGCTTTGCACGATGCTATGCCTCTCCACATATTCCACGATTGATGGCATTTTTGTAGGCAAAAAAATCGGCGAAAACGGCTTGGCAGCGATTGGAATCTGCTGGGCGATTTTCCCGGCATTTATCGCTTTTGAACTATTGTTTGCTTTTGGTGGGGCGGCGCTTGTGTCGTATTTTCTTGGCAAAGATCAAGCCCATCGCGCGCGGCTTGTTTTTAGCTCGGTATTTTATTGTGTGGCGGCTATGTCTCTCGTGTTTTTGGGTATTGGCGTGATTTTTACGCATGAGATTTTGGATATTTTGATAGCGGGCAAGTCACCTAGCCAAGAAATCCGCGCTTTAGCACAAGAATATTTATTTATTATTTTTTTAGGCACGCCATTTTTTTTATTGCATCCATTGAGCGATATTTTTGTCATCAATGACAAACGCCCTATTTTAGGAACTATCGCTATGCTTATAGGCGCGCTTAGCAATATCGCACTAAATTATTTTTTCCTCTTTGTGCTAGATATGGGTATCGATGGGAGCGCACTTGCGACTTTGTGTGCGCATGCTATCACATTTTTTATTTTATTTTTGCATTTTTTGCGTAGGCGTGGGAAGCTGTATTTTATCCCTAGATTCTCGCTCGCCGCTGTCATTTCATCTGCCAAAACTGGCTTGCCAGAGAGCGTGTCCGAGCTCTCCGCCTCAATCGTTATGCTACTTTTCAACGCCACTTTGCTAAGCGTGGTGGGCGATAAGGGCGTGCAGATTTATAGCATCGTGATGTATTGTGGCATCGTGTTTTTTACGATTTTGCTCTCTGTCTCGCAAGCCCTTCAGCCTATCGCTAGCTTCAACTATGGCGCGGGGAATTTCGCTAGGCTAAGGCAGATTCTGTTTTTTTCGCTACTTATGGTGGTGGGGATTGGCGTGGCGCTGTATGCGGTGTTTTACGCGTTTGATAGGCATTTGGTCGAGCTATTTTTGCGCGACAAGGGCAGCGCGCTTTTGAGCGAGTCTATCGAGGCGATGAGCGTGTATTATATAGGTTATGTGATTTTGGGCGTGAATATCGTGTGCGCGGTGTTTTTGCAGTCGGTGCAGCGCACCAAAAGCTCGTTTATCATCACGATGTGTCATGCGATTTTGTTTTTGGCAATATTGCTTCCTTTTATGGGCGAGAAATGGGGCGCTATGGGCGCTTGGAGTAGCTATCCGCTAGCGCAAGCCTGCGCGCTCATCGTGACGATCGCGGTGATGATATATGAAGTGCGATATGGCATATTTTCGGGCAAAATCGCCGCTGGCAAAGAAGTATGGAGAAAGGCAAAGCATGGGAAAGCTGTGGAATCTGATACGCGGAAATAGCGCGGATAAAAGTGGCGGCAAAGCAGAATCTAGCGGGGTGAATTCTAAAGGGGTGGATTCTGGCAAGGCGGATTCTAGAAAAGGGGATTCTAGAAAAGTGGATTCTGGCAAAATAGATTCTAGCGCGCAAGAATCCAAAAATGCAGATTCTGGCAAAATAGACTTTGGCATAGCAGAATCCGCAAAAGCAGAATCCAAAAGCGTAGATTCTAGTCAAAATCGCCTAGACATCCCAAACGCTGCCAAAAGCCAAAACCAAGCTTCTGACAAAAATCACAAGCAAACTTCTGACAAAAACCAGCGCCAAACCCCAAACCAAACTCCAAACCAAACCCAAAAATCCGGCGAAAAAGAGCATGAGAAAAAAGTGATTTTGTTTGATTTGGATGGCACGCTTTTGGATTCGTTTGAGGGGATTTATGAGGGATTTGTGCGCGCGTGCGAGGGCGATTTCACGCCCACTAGAGAGCAGATTTTCCCGCTGGTGGGGCTGCCGCTGCTTGATATGTTTTCACACCTTGGCTACTCCAAAGAGGAGGCGCCCCATCGCATCACGCGGTATAAAAACTACTATCGCAGAATCTGCCTAGAAAAAACCGCGCTTATGCCGGGTGCGCTAGAAGCGGTGGTGATGGCAAAAGGTTTCGCGCATCTTGGCGTTGTGACGACAAAAATGGGCGCATTTTCCAAGCAGATTCTGCAATCGCTAAATATCCTAAAATACTTCCAAATCATCATCGGAAGCGAGGATGTCGCGCATCCAAAGCCGCACGCAGAGCCGATACTAAAGGCGCTAGATTCTATGCCAATCACGCCAAAAGACAAGGTGTATATGATAGGCGATACGATTTATGACTTGAAAGCCGCCAAAAATGCTGGCGTAAATGGCGTGTGGGTGAAAAATGGCTTTGGCAAGGAGCTTGAGGGGTATGGTGAGTATGAGTTTGATAATGTCTTGGAAGCGGTGGAGTATATACGACATTTATAAATGTTGCTTATTTTTAAGATAAATCGTTGCGACAAATTATTGCAGCAAATGCGGAGCGGATTTTACGCTATAATATCCGCCGCAGGTAAAATGTTCTTTTGAACCAGCCCGTCAAGACTTTGGGCTTGAGTGTAGGAAATGGGCGCACCTGCCCCCCACCCCCCATTATTTTGCCGCCTTTTACTTTGGCTATCCCCTTACTTTGTTACCCCTTATTTTGCTACCATATTTGCCACTCTCTATTTTTATTTTCTCATTCGTTTTTACTTAATATCGCTCGCACCTTGCTTTATTTATACAAGTAACATTTCTCGCTAGCTATGTTACGATTCTGCACAAAACTATGCCAAGTGTGTGAAAAATTCCTATCTTGAAATTATGCTTTATCTTACTTTTAATAAAAAATAGTAAAATCTCATTTAACCCTACATAATAATACCCACACACGACAAGGAGAATCCATGCTGGAAATACGATGGCATTCTAGAGCCGGACAAGGCGCGGTTACCGGGGCAAAAGGTCTCGCTGATGTTATCGCCACCACAGGCAAAGAAGTGCAGGCATTTGCACTATATGGCTCTGCCAAACGCGGTGCTGCGATGAGTGCGTATGATAGGATTGATGACAAACCTATCCTAAATCATGAGAAATACATGGAGCCAGATTTTGTGCTAGTGATAGACCCGGGCATCGTCTTTATCACTGATATCTGCGCGAATGAAAAGCCTGATACCAAATACATCATCACCACGCACCTTAGCAAAGAAGAGCTTATCGCCAAAAAGCCAGAGCTAAAGGGAAAAACGCTTTATACGCTTGATTGCATCCAAATCGCGCTTGATACGATTGGCAAGCCTATCCCAAATGCGCCGATGCTTGGGGCGTTTGTGAAAATATCTGGAATCTTGGAGCTAGATTATTTCAAAAAGGCTTTCACAAAGGTGCTTGGCAAGAAGCTTCCGCAAGCTGTGATTGATGCGAATATGGAAGCGATACAGCGCGCGTATGATAGTGTCAAGTAGTGCAGGGCGCTAATCAATAGCAACTTGCGACAACCAAAGCGCGACGACCAAAGACAGCAACTAAAGAGCAACCAAAGAAAAAGGAGAATCTATGAGCGAGATGAAAGACTGGACAGAGTTAGAGATTGGATCTGTGTTGTTTCCTTTTGAAAAGGATGGGCTAGAGACGCTAAGACAGCACAACAATGAGCGAAGCTACACCAAAGAAAGCTCCTATGGCACAAGCGTGGCGCACTGGCGCATTGATAAGCCTGTGCATAATAGCTCGCTTTGCATAAACTGCTTTAACTGCTGGGTGTATTGCCCAGATGGCGCGATTTTGGCGCGCGATGATAAGCTTAGCGGCGTGGATTATGTGCATTGCAAAGGCTGTGGCGTGTGCGTGGATGTATGCCCTACCAACCCAAAATCCTTGCTTATGTTTAACAACCACGAAGCAAACGAAGAGGCCATCAGCAACTGGCCTACCAAAGAAGATAAGAAAAAGAGAGAGGAGTAAGCTATGCCAAAAACTATGGAACTAGACAAAATCGTAGTATGGGATGGGAATCTAGCAGCATGCCAAGCGATGCGCCAAGCCCAAATCGATGTGGTAGCCGCATATCCTATCACACCTTCTACGCCTATCGTGCAAAACTATGGGACATTTATGAGTAATGGCTATATCGATGGCGAGTTTTTGCTCGTAGAATCCGAACATGCCGCGATGAGCGCGTGCGTGGGCGCAGCGGCAGCTGGCGGGAGAGTCGCGACTGCTACGAGTTCGCAAGGCTTTGCGCTCATGGTAGAAGTGCTTTATCAAGCATCTGGTATGCGCTTGCCAATCGTGCTAAACCTCGTGAATCGCGCGCTTGCAAGCCCGCTAAACATCCATGGCGATCACTCTGATATGTATCTAGGGCGCGATGCTGGCTGGATAAATCTCTGCGCTTACAATCCACAAGATGCCTACGATCTCAATCTCATCGCTTTCAAAGTCGCTGAAGATATGCGCGTAAGACTTCCTGTCATCGTAAATCAAGATGGCTTCCTATGCTCCCACACCGCGCAAAATGTCCGCCCGCTAAGCGATGAAGCGGCATATAAATTTATCGGCGAATATAAGAGCAAAAACCCACTCTTTGATTTTGAGCATCCAGCCACCTATGGCGCGCAGGCAGAGGAAGAGTGGCACTATGAGCACAAAGCACAGCAGCACAATGCTATCATGCACGCAGACAAAGTCATCGATGAGATTTTCAAAGAGTTTAAATCGCTCACAAATCGCGAGCATAAAATCGTAGAAACCTATGACATGGAAGATGCAGAAGTGGCGATAGTCGCACTTGGCACCACCGTAGAATCCGCTCGCGTAGCCGCCGCCACCGCGCGCAAAAATGGTATAAAAGCGGGCGTGGTTAGCATGAAAGTATTCCGCCCATTCCCATATCAGCTCATCGGCGAAGCACTCAAAAACACCAAAGCCGTAGGCATCATGGATAAATCACTGCCAGCGGGCGCTATGGGCGCGCTGTTTAACGAAGTAGCTGCCGCGCTTTATCAAGTGCCGGGCGCTTCATCTCGCCCTGTGCTTGCCAACTACATCTATGGGCTTGGCGAGCGCGATATGACGCAAGTAGAGCTAGGCAATATCTACAAAGAGCTCGCAGAAGATGCCAAAGCTGGCAAATTGACGCATGCCACACAGCAATTTATTGGCTTGCGCGGTCCTAAGCTTAGCTTTTGCTAAGAGGCTTTGATACACCAATCGCAATAAAGACGCAAAATAAGGAGAAAGCTATGGTAAGAGAAGTCAAAAATCTAAAACAATTTTCCAAAGCAGCGGAGAAATTCGAGGGTTCGCATATTTTATGCCCCGGATGTGCGCATGGTATCATCATCCGCGAAGTGCTAAACGCTGTAGAAGGCCCTATCGTGATAGGCAATTCCACGGGCTGCCTTGAGGTATCTACCGCGGTGTATCCGCATACTAGCTGGGATGTGCCTTGGATTCACATCGGGTTTGAAAATGGCTCGACTGCTGCGGCGGGTGCAGAGACTATGTATAAAGCACTAGCCAAAAAGGGCAGATTCCAAGGTGAGAAGCCAAAATTTGTCGCATTTGGCGGCGATGGTAGCACTTATGATATTGGATTCCAGTTTATCAGCGGCTGCTTTGAGCGCGGGCATGATATGACTTATATTTGTCTTGATAATGAAGTGTATGCCAACACCGGCGGGCAGCGCTCCAGCTCCACGCCTATCGGCTCTAGCACCACCACTACGCCAGCAGGAAGCGTAAGCTATGGCAAAAAAGAGCGCAAAAAAGACATCCTTTTTGTCATGGCAGCGCATGGTAGCCCCTATGTCGCGCAAGTCGCGCCCAACAAATGGAAAGATATGAATAAAAAGATAAAGCAAGCCATCGACACCGAAGGACCTACCTTTATCAACGCGATGAGTGCCTGCACCACAGAGTGGCGATTTGAATCCAACAAAACGATAGATGTGTCTGATTTGGCGGTGGATAGCCTTGCATTCCCGCTATTTGAAATCATCAATGGTAAAGAAGTGCATATCACCTACCGCCCCAAAAATATCGTGCCAGTGCGCGACTATCTGGGCGCTCAAGGTCGATTTAAACATCTCTTTAAGCCAGAAAATGAGCACATCATCGAAAAATTCCAAAAAGAAGTGAATGAACGCTGGGAGCATTTGCAACGCATGGAAGAGGCAAATAGCATCGTCGTGGGTGATATGCTAAATAAATAGCCTTATGAGGCAAGCAGCCTCGTGCTTTGGCGCGGGCTGTGGATATGTCTTTTTGTGTTTTATAAAACATTTGTCTGTCTGTATTTTTGTGTATATTACACTAGACATAAGCAGTGTTTATTATCTTTAAAATTATTAATTGGCTTTATTTTTTACTCCCCAATCTTTATAATCCCACTATCCTCCATCTCTTTTAGCATTTTGACAAAGTTTTGCGTGCGGAGTTTTGCGCCTTCGCTGTTTAGGTGATAACCACCAAAGTCCATAGAATGCTTTTTCTCAAAATGAAAATCTCTAAAATCCCCATATATAGGG
>NZ_MLQN01000017.1 GCF_001854545.1 Helicobacter sp. CLO-3
AAGAACTGCTTGCCTGCCCTTTATAAAACTCATCATCATAAAGCTCATGTATTTGTGCTTGCTGCATTTTTCACCTCTTTTTTGGATTTAGCTTGGGATTTTAGCATATTTTTTTATTTTTGCTTAGGTTTTAATCGCCAGAATCCACGCTTCGCTTTTTTATCTCATAGCGCCAAATACCAGTCTAAAATATCTGCCAAATGTGTTATTTCCCAAGCACTGCGTTTATGCGCTTGGTGTCATCGGCTTTGGCGAGGCTTAGGCGCAGGATAGAATCCGCCAGCCCTCCCAAAGAATGCGCCACATTAGCATCCAAGCACACCATATCAAGCGCGCCCATCTCCACGCGCTCCCCGCCCACTTCAAACCATATCCGCCCGCTAAGCACCTGCACGCTTATCGCAAATGGCGCCTTGTGCTCTTTCATAAGCGCATCTTTTGGCATGATGATTTGTATCTCTTTGGACGCGGCGTTTTGCGCGAGCTCTTGTATCTGCACCTTTTGGCTGGCAAACGCCTCACTGCTTGCATTCCAAGAGATCACCTCCAAAGGCTTGTGCGCGGTGTATTGCATTAAGAATCCTTTATGATTTGGTGTAAATTTAGCGTAATTTTGGCTATTTGCTTTTGCGCTTTAGATTTAGCAAAATTTGGCATATTTTGCACGAGGCAAATGCTCCAAAACTCGCGCGCATTATAGCCCAATTTACGCACGCAAAATTATCATAGGATTATGATTTGCGCGAAAGATAAAAAAGAGGGCGCAAGAAAAAATGGGGAGAAAAGGGGGAAAAACAAGAAAAAGAGGGCAAGGGCAAGAAAAATGACAAAGAAAAAAGGGTAGGCAAGAAAATAAAAAAAGGGCGAGAGAAAAGATAAGAAGAAAGAAAAATATGCGCGTTTAGATTCTGCCAAAAACCACCAAACATATAACCAAAGCCCGCCAAGCGCGCCAGAATCTTAGAATCTTAGAATCTTAGAATCTTAGAATCTTAGAATCTTAGAATCTTAGAATCTTAGAATCTTAGAATCTTAGAATCTTAGAATCTTAGAAAATTCCACAAACTACAACAACTTCGCCCTCGCCTCGCTTTTGCCATCGCATAGCTCAAACTCCGCGTCTTTTGGCAGCGCATTTAGCGGCGTGGGCTTACCATTATAGAGAATCTGCGCGTAGCCATTTTGGATATTGCGCGAGGGATTTAGCGCGGCTAGCTCTTGGCTAAGTGCGTGCAGCGTGAGCGCTCTAGCGCGCAGACTCGCATCTAAACTCAAGCGCGCGCGCATCATATCGCACGCCTCTTTTTTGCGCGCCCACGCATTATAAAAGCTAGAATCCAGCAGCTCCCTATACTGCGCGATTTGCTCGCTAGAAGTCTTTAGCCTCGCACTATAGCTGATGCTTTGATAAAGCCTCGATAGATTCTCCACC
The DNA here is from genome assembly GCF_001854545.1 of Helicobacter sp. CLO-3. Classification (GTDB taxonomy): domain Bacteria; phylum Campylobacterota; class Campylobacteria; order Campylobacterales; family Helicobacteraceae; genus Helicobacter_B. The sequence goes on from NZ_MLQN01000017.1 coordinate 1,433, forward strand.
TCCGCACTCGCCCTACTCATCACGCGCGCAAAAGCCCTGTCAAACTCGACCAGCGACTCATCGATTTTCAAAAGCCACTCTTTAGAATCTGGCAAAATCATCTCCATGCAAGCCGAAGGCGTGGGCGCGCGCATATCCGCGACAAAATCGCTTATCACAAAATCCACCTCATGCCCTACTGCCGAGATGATAGGCGTGCGCGCGTGAAATATCGCATCCGCCACGCACTCTTCATTAAACGCCCAGAGATCCTCCATGCTCCCCCCGCCCCTGCCGATGACGATGATGTCAAACGCCTCATCACTGCCAAAAAAGCTATCCGCATACGCGATATTGCGCGCGATGGCATGCTTTGCCTGCTCGCCCTGCACGAGCGTATCAATCGCTATAAGCTTAGTTAGATTCCAACGCGCACCAGCCACGCGGCGCATATCTTGCAGCGCAGCGCCTGTGAGTGAAGTGAGAAGTGCGATTTTGCGCGGGAATTTGGGAAGTGGCTTTTTGCGCTCTTGTGAAAAATAGCCTTTGGAATCTAGGCGCTTTTTTAGCTCATCAAAGCGCTCCATAAGCGCGCCCTGCCCGCCTTGACTCATGCTCTGGCACATTATCTGATACTCGCCGCGCGGCGCATACACGCTAAGCGCGCCGCTCACTTGCACTTGCATGCCATTTTTGGGCGCAAAATCCAGCCGCCGCGCATTGCCCTTAAACATCACGCAGCGAATCGTGCTATCGGCATCTTTGAGACTAAAATACAAATGCCCGCTGGCTTGATGATGCGTAAAATTGCTTATCTCGCCCTCCACGCACACCTCGACAAAGCTCGCCTCCATGAGCGCTTTTATCTGCGTGTTTAGCGCGCTTACGCTTAGTGGTTTCATAGCATGCTCCTAGTGTTTAGCGCACTCGCATTTGGTGGCTTCATGGCGCGCTCCTAGCGATGATACGCAGGATGTCATTGTGGATGCCAAGCAGCATGAGCGCTATCAAAAGCGAGAATCCAAAAAGGCTTAGCCCATACGCCACGCGCTCATTTATGGGTCTCCTAAACACCGCTTCATACAGCACGAAAAGTATCTGCCCACCATCAAGCGCTGGGATAGGCAGGAGGTTTAGCACGCCTAGATTTACAGAGATTAGTGCTAGAAGCATGAGAAATGAGATGAGATCACTTGAGCTTTTGTCGCTGTTTGGCGCAATGTCTGACATCACATCGACAATCCCCACCACGCCACCTATCTGATCGAGCGGCACGATGCCAAGGATGAGTTGTTCCACGCCTTGATAGATGAGTTTCGCAGAATCTAGCGACTCATCAAGCGCCCATTTTAGCGACTCTAGCGCGCCAAGCTCTAGCGTGCCTACCTCGCCTTTTGCCTTGATACCAATCATCGCGCGATAAATCTGCTCGCCAAAAATGTTTTGCGAGGTGGAAATCTCGGGCGTGATAGTGAGGTGCAAAATGGTGTAATCGGCGGGGGCGGCTGGGGTTTGTGTGGCCTGTGTGGTGGGGGTGGTTTGGGCTTGGGTGGTTTGGGTTGTGCGCGCGGTGGCGGGATTTGTGGTTTTAGCAGAATCTAAATTGCTGGATTCTGCCAAACTAGATTCTGCAATTTTAGATTCTGCGTGGCTTGTGGAGTTTGCAGAATCTGGGTTTGTAGTGCTTGCGTGGTTTGCGCTATTTGCGCGCTTTATGGTTAGCGTTATGGTTTTTGGCGCTTGAGTAGCAGAATCTAGCAAAGCAGAATCTATCGCTTTAAATTCTGGCATGCCAGATTCTCGCGCGCCCGCGATATCATTATCGCTAGCCTTGCTTTTTGGCGCGGTGGTTTGTGGCGCAGAATCCGCGATGATTTGGCTTAGCTTATCCCATGTTTTTATCGGCGCATTATCCACCGCCAAAACAACATCGCCCGCGAGCACGCCAGCTTTTTGTGCGGGGCTGTTTGGCGCGACTTCGCCGATAACTGGCAAAAGCGTCTTTGCCCCAGCAAGCCCCACGACAAAATACAGCAAAAACGCGAGCAAAAAGTTAAACGCCACGCCAGCTAGCAAAATGATGATTTTTGCAAGCGGGCTTTTGGAGGTGTAGCTATCGGGCGCGTTGTCGGATTCTAGCGGGTTTATGTCGCTCTGCCCTTTTAGCTTAACATAGCCGCCAAGGGGGATTAGCGAGATGGCGTATTGCGTGTCGCCGATAGTTTTTTTGAAAATCTTGTAGCCAAAGCCGATGCTAAAAACTTCCACGCGCACGCCAAACGCCCGCGCCGCGCAAAAATGCCCCAGCTCATGAAAAAATATCAAAAAGCAAAGCGCCAAAAATGCTTCAAAAATTCCCATTAGCGCAGACTTTTATAATATTTCAAGCTGTAATCCACGCCAGAATAAAGCGTGATAAAAGTCGCCGCCCATAGCAAAAATGTCCCGCCCGGGAAAAAATCCGCCAGCAAAAACGCGATAGCAGCGATTTGCACGCCGGTTTTGTATTTGCCAAGATAGCTTGCGGCGATCGATTTGCCAGAGCTAGCCACGACGACGCGAAGCCCGGTGATAAAAAACTCGCGGCTAAGGATGATAAACACCGCCCACGCATTCGCCCTACCCACAAGCAAAAGCCCGATAAATGCGCTAAGGATTAGCATTTTGTCCGCCAGCGGGTCAAACACCTCGCCAAACACGGATTCTACGCCAAAATTGCGCGCGATGTAGCCATCGAAAAAATCCGTCAAAGACGCGATACAAAAAATCAGACAAGCAAAATAATTCACCCAGCTAGGATGCACCCACGCAGGCAAAAACAGCTCGCTATGCAGCAAAAACACAAGCAGCAAAATCGCTAGGATTATCCTGCTGATGGTTAGAATATTGGGAAGTTTATTCATAACAATGCCTAGAATCTAAGAAATATAAATGCCCTAAAAATGCGGATTTTGGATTCTCTATTTTTGCAAATCGCAGAATCTAAATCGCAAAATCTAAACAATCACAAAAATCCAAAAATCGCGGAATCCAAATCGCAAAATCCTTTGGCTAATCCGCGCTAGCTTTGCGCCTGATAGCAAAATGCTAGAATACCAAAGCCGCGCAAATCCTAAAATCTAGCGCGGGATTTATGCGCCAAATCCGCTAGATTTGCCGCTAGATTCTAATTTGCCCAGCGTCAGCTTTGCCCCGCGCCAGCTTTAGATTCTAGCGCGGGATTTGCTAGAATCTAGCGCCTGCCTTTAAATCTTGGCGCATAAATCTTTAAATCTTTGGGCGCGCCAAAAATCAAAATAACCAAAACTACACAAAATAACCAAAAACAAAAACAACCTCAAAATAAGTAAAAACCAAATCAAAGCGAGGCCAAAGCCAAATGAGGCTAAAAACGCTAAAAAACGCCTAAGATTTGCCGCCTTTATCCTCTTCTAGATCGCTAAACCTTATATCGCTATCCATCGCCAGCTCGCCCGCCATTTGCGCGAATGAGCCCATGTCTTTTTTGAGATCATCGATGACATCTTGGCTGATTTCATTGCTGATTTCACTCGTAAGCTCGCTTGCCATCTGCACCAGCGAGCCGGCTTCTTTACGCAAATCATTGATGATGTCTTGGCTGATAAAGCCAGAGAGCTTTTTTAGCCGCTTGTATGTCTGCGGGGCGACATGGGGGCGGATTTTTTGCAGCTGCGTTTCGCTGATGTTTGGCAGTGTTTTTAGCAGCTGTTTTAGCTGTTTTTTGGGGATGCCGCTATGCTTTTTGTGCTTGGCATGTTTGCGTGAGCTTTTCATTATCTTCCTTTGTGCGTGCGTTTGCGTGATGCGTCGTGCGAAGCGTCGATGCCCGCTTGTCTCCGATAAATCGCGCTAGAATAAGCGTAGCATTATAACAAAAAAAGATAATATTTTGAAAATTTTGCATCTTGCTTGCATCATAAGAACATATCGCAAAATCCGCGCCAGAATCCACAGAATCCACAGAATCCACAGAATCCACAGAATCCACAGAATCCACAGAATCCACAGAATCCAAAAGCGCAAATCTCACAATCAGCGCCAAAATAGCAAAATCCGCGCCAAAATCACGCGCGCCATATCGGCAAAATTGCAAAAATTGTTAGGGTTTAGCTTTGATTAAGTTTGAGTAATGCTATAATGCGCGCAAAATTAGGTAAGGATGAAATATGCGATCGCTTAAATATTTGGCTGTATGCGTGGTGACACTTCTTGTGTTTGCGGGAGGCGCGGTGTTTATGCGCTTTGCTGCGGATGTGCATGATTTGCTTGGCAAAAATCCCTCATATTATGAGCTGGCGGTTGATACAAGCACGATTGTGCCTTATAAGCAGTATTCTAGCCTCGTATCAGTGATGCTAGAAAAAGACATCTCCGCGCAAAGCGTCAATGACAAAAAAATCCTAGAATCTATGATAGCTAGCATCGCCGAGCGCGTGGCAAAGGCGAGTGACAAAGATGAAAAAAGCGGGCTACTCTGCGCTGATGGCGGGCTGTCGCTGATAGAGATGCCAAAGAATGGCGCAAATTTGCCAAATGGGAATCTATCAAATGGGAATCTGGCAAATGAAAATCTAGCAAGCAGGAATCTATCAAATGGAAGTCTAGCAAATGAGGGCATCATCGTCATCAAAGGCGCTTTTCGATGCACGATAAATGAGGCAAATATCGAGCAGTATAATGAGCTGCTAAAAGATCTCGACTATATCGCGCTAAAAAGCGATATAGCAAAGCTTGCCCTTTCATCTTTGCAGCCAATCATCTCTTTTGAACAAAAGCAAGAGGCGCTGCAAAGCATGCGCGATGCGCTTTTCTCTCAAGCGGATTCTGCGGTGGAGCAGTATAAAAAACGCTCCAACAAAAAATGCTGGCTCAACACCATGGCGGAAAATAGCCTAGATAGCTTTATACGCGAGGATGCGATGCAGACAAATCCGACAAATATCATACCAAACTCTAGGCTTTTCAATAGCTCTTATACCAAAGTCCAGCTACCGCCAAACACGAGCACGAGGATAAGCCATAGCGCGCGCATATCGATAGTGTGTAAATAATTTTGTGGAGAATCCAAACAAGCACAAACAAGCGCAAACAAACCCAAAACAAAGCAGAATCTAGATTCTGCCAAACTTTTGGTTTTTTAGATTTTAATTTTTGGGCTTTTGATTTTTCAAGCTTTTGAGTTTTTCAAAATTTTGACAGAATCCAAAAGCCAAAAATTTCAAACACATATTTTCAAACACATATTTTAAAGGAAAGGCAAAATGCAGTTTAACAAAGAGCTTCAAAATATCGCAACTTATGAGGCGGGCAAGCCTATAGAAGAAGTGGTGCGAAAGTTTGGGCTAAAAGAAAGCGATGTTATTAAGCTAGCTAGCAATGAAAATCCCTATGGCACCTCGCCGCGCGTGGTAGAATCTATCAAGGCAAACGCGCACAAAGCAGCGCTTTATCCAGATGATTCTATGTTTGCTTTGAAAGCTGGGCTAGAGAAGCATTTTGGCGTGCCACAAAAGCAGTGTATCATCGGCTCTGGGAGCGATCAGATTATCGAGCTTTGCATCCATGCCAAAGCAAATGCGTCTAGCGCTGTTTTGATGGCGGGCGTGACATTTGCGATGTATGAGATTTATGCTAAACAAGTGGGCGCGAAAATCATCCGCACGCCTAGCAACGACCACAAAATCGAGGAATTTTTGGCATGCTTTAAAGAGCACAAGCCAAGCATTATTTTTCTCTGCGTGCCAAACAACCCGCTAGGCGAATGCCTAAAACGCGATGAGGTGTATAGCTTTTTGGAATATGTGGAGAAAGAAAGCGGCGGAGAGACGCTAGTGGTGATAGATGGCACGTATCAGGAGTTTGCCGCGTTTAAAGATAGCGCTAGATACATAGAGCCAAAAGATGTCATCACTAGGTTTAAAAATGTCGCCTATCTTGGCACTTTTTCTAAGGCGTATGGGCTAGGCGGTATGCGCGTGGGCTATGGGTTTGGGAGCGAGGAAATCATAAGCGCGCTTTATAAACTCCGCGCACCTTTTAATATCACGACACTAAGCCTAGCTGCGGCGTGCGCAGCACTTGAAGATATGGAGTTTGTCCGCCACACGATAGAGCAAAACTTCATCCAAATGCGCCGATACGAGCAATTTGCAGAATCTAAAAATATAGCCTACATCCCTTCTTTTACCAATTTCATCACTTTGGTGCTGGATGAGAGCACAGAAAATACGCCAAAAAATATACAAGACGCCAAAAATACATCAAAAAAAGTGGCAGAATTGTTGGATTCTAGCGCGGTTTGTGATAAGCTTTTGCGACAAGGCGTCATCATCCGCAATCTTGCTTCATACAAAATGAATGCGATGCGTATCACTATCGGCACAGAGGCGCAAAATACGAGGGTTTTGGGCTTGCTAGAATCTATTTTTGGAAGCGAGATTTAAGCGGCAATGACAAAGAGATTACAAGCAAGTTTAAGCATCATGCCAAAGCCAAACATAAAAACTAGGGGATAAAATTAGTGGATACCAAAACGATTTTTGAGCATATCACCAAAATCTACAACAAGCTAACAGGCAAGCAAAAGATTGTCATCACGGCGACTGTTGTCATTATCATTGCGTTTTTTGTGTTTTTGCTGGCATTTTCTAATAAACAAGTGCAAAGCTCTTATGGCGTGCTCTTTGATGGCATGGATTCTAGCGATAGCGCGCTCGTAGTAGAATATCTCAAAGCCAACCAAATCCCTTATAGAATCCAGCGCGACAATGTCATCGAAATCCCCGCTGATAGAGTGCCAGAAGAGCGCATCGCCCTTGCCGCACAAGGCATCCCCAAAACCTCAAAAGTAGGCTTTGAGCTTTTTGATGTGAATAATATCGCAGAGACGGATTTCACCCAGCAAGTGAAGTTTTTGCGCGCGACAGAGGGCGAGCTCACGCGCACGATAGAAGCGCTAGAGCCAATCTATAAAGCAAACATACAAATCGCAAACCCAAAAGAAAGCCTTTTTGTCTCTACTAGCGTGCCACCTACCGCAGCGGTGATGGTGCAGCTAAAGCCCGGCAGTGTGCTCTCATCATTTCAAATCACTGGGATAAAAAACCTAGTCTCTGCCGCTATCCCGCGCCTCACTCCAGATAATGTAAAAATAGTCGATGGCAATGGTATGCCTTTGGGCGAAGAAAATGATCTTGTGGGCGCAAATGAAGTGCTAAAGCAGCGCCAAGCATTCGTGCATAAAGAAGAGCAGAAAAAAGCCGATGCTATCGTGCGCTTGCTGACCCCTCGCGCTGGTGGGTCAAACAAAGTCGTAGCTATCGTAAATATGCAATATGACTTCAGCAAAAAAGAATCAGTAAAGCAAACTTTTGACCCTTCACAAGTGCTACCTAGATCACAACGAGACTATGAAAAAGAAAAAAATGGGCCACCAGATCAGCGAGTGGGCGGAATCCCGGGCGCGATTAGCAATGTAGGACCTACGCAGAATCTAGATTCTGAAGGCAATATGATACATGAGCGTGAAACAGAAAGTGTCGTAAATAATGAAATAGGCAATGAAACCACCAAAACCATCTTTGATGTAGGCAAGCCTATGCGCCTAACCGCTTCTGTGCTAGTAAATGGCGAGCATAGAGTAGTCACTAGAGATGATGGGCAAGAGGTGCTAGAATATGTGCCTTTCACGCCAGAAGAGATAACAAAGCTAGAGAATCTAGTAAAAAATGCGATAGGATTTGATGAGTCGCGCGGGGATTCTGTGACGGTATCAGACTGGGATTTTTCAAAATCCGAGCAAGTCAAAGCACCGCAGACTTTTGTCGAAAAAGCCACGCATTTTATGATGCAATATGTGCCATTGCTGAAATATGTGCTAATCGCGCTAGTCATATTTATCTTTTACAAAAAAATCATCGCACCATTTGCAGAGCGTATGCTTGAAGTGCAAGATGCAGATGAAGACAAAGTCGAGTCACTCTTTGAAATCGATGATGAAGATGATGGGGCGAATTCTAGATTTGGCGAGTTGCGTAAGCGCGTGGAAGAGCAGCTTGGCATCAGTGGCGGTGGATTTAGCGAGGATGAGGTTAAATACGAAGTGTTGCTAGAAAAAATCAAAGCAGTAATGCAAGAAAAACCAGAAGAAATCGCCTCGCTTTTCCAAAAACTCATCCATGATGAAATCGGTATAGAAAAATCTAGCTAGGAGAGAGCATGAGCTTACAACTAAATCAACGCCAGCGCGCACAATATGATGAACTCTCTATGTCAGAGAAAATCGCTATTTTGCTTATCCAAGTGGGCGAGGAGCTAACTAGCGAGATTTTCAAAAATCTAGATATAGAAGGCATCACAGAAATATCCAAACAAATCATGCAGCTAAAAGGCACAGACAAGGCTATCGGTGGGGCAGTGCTAGAGGAATTCTACGCCATACTGCAATCAAACCAATACATCAATAGCGGCGGTCTTGATTATGCGAGAGATTTGCTTACCAAAGCACTTGGACCAGAAGAGGCGAAGCGGATTCTGGATAAGCTTGCGAAAACTATGCAATCTGCCAAAAACTTTGCCTATCTTTCCAAAATCCGCCCACAGCAGCTTGCAGACTTTATCGTCAATGAGCACCCACAAACTATCGCTTTGATTCTAGCGCATATGGATGCGAGCAGCGCGGCAGAGACGCTGGGGCATTTTAGCGATGATAATATGCGCGCAGAGATAGCGATTCGTATGGCAAACTTGGGCGACATCTCGCCAAATGTGGTAAAACGCGTCTCAACCGTGCTAGAAAACAAACTAGAATCACTCACCAGCTACAAAGTCGAGGTGGGCGGACCGCGCGCAGTTGCTGAAATGTTTAACCGCTTGGGACAAAAGGCTGCCAAATCCACGCTTTCTTATATCGAGCAAATCGATGAGCAGCTGGCTAATGAAATCAAAGAGATGATGTTTACCTTTGAAGATATTGTCAATCTTGATAAAAACGCGATTCGCGAGATTCTCAAAGTCGCTGACAAAAAAGATCTCACTATGGCGCTAAAAGCGGCAAATGACTCATTGAAGCAAAAATTCCTAGACCAGATGTCTACTCGTGCTAGCGAGCAGTTTATCGAGGAAATGCAGTTTTTGGGCGCTGTGCGTATGCGCGATGTCGAAGCCGCCCAGCGCAAAATCGTAGAAGCCGTGCAAACGCTTTCAGAACAAGGACTAATCCAAGTTGGCGAAGAGGAGGATGTCGTTGAGTAATTTTGATGAAGATAATCTAATCGCCAGAAGCAGCATAGAAAAACACAGAATCAGCAAATATGAATTCCGCCCCATAGTCGCTGATAGCAGCGATGCAAAAGGCGCGCCCAAAGATTCTGCGCCCGCAGAATCCAAAATCGATATGCCAATAAGCGATAATAGCGCGCTAGGCGCTGGCACGCTAAATGCTGGCATCAGCGCAAATGACACCATAGAAAAAGAGCTTATCGAAAAGCTTTTGCAAAAAACAGACGAACTCTCTAGCTCGCTAGCAAAGCTACAAATCCAGTTTGAAAAGCAGCAGCTAGAAATGGAAGAGCGCATAAACACCGCGCGCAATGACGCATATAAAGATGGCTTGCGAGAGGGCGAGGAGAAAACGCGCGCCGCGCTAGAATCTGATGTGCAAAAAGAAAAAACCGCGCTCATAGATTCTGCGATAAATCTAGGCAAAGTGATGAAAGATTCTGAAACACATCTGCGCGAGCTAGAAAAAGAGCTAAGCGCTATTGCTGTAGATATCGCGCGCGAAGTCATCGCCAAAGAAGTCGAAAAAGACAGCGCTGCTATCGCTACCGCACTTGCTAAAGAACTACTAGGCTCTATCGCTGATCACACCGATGTGCATTTGCGCGTAAATAACCTAGACTATCCAAGCGTGCAAGAAGCGCTCAAAGACTATCCCAAAATCAAAATAGAAGCCGATAGCGCAGTGACAAAGGGTGGCGTCATCATCGCCAATGGTGGGGGGATCATCGATGGCAGCATATCAAACCGCTACAAAACCCTAAAGCAAAGCGTTTTAGACAATCTTTTGGACTAAGGTGCTAGATGTTCCCGCAAAAGCCTATCGCTGAAATGGATATTGCCGAGCTAGAATCGCTATGCGCGCAGATTCGCGCGCGGATTCTAGAGGTGGTAAGCAGCAATGGCGGGCATCTTAGCTCCACGCTTGGCGCAGTAGAGCTAATCGTTGCGATGCATTATGTGTTTGATTATCATACAAATCCCTTTATCTTTGATGTCTCGCACCAAGCCTACGCGCACAAACTCCTAACCGGGCGCTATGATGATTTTGCGAGTTTGCGAAAGTTTGGCGGGATAAGCGGATTCTGCAAGCCTAGCGAGTCGGATGCGGATTATTTCATCGCGGGGCATAGCTCCACTTCTATATCGCTTGGCGTGGGTGCTGCAAAAGCTATCAAGCTAAGGGGTGAAAATGGTATGCCTATCGTGCTTATCGGCGATGGCAGTATGAGTGCGGGGCTTGTGTATGAGGCGCTAAATGAGCTAGGCGATCGCAAATATCCAATGCTTATAATTTTGAATGATAATGAAATGAGTATCGCAAAGCCAATCGGCGCGATAAGCAAGCATCTCTCACAAATCATCTCTCACCCCATGTATCAATCCATCCGCAACTTCACTAAGCGCTGGCTTGGGAAAATGCCAGATTCTGCGACTTATATCGCCAAACGCTTTGAAGAATCGCTAAAGCTTATCACACCCGGAATCTTGTTTGAAGAAATGGGTATCGACTATATGGGTCCTGTGGATGGGCATAGTCTAGAGGAGCTTATTTTTTGCTTCAAGCGCGCGCGCGAGATGGAGCGCCCCATCATCGTGCATACGCAAACCACCAAGGGCAAAGGCTACAAAATCGCCGAAGGTCCTTATGAAAAATGGCATGGCGTGAGTCCATTTGACCTAGAAACCGGCATCGCGCTAAAAGCGCCCAGCACCACGCCAGCCCCCACGCAAATATATGCTGACACTTTGCAAAATCTTGCTGAAAATGATCCCAAAATCGTTGGTATCACCGCTGCGATGCCCGGTGGCGTGGGGCTTGGCAAGCTTATTGATTTGTATCCAGATAGATTCTGGGATGTTGGGATTGCCGAGCAGCATTGCGTGACTTCTATGGCAGCGATGGCAAAAGAGGGCTTCATCCCATTTGTCAGCATTTACTCGACATTTTTGCAGCGCGCATTTGATCAGATCATCCATGATGTGGCTATTATGCGCCTACCGGTGCGCTTTAGCATCGATAGAGCGGGGATCGTGGGCGAAGATGGCGAGACGCATCAAGGGCTTTTTGACATCGCGTATTTGCAGATGATCCCGGGATTTGTGCTGTTTGCTCCGCGTGATAATGCCACGCTAGAAAAGGCGATACGCTTCGCGCATAAATTTGATAGCGCGCCTTGTGCGTATCGCTACCCGCGTGGGCTATTTTGCCTGGATGAGGGCGTGTATGAGGCGAGCGAGTTTGCGCTAGGAGAGTGCGAGGTGCTAGAATCTGGGCGCGAGATACTACTCATCGGCTATGGCAATGGCGTGGGGCGCGCGCATTTGGTAAATGCAGAGCTAAAAAGACTGGGCTTTGCGCCGACACTTTTAGATTTGCGCTTTTGCAAGCCTTTGCCAAACGCGCTAGAATCCGCTCTTCGCGCGCATAGCATTAGCTTTGTGTTTAGCGATAGCTACAAAGAAGGCGGCGTGGGGCATGCGATTTTGGGTCTCATGAGTGAGCGGGGGATCGCCAAGCCTAGCTATAGCCTAGAGATAGAGGATGCGTTTGTGCCACATGGCGATGTGGCGAGCATCGAGCGCGCTATGGGGCTAGATACGCAAGGGCTGCTAAAGCGCATCATCTCGCTGCTTGATAGGCATAGCATTTCTGCAAAATCTAGCGATTTAGTAGAATCTAAAAAAGGGCAATAATTTATGCAAGATTTGCGCGCTGTTTGTGATGTGGCTTTGGATTCTGGCGATTCTTTGGATTCTGATTCTGGCGATTCTTTGGCTTTGGATTCTGCCTCTTTAGATTCTGCGGATTCTGCAAATGCCAGCGCGATGATTTACAAAAGCGGCTTTAGCTTTGGCTTTGATCCAAGCGCGTGCGAGTCGTGCGGCGGTAAATGCTGCGTGGGCGAGAGCGGCTATATTTTTGTAAGCATCAATGAAGCCAAAGAAATAGCCGCGCTTTTGCAGATGCCTTTTGACGCCTTCGCGCTGCGCTTCCTCAAAAAAGTAGGCTATCGCTTCTCGCTTATCGAAAAGCCCTATGAAAGCGGCATGGCTTGCGTGTTTTTTGATACCAGGCAGAAAAACTGCGCTATTTATGAGAAGCGCCCAAAGCAGTGTCGCGAGTTTCCCTTTTGGGATTCTATGCGCGATGAGGTGCGCTCACAAAGCGATTTGCAAAGCCTTTGTGTAGAGTGCATGGGTGTAAGCGTGGGCGCAGATGCTGGCACGCGTGTAAAAATGGGTGCAGATGCCGGCGCAAAATGCCAAAAATCACAAAACGCGAAATCTAAAATAATAGAATCTAACAGCGTAAATTTTCAAAATACAGAATCTAAAAGCGCGGAATCCAAAAAGCCAGAATCTAAAAAGCCAGAATCTAAAAAATCGCGCCCCAAAAATGCAGATTCTGCAAATTTAGATTCCAAAATCCAAAATTTTGGCGATTTATCAAAAAGCAGTTCTGCGCCAAAATACTAAAGCGAGCATTATCAATTGGAATATCAAATGACTACCAAACAAACACTACAACCAGCGACAAAACACCCAAACCCTAGAATCTCGCGCGCTTTTTTTGCGCTTTTTTTTAGCGCACTTTTCGCGCTTTTTTTCGCCACGATTTTGCATGCTGATAGTAGCGAGGATTCTGCGCTGCTTATGGGCGCAGATAGCCTTTATCACAATGATTTTAATGAGTCATTCGATCATTTTTTACTACTTTTTGATGAGACCAAAGAGCCTTATTACGCCAAGCTTGCCGCGCAAGCCGCTATTGGCAAAGGCGATTTGGAAAGTGCATTTCGCCTAGCACTGCTATATGTAGAGCTAAGTGGCGAAAATGATGATGTCGTGATAAATAAGATTCTAGCGGATGCCTACGCGCAAAATGGCAACCTTGCCAATGCGATAAAAGCGCTGCAAAAAGTGTATAAGCTAGAGCATACGCCGCAAGTTGGCGAGGTGCTCGGCAATATGTATATGCTGCAAAAATCGCCCAAAAAAGCGCAAGAAATCTACCAAGAAATCTATGATGAGACGAAAAATGTCGAGATCCTAAAAAAGCTGGTGTTTGCCTACGCGATGCAAGATGCCAACCAAAAAGCACTCGATCTACTCTCCAAGCATTTGCTAGAATATGGCTGCGAGGAGCCGTTTTGCCAAGAGAGTTTGAAGGTGTATGCGGATTTGCAGGGCTTAGATAAGGCAAAGGCGGTGTTTGAAAAAATCTATGTCAAAAACCCAACCATCCCCAATGCCACGAATTTCATCCGCGTGCTAGTCGCGCTCAAAAACTTCCAAGAAGCGCAAGGCGTGGCGCAGTCGTTTCCTTTTGATAAGGGGCTGGTGCTTGATTTGTATGTGATGCAGGGCGATTATGAAAAAGCGCGCACGCAAGCCGCGCAAATCTACAAAGAGAGCAAAGATCCGCGATTTTTGGCGCTTGAAGCGGTGTATGAGTTTGGCAATAGCAAGCAGATCCCGCGCGAGCGCGCGCAAAAAATCGCCACCAAGCTAGAAAAAGCGATAAAAGAGCGCAAAAGCGAGCTAAGTGCCAGCGGGCAGAAGCCAAACACGCAGGATGCGTTTTTTTATAATTTTTGCGGATATTTGATGATTGATTATGATTTGGGGCTGAAAAAGGGCGTGGAGTATGTCAAAGAGGCGCTAGACATCGAGCCTGACTCGCTGGCGTATCTGGACTCGCTGGCGTGGGGGTATTATAAACTTGGGGATTGTGAGAGCGCGCTGAAGGTGTTTGCGCTCATCCCACAAAACAAAATCAATGATGATGAGCTGCGCGCGCATGCGCGACAAATAGGCGGCGTGTGTGGGAAAAGGCAAAAATAAAAGCGGGAATGGTGGCGCTAGAATCAATGGGTTTTTTGGCAAAAAAGCCTTGCTGATATTTTTGTGCGCGGAGCGGGGCTAATGTGGCTTGCTAAAAAATGGGCTTTTGTGAAAAGGTTTTTTGCTCCTTTTGCCAAATCAAAAAAGTCGCGCGCGCAAAATGAAATACAAAATTTGGCACAGAATCCAAAGCAAAATCTAGAGCAAAATCCCGCGCAACACGCGGTGCAAGATTCTAAACTAGAATCCGCTAAAACCCAAACGCCAAAATCCGAACTAGAATTTGAAGCAGAATCTAAAGCAGAATCCAAGCTAGATTCCACCCAAGCGCCAGCACCAAAACTCGCGCAAGATTCTGCGCCAAACATTGCGCCAAACCACACCAGCAATGAACACTTCATCCAAGCGATAAAATCCAGAATCGAGCGCGAAAAATCGCTATTCCCCTATGAAATGCTAGGGCGCAGCCTTTCTTACAACCCCTACCCGCCGCGCTTCAAAGAGCTTTTCCCAGCATTAGAATCCGCGCGCGCGATATGCGTGAAGGGCTTTGATTTTGCCAAGCTAGAGCAGATAGTCGCGCAGGAAGCGGATATCATCGTGCTTGATTTGGCGCGCGGGGCGGATGGCGCGCCTAGTGGCGAGGGGCTTGAGTGCGTGGGATATCTGCGCCACTACACCGGCGCGCTCATCGTGCTGCGCGATTGTTTTGTGGATGCGTATCAGGTGCTGCAGGCGGTGGCGTATGGCGCGGATGGCGTGATTTTGGATTCTAGGGGTGCGGGGCTTAAGGAGTGCGTGGCGCGCGCGTTTAGCTTGGGGCTGATGGCGTTTGTCGAGGTGCGCGATGCCAGAGATGTCAAAAATGGCGTGCTTGCTAAGGCGGAGGGCTTCTATCTGCCGGGCGATGTTTTTGATGAGCTTTGCAGCATCGTGCCAAAGCGCAAGTGCATCTGCACGGATTTGGATTCTAGGCTAGAATCTGGTTTGGATGCTAGTTTTGATGCTGGCTCTGGTTTGGATTCTGGCAAATCTAGCGAGTTGGATTCTAGCTCTAGTTTGAGTTTTGGCGCACTGGATTCTAGTTTGGATTCTAGCAAGGCGGATTTAGATTCTCATGCGCTGGATTCTCGCTTGAGCCTAGAATCTAAAGCAGATTTTGCATTTGTATCAATCGCGCTAGAATCTAGATAGATTCTAGCTTTTTTGATAGATTAAAACTTAGAGCAGATTAGATTCTCGTTTGGATTTAGCACGCTGGATTCTCGTTTGGATTTTGGCAAGTCTAGCGAGCTGATGATTTGGATTCTGAGTTAGCGTCCGCTTTGGATTCTAGCTTTAATCGCAAAATCCACGCGACACAAATTACCACAGCACCCAGTGACACACAGACGCAAAAAACACCCAGCGCACAAATGCAAGCGCGCAAAACACAACCAGCCTACACAAATTACAAATTTGCACCACAACAGCAAAACCCCGCGCAAAAGCACAATTGCCAAATTGCCAGCGGATTCTACTGGCAATTTGCTAGCGATTCAGCGCCAATCTGCTAGCGATTCAGCTGCCAATTTGCGCGCATTAGCAAATCTATCACTGATTGCCATACTTTCACTTATGCCGCGTTTCTAGGCTTTTGCTACCACTTCTTTCTTGCTACTACTCGCCATCATCAGAATCGGGCTTAAACCACCTAGGCAGCTGCTTCATCCCACTATTTTCAAACATTTCGCGCATATCCGCATCTTTTTGCACTTGCCAAGCATCAAGATTCTGGTTGAAAGAGCTTGCGTCTTCAAACATCCTCCGCATATTCTCGACATTGCTTACATTCCATTTATCAAGTGGCTGGCTGAAAGCTTTTGCTTCAAAAAACATAGAATCCATATCCCTAACATTACTCACATCCCATTTATCTAGCGGCTGGTTGAAAGAGCTTGCGCCAGAAAACATCCCACACATATCCTTAACCTTGCTTACATCCCATGAGTTTAGCGGCTCATTGAAAGAGCTTGCGTTTATAAACATCATATACATAATTTCTACATTACTCACATCCCAGCTCTCAATCCCGCTAAAGTCCTTGCGCCAACTATCCATAAAAAGCCCGCTCATATCAGTAATGTGGCTCGTGTCGATATCGCCTAGATAAATGCTCTCATCACACACCATATCAGCAAGCTCCTCTCTAGAAAGTGGCGTATATTTGCCATTTGCACCCTTGCGCGGTTTGGGGAATCCAAGCCATGATGGATACTCGCTCATGCCACTTCCGATAAACATTTGTTTTTTCCCCGATGTTGCCAAACCGCGATTCATTTCGAGAAATATGCAGTTCTTTTTTATATCTTTTGCTACACGCCAAGAATCAAGATTTTGATTAAAAGCTTTTGCGCCATTAAACATACCGCTCATATCCTCCACATTGCTTACATCCCAAGAATCTAGCGGCTGATTGAAAGATTTTGCATCAGAAAATATAGAATCCATATACCTAACATTACTCACATCCCAAGAATCTATCGGATGGTTGAAAAACTCCGCACCACAAAACATCTCACTCATGTTTGTAACATTGCTAACATCCCAGCTTTCTATCCCGCTAAAATCCTTGCGCCTACTCCCACTAAAAAGATAGCTCATATCAGTGATGTGGCTTGTGTCGATATCGCCTAGATAGATACTTTTATCTTTCACAAGTTTGTCAAGCTTCTCTATTGTCTTTGGTATATATTTTTTCATTTGCTCGCCATTTTTAGATTCTAGCCATTTGGGAAGTGCACTCATCCCGCTATTTTCAAACATTTCGTCCGTATTTACATCCTCTTTGACTTGCCAAGAGTCAAGATTTTGGCTAAACGACTTCGCACCCCAAAACATATACTCCATACTTTCCACATTACTCACATTCCAAGAATCTAGCAGTTGATTGAAGGATTTTGCACCAGAAAACATATTGTTCATATCTTTGACATTACCCACATCCCATGAGTTTAGCGGCTCATTGAAAGATTTCGCACCTTGAAACATATTACTCATATTTTCCACTTTACTCACATCCCAGCACTCTATCCCATCAAAATCCGCGCGCTTGCTAAACTGAAAAAGCGCGCTCATATCAGCGATAGCGCTCGTATCAATATCGCCTAGAGAGACATCATCATACACCAGATACGCAAGCTCATCTCGCGAAGTCGGCTTGTATCTGCCATCTGCACCCCTGCGCGGTTTGGAGAATCCAAGCCATTTGGGATACTCGCTCATGCCACTTTCGATAAACATTCTTTCTTTTTTGACATCTTTTGCCACGCGCCAAGATTCTAGGCTTTGGTCAAAAGACTTTGCACGCGCAAACATCCCGCTCATATCTTTTACATTACCCACATCCCAAGATTCTAGCGGTTGGTTGAAAGAAGTTGTATTTGCAAACATCTCGCTCATAGTTTCGACACTACTCACATCCCATTTGCCTAAAGGTTGATTGAAGGCTTTTGCGCCAGCAAACATTTCGCGCATGTTTTTCACATTACTCACATCCCAAGAATTTAGCGGCTGGTCGAAAGATACTGTGTAAGAAAACATATAGCTCATATCGCGCACATTGCTCACATCCCATGATTCTAGCGGCTCATTGAAAGATTTTGTGCCTTGAAACATATTACTCATATTTTCCACTTTACTCACATCCCAAGAATCCAGCGGTTGGTTAAAAGATTTCGCACCAGAAAACATATAGCTCATATCTTTAACCCTGCTCACATTCCAAGAATCTAAGGGCTGGTTGAAAGATTTTGCCCTGTAAAACATCCTCCTCATATCACGCACATGGCTCACATCCCAAGAGTTAATGGGGTGGTTGAAATATCTAGCATTGAAAAATAGAGAATCCATAGTTTTGACCCTGCTTACATCCCAAGTCTCAATCCCGCCAAAATCCTCGCGCCTGCTCCCGCTAAAAAGCGAGCTCATATCAGTAATGTGGCTCGTGTCGATATCGCCTAGATACACACTTTCATCATTTGCTAGATAGCAAAGCTCCTCATTTGCCTTTGGCGTGTATTTACCATTTGCGCCCTTTTGTGGTTTGGAAAATCCAAGCCAGCTAGGATGCTGACGCAAAGCACTTCCTACAAACATTTTTTTCTTATTGGTATTTTTTGCCACACTCCAAGATTCTAGATTTTGGTTGAAAGATTTCGCGCCATAAAACATTTTAGTCATATTTTTGGCATTACTCACATCCCAAGATTCTAGCGGCTGGTTGAAGGAGGTCGCGCCACAAAACATATCAGTCATATACCTAACATTACTTACATCCCAAGAATCTAGTGGCTGGTTGAAAGAAGTCGCATCTTCAAACATCCCGCCCATATTTGTGACATTGCTCACATCCCATGATTCTATATTGTGGTTGAAAAACTCCGCGCCAGAAAACATCTCGCTCATAGTTTCGACATTACTAGTATCCCAAGTCTCTATCCCACTAAAGTCCTTACGCGTGCTAGCAAGAAATAGCCAGCTCATATCTGTAATGCGGCTCGTGTCGATGTCGCCCAAATATACATTTTCATCATCTACGAGATTTTTAAGCTCGCCTGTTGTCTTTGGTGTGTATTTGTAGGTTTTTGCGTTTTGCGCTGTGATTTTTACCGCATTTTCACTTGCATTTTTGCTCGCACTTTTCATCATCCGCTCCTTTGTGTTTTCATTTGCATTTTTCATCATCTGCTCCTTTGTGTTTTAGGCTTCAATCCATTTGGGATACTCGCTCACGCCGCTTCTGACAAACACAGAATGCCTGCTCGCATCTTTCCTAATATCCCAAGAATGCAGTGGCTGGCTAAATGCTGTCGCGCCCCAAAACATCCCAACAATGCTTTCCGCGCTACTCACATCCCAAGAATCCAGCGGCTGGTTGAAAGAAATCGCATCTTTAAACATCCAGCTCATATCCTTGACGCTGCTCGTATCCCAAGAACCTATCGGATGGTTGAAAAACTCCGCGCTAGCAAACATCCCGCTCATGTTCGTGACACTGCTAGTATCCCAAGTCTCTATCCCGCTAAAGTCCTTGCGCTCGCTACCCTGAAAAAGCCAGCTCATATCAGTGATAGCGCTCGTGTCGATATCGCCTAGATAGATGCTTTCATCCTGCGCAAGCTTTGCAAGATCCTCATTTGTCTTTGGCGTGTATTTGTGGGGTTTTGTTGTGTTTTTATGTGTATTTTTCATTTTTGCTCCTTTATTTATTTTCAGATTCTAGCCATTTAGGCAGTCGCGTCATACCGCTATTTTCAAACATTTTCTCCATATTCGCACCCTCTTTGACCTGCCAAGAATCTAGATTTTGGTTAAAGGCTTTTGCGTTAGAAAACATACCCCAAAAATAGCTCGCCCTCCCCACATCCCAAGATTCTAGATTCTGGTTAAAAGTTTTCGCACCTGCAAACATACAGCTAAAATCCTCCACATTACTCACATCCCAAGAATCTAGCGGCTGATTAAAAGAATCCGCAGAAAGCATAGAATGCATACTTTTTACACTACTGACATCCCAAGAGTTTAGTGGCTGGTCGAAAGAAACCGCATACAAAAACATATGCTGCATATATTTCACCTTACCCACATTCCAAGAATCTAGCGGTTGATTAAACGCCTTTGCCGCATAAAACATCTCGCTCATATCGCGCACCTTACTCACATTCCAAGAGTTTAGTGGCTGGTTGAAAGAGACTGCCTCTTCAAACACACCGCGCATATTTTTCACATTTCCCACATCCCAAGTCTCAATGGGATGGTTGAAATACCTCGCGTTTGAAAATAGAGAATCCATATTTTTGACATTACTCACATCCCAGCACTCTATCCCGCTAAAATCCTCACGCACACTATCCATAAAAACCTCGCTCATATCAGTAATAGCGCTCGTGTCGATATCGCCTAGATATACGCTCTCATCATTTGCTAGGTGGCAAAGCTCATCATTGGTGCGCGGAGTGTATTTTGTGCGCGAGGTGTATTTTGCGTGTGTGGTATATTTACCTCCGCCTTTTGCTTTGCGGATTCCAAACCATTTGGGATATTCGCTCATGCCACTTCCAACAAACATTTTTTCTTGTCGGCATTTTTTTGATACGCGCCAAGAGTCGAGATTTTGGTCAAAAGTTTTCGCGCTCAAAAACATCTTTTCCATTCCTTTTACTTTACGCACATTCCATTTATCTAGCGGCTGGTTAAAAGATAGCGCGCGCAAAAACATCCCATCCATACCCTCCACGCTACTCACATCCCACGAGTTTAGCGGCTGGTTGAAGGATTTCGCATTTTTAAACATCCCGCCCATATATTTGACCTTGCTTACATCCCATGATTCTATATTGTGGTTGAAAAATTTCGCAGCCCAAAACATCCGCCACATACTTTTGACATTACTCACATCCCAGCGCTCTATCCCGCTGAAATCCTTGCGCGTGCTAGCAAGAAAAAGCCAGCTCATATCAGTGATAGCGCTCGTGTCAATATCGCCTAGATAAATGCTCTCATCTTTCACTAGCTTTTCAAGCTCGTCTTTTGTCTTTGGCGTGTATTTGTGGGGTTTTGTCGTGTTTTTGTTTGCTCCTTTTGCTGTGGTTTTCTTGGTGTTTTTGTGCGCGTTTTTGCCTGTGCTTTTCATTTTTGCTCCTTGCAAGTAAAATATGGCGCAAATCATACCAAGCTAAATGGATATTATTATGTCTTGTTTGTAAAATTTGTCTATGCGCTAAAATGCCAAGATTAAAATAGGATAAATTAAGACAAATTAGGATTAGATGAAGCGCTAGATTCTGACTAGAATCTACAAAACCGCGCTAGAATCTTGCGCGCGCAAAAATCTAGAGAAAGCAAATCCCAAAAAGCCAGAATCCAAAAATCCCAAAAAAGAAAAATCCAAAGAAGACAAGCCAAAAGAAAAGGGTAAAAAAACAAAAGAAGAGGAGAACAAAAAACGAAGGGGCAAAAAAGTGGCAAAAAGAAAAAGGGGGATGAAAAAAAGGGGAGGGCGAGAAAAAAGAGGACAAAAAAGAAAATAACAAAAATCAGCCAAAAATCACCAGCAAAAAGTGACAAGCAAAGCCAGCAAAAGCGCCCAAAGTCTAGCGCTATTTTATCTCACAAGCGTTTTTAGCGCTGTTTCATTATCGAGTTTTTGCAGTCCTAGAGCGCTTGCTTGCTCATCGCTTAGCCGCTCCCACACGAAGCTCTTGCCAAGTATATGCATAGAATCCAGCGCAAAGCTTAGCTCCAAATCCCCGCTATCCAAAATCTTGCCCTTGGTGTAGTAAGTCGAGCCATTTTGGAAATTGTAAGAGAATCCATCGCGCAGATTCATGCCAAGGATTTTTAGATCTTTGAGAAATATCGTGCCTTTGTCAGAGCGCTCGCGCAGGGATTTTATGGGGTTGTGCGGATCTTTGCCAGCGGGGCTTTTGTCGAGATTCTCCACGCCATAGGCGAAAATCCTCCCCTCATGCACCAGCACATACACATACCCGCCTTTGAATATCAAAAAATTTGGCACTTTGTAGAATCCACTTAGGCAGCCTGTCGCGCTTGGCTGTGTGCTTAGGCAGGATTTGACATCGCCTTGCATGCGTTGCGCGCCCAAATCCTGCACGCCCAAATCCCGCGTGTTTGTGTTTAGCGCGCCTATGCTTTGCGTATCGATGTTTGCTAGTTTTTTGGATTCTGCTGGCAGGCTTGATAGCAAAATGCCCGATACAAAAACACTAGCGCAAAACGCGCCCGCCGCCCTACTCCCAAGCAAATCCAAAAACCTACTCCCAAACGCATCCAAACAAACGCGACGAAACCGCGCGCGCCAAAGCATTTGACAAAAATTTTTCATCATATATAATCGCATCAAATCCTCAAAACCCAGAAATAAAACGCGCGATTATAGCATATTATTCTAACACGCCAAGCCCCTTTGTGCGCCAAAATCCACAAATGCCAAATCTTTTCAACCACAAAGCCCCAAAAAACGCTAAATCCATTTTGGCGACAATAGACTAAAAGGCACTTTTAGCACGCTTTTATACACTCTGATATCACCCAGCTCCTCCACCCCAAGCCCACCAGAATGCACATCCTGCGGGAAAAACACCGCCAGTGTCCCGCCTTGCAGATACAGCATCGAGCTAGTTTTAGGCGCATCATAGACTATGAGATCCCGCGCCTCATCATAGGGCTTTGCGATAGTGCATTCACTCGCACTTGCGATAGAGAAAAACTCCGCGCCCTTCACCACCAGCTGAAAATCGACATATTTTTTGTGCGTCTCATAAAACGCATAAGCAGAGGATTTCAGCGAATAAGACTGCTCTATGGCAAACACACCAGAATCTAGCTCGGTTTTACTCTCTTGCTGGGTGGCAAGGATGCGCTTATACACATCTGAAAGCGGGTCGCATGCCTTTGACAGATAGTCATAAATAGGCATCATGATAGGCGTGTCAAACATGGATTTCATATCCGTAAGCCTGCTAATAAAAGCCATAAATTCTCCTTAAAATGCTAAAAATGCAAAATGTCAAAATAAAGTGAAAAAAATAGCAAAAAGATAAAAAGTAGAGGCTTAAAAGGGCGCGCCACGCAAAAATAAGCGATGCAAAATAAGCGCCGCAAACGCGCAAGAGCACGCGCCACGCAAGCGCGCCGCCCTTTTAGCCAAAAGTAGCAAAACTAGTTTGCAGGGATGATCCAGCTAAGCCATGGCACAAATGCTATCGCATAAGTAAATATACCTATACCAATGACTAGGATGATAGAGTATTTCACCGTGAATCTAAAGAGTTCAGATTCCTTGCCTACCAAGCCAACCGCCGCGCACGCGATAGCAATACTTTGCGGGCTTATCATTTTGCCAACCACTCCACCTACAGAGTTTGCTGCGAGGAATAGCACTTCTGGTATGCCAAGCTGACGCGCTGTAAGCTGCTGCAAAGAGCCAAAAAGTAGGTTTGAGCTCGTATCGCTTCCAGTCAAGAATACGCCAATCCAGCCAACTATAGGCGAGAAGAACGCAAACGCATTGCCAGTCTCTGCGAGCGCTAGCGCTATGGTAGCCGAGATTCCGCTGTAGTTTGACACGAAGGCAAACCCCACAACAAGCGCGATGGTTAGAATCGCAAATTTCATCTCATTTAGCGTCTCGCCAAAAGTTTGGATAGCAGTAGAGACTTTTACCTTTAGCATTACCATTGTGATAAGCGCGACGATGAGGATTGATGTCCCCACAGTGTTTATAAGCGGGATTTCAAAGACTGATTTTACCGCAGTATCCTTGACTACAACCGGTGCTGTTTGGATGATACCAGCCAGCTCGCTGAAGCTAAACTTCAACACCAGCGCGCTTAAGATTCCAGCCTCTGCGGCGCGCGTGCCATCAGATAGCTTGCCTCCAGCCCCGACAAAAAGATCTTTAAACCAAGGCTGCGTCCAGATGACAATCACAGCGATGAGGATGACAAAAGGCATCCACGCCAAAACGATTTCTTTAGCAGAGTGTTTTTTGACTTCTAGCTGCGAGCTGCCGCCCACTTCTTCATCAAACTTAAACACATTTTTGGGCTGCCAAACGCGCAAAAATATCGCCACACAAGCGATAGAAACAACAGCCGATGCAATATCTGGCAGCTCTGGCCCAAGCTTTGTCGCAGTGATAAACTGCACGATAGCAAAGCTACCGCCTGCCACCAAACACGCAGGCCATGTTTCTTTCACGCCCTTAAATCCATTCATCAAAAACACTAGGAAAAATGGCACAAAAAGCGAAAGAGGCGGAAGCATATGCCCTGCCATTGCTGAAATTTTGATAGATTCTACGCCTACTGCTCCAGCCATCGCTGTGATAGGTATCCCCACCGCGCCAAACGCCACAGGAGCGGTGTTTGCTATCATACAAAGCCCAGCAGCATAAAGCGGGCGCAGCCCAAGCCCCACAAGCAACGCTGCTGTAATCGCCACAGGTCCGCCAAATCCGATAGCGCCTTCCAAAAACGCACCAAAGCAGAATCCGATAAGGATGACTTGCAGGCGCTGGTCTGGCGTGATAGCAATGATTGATTCTCGCAAAATATCAAAATAGCCAGATTTGACCGTGAGCTTATAGAGGAAAATCGCCGCGATGATGATCCAAGCGATTGGCCAAAGCCCATAAAGCGCACCATACAAGAAACTATAAAGCGCCTTGCTCACTGGCATATCATACACAAAAATCGCGATAATAATCGCAGATAGCACGGTGATAAGCCCCGCGGTATGACCTTTTAGCTTGAAAACGACAAGCGACACAAAAAACAAAATAATAGGCAAAACCGCCACAAGAGCGCTTAGCCACGCGCTACCCAAAGGGTAGTAAGACTGCATCCACTGCATTGCATGCTCCTTCATTAGATTGGAATAGCCTACACTCTACCATATTTTTTGCAGAAATTGCTTTTTGAGTAGTATTGTTGCGATACAAAAAACGATTGTGCTTAGAAATTAAACATTTTTTTAACCATTTTGCCTTTGAATGATGCGGCTTGGAAAAATTTCTAGTAATGCAAAATTTCACTAATAAGTTTTGTGATGTATATTTTATGGGGTAGATTCTCACACGATAAGAACGCAATCCGGAACACAATCAAGAAATTATTTTTAAGCAGATAAGACATTTGTGATTAGAACACTTTTTGCCAACACCAACAAGAACAGAATAAATTTGGTTTTGGCCAAAAATAAGACCTGATTGTCTATTATAAACGCACAAAAAATACACAACAAGCGATATATAAATCCATCGTGCAATATAATGCGCCTAGCAACTTCAAGCTTGAATTTTAATCCATAGCCCTAAAACGAAATATTTCCGCCAAGGCGCACATTTAGATAGCGCGGGAATCTATAGCCTTGCGCCTGCCCTAGCTCCGTGCCAGCCTGCACCGCGAGGTCCAAAAATCCTAGCAGATTTATCCCGCCTGTGATTATCAGCCCATCATCTTGGCGGATGTCTTTCATAAGCCCCGCGCGCAAGTCGATGATGGTTAGGTCAAACTTCACGCCCCCGCCTATCATCTGGCTGTATGGGCGCTGGTTGCTGTCACTTAGCATCTCGTTGCGCGTGAGATCCGCGTCAAACGCCGCGACAAAGCGCTTTTGGTTATACGCCATGCCGATGCGCATTTGCGGCTTTATCTCTAGCGTGCCAGTGGAGTAGGCGAATTTGGGCGTATTGACATTTTTTGCCACAAAGCCAAAGGTGAGATAGCGGAAATCGGGCAAATCTATCTCTAGCATCGTGCCTAGATCCACCGCGACATTTGTTTTGGTCTCAAAGGCACTTCCGGTGGTTAGATTTTTGCCAGCTTGGGTGAAGTTGGTGTTAGTCGAGAGCGCGACTTGGCTTAGCGCGTTGCTAGCGCTCATCAGCCGCACGCTAGCGCCGATGTTTAGATTTACATTTTTGAAATAAAAGGTGTGCGCGTAGCCGATAGGGATCTCATTTACCCAAAATGCGCGGGTGTAGAGCGAGTGCGCGTCGCCTTGATTTAGCGCGTATTCTAGCGAGTGCGCGCGGTAGGTGGCTTCATCGGATTCTTGGTAGCTGAAGCCGCTGCCACTCATGCCTACTTCATAGTATTTGCTGCCGCCTTGTATGATGAGGCGCATGCGGTTTGGGTCGGTTTTTATCGAGGTGCTTCCATAAAATGACGAGAAAAAGCCCACGCCAAAAGTGCCTAGCGTGCCGCGCAAGATGCCCGGCGCAAACTGGATCGCCACTCCATTTTGACTAGTGATGCTAAAGGTGTTTTCTTTTAGCACATCTTGGAGTGTGTTTAGGTCGCGGATGGCGGCGTCCATGCCAGCATCGCCGCCGAAGTTTATGTTTAGCCCAGAGATGTTGCCACTAGAATCCACTTTTAGATTCTCGAAATCTATGCTGCCAGCGGCGTTTGAGATGAGATCTTTGGAGGCTTGATCGAGGCTAGTTGAGCTATTTGCCTGCGTTTTGATATTGCCTATGAGTGTGTCCCAGCTTGTGCCTTTATTTTTGAAATCTTCTAGTTTGTCTGCTAGTGTCGCACCTGTGGCATTGGAGTTAGTTAAGGCAGAATCTAAGATTCCGGTGAAAGTATCTGCACTCGCGCCGCCTGTCCCGCCGCCCGCCGCCGTGCTAAGGAGGCTAGTGAATTTTTCTGCGCTTTGAGCGACATTGTTGAGATCGATATCTGCGATTCTATCGAGGTTTTTCTCGCGTATGCCGATGCCTACTGAATAGCCAAAGCGCACGCTGTTTTCCGCGCTCAAAAGCGCTGGGTTGTAATACAGCGCAAAGGGCGAGTTTTTGAGCGCGACGCCAGCACCGCCCATGCCAGCGCTCACATTTCCCATCACGCCAAACTCTAGCGCGTGAGTGGCTAGGGGTATCGCGCAAGCTAGCAGCGCGCCGCGCACCGCGCGCGCAAGATATGGCGACTTTTTTGCGCGCATAAAAAGCGCGCGAGAATCTGATATGGCAGAATCCAGTATAACAGAATCTAGTTTTTTGGATTCTGGTGTTTTGTATTTTGCGCTAGATTTTGTGATTTTAGATTCTAGCGCTTTGGATTTTTGCATTTTGGATTCCAATGTTTTAGATTCTCGCGCTTTGGCAGAATCCAAAAAGCGGAGCATTGTTTGCGAAGTGGTATTTTTTGGCATGTGCTTCATATTTGCTCCTTTGGCGCGCGGTTTGGTGTTTGGTGCGTTTTTGGTTTTGTCGCGCGGTAGTGATTTTGGATTATTATAGCGCGTTTGTTTATATGGATAGTTAAAATATCGGCTTTGACGCGCTTGGGTTTAGTATGCCAAATATCAAGCGTCAAAAGCCATGCTAGATTCTACAAGCTTGAAGGTTTGGCGTCGATGATAGGCGGTGTGAGAATCCACAGCCAGTGCAAATCTATAGGCACTCTTATGTCATTGTAGCAGGGCGCGATTTTTAGGCTTTGGGTGTTTTTTTTGTCAAAGTTAGATTCTGCTACTAGGCAGCCCTCCGCTGCGATGGATTGTATCTGAAATGCGCCGCTGGAGGTTGGCAGGAGTGAGAAAAGCGTGCGATGATCGCCATTTGCCACGCCCGCGCAATCGCCAAGCGCCGTCCAGAATCCATTGCTTATGAGGCATTTATCCGCCTGCTTGATGTGCTGAAACTGCACCGCACCAAAGGGATACTTTTTGCTAAGATAGCCCGGCAGCGGGACTTCTACCACATTCCAATTGACATCATCTTTTTTGCCGCCAGCATAGAGAAACTCGCCGGTAGTCATCGTGCGTATGGTCACAGATGCGTTGCTGATGCTTGCCTGCTTTTTGGCGGCTTGCGCGCTTGAGATTCCAGAGGCTATGATGAGCGCTGCCAAAATTGTTTTTGTCAAAATTGCTTTCGCCAAAATCGCTTTTGTCAAGCCCACCTCTACAAATTTTGCAAGTACAAATTTTACAAGCCCACTTTTTGCCAAATCCAGCCCAAAAATACCATTTCTTTGCTTCATATTATTTCCTTTATTTTTGTCGTTTGCGCTGCTTAAACGCTCATCTATACGCGCGCTACCTGCTTATATTTATAGGGATAAAATCCGAGTCAAAGGGCGCGCGGATGCTGCCATAGCCTAGATAGGCTTTTAGCGGTGGGGCGAGGTATGGATTCTCGCCGGAGTTGCCGCTTATCGCATAGTCTAGATTCCCGCCGCTTTTGCGCGTGGGGGTGCTGGTGGCGATGATGTTTATGCGCTCTTGTATTTTTGGCGCGATGGAGGCTTGCAGGGCTTGGGGCGTCGTGCTGAAGCTGCCAGCGACTAGCCATTGGATGTCATTAGCATTTGGCATCGCGGCGAAAAAATCCAGCACCGAGCCCAAAACTTTGGCAGAATCCGCGCTTTTTTTGCTAGCAAAATCTGCGCTCAAAAACACATCCTCGCCAAGCCTTATGCCAAATAGCGGGGGCGTGCGCTTGTCGTATGGCTTGATGATAAACATCTCTTGCGCGCGCTTTTTGCTGACAATGGCTAAGTTTAGCTCCTGCGCGCTAGCATCCGCGCGGACAAAATACACAAACACACTGCCGATGCCCTTGCCTAAGTCCCATTGGTATTCGTGGATGGGGATGGTGTTGGCATAGGGCAGAGTGAAAGTGTTTAGAAAAGTAGCAAATGCAGGCATCGCGCTGACCCTTTGCAGCAGCACGATATCCGCGCCATTATTCCCCATAAGCAGTGCGCGGATGGTGTTGTTCCATTTTTGCTCGATGGATACTTGCGCGCCCCTGTGCGACTGCGCGCTGTATGGGCTGCCTAGATTCCAAGAGGCGATTTTATACGCGCGCATATCTGCGTGGCAAACCGCGCTGGTAAAGGCGATAAGTGCGATAAACAAGACTTTGAGACGCGTGGTAGTTCTAGTGGCTTTTGTGATTTGCGTCATCTTGGCTATTTTGGCGGCTAGATTCTGGCACGAATGGGTTAGAATCTGGCGTGCGGTTAGATTCTCGCACAAGGTGCTTGAATTCTCATTAGGGCGGCGCGGATTTTTGCATAAATTTCTCATATCAATTGCTCCGTGTTATGGTTGTAGCACTATTGGCGTGGGCTTGATAAATGGCGGGATGATGCTCCATTGCTGCTCGGTGTTTGCGATGTTTAGGCATTTGCCTAGGCTTAGGGGCAAGTCTGTTCTTTTGTGCATGCCGGTTTGCAGGCATAGCTGATTTACCGCGCTTTGTATTAGCACCGCGCCATTTTGCATAGGCAGTATGCGGAAAAACTGGTTTGGGTTGTTCGCATCGCAGGGGCAGTGTATCGCGCCGCTGCCATAGGCGTTTAGGCAGGTGCGCGTGAGCTTATTGACAAATCGCACGAAGCCATCGCCGATATTTTGCATATTCCAGTTAAACGCATCGCCGAAGTTTGCCTGAAATGATGCAGAATGCACCCACACCCAGCTAGCCTCCGCGCTAGAATACGCGCTTATCACGCCACCGCCTTGATTGATGATAGCGACAAAATCCCTAGGGTCGCCTACTAGCGGGGCGAGCGGCTTGTCCCCATAGTGAATAAAGGATGGAATCTGCTGCTTTGTGGGCGCTACGGGCTTGGTGCCAATCCCCAGCGGGTCATCAGCGGTGATGACAAGCTCTTTCATGGAGTGATTGGCAGTGTCAAATGGCTTGGATGAAGTGCCGCGACAGCCGATAAATAGCATCACAAGTGATATGAGCGTAAAAGCTGCCAAGGTTATTTGGGTCATCGCGGAGAATATTGTCGTTGAGAACGCAAAAAATGCGCGCGGAGTTTTTCCTCGCACCAAAATCTTTCCTCGCGCCAAAGTTTTTAAAAAGCCTCCAGAAAATCGCCCCCCAAATCGCTTAAAAAATTGTCCCCAAAAGTGCGTGATAGAGATGTTTTTATCCAATGTCTGCTCCTTAGAATCTTTTCATTTTCTGCTGGATTCTGCCAAGATTGTGGCTTGTGGCATCACAAAATGCTATATTATAGCAAAAAGCACCCAAAACGCGCATAAAAACGCATAGCAAAATAAAGTCCAAGTTTGTGTGGCGTGGCGTGGTGCGTGCGGCATTTTGCCTAAAACTTGTCGCACAAAATATCAAAACAGATTCTGCCAAATCTCAAACCTAAGCTTATTTTGATATAATCCGCGCAAAGTTTTGAAATCGTGGCTTTTATACAAACTAAAGCCAAAGCCCAGAATCCAGAATCTACACAAATCCAAAAACACAGAGGTTTTATTATGATTATCAGCGTGCCTGCCACTAGCGCAAATCTCGGTCCCGGGCTTGATGTGCTGGGGCTTAGTCTGGATTTTCGCAATGAGTTTAGCATCACCAAAGCAAATGCCACGAGCATCGAGATATATGGCGAGGGCGAGGGCGTGGAGCGCTTCATCATAGATAATATGTTTGTGAAAATTTTTCGCAAGACGCTAGGCGAGCTTGGCGGCGATGCCAAGCAGCATTTTCGCTTCGTCTTTAGCAACCAAATCCCCGTCTCGCGCGGCATGGGTAGCAGCTCGGCAGTCATCGTGGGCGCTATCGCGGCGGCATACAAAGTCGCTGGGCTAAAAATCGATAGAGAATCCATCCTCGAGCGCGCGCTAAAGCATGAGCCACACCCGGATAATATCACGCCAGCAACCTTTGGCGGCTTCAATGTGGCGATGCTTGGCACTGGCACTGATAGTGGCAAAGTCTTTCACCTAAGGCATGATATGCCTTCATATTTGCGCGCGGTGATGGTGATACCAGACCGCTCTATCTCTACCAAATACTCGCGCCAAACGCTACCCAAAAAATACGCGAGCCATGATGTCGTGTTTAACATGTCGCGCACGAGTATGCTCGCGATGGCTATCATGCAGGAGAAATGGGATCTGCTCGCCCTCGCTAGCCAAGATAGGATGCACCAAGACCGCAGGATGCGCCAATATCCCATACTTTTTAGCGTGCAAAAATGTGCGCTGGAAAATGGCGCGCTGATGAGCACGCTATCTGGGAGCGGGAGCAGCTTTTTTAACCTTTGCTTTGATAAGGATATGAGTCATCTTTTGCAGACGCTTCAAAAGAAGTTTTATCGCTTCCGCGTGGTGCCTATGCGGCTAGATAATGAGGGGCTGATGATGCTAGATGAGCGGGTGTAGATTCTGGGATTTTGGCGAGGTTTGACCATAAATCCAACACAACAATAGTCTATAAGGTGTTATATATCCAAAAACCATGCAAAATATCTGCGCCATTTTTATAATATACAAAAACCTTTCCAGCTAACTCACTTTTTGTGCGCGATTCTTGCAAATATAACTCCATCTCTGGTATCTATTTCAAAATCTGCTATATTAGAGAAAGAGCTCCCTACCATTTCTATAAAATCTTTCTGCCACTCTGGTGTATGGTTTATTGTTATAAACCATACATTTTTGCCGCCACCAAAAGCCTGCTGCATTTTGTTTTGAAGTAACTTTATATCCATATTAAGGTCTACCACTTCATGTGGCAACACAACATTATCTATGTAGCTATAATATAAAAAACCAGCTCGCGTTGTTGGGGCAACAAATATTGCATCATTTGGTGTAGCGCTATTTGCTATGTTTGTTATGTGCCTATGTGTTTGTTGATACATAAAAAATTGATGTTTGATAATGGGCTTTTTATAGGCCACAAATGCGGCGATAGTTATCGTGGCCAGCAAAAGATTGGCAATGATTCTGATATAAAATTTTTTGCTAAGATGCAGCGCGCATAAAAAATAACATATAGAAATATAAAAAATCACCGACATAAAAAGCGATAATCTGCCTCCAATAACGCCTTGACTTCCAAATGGGTATATTGCAAAAAAACTCAAAGATAGATATATAACAAAGCTCAATATACAAATATACAATATATCTTTGCGTTGTTTGCAAAGTGCAAATAATCCAAGAATAAAAGCAAGTACATAAAAACGAATGGCATTTATTGAGGAAAATGGCATAAATCCTTTATATACCTCAAGCCAAACTTCTTTTATAAATTTGGAATATTCTTGTATGTGATGCGGAAAAAAAATGGTTGCCAAAAACTATAAAATGCACTTGAAGACTGAAATTTGATGTATAAAAAATAATAAACTATAAAAATGACTACAGGCAGCGCAAGATAGAAAAAGTTTTTAAGACAATATTGGAGGGCGAGTTTTAGGCGAAATCTTTGTAGATTCTGTGGATTATCAGGCGAACTTTTGGCATCGCTGCTTGATATATATATATATATATGATTAAGAATGGAATAATCAAAAATATCGCTGTATTAGAAAACAATATACAAATGCTAGCGATAATGCTAAATGCACGCAAACTAGTATTGCGGATATAGAGGTAAAGAAGCAAAAATCCTATAAATGCTTCGATGCCATATTGTTTAAACTCGGTGCTGTAATGCAGTAGCCCCATAGAGCCAACCACCAGGGCAACAAATGCCAGTGTGCCAAAATCATCAAACAACCGCTTGCCAATCATATAAGCTAGAATCAATGTGCCTACACCACATATAAGAGGTAAAAAATATAAAACATGTTCGCTATATCCAAACACCACGCCAAGCAGTTTGGTAAAAGCTAGAAAACCAAGCGGAGCGGCTTGTGGAAGCCAATCCACCGTAGTTGGTAATGGTTTGAAAAAAATCTCACTAAATGGAATGCTATATATACTCAAAGCAAGCAGCGCTTCATCATGCCACAAATCTTTATGCCAAATATAATTATAAAGCCTAGCGATGATGCCTAGTGCGATAAGTAAAATAGCCAGAATCTTATAAATATTATTGGCGTTTTCTTTGAAATAATTAAAAATATTTTTCAAGGCAATCCTTCCATAATCTAGGCTAAAAAGTCCGAATTGTAGTCAAAATAAGCTTAAAAATTTATCTTGATTTTAGACTGCATATCGATGATATTTTGATGTATAAAAGCGTATCAAATCAGCTCAAAATAAGACTACACAAAGCCAGTGCTAGATACCAGCGCGTGTTTTTGGCCTGCGAGCCTAATACCCCGCTTCGATGAGTCCGCAGAGGATGTGGATGACTAGTATATGCGCTTCTTGGATTCTGGGTGTGTTGGCGCTTGGGATGATAAGGTTTAGGTCGCATTTTTCATTCATCGCGCCACCATCGCGCCCGCTTAGCCCCATGCAGTAGCAGCCTATGTTTTTGCCGCTTTCAAAGGCTTTTAGCACATTTTGCGAGTTGCCGCTGGTGGAGATGCCAAAAAGCACATCGCCTTTGTTTGCGATAGCCTCGACTTGCCTTGAGAATACAAACTCAAACCCATAGTCATTGCCTATCGCGCTCATCGCAGAAGTGTCGGTGGTGATGGAGATTCCGGGCAGTGCTTTGCGCTCTTTTTTGTAGCGCCCGCTTAGCTCTGCGGCGAAATGCTGCGCGTCTGCCGCGCTTCCGCCATTGCCAAACATTATGACTTTGCCACCGCTTGCTAGCGCTTTGTTTAGCACGAGTGCGGCTTCTTGTATTTTGTCTTTCAAGGCGTCTTTGGTGGCGCTTAGCGTTTTGATGCTTTCTTCCATTTCGCTAGTGATAAATTCTATGTCTTTCATGTTTGCTCCTTTGTGTGATTATGCGATTTGCGCGCGCGGGGCGGATTCCAGAATCTAGATTCTAGCACAAATCCCGCGCGCAAGTTTTTGCCAATACTCAATAGCGCGCCAATAGCTCCACTACGCCTTTTTGATGCGCTCTATTATGCTAGTGCTAGATTTCCCTTCGATGAAATCTATCAGCACCACCTCTTTTGCCACATCACTGCCTACCACTTCTTTGTCCTTGTAGTCAGCGCCTTTGACAAGCACATCTGGCACGATGCTTTTGATGAGATTTATCGGCGTATCCTCATCAAAAATCACGACAAAATCCACGCATTCAAGCGCGGCAAGGATGGCGGCGCGATCATCTTGGGCGATTATAGGGCGGCTCGCGCCTTTTAGCCTTTTTATAGAGGCGTCGCTATTTAGCCCGACTATCAGCATATCGCCTAGCTCGCGCGCTTTTTGCAGATATGAGATGTGCCCGCGGTGCAAAATATCAAAGCAGCCATTGGTAAAAACCACCTTTTTATCATCAAAAGAAGGCAGCAGCACGCTAAGCTCACTTTGTGAGATCACCTTAGAATCCGCATAAGTGCCATTATGCAAAAACTCGATTATCTCGCTTAGGCTTGCAGTCGCGCTTCCTATCTTGCCTATCACCACCGCCGCGGCAGCGTTGGCAAAATCGCATGCCTCAAAGATACTTAGCCCATTGCTTAGCGCAAAGCCAAGTGCCGCTATCACCGTATCACCTGCACCTGTGACATCATAGACTTCTTTGGCGATGGTTGGGGATTTGACAAGCTTTTTTTTATCAAGGATAGCGATGCCTTCTTCGCTAAGTGTCACTAGGCAGATTTTTAGATCGCAGGTTTTTTGAAGCTTTTTCATAGCCTCTTTTAGATTCTCATCATTATTTATTGGCATTTGCGTGGCGACGCTGGCTTCTAGCTTGTTTGGCGTGAGTAGCGTAGCACCTTTGTATTTGGCATAGTCGTTGCCTTTGGGATCTACGAGCACGATTTTGCCTTCACTTCTTGCTAGCTCGATGATGCGCTTTGTGAGCGCTGGGGTTAGCAAGCCTTTGGCATAGTCAGATAGTATCACTGCGTCAAACTCGCGCATTTTGTGCGCTATGGAAGAATAAATCTCTTCTTGTATGTCGCTGTCTATGTCGGCGGATTCTTCCCTATCCACGCGCAAAACTTGCTGATTTGCGATTAGGATTCTGCTTTTTTGCGTGGTGGGGCGCGATTTTACAGGGATTATGTGATTGACATTTATTTGGAGCCTATCTAGCTCTTGTATAAGCCATTTGCCAAACTCATCATCGCCTATCACGCCACACATACTTACCTTTGCGCCAAGGCAGCTTAGGTTTGCGCCTACATTGCAAGCACCACCTAGGCGGTTGTTTTCGTCCTTGACATTGACGACTTGCACGGGCGCTTCAGGCGAGATGCGCGTGCATTTGCCCCAGATATAATGATCCACCATCAAATCGCCAATCACTAGAATCTTTGGGGCTTTGTTGTGAAGATTTATCATGTTTGTCCTTTGTGTTTTGCTTGGGTTTGTGCTATTTCCCGCGCGCTTTTAGATTCTCATAAATCCTATAAATCTCTGGGATATACGCTTTTATGCCTTCTTCTAGGCTAAACGCGCTCTCATAGCCAAGCTCTGCCTTGCTAAGCGACAAATCCGCCTGCGTATGCGTCTGAAAAAAGCTATAAGGATTTTTAATATATTCTAGCTCAAAATCGCCCAAATCCGCCAAATTTTTTGCTTTTGCGAGCGCGCTTAGCTCTTTTTGTAAAATCGCTATGATGTCATTGAAGCTCCTGCTAACGCCAGATCCGACATTATAGATTCCGCCCTTTGGCGCGCTCATCGCCAGCACATTTGCCGCCACCACATCATCGATATACACAAAATCCCTCCTCTGCTCGCCAAACTCAAAAAGCTTCACCTTTTTGGATTCTAGCGCCTGCAAGCCAAGCTGCAAAATCATAGACGCCGTTTTGCCTTTGTAATACTCGCGCGCGCCATAGACATTGAAATATCTTAGCCCGATGATTGGCGCACTTGGCTCATTCGCGAGAATTTTTCGCACGCTATTATCCATCGCAAGCTTTGAGAATCCATAGATATTTTCTGGCTCCTCGCCAAAGCCTATGCGATTGGGCGCTGGCGTGTTGCCATAGGTGCCAGCCGAGCTTGCATAAATCATGCGCGCGCCCTTTTTTAGCGTGATATGCAAAAGCTCCAAAAACGCGTGGTGATTGGTTTTTATCATCAGTTTTTGGTTTTCTAGCGTGGTGTCAGAGACGGCTGCCTCATGGAAAACATAATCAAAATGCAGCGCCTCTAGCATCTCTAGCCCATCATTTATATCAAGTGCCAAAATATCGCCATCAAAGCCGATGAGATTTTTGAAATGCCCGAGTGATGAGGGATTGCCGCTTGGGAAAAATGTGCCATCGCGGAATTTATCTAGCACGATGATGCGCGCGCCCGGATGATGCGCTCTGAAATACGCTACAAGCGAGCTTCCGATAAATCCAGCACCGCCGGTGATTAGTATCGTTTTGCCTTCCAGTTTTGGTAGCCTATCTTTTGGGATATTTGGCGAAGGAATATAGCCTGCGTGGGTGCTTGGCGCGCTGTTTTTGTCGCTCATTTGGTGCTCCTTGTTTGGTTTTAGATTCTGCTGTTTTGGATTTTTGCGTGATGCGCGATATTTTGCATTGCGAGATTTTAGCAAAATTTAGATTCTAGCGCTAGAATCTAAATCCCAAGAATCTAATCTTGCAATTTTCATCCTCGCAATTTTCACCCTCACAATTTTTACCCTCGCAATTTTTACCTTCGCAATTTTTACCTTCGCAATTTTCAGATTTGCATATCACGCTTGCAAAATCCCATTCATCACCTCTTTTATCTCTTTGGTATTCGCCACGATATGCAGGTTTGATATGCCAGCGACCTGCTCTTTTGGCGCCTTGCCCACGAGAATCTTATACCTTATATCCGCCTTTTGCCCAGCTTGTATATCGCTAATTTTATCGCCGATAATAAAACAATCGCCAAGCTTTATATCATAATCTTTTTTCGCCTGCTCTATCATGCCTGTCTTTGGCTTGCGGCAGGTGCAGTCCTCTTTGGGATCGTGCGGGCAAAAATAAATGCTATCAAAGCCAAAGCCAAGCTTTCTTTTTAGCTCATTTTGCATATATGCGCTTAGCGTTTTGAAGTCTTGCGTGGTGTAAAATCCGCGCGCGATGCCGCTTTGGTTGGTGACGACAAAAAGCAAAAAGCCCTTTTCTTTGCAAAATTTTAGCAGGTCAAAAATGCCCTCATTAAACACAAAATCCTCTTGCCTATAAACATAGCCAAAGTCCCTATTTATCACGCCATCTCTATCAAAAAACACAGCCTTTTTGACTTCTTTCATATATGCCTTTCCTGGGGTTATGTTTTTGATATATCCTAGCGATTTTGCAGAATCCAAACAACCCATATTATAGATTTTAGCTAATTTTGCGATTTTGTTTATCATAGTTTGGCAAAAACTTCACTGCGTTTTACTAAATGCATTTTCCTTATTTTATCATTTTTTCGCCCTATCTTAAATATTTTCTTTGCTTGCTTTTTATACTAAATTTTGTTTCTTTTAGTATCAATTACGTAAAAATATTTCAAAAAAATCGTTTTTTTTTTTTTGATTTTTTATGGTTTGGCAGATAAAATCTCGCTGATTATGTTTGCATCAATTTTAGATATACAAAAAGCCAAGATAACCCACAAATGCAAGTTAAGGCAGAATCTAAAATTTGAATATGCAACAAAAACGAGAGTAAATTATTGCAAAGGAGCAAAATATGGAAAAAGTCCTAGAACATATAGACACCAAAGATGCTGAACGCATCGACTTATCAAACAATGATTTTGATAAGGTGGAAGTCGAGCTAGAAGCACTATCCAAAAAAGAGGCGCTGCGCATAAATATCGATACAGGCTTGGAAAATGCGCTAAAAGAGATGGAAGAGCTAGAATCTCAAATGCCAAAAGAGCAAGGCAAAAAGCTTTTGGAACTTTGCGAGAAAAATGTGCTTGATACGGTGCTAGGGCAGTTTGGCTTGGGGAGCTGGGTATTGGACGCACAAGATGGCGGAAATGTAAATACTACGCGTAATGTCAGAAAAGGTATTTATGCCAATGAAAAAGAAAAGCGAGCTTATGAAAATCGAGGAGAATATATTTCTAGAAAATATCACTCACATGAAAAATACAAGGAGATAAATAAAAAGCAAGGAGAGTTAAAAGAAGAAGGTAGGCTAAAAGATTATATGACAGGCAAAACACTTGACCCAAACACCGAAACGCATTTAGACCATATAGTAGCCGCAAAAACAATACATGATGATAGGGCTAGGGTTTTAGCAGAAGCGGACGGTCTAAGTCTTGCCAATAAAGAATCAAACCTCAAAATGACTGATGCATCACTCAATATGTCTAAAAAAGCAAAAACTGCTGATGAATTTTTGGCAAGAAGAGATGAGCGCATAAGAGAACTTAAGAGAGTCAAAGAAAAAAGAGGCTATCTCACAGAAAGCGAGCAAAAAGAGCAGATAAAGCTCGATAAGCAAAAAGAAATCAATGATGAAGAGTTTAGAAGGCAGTATGATGAATCCAAAAAAGAGATAGATTCTAAAGTGGATAAAGCTTACTATACAAGCAGCAAACCATATTAAAGAAGCTCTTAAGACAGGTGCAAAAGATGCAGCAAAGATGGCTTTGTGGTCTGCTGTTGGCATTGTGATGACGAAGTTTATACAAGGGCTTTTTATAGAGCTTAGAGCTACATTTCAAAATAGAGGGAATGAAAGCCTAAAAGAGATTTTCCATCGCTTCAGAGAAAG
This sequence comes from Helicobacter sp. CLO-3, assembly GCF_001854545.1. GTDB lineage: Bacteria > Campylobacterota > Campylobacteria > Campylobacterales > Helicobacteraceae > Helicobacter_B. The sequence continues at coordinate 39,637 of NZ_MLQN01000017.1, forward strand.
AATGTCTGCCATCATAAAAGATATAAAGGCAAAATGGAAAGAAATATTTACTGGGTCTATTGAAGCTGGGGTCATGGCATTTTTATCAAATATTGTGGTGTTTGCGATAAATATTTTTGCCACTACACTAAAAAAGATGACAGCGATCATTCGCGCTGGCTTTGTTTCACTATGTCAAGCGATAAAAACCATCATAAACCCACCAGAAGGCTTATCAAAAGATGATGCGTATTATGAAGCACTAAAAATAATCACAGCGGGACTTATAGGCGCGATATTTTTGGGATTTTCTGAAGTAGTGAAGGGTTTTATCACAACTTCTTTGCCTTTGCTTATTCCTTTTGCCGACCCGCTATCTGTTACACTTACGGCTCTTGCTGGCGGGTTGCTTACGACTATTGCGATTTATTTCATGGATAAACTGCGAAGTGAGGGCAAAATAGCAAATCTGCAAATCAAGATGATGGGGCAAAGCGGTTTGATTAGGGATTATCGAATCGCGCAAACGCTAATAGTATTTGATGATGCTATCGAGCATGTGCAATCAGTGACGATAAAGTCAGTGCAGCATTTTAGCTATTCTGTGCAGCGCATGGATTCTAGCTTGCAGAATCTAAAGGATAGCCATGCTGATGCTGATGAAGTGCTCGCTCGCAATAATGAATTGCTAAAAAATCTCAATACCAAATAAGGAGAATCCAATGGATACAAAAACCACAACAGAAATCGTAAATTTCGCGCAAAAAGAGTTGGGCAAAATTGACTCAAACCAGCAACTGCAAATCATACAGGAAACAAGACTAGTAATATGTGATATGCTAGAACAGGCAGAAAATGCGCTAAAAGAGTCTGAAAATTTTACAAGAAAAGCCACAGCGCATGCGGATAGGGGGATTGGAACGAAAATATGGGAAATGTTACCCGGCACAACAACTGGAGCAGAAAAGCAAGCTCGACTGAATACTGAAGCGATAATGGAGACCAACAAAGCAATTAGTTTTATAGCAAAAATACAACAAGAAACTATCAAATTTTTTACAAGTTCTTATGAAATGTCTATGGCTGCATATATGCTGCTATCAGAAGCTATGGCAAATGGATTTGAGGGTAGAGATGGTGAGATGATAGAGCTAAAAGGCAAGAAAAAGGAGCTTGCCTTGCAGCTTCAATCTACCATAGGAAATATGATTACCCAAAGAATGGAGACAAAAAAGGAATTGGAATTTATAGAAAGTCGATTGGATGAAAAAGATGATTTGGATGAAAGACAATCACAACAAATCCAATCCAATGCCGAGCGAATCCAAATAAATCTCGAGAGTATCGAGCAGCTAAAAGCAAGGAAGCAGGAAATCCTAGAACGCCTAGAGCAAAAAAGCCAAATCGATGATGCGCAAGAGCAGAGAATCTCACAAAATACAAACTCCATAAATGACCTTTATCAGCAAGTAGGGCAAATACGCGGCGCTTTGAGCAAGCTGCCGATGATTATTAGCATTGTAGCACTTATTGCATCTTTGGCAAGTCTTACGCTTAGCTTGGATTAGATTCTATATTATTATGCCGCTAGATTAGATTCTGGGCGCGCCTGCATGCCCGCAGGCATTGGCCAAATAGACTAACCCAAAGGACTCCAAATGACCCTAGAAAAATTCCAAAAAATGGAGGAAGAAGAGTTGTTTAAATTTATAAAAAATATTTTTGATATAGTGAAGCTTTTGGGGCATTTTGCAAGATTGTGGGAGATAGGCAAAATCTATCGCTTGACTAATCTCGCGCGCAAGATAAAGGCAAAAGCAGACATCATATCTAGCGCCAAAGATAATTCGACAAAAGTGGATTCTGCTATGGAGGCGCTGGATTTGGTGCTGGAGTATAGGCGCGAAAATCCAAAGGATTTCGAAGATATTTTTGCTGCGCTAGAAAACATCTCACAAGACTACAAAAAAGATCCACAAAAACGCCAAGCGATAAAAGATCTGCTAGGCAAAATAGACTAGAATCCAGTTTTTTGTCTGTTGCTGCGAGGATTTAAAATTCCAATCATTCTACATAAATACGCATAGGCATATAAAATCCAGATTCAAAGCCTAGATTTTAGCAAGTCCTGCATAGATGTTTAGCAAGCCAAGTCCTAGCATAAACAAAAAACTTATCACAAAAAGCGTTTTTCTGTATTTGCTAAGCACGCTTCCAAGCGCGCCGATGCTAAGCATGGGTGCAAGCGTGCCAAGCCAAAACGCACTCATCACCGCCACCGCCCAAAGCGCACCAAGAACCATCGGCGAAAATCCCGCACTCCAGCTCAAAATCTGCTCTGGAATCTGCTCATTTAGCACATTTAGCGCAAAAAAATACACCAATCCACAAGGCAGCCAGCCATTTATCACGCCAATGCCAAAAAAACTAAGCCAAGAGCACGAGCGCAAAAGCTTGCCAAAAGCCCTTGAAAGCATGCCAAAAGAACCAATCTTGCTAGGCTCGATAGCGCGCAGGATTTTGGGAAAAAACGCAAAACAAATCGCATACAAAACAAGCAAAATCCCAACAATGAGCGACGCGCCACTGCGCCAAAAATGGCTAATCGCAAACGCCTTGCCAAGTAGCGCAAACGCCACGCCAATAGCCACATAGCTGCACCACCGCCCGACATTATACGCCAGATGCCCCCACCAGCGCGGGCGCTTGAAGCCGCTGTATGCGATGACTATCCCGCCACACATGCCGATGCAATGCCCGAGTGATAGGCTTAGCGAAGTTAAAAATATAAGCATCAAGCTATAAAATGCCAAGTGCGCCCTTTTGTTGGATTTGTTTAGTTTGCGAATTTTGTCCGATTTGCCAAATTTGTCTGATTTACTAAATTTGTTTGGTGGGATTTGTTTTGGATTCTGCTTAAAATGTCGCTCTGGATTCTGCCTCAAATCCTGCTTTAGATTCTGCGCCAGAATCCACTTTGGATTTTATTTTTGGATTTTGCTTTTGGATTTCGCTGGAGGATTCTGCACCAGAATCTACTTCGGATTCCGCGCAGGCTGGCAGCAAATAACTTACCACCACAGCCCGCTATTTTTCCAAGCCCCACTATTTCCCACCGCGCTTTTTATCGCGCTTTTCTTTATTTTCTTTAGCCTCTCTGGCTTCTTTGGCCTCCTTGCTAGCCTTTAGCATCTTTTTGAAATCATTCAAATCCTCATCGCTAAACACCATATCCTGCGGCTTTTTGACCTCATCACTAGAATCCTTGCTTTCAGATTCTAGCGCGCCCATGCCCTCAAGTGCGATCTCTGTATAAAAGTCGCGCAGCTCGATATTTAGCCGCTTGTTTTCTAGCTCGATTTTGGAGAGCTCGGCTTTTAGCGTGCGATTTTCTTTCAGCTCGACGCGATATTTTTTATACACATCCTCGCCAAACACCTTTTGCGCTGGCTTTGCTTTGGCGATAGAGCCATCTTTTAGATAAATTTCCACACTTTTCAAAGCGCCCGGAAGTATAGATTTGCGCGCTTGCTGCACATCGATGCTGTCTTTTTTGCTGTTGTTTATCGCTTGCTGCACGCTTAGGTCGTTGCGGAGTTTGGCGATTTCTTCTTTTATCTCACCCTTTTTGGATTCTAGTATTTTTAGCTCATCTTTTAGCGCGGATTCTTGCGCGCGGAGCTCTTTTAGCTTTTTTTGCGAGGCGAGGATTTCTTTTTTGTAGCTGTCAAACTCTTTTTGGAGCGATTGGCGTTTGTCATCGATGATGCCTGTGATTTCCCAGCATTCGCGTATCTCATCGATGCTTATAGAATCTGATTTTTTGATGATATCTTTTAGCAATTCTTTAGAATCTATCGTATTCATCGCGCCTCCTTGTTGCTTATTTGCGCTTGTGGCGCGCTTTTGTCGCTTATTTTGCTTGCTTCGCTTGTTTTGGCTGCCGCGCTCGCACCATTTGGCGCGCTTTCATCTGGCACGCCTTTTTCGCTCATCTCTAGGCGCAAAAGCATCATATCGCGCCCCTTTATGATACTCACGCGCTCGCTTCCACATCGCGGGCAAAGCGCGTAGTTTTGGTTCTCCGGGATAGATTGCGCGCCACATTTTAGGCATTCTAGCGTGATTGGCTCGATTTGTAAGGTAAGGCGCGCATTTTTGGCGTATTCGCTCTCCACCTTAAACGCCTCAAACGCGCTTTGCAAAAGTGCTGGCTCTATACCACTGCGCTCGCCCACGCCCACTATCACTTCATCGATATAAATCATCGGCTGGGCGCTGGCGCTATTTTCGCGCCCATCATCTTTACACTTATCATCTTCGCGTTTGTCATCTTCACGCCAATCATCTTGGCGCTTGCCATTTTCTATTTTGGCATACAAATCGCACTGCTCCAAAAGCGCGCTCACGACAGAGTATTCATGCATTGAGATTCCCTTGTGTTTGTGCTAGATTCTAGTCGTTTGGCTGACATTTTAGCACATCTCGCGCCAATTTGCATTTTTAGATTCTGCCATTTTAGCCAAATCTAGCGCGCAAATCGCTTGGCTGTGCTATAATGCCAAGCTTGATTATCGCACAAATCACAATCATAGAAAGGATGCGCGAATGAGCGATTCGCAAAATATGCAAAACACGACAAACACGCAAAACACGACAGATAAGAATCTAAGCCAAACCAATATCATGCCAGAATCCACGCTAAAACCGCGCTACAAAACAAAGCAGATTTTCGTGGGAAATGTGGCAATAGGCGGCGATGCGCCAATCTCGGTGCAAAGCATGACATTTACCAAAACGCGCGACATAGAAGCCACCAAAGCACAGCTTGATAGACTAGCACTCGCGGGCGCTGACATCGTGCGCGTGGCGGTGAGCGATCTCAAAGACGCGCACGCGCTAAAAGAGCTTCGCAAAGTCTCGCCTCTGCCGCTAGTCTCTGACATCCATTTTCGCTATGAATACGCGCTCATCGCGGCGGAGTCGGTGGATTGCATCCGCATAAATCCGGGCAATATCGGCAGCAAAGAAAAGATAAAAGCCGTCGCTGATGCGTGCAACGCGCGAGGCATCCCCATCCGCATAGGCGTAAATGGCGGGAGTTTGGAGAAGCAGTTTGATGAGAAATATGGCGCCACGCCAAAAGGCATGATAGAATCCGCGCTTTATAATGTCAAGCTGCTGGAGGATTTTGGCTTTACCAATATGAAAATCTCGCTAAAAGCTAGCGATGTCGAGCGCACTATGGCGGCTTATCGCGCGCTGCGCCCGCTTGTGCCTTATCCTTTTCACCTAGGCGTCACGGAGGCTGGGACGATGTTTCACTCCACTATCAAGTCATCCATGGCGCTTGGGGGCTTGCTGATGGAGGGCATAGGCGATACGATGCGCTGCTCTATCACAGGCGAGCTCGAGCAAGAAATAGCCCTAGCGCGCGCGATACTGCGATACAGCGGGCGCCAAAAGCAAGGCATCACCATCATCTCATGCCCCACTTGCGGGCGCATACAAGCAGACCTTGTAAGCATGGTAAAACAAGTAGAATCTAGGCTAAAACATATCAAAACCCCTCTTCAAGTAAGTGTGATGGGCTGCGCTGTAAATGCGCTAGGAGAGGCGAAACACGCGGATATCGCTATCGCTTTTGGGCACAAATCGGGCATGATAATCAAAGAGGGCGAAGTGCTAAAGAAACTGCCAGAATCCGCGCTTTTAGAAGAGTTTGTAAGCGAGGTGGAAAAAATGGCGCAAGAGAGAGCGGCGGATATGGCGTAGATTCTAGGGCGGCTTAGATTTTTAGATTTTAGATTCTGGCAAAAAGTCTTGCGGATTTGACACGACTTGGATTCTGGATTCTGGATTTTTTAGACTTTTAGATTTTTGAGATTCCGGCTTCTAAAATTTTGGATTTGTGGATTCTATATTTTGCAGAATCTAGAATCCAAGATTTTTAAATTCTAGCATTTTGGCGCGCTTTTATTTTGCGTTTTGTTTTTTTGCGCTTTTGTTTATTTTATGCGCTTTATTTTCTGTATTTTATTTTTGTAGAATCTAACCCGCGCTAGAATACGCAGGCAAAAGAATCTAGCAAAATAAATCTAGCCAAAATAATCCAAAAAGGCAAAATCTAGATTCTGCCAAGCGCGAGATTTAAGATTTGAGATTCGAGAATGGATTCAAGATTATGGTTTCCAAATTATAGTTTGTAGAAGGCGCGCAAATCATTTAGATAAATCCCAACACAAAGGCTGTTTATGCAACCACTAAACCCCAAAACCAAGCATTTCACAGAATCTATCATCCGCAAGATGACGCGCATTTGCCTAGCGCATGATGCGATAAATCTTTCACAAGGATTCCCGGATTTTGACCCGCCGCGCGAGCTTTGCGAGGCGCTAAGCGACATCGCGCTAAAAGGCCCACACCAATACGCCATAACCTCTGGCGCGCCAAACTTCCGCCAAGCCCTAGCCGCCAAAGCGCGGCATTTCATGGGGATAGATGTCAGCGAGGAGAATATTTTGGTCACTTGCGGCGGGACAGAGGCGATGATGGCGGCGATGATGAGTATTTGCGCGGAGGGCGATAAAGTCATCGTGTTTAGCCCTTTTTATGAAAACTATGGCGCAGATGCGCTGCTTAGCGGCGCGGAGGCTATCTATGTCCCGCTCATCCCGCCAGAATTTAGCTTTGATGCAAACGCGCTGGAGGATGCTTTCAAGCAGCGCCCCAAAGCCATCATCGTCTGCAACCCATCAAACCCCTGTGGCAAGGTATTTTCGCGCGAGGAGCTAGAATCCATACTTTTCCTAGCGCAAAAATATGATGCGTATATCATCATGGATGAGGTGTATGAGCACATCGTGTTTGCGCCGCACACGCACACCTACATGGCGTCGCTAAAAGGGGCGTTTGAGCGCACTATCTCTTGCTCCTCGCTTTCCAAAACCTACTCCATCACAGGCTGGCGCATAGGCTATCTTATTGCCTCGCCAGAGATTATTTCTTGCGCGCATAAAGTGCATGATTTTTTGACTATCGGCGCGGCGGCACCGCTGCAAGAAGCGGCGATAACGGGGCTAAAATTCCCCCAAAGCTACTATGAGAATCTGCGCGCGAAATACACCTCCATGCGCGATACATTTATAAACGGGCTAGAATCCCTGCAAATCGCGCACACCAAGCCGCAAGGCGCGTATTTTACGCTGGTGGATATTAGCGAGTTTGGCTGGGATGATGATGTGGCATTTTGCTATGCGCTGGCTGAAAAGGTGGGCGTGGGCGCGGTGCCGGGCTCTAGCTTTTTCAGCGAGCCAAATCATCGATGCATACGCTTTCACTTCGCCAAGCAAGAAAGCACGCTAAACGCCGCGCTCGAGCGCCTAGCGGATATGAAAAGGGTGATGAAAAAGTAGGGGGTAAATAATATGTGAAATCTGGATTCTTGGCTTACTTGCATGATGTAATAAATTTTTAGTGTGGCGCGCTTTTTGACTCTGCTTTCTTGGCACATTAAACAAAATCAAAAAAATAAAATAAAAAAGTCATTTAGTGCATCTGCCGCAACCCCATCTTTGCAGGATCTACCTCACACACAGAGCCTACGATGCCCCATGGCGCATCCTATTCCAGATCAAACAAAACTATTTTTAAAACCATTATGCGATTTGTGCTCCGATCAAACTAGCCTTGCTTGCATCCTCCTTCGCTCCGTCTTTTTCAAACACAAAAACTTACTACTAAATTACAAATTGCATTCGTGCTTTTATTCGCACTTGCTAGCTCAACACCATCGCAAAATGCCACTTTCCACTCTGCTCAAACTTTGTGCTTGACAATCATGACCGGCCTTGATATTTGAGCAAAATTCACTTAAGCCTAATCGTATTGTTTTTGCCCTATTTCATCTAAAAAAGGACTGGCGTTTTTAGCTCCTTAAATCCATAACCTATTGTCGTTTTTTGGGGGGGGGGGGGGGAAAAAACCTGTAAATAAAAAACCCAAATTTAAAGTTTTTTTCCCAAAAAATTTAAAATACTTTTGTAAGGGGTTTTTTGCTTTGGGTGAAAAGGGGTTGGGTAAAGGCCATTTAAGGTATTGTCTTTTAAAAAAACTCCGGACCCCGCGGGAGGTAGGGGAACTCCTTTTGCGTTCTCTTCTTTGAAAAAAAAACGTTCAACCTCCTCCTTTATCTCTTTT
>NZ_MLQN01000018.1 GCF_001854545.1 Helicobacter sp. CLO-3
TGGGGGTGCAGGGGGATAAGGGGAGCGACTTCGCAAAACGAAGTTTCTTTAGCAATTCAAGCCCCCTTGTCCCCCTGCGAAAACAAGCCGTAGGCGCAGTTTCTTTAGAAAAAGCTGGCGACGATAAACAAGAATAAACGCAAAAGTTTGGCGACAAGAAAACCAGAATCTAAAAAATACAAAAAACTAGATTCTAGTATTTGGATAGATTGCTTCGTCAGGCTATCGCCTTCCTCGCAATGACAAATATAGTTTTCAAAATCCGGCGCAAAAAGCCAGCCGATAGATTAACCAAACCGCAAACACAAAAGGAGCAACAATGGAAGGTCAGCTTATGGCATTGGCTATCGAGACATACAAAATCACGCTGCTAATCTCGCTGCCAATCCTAGCCACCGGGCTTGTCATCGGGCTTTTGATAAGCATTTTTCAAGCCACCACGCAGATAAATGAGATGACGCTTTCATTTGTGCCAAAGATTCTTGGCGTCATCGCTGTCATCATTTTCACCATGCCTTGGATGCTAAATATGCTTACTGACTACACGACGCATCTTATCAAATTTATCCCAGAATTTATCGGCGTTTAGGGCGCGTTTGCAAAAGCGATTTTGGCACGCGGGGCGCATACACAAAGACATCAAGGGCATATCAAAGGCGCATAAATGTATAAAAGCAGCATAGACTTCTCAAAATACAGCAGCATCAAAATCGGCGCGCCAACGCCCATAACCATCCTAGAAAAATCTGACATATCAAGGCTAGCCGAGCTAGAATCTAGCGCGTGCATCGGGCATGCGTGCAATCTCATCGTATCGCCAGAGGCGCGCGGGCTAGTGATGCTTGGCAAGGAATTTGATTATATAGAGGAATGCGCGGATTTCATCGAGGTGGGCGCGGCGACGCCTAGCGGGAAGATTTTTGCCTTTTTCAAAGCGCGCGATTTGGGTGGCTTGGAGTTTTTGCACGCGCTGCCCGGGAGTGCTGGCGGACTGCTTAAAATGAATGCTGGCATGAAGCAGCATGAGATGAGTGGCGTGGTGATTGGTGCTTGTGTGAATGGGCGCTGGGTGGATAGCGCAGAGCTTGGGCTTAGCTATCGCACGAGTCGCATTGGCGGGATTATTAGTGCGGTGCGGTTTGCCAAGCGCGCTGGATTCTCGCAGGAAGTGCTGCGCGCGTGCAAAGATATGCGAAAGACTCATCCCAAAATGCCAAGTTGTGGGAGTTGTTTTAAAAATCCTAGTGGCGATTATGCGGGCAGGTTGCTAGAGGCGGCAGGGCTAAAAGGCTTTGTGCGAAATGGCGTAGGATTTAGCGGCGAGCATGCCAACTTTTTGGTAAATCATGGTGGCGCAAGCTTTGAAGATGCGATATATGCGATAGAGCACGCGCAAAAAGTAGTGCTAGAAAAATCCGGCATCTTGCTAGAAAAAGAAGTGAAAATCATAGAGTAGGCGAGATTGATATATTGTAAATAAATTTATATTGTTTTATGGCAAGCAGTATTCTAGCTACTTTTTGACAAGATTTTACTATAAGCCTCTATGTATTGCTTGGCTACTACACCCATGCTAAATTTAGATTCTGCGCTTTGGCGTGCGCGCTGGCTTAGCGCCTCGTATTCGCTGGCATCAAGCCTTAGAATCCACTCTAAGCCTTTGGCTAAGTCAGCGATATCCCTTTCTTTTGCGAGATAGCCATTTTGCTTATGGCTTATCATATCGCCATTTCCGCCGATGTCAAACGCCACTACAGGCGTGCCGCATGACAATGACTCCATGATGGCATTGCTTAAGTTCTCGGCTAGACTAGGCGTCACAAAAATATCCGCCGCATTATATGCTATGCGCAACGATATATCATCGCCCAAGCGCCCCAAAAAATGCGCGTTTATGCCAGCGATTTGTGGTGCTTCGGATGTCGCGCCCAGCTGGTTTGCGCCAAATACAACTATCTCACACTGGCTTTTTAGGTCATCTGGCAGCATTTTTAGCGCGGATTCTAGCTCGGCGAAGCCTTTTCTGGCGATGCCAATATCTGTCGCGCCAAACGCTATGATTTTTTTATTTGGCGTTATTGTCAAAATTTCTCTAGCTATGACTTTAGACATTGGCGCATAGATTTTTGTATCTACAGGGGTTGGAAAACTTATGATTGGTTTATTTTTCAATAGGCTAGATTTTTTTGCATCTTCTGCCATCCATTTTGATGGTCCATGTATGGTGAGTTTTTTTAATCGCCCATATGTCCGCCTTTTTCTAAAAAAAGTCCAAAAAGATAAATCATATTTGCGATTGGAATCTAAAGCGGGGCAATTTCTGCAATACTCCAAAAAACCATTGCAAGATGGTTCTACATAGTGGCAGCCGCCAGTGTATGGGTTCATATCATGCAGACTCCAAAGCATTGGTGCATCTATGGATTCTAGATCTTTGATATTCAAAAAGCCATTTTCTATCCAGTGCAGATGCACGATGTCTGGCTTTAGCTCTTTTAGGCGCTTTAGCAGCGTGCGATTGTGCGGCGTGAAAAATGGAATATTTGGCGAAAAAATATCTTTGTGTCGCTTGGGATAAAACATCAATGGAAGCTGGCTTAATGGCGCGCGTAGTTTTTCCATGAGTTTTTGTGGTCTGGTGCGCGCAAGTCGCTCTACGCCCGCTATGCTGGAAGTTTTACTCATTGTCAGCACAATAGAATCGACACCATATTGCAGTAGTGACCTATGCACTCTAGTGCATGAATTGGCAGCGCCGCCAGAATCCAAACTCGTCACATGCACTACTCTCAAATGCCTATCCTTCATTTTATTTGGTATTGCGCGCGTTTGCCTTAGGCTTTGCGCTCTTTGCATGATTTTATCAGAGCGCGCATTGTATCAAAAAGTTTTGAAAATCGCTATAAAACGCCTGCAAAACACTCGCAAAAACAGCCTCACAATATCACCCTCACAATATCAGCATGCCATCGCCATAGGAGTAGAATCTATAGCCCTGCGCGATGGCTTCATCATAGATTCTGCGCCACTCATCAAGCCCCACCATCGCGGCTACGAGCATGACTAGCGTGGATTTTGGCAGGTGGAAGTTGGTAAGCAAATAGCGCGCGTGGGCGGGCGGGCTGCCCGGGTGGATGTATTCGTCGCACTGGGCGAAAAAGTCTTGTGTGACAGAGTCTTGTGCGGTGTTGTTTTGCGCGAAAAAATTTGGGTTGCTAGAATCTCGTGCTGAAAAGTCTTGCGCGCGCGCGGCTTTTGCTAGAAACTCCACGCTTCTAAGCGCGCTCGTCCCCACGCATAGCACATTTTCACTCTGCAAAATCTTGCTAGCATTTTCCGCGCTGATATGCAGCGCCTCGCTGTGTATAGGGTGCGCGCGTATGTCCTCGCTCTGCACGCTCGCAAATGTCCCAGCGCCGATATGCAGCGTGATATAGGCTAGCTCGAAGCGGCGGCGCATCGCCTCCAGCATAGATTCTGATAGGTGCAGGGACGCGGTGGGTGCGGCGATCGCGCCATCATTTTTGGCAAAGACGCTTTGGTATTCGCGCTCATCTTGCGCGTGCGCCTCGCGCTTGATGTAGGGCGGCAGCGGGATATGCCCGATAGATTCTAGCATTTCTAGCACAGATTTTTTATCCAGCAAATGTGTCTTGGCGCCGCCTGCGCTGGTGCTGTGGCGATAGAAAATAAGCTTTTTGTATTGTTCCTCCTGTCCCACCACAAGCGCAAAATATCCAGAATCTAGCGCGATTTTGGTGCCTATGGGTGCTTTGCCTCGCACTTGCGCTAGCACAAGCGCGCAAGATTCTAAAATATTGGATTCTAGCGCGCTGGATTCTAAAGCACAAGATTTTGGCGCGCCAGAATCTAAAATCTTAAAATCTAAAATAGCAGAATCTAAAATCCCAGAATCTAATATTTTGGCAGATTCTAGCACCTTGCCAATTTCTCGCCACTTCTCGCCACCATCCAAAAACGCATGAAACAAAATCTCGCTTTTGCCACCTAGCGCGCTTTCTTGCGCTGGTTTATCTGCGCCTTGATTTAGCGCGCTAGATTTTGGCGCGCTTTTTGTCGTGATAGCTGGCGCAAGAGTTGGCGCGCCAGATTCTGCTATCTCCGCGCGGATTTTGCGCCCATAGAGCCTAGCTTTCAGCACGCGCGTGTCATTTAGCACGATGGTGGATTTCGGCGGGATGAAGTCTAGGAGGCTTGCAAATGTCGTGTGGATGATCTCTCTTTTGTCGCGGTGATACACGAGCAGGCGCGCGCTTTCTTGGGGCTTGATGGGGTGGGTGGCGATGAGGTCTGCGGGCAGGCTGTAGTCATAGCTTGAGAGGTCGAATTCTTTGGCTATCGCGCTGTCTTGTCTAGAATCTGGCATGCGGTTATTTGCTAGACTCGCTAGATTCTGGCGCGCTGGATTCTGCCTCTGCCGCGCTATCCTCTAGCTTTGAAGCAGGATTTACAAAATGCGCGATAAGGATCGCAAAGCCATACAAAATCACCAGCGGGATAGCCATAAGCAGCTGCGAGAAAGGATCTGGCGGCGTGATGATAGCCGCGATGATAAAAATCAGCACCACCGCGTATTTGAAAAAGCCCTTTAGCGTCGCATCGGTGATAAGCCCGACTCTCGCCAGAAAATACGCAAGCACAGGCAGCTCAAACGCGATACCAAAGCCCAGCACCACGCGGATGAAAAAGCTCACATAGCTCTCAATAGAAATGTTGGCATCAAACATATCATTCCCAAACATCAAAATATACTTAATCATAAAAGGAAAGATGATGTAGTAGGCAAAAAGCGCGCCCAGCGCGAACATAATCGTGCCAAAAAAGACAAAAGGCAGGATGATTTTTTTCTCATTTTTATACAAGCCGGGCGCGACAAACAGCCATATCTGCCAAAACACGATGGGCGTAGAGATAGTAAATGCCGCCAAAAACGAGATGCTCATCGCTGAAAAAATCCCCTCAAGTGGGGTTAGCTGCATAAGCGTGCCCTGCACCTTGTCGGCAAAGGCGCTTTCTATGGGCGCTTTGACAAAGGCAAAAATCTGCTTCCAAAACGCAAAACACCCAATAAACGCGACTATCACGCAAGCGCATGAGATCATGAGGCGCTTTCGCAAGTCTTGGATGTGCGGTTTTAGGTCTTCAAACATGGTGGTGCCTTGCTATTTGGGGGTTTTGGTTTTGGTGGTTTTGGTGGCTTTTGTGGCGGGTTTGGATTCTGCTTTGGAATCTATTTTGGGATTTTTTGTTTTAGGTTTTATGCTTTTGGATTCTGCGCTTTTGGTTTTTGTGGTGTTAGTGGCGCTTTTAGATTCTGCATTTTTAGTAGATTTTGCTGCGCTTTTTGGCTGCTTTGTCGCAGAATCTGATTTTACGCTCGCGGCTTTAGCTGAAGCGGTTTTTGTCGCAATTGTTTTAGCTAAAGCAGTTTTTTTGCTTTTTGCTCCTTTTTTGGATTCTGAAGTGTCGCCAGAATCCGCCGCGCCAGATTCTATCATGCTAGATTTTGTCAGGCTAGATTCTAGCGCGCCAGCCGCCGCTCCAGCGCTAGCCACAGCACCCGCACTTTTAGCGCCAGCTGCGCCCCCGCCAGCTGCGCCCGCAGAATTCACAGAATCCGCAGAATCTAGGCTAAGCATTTTTGGCAGCTCTTTATACTCATCAAACATCGAGCCGATTTCTTTGATTTGTATGTCTTTGGTGATGTCATCGATTTGATTTTGGAAGTTTTGATGATATTGCAACGCTTCTTGCTTTAGCGTATCAATCTGCAGCTCTTTATCCAGCGTATCTTTTGCCTCATTTACCGTTTTTTTCACCGCTTTGAAAAACTTCACCACATCGACAATCGCTTGCGGCAGCTTATCAGGCCCTAGAAAAATCACGCCAACAATCAAAATAATAAGAATCTCAAAAAACCCCATACCAAACATATTTTTCCTTATGGGGTGTTGTTTGTGGTGCTTTGGGCGTGTTTTAGCAGGATGCAGATGGCTTTTGACACGATGCCAAAAAACACAAAAACACAAAACACGCCAAAGCCTATCAATAGCGCCAAAAAGGCAGAATCAAAGACAAACCTAGCCACAAAAAAACTACAAACCGAGCCTATGATCCCAACCCCGATAAAAAACCCGCTAAAAAAGTCCAAAATCCTAGGCAAAAGCTCTTTGAAGCGCTCTTCAAGCGGACTTGTCAATGATCCTCTCCATCCACCAAAACAGCGCCGGCAAGATACACATAAGTAAGGATCATAAACACAAACGCCTGCAGCACCGCCATAAACGCCAAAATCGCAAATGGCACGACAGGCACAAGCCAAGGCACAAGCATAAGCATCACGAGCAAAAACATATCATCGCCCTTGATATTCCCAAAAAGACGGAAAGAAAGCGAGATGATGCGAGAGAGGTGAGAGATGATTTCTATAGGGAACATGAGGGGGGCGAGGCATTTCACAGGGCCCATAAAATGCGCGAAATACTTGATGACGCCTTGTGTGCGAATGCCTTCAAAATGATAGTAAAAAAACACGATGAGCGCTAGCACCAGCGTAAAATCCCACGCAGAAGTAGGCGCCTCAAAGCCCGGAATCATACCGATGAAGTTACAATAAAACACGAAAAATCCAATCGTCCCAGCAAGCGGAAAATATTTGCGCGCCTTCTCCTCGACGATGACATCTTTTGCCATATAAAGCATGCCCGATATAGTGGCTTCATAGAGGTTTTGCAAGCCGCTAGGGATCACGCGCATATTTCTCGTGGCAAGTTTAGCCACCACCACCGTGACAATCGCGCACAAAATCGTATAAAACGCAATGATAACATGATGATCTGAAGTAAAAAGTCCCGCTATCGTAAAGAGCCTATCTCCCATCTGCGTCCCCTTTTTGGTTGATTTTAGGCTGGATTTTGCCCTAAATTTCCTCAATAAAACATTAAACTAGCAAAAAGCATTCACAAAATGTGATTTGCGTGTTTGTTTTACACTTTTTGTGTGTCGTGTTTGCGTCGCGTTTGTGCTGTGTGGCTTGTATTGTGCGCGCGTGTTTTGTCGAGCGTCACAAAGTTGGCAGCATTTTTGCTTGAGAGTTTGTGAGATTTTGGCAGGATTTATAGATTCTAGTAGTGTTTAAACGCTTAAAATTTTGGCTTAAATATTTTTGCAAAATTTAAAAAATAGGGGATATTATGGCACTTTGTGGATTTTGCAAGCGGTTGAAAATCCGCTCTACTGATTTTATTTTTATGATTATTATGTGTGTGGTGCTGTATTTTGTCTATAAATACCAGTTTGAAGAGATAAAAATCGCCCATAAAGAGCGCAAAGATTCTTTTGACACACTCCAGCAATCCTGCATAAATGGCGATGATAACGCCTGCGCACAAATCCGAGAAATAATGAAGAAAAATAAAAAATAAACTAGAATCTAAAATTGGTCCTTTTTGAAGACATATTTGGAATACACCAGCGAGATGGCGAGGAAGAGTGCGCCCATGATGATGAAAAGCGCGATTTTGGCAAGTCCGCCAAAGGAGCTTGTGTCGATGAAAAATACTTTGAGCGCTGCCAAAAGTAGCAAAATAAGCGAGTAAATGCGAAAACTTCGCACACCAAAGCGCAAAAACGCCACCAAGCACGCCACGCCAAGCAGCGCCAAGATAAGCGAATACGCATAGCCTTCTATCTCGCCAATGCCTACTTCACCAATGCCCGTTCCGCCGCTTCCACCAAAAAGCTTATACATATAGCTTTCGATTTCGACTGGGCCTGAGCCAAAATGCTCAAACCACCAAAAACTCGAGCGATTGGGTAGTGTCAAATCCGCTGTGTCGACAAATAGCAACCTCATCGCAAATACCACGACAAACACGCTAAGCACGAAAATCATCGCATCTAGCGCGATTTCAGACGCCCTAAAAATGCGGAGTAGTTTGGCTGGCTGGATGAAGGATGAGAGAGAATCTAGCGTGCTGGATTTTGGCGCGGTGGATTCTGCGGGCGCGGATTCTGGTGTGGTTGTTGCGCTGGATTTTGGTGCGGACTCTGCGATGCTGAAATCTAAAGTGCCAAAATTTCTAGCTTGCTGGCTTGATAGCGTGGATTTTGGTGTGTCAAGTTTTGCGAGCGTGGATTCTGCGATATTAGAATCTATTTTGCCAAAATCTAAATTTGCAGAATCTAGCCTTTTAGATTTTGCCCCCTTAGATTCTGGCCCCTTAGATTCTAGTGTGCCGGGCTTGTTGGCAAATGCTAGCCTTATAGATTCTGCGCCGCGCGCGATATCAAGCTTTAGCAAAAAGCTAGCCACGCACACCACTATCATCATCAAAGGCGCGCTATACACGAGCATCGCGGCACTTCTGCTAGGAGTGTCTATGAGGATATAGCCCGCAAAAATCAACAAAACTCTCATCATATCAAACGCCGCATAAACCATCAAAAACGCGCTAAATGCGGCAAAAAGCGCCAAAAGTGCATGCGCTCTACTTTTTGCCTTCCACACGCCAAGCGCGCAAAGCGCAAGCAGCGCGCCATGAAGCGATAGCGCAAGGACATCGCTATTGCCATGAAGCCCAAGCGCTGTAAAAAACCATATACAAAAATAAAGCATAAGCCACGCGAAAAACAGTATGCCAAATATCAAATGCGCGGTGAAAAATACGCGCAATGTTTGGTGCGCGCCTGCGCTAAAGGTTTGCGGCTCTGCCAAATCACTAAAATTATCAAGGTTGCCAGAATTGCCAAAAACACCAAAATTGTTTCGTTTTGCCTTAGATTCTGCGCTATTTTTGGCTTTGGCGCTAATTTTGACGCCGGATAAAAAGCGCGCAAAAATCGCGAGATTTACCACGCACACGACAAAATAAACCATGAGCGAGATGACATCGCCAGAATCCAAAAGCGTGCTGCTAGCAAGCGCATCAAGCATATTTTCTAAAAGCGGCGCATTTCTGACAAACACTATCGCGCCCATCGCCATAAACACAAAGCAAAAGCCAGCGATATCGCGCGGCGCAAATCTCGTGCGCCCAAGCACCAAAAGCACCGCCCCGCCAAGCATCCACCAAGCAGCCGCGCGCGCATAGATGAAACGCTTTGCCTCCAAAATATCGCCAAAATACATGCTAGCAGGCACAAAAAGCGCGCCAATAGCGCATAAAAGCAGCAAAGAATCATTGCGCAAAGCTATCTTGTATCGCGAACAAATTGCATAAACGCCGACAAAAATGATGATAGCAAAAGATTTCGTGGCATTGAAATACCCGCCAAAAGGCGAGGTCAAATCCACCACATCAAAGCCCCTTAAAAGCGGCATAGCAACAGCCAAAAAGCCAAACGCCACACCACAAAGCCATGCCACCCAAAGATACCAAACCTCATGCGTCTGAGATGCGCGCGATTTGGGCTTGCCGGCTGTATTGGCTGTATTTGACTTGTTGGTTGTATCGGCTGTATCGGCTTTATCAGATTCTATTTGGCGCGATTTGGCACGCAAATTTTTGGCGATATGAAGCGCGATGCCAAGCGCAAAAAGCAGCATAAACGCACCCACGATAGCCTCACTCGCGCGCTCGACAAAAAACACGCAAGTAGCGCTTAGCATGGCAAAAATCATCGGCAGCGTCAGCACGCGCTCATCGATGGCAAAGCGCGCAAAATTCCGCAAAAATGGCAAGGCAAGCAAGATAACACAAAGAAGCGCCAAAAAGCTGTATTCTAGGCTTTGGAATCCAAGCTCTTTGGCTTGCAAAAGCAGCGCACCCAGCACCAAAAAGCTAAGCGCGGATGTGAAGCTAGCGGTGCGCGGCGCTTTTTGGCGCGCTTGGATAGTGCTTTGCCCGCTAGATTCTGCGCGTGCAAGATGTGGGGCGCTAGAATCTACAGAATCTACATTTTTAGAATCCGCATTTTTAGATTCTACATTTTGCGACGCAAGCCACAGCACAGGGCTTGCAAACACCAGCAAATGCGCGCAAATCACAAGTGCCACCATAAAAGCCACCACCAAAAAGCTAGGCGCGTCAATCTCGCGATGAATCCCAAAATCTAGCGCATAAAGCAGCACAAACGCACTCGCCAAATACAAAAGCGCGACATACCCGCCACGATACGCCAAATACGCCACCACCGCATAAAACATCGCTAGATACGCAAACAAGCTAAGCGCGTTGTAAGTGTTGCTAGCTAGCAAAATGGGCGTGCAAAACGCGCCCAAAAGCCCAAAAATCCCAACCACTAGCCCAAATCTAAGTGAGAGCACCAGCGCCAAAAGAGCACTTAGGCTAAGCCCTGCAAACACGCCAAATGCGCCAAAAAATCCATAAAGTTTAAATCCGCCATAAAAGCTAAAAAATATCACCACAAGCCCAGCGCCTATGCAGGTTTGGGTGATGGTAGAGAGTGCTTGGATGGAGGGCAGGAATGATGCAAATAAGGAGGGTTTGGCGCGGGTGGTGCTAGTGCTTTGCGCGGCGTTTTGTGAATCTATGCTTTGCGCGGTGCTAATGTTTTGTGTGGCGGTATTTTGTGTAGTCGCGCTTTGTGTGGATTCTAGCGTAGCGTGGCTTATGCCAAATCTTTTGCCAATGCGCGCAAAAATGCCGCTTTGGCTTGGGGCTGGGCTTTTGACATACCTGCCAAACGCATCGCAAAAAAAGCCAAAGCAAAGCAAAAGCGCGCCAAAAATCATTGATAGCGCGATACGCACTTGTGGCGTGAGGAGGGCGTTTTCTATGGAGTATCGTATCAGGAAAAATGCGGCGAAAATAAAGAAAATGCCAGCGATAAAAACCATGCCTTTTTGCGTGAAAATCCGCTCAAATGAGCGCGCGGATTTGGCGCGCGAGCTAGAATCTGCATCGCGCGCTTTGTCATAATTTAGGCTGCTAGAATCTAGTCTAGATTCTGATTTGCTAGATTCTAGTTTGCCAGATTCTAATTTGCTAGATTTTTGGATTTTAGATTCTATAGTTTTGGGATTTTGAGTTTTGGATTCTGATATTTTAGATTCTGGGATTTGTGTTTTTGCAAATACTTTGCGCTGTGCGAATTCTGCGTGCGCGTCAAATCCCAAAGCGCTTGCGCTAGATTCTGCGCTTGCGTGGCGTGGCGCGGATTCTGCGTTTGTGGCGCGCGGTGCAGATTCTGTGCTGTCATTGCGAGCCACGCTTGCGTGGCGTGGCAATCCATTGGTTGCGCTAGTTGCTTGGGCTGAAGAATGGATTGCTTCGTCGGCTTCGCCTTCTCGCAATGACGACGAGGCAGGGGCATTTGTTTTGTCGGCGACAAATCCTCGCAAAGCGTCAGCTTCTTTTAGTAAAGCGTCAGCTTCTTTTAGTAAAGCGTCAGCTTCCTTTGGCAATGACGAAAAATCGCGTTCAGCAGAATCCGCAAACCCCCTAGAATCCATAGCCTTTCCAAAATCCATAGCTTTTACAGAAGCCCTTATATCCTCTATCATGCGCTCTAGGCGACTTATTTTGGATTCTAGTTTGGCTTTGGATATTTCATAGTCTTTGGAGCGCGCAAAACTCGCAATGTCAAGTATCGAGCCCACAATCACCAGCAGCACAATAATACATATCAACGCAATGATGCCTATCATACAAATCCTTTAAATCTATCTAATAATCTCGCTAAGCCTTATGGGCGTAAATCCTATCTCTTCACAGCTCACATTCACGCAAAATCGATTATAAGTCTTTTTGGAATGCGTGTGCCCGTGGATATTGAGGCTACATTCACACATTTTATACGCCTCATCTAGCACATCCCTCACCGCGCAAAATCTATCATCTTTCTTGCGATTCATCACCGGAAAATGGCTAAACATCACGCGCTCACTCCCAATATCTAGCACGATAGCGTTTAGGTATTCATTTTTCACTAGCTTGCCAAACTTTGCTTTTAACTTCTCTTTTATGCGTTTAGATTCTGGGATTTGTAGCTTTAGCTTATCACACACGAGCCAATCATCCATTTTTTTGACGCGCTTAAACTTGCCTATGTCATTATTTCCGACGACTAGAATCTTACTTCCATTTAGCCGCGCGAGGTATTTATAGCCTTCATCAAAGTATAAATCACCTAGATGTAGCACAGCATCGCGCTCGTCAACCACGCTATTCCAGTTATAAACACTTAGCTCATCAAACACGCCAAACCCGCTATTTTGTAGTGCGAGCTTGCGCAAAGGCTCTTTTTTCATCACTGCTTTGTGTCCGAAATGCGTATCAGAGATAAGAAATGTATCAAGCGTTATGCTGTATTTCATCGCTGTTTAAATATCCTTGTGGAGTGGTGATGTCTATGATTTTGCCCTCTTGCATGCAATACACGCGCGAGGCTAGCGAGATGGTGCTTGGGCGGTGGGCGATAAGGATGATGATTTTATCTTGTTTGATAGAATCTATCGTGCCTCGTATCGCTTCTTCGGTGTGTATATCTAGCGCAGAAGTCGCCTCATCAAATATCAGCACCTCCGCATCTTTGTAGATAGCGCGCGCTATTGCTATGCGTTGCCTTTGTCCGCCGCTTAGATTTGTCCCAAACTCATCTAGCATTGTGTGGATTCCATTTTTTAGATTCTCGACAAACTCCCACATTTGCGCGGCTTTGAGGCTCTCTATCACGCGTGCTTCATTTATCTCGCTGCCATAGGCGACATTTGCCGCGATGGTGTCGTGAAATATAAAAATGCGCTGGGTGACGATAGCGATATTATCGCGCAGGGATTTTTGCGTGTATTCTTTGATGTTTTTGTTATTTATGCAGATTTCCCCGCCGCTCACATCATAAAGGCGCAGTATCGCATTTACAAGCGAGCTTTTGCCACTGCCGCTTTTGCCTACAAGTGCGATGATTTCATTTTTCTTGACTTCTAGGCTTATGTCATTTAGCGCGGCTACTTTGTCATAATGCAGCTGCACGCCGCGCACAGCGATGTCATTTATCGGTGCTTGCAGGATTTGTGCGCCATCTTTGATTTTTGGCTGCATATCCATGATCTCGCCTATGCGTTCGCCACCCACAAGCGCATCTTGAAAGCTTGTGACTATGCCAATCATGCGCTTTATCGGGGTATAAAGCATAAAAAGTGCTGTGGTAAAAGAGCCAAACTCGCCTGTCGTCATACGCCCGCCTATCACTTCAGAGCCACCCACAAAGATAACGATGCCTATCGCCACCGCGCCAAGTGTCTCCATGATAGGGCCATTTAGCCCGCCTATGAGTGTGGATTTGATGCCGAGCTTGAAAAATATTTTATTCTCGCGGCGATAGTGCTCTAGCTCGATTTGCTCGCCATTGTTTGCTTTGATGATTTCAGCACTATTAAATATTTCAGAGGTTTTAGAGGTGATGTCAGAGTTTTTTTCTTGCGTTTTTCTAGAGATGCGCTTGATATGGCGGATGATGATAAGGATAGGCACAATAGCAAGTGGCACGACTACGAGAGAAAAAAACGCCAAGCGCGGATTGCTATAAATCACCACGCACAAAAGCCCAATGATAGTAAATCCCTCGCGCACAAAATCCGCAAAATAGTTTGACACCGCCGCGCGAATCAGCCCTATATCATTGGTGATGCGCGCGATAAGCTCGCCCTTTCGCATTTTGTTGAAAAACTCTAAATCA
The DNA here is from genome assembly GCF_001854545.1 of Helicobacter sp. CLO-3. Lineage (GTDB taxonomy): Bacteria > Campylobacterota > Campylobacteria > Campylobacterales > Helicobacteraceae > Helicobacter_B. Next base: position 13,663 of record NZ_MLQN01000018.1, read on the forward strand.
AGCTTTAGCATATGCGCTAGCAAATCCTCGCGCACCCTACGCACAATATCTAGCCCTATGTAATTGACAAAAAAGCCCTGCGCATACGCGCCCAAACTTTTGCCAAAATACGCCGCTATCAGCAAAAGCGGCAGGATGATAAGCATTTGCGCGTCTTTGTTGGTAAAAATCTCATCTAGCACAGGCTTCACAAGATAGGTAGAATACGCCGTGCAGCCAGCAGTCAGCAAGCTAGATAAAATCGCTAAGACAAAAAAGAGATAATAATCTTTGATATATGGATAAAAGCGCTTATAAAAGGATTTCATCCGCACTCCTTTGTTTTTATGGTTTGGGATTTTAGCATTTTTTGCTAGCCTTTTGCCAAACATACCAAAAACTATTAAGACAAAATACTATACAATATCGGCTTTACTGCGCTTATTTGAGTGCGTGTGACGCAAAATGCAAAGACGCAAACGCGCCAAACACAAAAGCGCGCATAGAATCCAAAAACTAGAATCTAAAAGGAGTATAAATGTGTGGAATCGTAGGCTATGTCGGAAGTGGCGAGAAAAAGCAGATTCTGCTAGATGGGCTAAAAGAGCTGGAATATAGAGGCTATGATTCTGCGGGGCTTGCGGTGCTTTCAAATGATGCGCTGTATTCTTTCAAGGCCACCGGGAAGCTTAAAAATCTAGCCGATAAAACGAGGGATTTTAGCTCAAGTGGCTTTGGGCTTGGTATCGCACATACGCGCTGGGCGACGCATGGCAAGCCCACAGAGATAAACGCGCATCCTCATACCGGCGAGTTTAGCTTCGTCGTGCATAATGGGATCATCGAAAACTACAAAGAGCTAAAAAGCGAGCTAGAGAATCTAGGGCATACCTTTATAAGCCAGACAGATACTGAAGTCATCGTGCATCTTTTCGAGCAGGAGTTTAAGCGTGTCAAGGATGCGCGTGCGGCGTGGGAGGCGACAGCTAGCAGGCTGCAAGGCGCGTATGCGACGCTACTTATCACAAAAGTGGCACCCGATAGGATCTTTTATGCCAAAAAGGGTGCACCGCTAATTATCGGCAAACCAAAGGTGGCAGGGGGCGCAGAATCCAAAGCAGATTCTAGCGCGTGCGATATTTATTTTGCCTCCTCTGATGCGCCACTTATCGGGCTTGTAGATGAGGTGGTGTATCTTGAAGATGGCGCGGTGGGGGATTCTAGCGATTTTGACAAGCTAGCGCCCAAAACTACGCTTTCACATTCCAAATCCTTCGCGCAAAAAGAGGGCTTCCGCTATTTTATGGAAAAAGAGATTTACGAGCAAGAGCAAGTCCTGCTTGAGACGATGATGGGGCGTGTGAATGAAAGCACAATAACGCTAGATGAGATAGATTCTAGCCTGCTTGAAGGCATCAGTGAGATCACGATTTGCGCGTGCGGGACGAGCTATCACACTGCGATGGTTGGCAAATACCTCCTAGAGCGCAAAGCAAAAATGCGGACTAATGTCGTGCTAGCAAGCGAGTTTCGCTATGCCAAGCCCATTTTGCTGCCTTATGAGCTTTTCATCGTCATCTCCCAAAGCGGCGAGACAGCAGACACGCTAGAAGCGCTCAAACTTGCCAAAGCGCAGGGCTTACGCACGCTAGCGATTTGCAATGTCGATAATAGCTCTATCGTGCGAGAATCTGACTGCGTGCTACTCACGCGCGCGGGCATCGAAAAAGGCGTGGCTAGCACCAAAGCATTTGCCACGCAGGTGATGGTGCTGTGGATTTTGAGCGTGTTTTTGGGTATCAAACGCGAGGTGATAGATAATAAAGGCATCGCCAGCGAGCGCGCCGCGATGATAGCTGCGATAAATGCGACCAAAATAAATCCAGCGTTGCATGAGCGCATCAAGCGGCTTTCCAAGCGGTATTTGCACGGGCATGGGTTTTTCTTCATCGGGCGCGATGTGTTTTATCCGCTCGCACTTGAAGGCGCGCTCAAGCTTAAAGAGATAAGCTATCTGCACGCGGAAGGCTATGCGAGCGGGGAGATGAAGCATGGTCCTATCGCGCTTGTCGATGCCAATCTTTTCACTATCGCCCTTGTGCCAAAGCATCTGCTGTATGAAAAAATCGCCTCTAATGTCGAGGAGCTAAGCGCGCGCGATGCGACGATATGCGTCATCGCGCAAGATGAGTTTGCGCTGGCGGATGACTGGATAGAAATCACAAAGGCGCAAAGCTATATGGAGGAGTTTTTCGCGATGATGGTGGCGCTCCAGCTGCTTTCGCTAGAAATCGCTATAAGGCTTGGCAATGATGTGGATATGCCGCGCAATCTAGCAAAATCTGTAACGGTGGAGTAAGGCGCACATGAATAATTTTCACGCCATAGATTCTAGCTTTTCTTTGCATCGTGCGCGCGTTGGCATAGCGCTTGGTGGCGCGCTGATGATTATCGTGTTTGTGTTTTGGAGTGCGCTTGTTGCGATTTCTGGGCTTTTGTGGTGGCTTATGGTGATAGCACTGCTTATTTGCATCGCTGTGATGATTAACGCGCATAGCGCAAATAATCTTCTTATAAGCATCACCGAGCCCACCGCAAATGCGCCCACCAAAAGCGCACTAGAATCTAGCTTGGCATCAGAATCCAGCTTTAATGAAATTTTCCTAAAATATGGCATGACAAGGCTTTGCATACCAGCAAAGCATATAGTCATCATGCATATTATAAAGCATAGCAGCTTCGCGCCCAAAAGGCGCTATTATGAAGCTTTGGCGCAAAAGGTGCAAAAGCTCTATGGCGTGGATTTAGGCAATATAGAAGCATTAGCACCACAAAAATTGGGTGCTTTAGGCGCCGCAAGCGTGATAAATGTGCTGCCATGGGCGTTTTTTGTTTTTTGTTTTTTTGTGGTGGTCATGCTAAAGGCTGATTTGCCATTTAAGGGATTTGGGGTGGTTTGCCTTATGTTTTTGCCATTTTTTAGCGTGCTTGCTGGGGCATCTATCGGATACAAGCTAGGCGCGTATTTGGCGCAAAAGCGCGCGGATTCTGCGATGTTTTTGCTAAGTGAAGGCAGGCGCAAGATAGTTTTGCACCTAAGTGCTGCAAGCGCGGCTAGGCTTATGGAATGGTTTAAATCCTATCTCTATGCCAACCATATCGCAAGAGAGCAAAACCGCGCGGATGAGAATCTAGCGCTAAACCCATACGCCGCGCGCGCGAGCTTTGGGCTAGAGGCGCTAGATAAGCAAGACAGCGGCGACATTTTTATAATACCCTAGAATCTAGGTTGTAGGATTTTGGATTCCGGGATTTAGATTTTAGATTTTTGAGAATTTGGATTTTGGGATTTTAGATTTTTAGATTCTGACATTTTTGGATTTTTTAGATTTTTTTTAGAATCTAGATTCTAGTATTTTGGATTTGTGGATTCTATATTTTGCAGAATCCAGAATCCAAGATTTTTAGATTCTGGTATTTTGGTGCGCTTTTATTTTGCGCCTTTATACTCATTTTCTGCGCTTTATTTTTTGCATTTTATTTTTGTAGAATCTAACCCGCGCTAGAATACGCAAAAAATGAGGCGACAATAAAGGAGAGAGGCATGCAAAATCAAAATACACAAAAAGCAAGAGAGATAAAAGTTTCCAAAAACTTGCGCTTTGCATCAGATTTTGGCGATGTGGCTTATGATTTGTATGAGCCGCTTGATGATGCAAGTGATAGTGCGAGCAAAGATTCTAGCGCGCAAGCTAGCAAAGCGCCCGCCCAAACGCCCAAAATCATCCAAATCGCACATGGCATGATAGAGCACAAAGACCGCTATGAATGGGTGGCGCGCGAGTTTGCCAAGCGCGGCTATATCGTGGCGGTGAGCGATCATCGCGGGCATGGCGAGAGTGTGAATGAAAGCAGCGGCATCGCGCTTGGCAGCATGGGCGAGGATGGCTTCGCGCGCGCAAGCTATGATCTCTACAAGCTCACTTGTTTGCTAAAAGAGCGCTATGAAGGCGCGCGGGTGGTGCTTTTGGGGCATTCTATGGGTTCGCTGCTTTCAAGGCGCTATGTCTCGATGTATGGTGAGGCGCTAAGTGCGCTTGTACTAAGCGGCTCGCCAGCGCTAGATCCAAACCTAGAGCTTGGTATAAAGCTTGCCAAAATGCTGCGATTTTTTGGCGCGAAGACTTTCGGGCAGAAGTTTTTTACTAAGCTTTTGTTTGGCGGATTTGAGAAAAAGTTTCGCAAAAATGGCGAGATGAGCGGCGTGGGCTGGCTATGCTCGGACAAAGAAGTCGCTAAGGCTTACAAGGCAGATCCAAAATGCAGCTTTATGTTTGATATGGAGAGCTTTTTGAATCTGTTTTTGGGGATGCAAGATGTGTATGGCGAGTATCCAAGCCCCAAAAATCCGCATATTCCGATACTTTTTGTAAGCGGCAATGACGATGCGAGCGGGCATTTTGGCGTGGGCGTGCAGAGGGCGTGCGCGCATCTTGAGGCGCAGGGCTTTGATGATGTGGGGATTTTGCTCTATCAGGGCGCTAGGCATGAGATACTAAATGAACCCATAAAAGCGCAGGTGGTGGCCGATATCGCGCTGTGGCTTGAGGCAAAGGGGCTGCAATAGCCCAGATAGCAGAATTTAAGAGTGCAGGATAAATATTATCATATTCACTGATTTGCTAAAATGGTTGTCTGCAGATTGCTGCACTAAAAAGATGTATAAGGGTAAAATACAGCCCAATAATCAAGATTTGCAAAAAACTAAATCAGGAGGCACAAAGATTGCAAAAAGACAGCGCCTCATCCCAGATGCTTGCGTATGCGCGTGCAGAGATCAAGCGTTTCTGATTTTTTGGCGTAGAAGCTGTTGGTGTTGCAGATGAGATGTGCGCTAGAGTGCAGGATGGTCTCTACCTCGACTAGGTTGTTTTGGCGCATAGTATCACCCGTCTCTACGATATCGACAATCCCATCCGATAGCCCAACAAGTGGTGCTAGCTCGATAGAGCCATAAAGCTTCACAACATCCACAGGGATAGCTTTTTGCGAAAAATGCTTAAGCGTGATGTTTGGCATTTTGGTGGCGATTTTGATTTTGGGCTTTAGGTAGTCGATGGGGTTTTCTTGGTGCTCGCCTACGATGACGCGGCATTTGCCGATGCCTAAATCCATAAGTCGCATCACACTAAGCGGCTGCTCCTCTAGCACATCAAGCCCCACCACGCCGATATCCGCAGCTTGATGATATACATAAGTGGCGACATCTTGCGAGCGCACGAGCATGAAGCAAAACGTGCCCTTTTGCAAGATAAGCTTCCTATCATCAAATACAAATTCCTCGCCAAAAACGCTTGAAAACACCGCCAGCGTCTCTTTTGCTATGCGCCCTTTTGGCAATGCGATTTTTATCACAGCTATTCTCCTTGTATGGCTTTGTGTCGGCGGTGTTTTTCTAGCGCGCGCTCGATAGATATACGCATACCGCGAAATACAAGCGTCTCATCATAGATAGCTTGCGCGAAAAACTTGGCTAAATATTTGCCATCGCCGCCGGTGAAATACGCCTTCTTGCTTCCTATGGTGTTTTGGATGGTTAAAATCGTGCTTTTTAGGATGCCATAGGTTATGGCATCTTTGGTGTTTAGCGGCAGCTCTTTTGGCTCTAGTCCGAAGTTTATGCCACATTTGAGCGCTGGCGAGATTCTGGCGTATGCGTTTAGAAACTCATTGAGTCCGGGCAAAATATACCCGCCACAATGCTTCCCCCCACTCATCACATCAACGGTGATAGCACTCCCCACATCCACCACCACGCCATCATTCACGCAAATGCACGCCGCGCGCCTATCCACGCCAAGCCCCTTATACTCGCTAGGCAGGTGGATGATAGATTCTAGGTCGTAAGTGGTTTTAAACACCTTGTTTAGCAGCTTTTCATGTGCCGGATTTACGCTGATATAATATATCGCATCATCGTCAAACATCCGCTTATGCAGCGATTTTGGCAGCACATGGTGGATTTTACCATTTTCCCAAAAGTGCAGATGTGTGTTGCCAATATCGCACAAAAGCATTATCTAAACCTAGCGAAGTCGAAATAATATTTATTGTAATAAAAAATATTTTTGCTATAAAAATTTAGCTTATTTTGCGCCACTTTGCCAAAGGCATCTTGGGCTTGATAGACTTTGTATGAAAAATCATCAAGCGAGATACCGATGATAAATCCGCCAAATTTTTCAAATGTATAAAAGGTGTTGTTCGCCACTACCATGCCATTTAGGCTAGCATAGGGGAATTTCTCGGTGTTTATCTCGCGCAAGGTGTGGTTAAGCTGTGCAAACTTCCCATCTAGTGTGATGACATAAATATACCCACCATAAAAAAGCACATCTTTTATCTGCGCGCTGTAGCTAAACTCTTGGCCAGAGATTATGCTTATTAGCTTTTTGGGCGTGGCGGCAAAAATGCGCGTGTCATCGCCTTCGAGGTAGATGATGTTGTTGAAAAATTTATCGCTAGAGATGATGATATTTCGCTGCACGCTGAAATCTTTGGTGCTGACGACTAAAAGCCTGCCATCAAGGGTTGGAAAAACTACGATAGATTCTAGGAAAAGGGGCGCTGCGATGAGCTCATTTACCGCGACGACGGAGGAGCCTTTTTGTGAGAAGCGCGGGGTGGCCGGGGTTTTGTCTGCTGATTTTGTGGAGTCGGTTTTGTTCGAGTCGGATTTGCCAGAATCTGCGGTGGATTCTGCGCCCGCTTTGGATTCTGCGCTAGAATCCGCGCTTGTATCTTTTGCGCTTTTATTTGCCACTTCATTGACATCAAAAATATTCATGCTATTATCTGTTGAGATAGTGGCTAGGAGATTTTTATTTAGGCTTGCCATGATGACGCAAGAGTTTATAGGCACTTCTATCTCATCTTGCGCGCACGCGGTGTTTTCCTCTTTTATCATACACACGCCGCTATCAAACACGCCTTCATCCAGCAAACTAGCGCGCAGCAAAAGCACACTTTCACAGCCATTTGCAAAGATATAATATCCGCCGGATTCATTTAAAAATCTAGCATTTTTTGGGATAAATTTTTGCGTATTTTTGCTGGCGGGCAAAATGCCATTTTGCGTCAAGATGCTGCCATCTTTGAGTGTCGCGCCATAGCGGTTATTGTGGTCTATCGCAGAATCTAGCGATTGGTGGAAAATGATTTGCGAGGTTATTTCTTTGGGGGTGTAGTATTTTTTGGAATTGCACCCGGTAAAAAGTGCGATAAAAAATAAAATACAAAATGTGATAAAAATTTGGCTATTTTTGCTAAAAATAATGCTGGCATTTGTGATGAAACTCGCGCGATTTTTTGCGCTAGATTCCGGTTTGTAAATGCCAAAATTGCTGGCGCTAATTGCGCCATTCTCAATCTTGCTGGCATAAATCTTGCTAGATTCTGCGTCCAAATCCGCGCTAGCGCCAAAGCTAGATTCTGCCTTTTTCACACTTAAATATTCTTTCGCACCCAAATATTTTTTTACACTTAAATATTTTTTTGTGCCTAAATATTTTTTCATCGCCAAATGTTTTTTTGTCTCAAAGTTTGCAATCATTGTTTTCACTTATTGTTTATTTTTGCTAGCATCCGCACCAGAATCTAAGCCCGCACTAGAATCTACATTTTTAGAATCCGCATTTTTAGATTCTACACCAGAATCCGCGCCAGCCTTAGCATTCGCTCCAGAATCCACCTTCACCCCAGAATCCGCGCCCGCCGGCACTTCTTGTATTTTCATATCAGATTCCAGCGGATAGTCCTTTATCCCAAAATGTCGCATCTGCGAAGCCACGCCAAACATCGCAGAATCCTCGCCTATGCCCGTAAGTATCGCGCGCGCTTGTGGGATCTGCCCGCTTGAAAGCAGCAGATACGCCTCTTGCACCTTGGCAAAATCGCCAAACGCGCCTTTTATCGCCTCTAGCCCCTTGCGCTCAATGCTAGCTAGTTCATACTCTGCGATTTGCTTTACTATGGGGTTTTGCGAGTCTTTTAGCGCGCGCAGTGCATCGCTTGGCTCGCTAGATTCTAGCGCAAGCTTCAATGCATACAAATCATAAAGCTCGGGCGCTTTTTCTTGCAAGGATTTGCGTAGCACCTCATTATTTGGGTTTTGCACCAGCTCATCATAGAGCGCGCTTATTTCTTGCGCCTTTTTCTCGCGCAGTGTGTCATAGATTATCGCATACGCGCCCCATATCACGATGAGCGCCACCACCGCGATAATCCAGTATTTATACTTGCGAAAAAGTCGCTCCAGCCTAAACGCATTTTCTAGGATTTTCTCATCTTGCTGAAACTCCTGCCTGATAGCGTTTAGATTCTCGCTTGCTTTTTTGGTATCCATTTTTGCTCCTTTATTTTATTTAGATTCTCGCGCGTTTCAAATCGCTTTTTGCTCGCCACCAGCTGCGCGCCAGCCGCCAGCACCGCGCAAAATCCCAGAATCCACCTACATACGCCCGCCAAATATCACTTGCCAATGCCACTAGAGCCAAAGCCCTTTTCACCGCGCTTTGTGCTGCTTAGCTCGCCCACTTCCTCAAAGCGCACTTGATAGATTTTTTGTATCACGCCTTGCGCGATTCTATCGCCCTTTTGGATGATGAAATCCTCGCTAGAATGATTGATAAGTATCACCATCACTTCGCCGCGATAGTCGCTATCTATGGTGCCGGGCGTGTTTAGCACAGATATGCCCTGCTTCAGCGCTAGCCCGCTTCTAGGGCGCACTTGCAGCTCATAGCCATGCTCCACCTCCACCGCAAGCCCTGTGCGCACCACACCTCTTTCATGCGCGCCTATGCGTGCGGATTCTAGCGCGTGCAGGTCAAACCCAGAAGCGCCCTCACTTTGGTATGCTGGGATTATCGCATCGCTATGTAGTTTTTGGATTTTTAGTGTTAGCATTTTGCCCCTTATTTTGTGTTTTGCGTTTATTATTTTGCCATTGTCGCCCTTGTGATGCGCGCGCGTAGTAAGAATCTAAAAGCGCAAGATTTTAGCTAAAATCTACTAGCCAAAGTCTATCTAGCTAAAATCTATCGGCTTATAATACACTTTTAGTATCTCAAAATCACACTCGCCGCGCGGCAGTGAGATGCTGACCTCTTCGCCCTCTTCTTTTCCCATGAGTGCTTTGGCAATCGGAGAGCCATAAGAGATAAGCCCTTTGTCGATGTTGCTTTCTACGCTGCCTACGATAGTGTAAGTGGTTTTTTTCTCGGAATCCAGATCCATAATCTCCACCGTGCTACCAAAGCTCACTTTGCTATGATCGAGCTTTGCAGGGTCGATCACTTGCGCGTTTGCTAGCATTTGGCTTAGATCTTTCATGCGCGCGTCCAAAAACAGCTGCCTTTCTTTGGCGGCATGATATTCTGCATTTTCTTTCAGATCCCCATGCTCGCGCGCGGTATCGATTTCTTTGATGATATTTGGGCGCTCGACTTCTCTTATGTGTTTTAGCTCCGCGCTTAGTTTGTCATATCCATATTGACTGATTGGCTCCATTGTTTCTCCATTGCTTTAAATAAAACCCAAATGATACCAAAATTCGCTTAATCCCTTAATATATTTGCGACATTTAGCGCGCTTCCATGTTTGAGATATGCGCGAAGTTTGCGCGCATTGGCGTGGGATTCTAGCGCGTTGGCGTTGTGATACGCATCTAGGAGGTTTTGCGCGCTCATTTTTTCTTGGATGAGTTCTTGATGCATTTGAGAATCCCCGCGCCCGGCTTTTTCGCCATTTAGCGCATTGTAGAAAATGTTGGCAAGTCCTATGTAGCGCAGGCTCACAAGGCGTTTGGCGATGAAATAATCAAGCGGCGAGCTTTTATACCCCAGCACAAATGGCACGCCCATAAGGGCTGCCTCAAGTGTGGCTGTGCCAGAGCAGATGAAGCCAAAATCCGCCATTTCTAGCGCGCTTTTGGTGTCAAAGCAGAGCTCAAATTTTTCTAGCGCGCCGGCGGTGTTTTGATTTTCATAAATATCTTTTAGATTCTCGCGCGCGAAAATGCTTGGGATGACTAGGATTTTGCGCGCGTGTTTTAGATTCTCCGCGACTTCGCAAAATATCGGGAAAATCCGCGCTATCTCGCCCCGCCTACTGCCGGGCATAAAGATGATGCAAGGGGGTTGCGCGGTGTTTTTGCTTGGTGGCGCGGGGCAGTGCTGGCTTTGTGGCGAAACATTTTGGCTTGGTGGCGCGGTGTCTGCGTTTGGATTCTGCGTAGTTTGCGCTATTGTTTGATTTAGATTCTGCGCTAGATTTTGGTGCGTGGCTGGATTCTCGCGCGTGGCTAGATTCTGCGTTATGCTTAACATTGCGCTTTTACTAGAATCTAGCGCGCTGGTTTTGGTGAGATTTTGCACTCTTTTATCAATGGTTGAAAAATCTAGCTCATCTAGCAAGGGATGCCCCACATACGCGATCTGCCCGCTCTGCCGCGCGCGCTCGCTATACCACTCCAGCTCAAAAGGCAAAATCGCCAGCAGCTTATCGCAATACCGCTCCATCTCCTTAGCGCGCCAAGGCTTCCACGCCCACAATTGCGGTAGGATGTAGTAGATGATTTGCGCTTTTTTGGGATTCTCACCCATTTGTTTATTTTGCGCTTGTTTATTTCGCGTTTGATTTTTGCGCGCGTTTTTGCTTTGGGATTCTTGCGCGTGGCGGATTTTGCGCGCTAGGCGTATATGGAAGGATGAAGAATCCATAAGCATGACTTTATCCGCGCTCAACGCGAGGCTCAAAAGCCTAGCTTGCGCGCGATAGAAAAAGGAGATTTTTCGCAAAATCGCGCTAAATCCCATCACCGAAAAATCCTTAGGAGCAAATGTCGCAAGCGCGATGATACCGCTTTTTTGTGCGGATTCTAGCATCGCCTTTTTGGCTAGCAAATCTTGCTTATCTTTTGCTATTTGCGCGCGTGAGAGGTTTAGGCTAGCGAGCATTGGCGCATCAAACACGCCGATGATTTCAATGATAGAATCTAATTTTTGGGATTCTATTTTATTAGTCGCGCGAGAATCTATATTTTGCAAATCCGCGTTTTTAGATTCTGTGTTTTTGCCAGTCGTGCGCGCTTCGTTTTCTAGCATACCATTTAGCGCGCGTAGCACTTCCATGAGATGCAGATTGGAGCTTGGCTCTAGCGCACTTACGAGGATTCTCATTTTTGCCCTTTATTTTTGCTTTTGGATTCTAGCATGAGCGCGACGCGCGACAAAATACGCCAGAATCCGCGCCACAAAACCAACGCCCGCCAAACTCAAACCTACAGCAAATGCCCTAGTTTTGCCTTTTTGGTGGCGAGATATTTTTCATTATGGCAGTTGCTTTTGACGATGATACTATCGCGCGACACTTCGACATATTCGCTTATGGCTTTTATCTTGCGCGGATTGTTTGTGAGAAGTGCTACCCTTTTGATACTATAAAAATCAATAATCTTACCCACTATGCTATAATCCCTCGCATCGCTTTTAAAACCCAGCGCCTCATTTGCCTCGACCGTGTCATAGCCTTTATCTTGCAGCGCGTAGGCATTCACTTTGTTGAAAAGTCCGATGCCCCTGCCCTCTTGGCGCAGATAGATTAGCATCCCGCCCTTTTTGGATTCTGCGATTTTCTCCATCGCAAGTGCTAGCTCACCGCCGCAATCGCACTTCAGCGAGCCAAACACATCACCTGTCAAACATTCAGAATGCACGCGCAGCAGCGGCTCCTCGCTCAAATCTGGCGTCATCACCACCAAATGCTCCAGCACGCATTTGCACTCACTATCGCCCGGAAGCGCGGCTGGCTCGCGAAAAGATTGTATGATAAAATCGCCAAATCTCGTTGGAAGCTTGGCTTGGTTTGAAACCTCGACATTGCCGATTTTGGCGGCGCTGGCATTTTTGGCGACACTAGCGGCGCCATCATTTTTGGCAGCGTTGGCATTTTTAGCGACACTAGCGACACTATTATCCGCATTATTTACATTTTTGGATTCTGCTTTCATAAAACTCCTTTTGATAAATTAAGCGCGTATTTTAGAATCTCAAGGCAAACCCAAAGCCAAGCGGCGTGACATAAGAGGTAAAAAGTTTTTTGGGCGCTTTGGCGTTTTTGCTTCGCGCGCTAGATTCTACGATGTTTTGCGCGCGCGGGGCGGGTGCGTGCGCGTTTTCTATCCCCACAAGCTTAGCTAGCCCCAAATCGCGCATGATGACGCCTATAGGATCCATGAGTGCCACTATCGTATAGCCCAAAATCTTGGAATTTAGCAGGCGGTATTCGTGGTTTTGGATGTATTTGGTGCTCTGATAAAAAATCTCGCCAAAAATCGAGCCCATCGCAGGCGTGTAGATGAGATCCTGCCAGCTTGGGATCTCGACAAACGCCTCGATGCCATACTCCCAAAAGATGCTCGAAGTGATGAAAGAAAAAAGTGCCGACTCCGCCCAAGAATACCCAGCCACACGCGGCTGCATATAATACACAGCGCCAAAATATGGATGCGAGATGCCATTTAGGATGAAGTTGTCATTATCTAGCACGGGGCCAATTTTGACATCCTGCACCCACACATTGAAGCCAAAGCGCGAGCGATCCCAGTTTGTCACGGATTCTGGCATGAGATATAGCCCGATGATCGCCACCACCACGCCGCCACTTAGCAAGCCAATCGTCGTGCCTAGATACTCGCCGCGCGAGTGTGGTTTGTAATAAAGCGGCGGTTTGGATTCTAGCAGCGAGAAGGGTGTGGGGGTTTTGGCGAGGTTTTGGCTGGAGTTTGCGCTGGAATCTAGGCTGGACTTTTGGCTGGACTTTTGCGCGCTGGATTCTGCGTTGCTAGATTCTGTATTGTCGGATGAAGCATTGGCAAATCTATACTCAAAAGCGGGATAAAATGGAGTCGCATCAGAATCTAAAATTTTGGAAAAACCCAAAGCAGAGCCAGAATCTGTCTTGCCAGAATCCAAAGCAAAAGCAGAATCCGCCACGCTAAAATCTAACGCGTGAAAATCCCCGCCAAAATCCGCCCCATTAAAATCCACTCCAAAATCCACTTTGCCAAAATCCAGCGCGCCAGAATCCGCCCCGCCAAAGCCTGCCAAGCCCACATCGCGCGGCGTTTTGGTATGCGCGCAAACTTCAGCACATAGCCCAAACAGCGCGCACCACAGCAAAATAGCATACCCTTTCATCCAAACCCTCAAAATTTATATTTCTTTATTTATACTTATTGAAGCCACAAAGCGCGCATTGCGCCACATCAAAAGCGTTTATTCTAGCGCTTTTTTGCTGTTATTCGCATTAAGATAGAGCAATATCGCGCATATCGCCACGAGTGAGGGCAGCAAAAACGCCTCTTTGCCAAACGCCACAAGGCAGATGACACTCACCGCCACGCCGATGATTGCCGGGCTGTGCGTTTTGCTGGAGCTCCACTGATCGATGAAAATTACCACAAAAATCGCGCTCATCACAAACTCCATGCCCCGTGCATCAAAAGTAAAATAGCTAGAAGCCAGCGCGCCAAGCACACAGCCCACCACCCAATAAAGCTGATTTAGCGCGGCAATCCAAAACATAAACCAATCGTTGTTTATGTGCTTTTTTGGGGTTTTGAGATTTAGCAGCGCAAAAGTCTCATCGGTTAGCGAAAAAATCAGATACCAGCGCTTTTTGCGCTCGGTTTTGGCGAGCTTACCAAGCATGGAGAGCGCGTAGAAAATCTGCCTAGAGTTAATCATAAGCGCGATGATGAAGCTATCTAGCACGCTCGCCCCCGCCGCCAAAAGCCCCACGCACGCAAACTGCATCGCGCCCGCATAGATGAAAATCCCCATGAGCGCCGCATAAATCGCGCCAAAGCCTTCTTTCTCAAGCAGTATCCCAAAAGTCGCGCCCATGGCGATGTAGCCAGCGAGTATGGGAAGCGTGTGCGGAAAGGCGTCCAAAAGCGCTTGCGTGGCGATGTGCGCGGTGGAGTTGGTGTTTTGCGCGCTGGCGCTGGCGGTGCTTGTGGTTGTGTTTGTGTTTGTGTTTTGGGCGGCTGTGGCGTTTTTTGTATTTTGGGTGGCGTTGGCGATTGTGTCGGCGCTCGTTGTGCTTATTGCGCTTATTTTGGTTTGCGCGCTAGAATCCAGCGCTTTAGAATCTGCTTGATAATCCCCACCAGAATCTATATTTTGAGAATCCATATTTTGAAAATCCCAGCTTTTAGATTCTGGTGCAGAATCTAAAATTTCAGAATCTATACTTTTGGATTCTAGCTTTTTGGTTTTTGTTTTGCTGGATTTTTGCTTGTGTGATTCTATCTTTTGGGATTCTGGCTTTTGCGATTTTGTCGTTTGGGATTTCGCTTTTTTGGATTCTATTGTCTTAGATTCTGTTTGTTTGGATTCTGCCGCCTTAGATTCTACTTTTTTGGATTCTAGCTTTTTATTTTCCATATCTTTTTGCTTCATTTTTCCTCAAATTTTGATGCTTTTAGTTTTAATACTCTGCAAATCTTGCCAAGCCTCATTTCGCTTCAGATTCTACCAAAATCTACAACCAATCCGCAATAAAACAACACGAAGCATGACTTTATCACAAAAAGCTTGCCTCAAAGCCTCAAGGCAGCTCTTGCAATTTTCTCTTTGAGCAATATGGCGCAAATCATTCCTTATTCTTGTTTATAGGAACAAGTTTGGCTAGGTAGTAGTATGCTGGATCATTTTCTGTGGAAATATTAGAATGCCGAAAAAGTATGTATATATTACCATCTTTAAAGAATGCAGAGAATATATATATCTTTTCCTCCTCATTTAAATTAATAAAATCTTTATCTATTTCTTTTACAGCAAATCTTTGAGAGAATTCATTGGTAAAAACTATCCAATCATTATTGCCTGCCAATATAATCTCATTATCAAGGAATATATCGACTATAAAAATTCTTGCGTTTGGATTATTATATATTAATTCTTGAGTTTTAAAATCATAAATTTGAGAGCTATCGTTATAATTTACAATGAGATATTTATTGTTAGGCGATAAAGATGCAGAAAATGAAAAAGCGGCACCTCCATAGTCGCTACACTTTATATGACTATACTCTTGAAGCTCCCTTAAATCATTGTCGGCATCAAGAATTTGAAGCCTTTCATTATTGCAATATACAACATACTCTTTATTTGTAGAAGCCAAATTAGTAAAATGCGGACTGCTTGCCTTACTAAGATAATATTCTGACTTTTGTTTATAAAAAATATTGTTATATTCCTGTTTAGTCAATTGCTTGATGGGCTGAAATTTTACTTCTATAGTAGGAATATTTGTTTGTATAGTATTATTTGTCTGTATAAGAGTAAAAGATGGTGGTTTAGGACTGGGTATTTCACTATAAACTTTTCTACCAGGAGGGTAAAAGGGGCAAGCATTCAAAGATAAAGCTAAGACAAACAAAGTTAAGATTCTTAAACTTAAACCAAAAACATAAAGCAAAGCTCTTAATTTCTTTTTTAAATTTATGCCATAGTTTAAAACTCTTAAATTTAAATCTTTCATTTACATTCTCCTTTTTTAGATTCATAATAACATAAATTTAAAGAAGCATAAATACTATTTGTTTGATTTATCATTTTTAAGCCTTTCTTGTCTTTCATTTTCTAAAGCCTTTAAATCTATCAAGCGTTTAAAATCTGAGTCTAATAAATCATCTCTGCAAATAGCTGCTTCTTTATCATCTACTACATTTAAGTAATATTCTTTAACTCTTGGCAATAAGATATTTTTATAGAGTTCTCTTATGCTCTCATCTTGACCCACATGAATGATATAGGCTACTCTAAATAATCTTCCCTTATTGCTAAGTATATAAAAATCAGTAGTTGAATGTGGACATCTTAATAAACGATGTAAGCCATATATGGGAAGCTCTAAAGATAGAGTTTTTGTTTTACCTAAATATTTTTTAAAAATAAGCTTATCCTTTGTAGCATATACTGCTTTTTGATTAAACAATCTAAAAATAGAATAAAGCGGGTAGGCAAACATTATCAAAAATAAACCTAAAAAAGCTACATAATGCCCAAAACCGGGATTTACCCAATTTGCCGCTTGATCTATAGTAAGGCGATAAAAAGTATAAATATAAATCATATGTACCGCTACAACTATACAAAACCACACTTTTGAATCTCCCTCATATTCCCAAATAATCTCATCTCCATTTTTATCGTATTTTTTGTTTTGTGCTGAATTTAGGTTTTCTTTGCTTGGTTCTTTATCGTTCATGGTTTAAGTCCTCTTTTTTAAATACATTATACCATCTACAAAAGCAAAATTTGCAGGCAAATACATATTTAAAAAGCGCGCTAGCTACGCCTAAATCTCTGCGCTGATTATAATTTTGGGTAAATCTTTTTCAGATTCGCCATGACATAAATTTCATAACATATATTTAAAGAAGCATAAAAGTTATTCGCTGGATTTGTCATTTTCTGCCCTTGCGCTAAAAAGTTTTATAATTTTCATCTAGATTGATAAGGCCTCTTTGGCGTTCTATCTACCGCGCCCCAATCTTACTCTATCTACCCCTCCAAGCTTGCCCTATCTGCCGCCCCAAGCTTACCGCGCTTTGCATTATCGCGCCCCTAAAGGCATCCATCATCTAAGCCCCCATCATCTAAGCTTCCTCCCTCTAAAATTTGTTGCTCTTTGTAGCATGTTTTCTAGATCAGCTCCCCATTCTCTAATTGACCGGCGTTTACCGTATGTAATATTTTCACCATGAACATATCCAGTAATTTCATTTTCAATAAAAATTATCTCTTCATATTCTGTGCCTATATATTCTTTATTATTAAAAGCTTTGCTTTTCATTATGCTATTGTATTCTTTGGCTTTGCTTTCTCTTATATCATCAGGATATTCTTTAGCTTTACTTCCCAAATCAAAATATTCTTCCTCATTTTTAGCATAAAAAAAGGGTGCATTTAATGGTTTTTTCAGTAATATCATGCGGCGTGAAGTGTTGATGTTTCCAGCTTGTGTGATATATAAAGCCTGCTATATAAACATAATAATATGGACTGTATTGACTGTATGCATCTCCCACGCTTCCTAACTATAATGGATATAAATTTCCCCAATTCTATTTTTCTAGAAAATAAAAACATATCCTCCAGCTTAGCCCCACTTCTTACATCTTGCACAGGCTTTGCATACAAAACTTGACCTACTTCCTCTTTACATAATCGCTCATATTCTTTATATTCAGAATCCAGAGATTTAGGAATAAAAGCGCGATAGCTTGTAGGGGTATAACAGCCTTTTATCATAAAAGATATAATAAGGATTCCAGTGATTGCCAAGCCATTGATTGCTGGGCTAGTGATTGTCAAGCCAGTGATTGCCAAGATGGTGCGTTTCATTTTATGCCTTTTTGTCACCAACTAAAATTCCTATTTCTCACCCTCGCCCAAGCTTTCCCAGCTCTTTTTGTATATTTTGGCAAAAAGCCTCGCTGTAGCCGCGATCTTTTGGCATACGCTCGCTCCACTCTTGCAGTATCACGCTGTAGTCACCAAGCGTCAGCTCGCCTTTCAAAATCGCGTATTTTAGGTAAAGCCAATAGGTGTTTAGCACATCGCTTTGGCAGTATTCATCGATTTTTGCTAGGTCATTTTGCGCGTAGTAGATTTTATACACATCCGAGCCGCTGACATCGTATTTGCCGACGATTCCTAGCATTTTGCAAACGCCATCGAGGTTTAGCCCGCGCACGCTGCCAAAATGCCCCAGCGTATCGAGCAAATCGGTATGCCACTGCTCGCTGTATCGCGCGCGGTAGTTTTCCCATTTGTTTTTGGTGCGCGCGGGATTCTCGACCTCATAGAATCCATTGGCGCAGAGATTGTAGCGCATCGCCCTTAGCATGATGGCTGGGATGTCAAACCCCCTGCCATTGAAGCTGACTAATCGCGGCTCTTTTTTGTTGATATAATCGATGAAATCCTGCAAAATCGCGCGCTCATCGCCGCCTCTGCCAAAATTGCCAACCTTTACAAAATGCCCGTAATCATCGCAAATCACGCTAGAAATCGAGACGATTTTATGCAAAAATATAGGCAAAAATTCGCTTCCGCTTTTTTCTTTTTGCGCGGCAAATGCGGCTTCGCAGATGGCGATGCTGGATTCTGCGTTTTTATCGATGTTTGCGCCCGCGCCAGAATCTACATTTGCACTAGCGCTAGAATCTACATTTTCATCGACATTTGCGCTGGCACCAGAATCTATTTTCCCGCCAGAATCCAGCCCAAAATACCCCCTCACTAGCTCAATATCCGGCACGCTCTCTATATCAAATACACATATCATTTTTGCTCCTTATTTTTATCTGAATTTTCATCCGAATTTTTACCTGATTTTTTATTTGGATTTTCACTCGAGGATTCTGGCGACTCAAAAGAAAACACCGGCACCGAGATTTTATACCAAATCGCCCACAATCGTATCACAAAGCCAATCGCCACCGCCACGACGCTAGCGGTGTTTATGTCGCATTCTAGCTTGCAAAGCCCATAATACACAAGCGCGGTGATTATCGCCACGCCCGCATACAGCTCTTTGCGAAACACCAGCGGCACGATACCGCAAAATATATCGCGCAGCACCCCGCCAAACACCGCTGTAATCACCGCCGAGCTCACCACCAGCACCACGCCATGCCCTGCACCTAGCGCGATTTGCGCGCCGATGACTGCAAACGCCACCAGCCCCAGCGCATCCAGCACCAAAAACAGCTTCTCCAATCGCGCCACAATGCGCGGTATGAGCGTGGTGAGGAGTGCTGCCACGCAGATTATCACGATGTATTCGGGGTGGGCTACCCAAGTGAGCGGGTAGTGCTCAAACAGCACATCGCGTATCGAGCCCCCGCCGATAGCCGCCGCAAGCGCGATGAAAAGCACGCCTATCAAATCCATCTTGTGCCGCCCAGCGATAAGCGCGCCACTCATCGCCTCCGCGGTGATGCCTATGATATACAAGACTAGGAGAAACATCGCTATCCTTTGGCGGGTTTGGATTCTAGCCAATTTTGGATTCTGACTAGCTTTTAGATTCTAGCTTGATTTTAGATTCTACTACTTTTGGATTCCGACTGGCTGGGCTTTTGTTGTTTTGGCTGGTTTGCTACTTTTAGACAAGCTAGTTGATTCCTATCGCTGCGATTGTGCGCTTTTGGATTCTAATAGATTTTAGCAAAAAATTGCTTTGCAAATCTAGATTCTGGTGTTTTGCGCTAGTTGTTTGGTTGTTTTAGCTGTTTGTGGTTTTGTAGTTTTTATAGACGCTTTGGATGCCTTCGCGCAGAGTGATTTGGGGTGTCCAGCCTAGCGCGTTTATTTTGCTAGAATCCATGAGCTTTTGGAATGTGCCATCGGGTAGGCTTTTGTTAAACACCAGCGCGCCTGTGAAGCCGACTATCTCTTTGATGAGCTCTGCTAGCTCTTTTATGCTGACATCGCTGCCAAAGCCGATGTTTATGTGTGTGTTGCGCACTTGGCGGGGCTTGCTAGTCGGCACGCCAGAATCCAAATTGCCAGAATCCGCGCTTTTAGATTCTCCCCCCCTAGATTCCGCCGCGCCAGAATCCACATTTTTAGAATCCTTGCCAAACTCCCCGCTAGCTAGCATCTCAAAATCCACATGCTCCATCACAAACACGCACGCTCGCGCCAAATCCTTCGTATGCAAAAACTCTCGCCTAGGATTCCCACTCCCCCAGATTTCCACGCTTTCAGCGCTTATGCCAAACCGCTTGAGAAACGCCGCTAGCGCCTCGCCAGCAAGCCCTGTATTTTTCTCCACTTCAGACATTTTGCCCTCTTGCAGAAGCTTCGCTAGGTGGATTTTGCGAAGTAGTGCTGGCAGGACATGCGAAGTCTCTAGATCAAAATTATCGCCCTCGCCATAGAGGTTTGTAGGCATCGCACTTATGAAGTTGCAGCCATATTGCAGCGCGTAGCTTTCGCATAGCTTTAGCCCCGCGATTTTGGCGATGGCGTAGGGTTCGTTGGTGTATTCTAGCTCGCTTGTAAGCAGTGCGCGCTCAGTGATTGGCTGGGCGGCGTTTTTGGGGTAGATGCAAGAGCTACCGAGGAAGAGTAGCTTTTTCACGCCATATTTGTAGGCGCTGTGGATGATGTTGTTTTGGATGACTAGGTTTTGGTAGAGGAAGTCTGCGCGGTAGGTGTTGTTTGCCATGATGCCGCCCACCTTTGCCGCCGCGACAAAGACAAACTCCGGGCCAGCCTGCCTAAAAAACTGCTCCACCGCCGCAGAATCCAGCAAATCAAGCGCATCTCTGCTGCGCGTCAAAATGTTTTGATAGCCTCTAGATTCTAGCTCTTTTGCGATGCTAGAGCCCACCAGCCCGCGATGTCCTGCTACAAAAATCCTAGAATCTAGCTTCATAAATCACTCCTAAATTATAAAATCGCTATCGCGCGTTTTGTGCGTTTGCGTCGCTCGTATCAAAGCTTGTGCCAAAACTCGTGCGCTTTAAACTTAAACGCGCGCATTATAGCATATATTTTTGCATTGGCTTTTGTATTGGCATATTTTGCGCTGGCAAATTTTTTGCTAGAAATCCGCGAAAATCCGCCGACATCAGCGCGTAAATGTTGTATAATTTGCGCTTTGTTTAGAATTTGTTTAGATTCTGGATTATGCAGGCGCTTTGCCAAAGGCGCAAACGCGCAAACACAAAATGTGAGCGCAAAAGTGCGAGCGCAAAAGCCAAACGCAAAATGCCAAGCATAAACTAGCGGAGAGAAAAATGCAAGCAAACAGCCAAACGACAAACGCCACCAAACCCCAAACAATCACAGAAAAAATCTTTTCAGCGCACTGCGGCAAGCCCGTATATGCCGATGAGATCATCGAATGCGAGATTGATATGGTGATAGGAAATGACATCACCACGCCACTTTCCATCAAAGCTTTTGAAAAAAGCGGGGCAAAGAAGCTTGCCAAAGCGGATAATTTCTGCATCGTAATGGATCACTTCATCCCCGCCAAAGACATAGCCTCTGCCAACCAAGCGCGCATCAGCCGCGATTTTGCGAGCAAACATGGCTTGAAGCTATATTTTGATGAGCGCGATATGGGGATAGAGCATGCGCTTTTGCCAGAAAAGGGGCTTGTGGTAAGTGGCGATGTCATCATCGGTGCAGATTCTCACACCTGCACGCATGGCGCGCTTGGGGCGTTTAGCACGGGTATGGGGAGCACGGATTTGGCGTATGCGATGATTACTGGGAAAAACTGGTTCAAAGTCCCTCAAAGCATCAAAGTAGAGTTCGTCGGCAAAATGGCAAAAGGCGTGTATGGCAAAGATCTCATCCTAGAAGTCATCCGCCAAATCGGCGTGGATGGCGCGCTGTATAAGACGCTGGAGTTTTGCGGCGAGGCGATAGAGAATCTAAGCATGGATGATCGCTTCTCTATGTGTAATATGGCGATAGAAGCGGGCGCGAAAAATGGCATCATCGCACCCGATAATATCACTAAAGCTTTCTTAGAATCTAGAAAAAAAGAAAATAGCACTTTGCGCGCGGAGCCGAAGTTTTATGCAAGCGATGAGGGCGCGACTTATGCGCAGATTTTGCGTATCGATGTCTCAAAGCTAGAGCCGGTTATTGCCTATCCATTTTTGCCAAGCAATGGCAAAAGCATCACGCAAGCAGTGCGCGATAACCTAAAAATCGATCAAGCCTTCATCGGAAGCTGCACCAATGGCAGGCTAAGCGATCTAAAAATCGCCGCGCATATTTTAAAAGGGCAGAGGGTGCATCCCTCCGTGCGCCTCATCATCACGCCCGGCACGCAGAAAATCTACCGCCAAGCGCAAAAACTAGGGCTTATCGACATACTTTTAGATTCTGGTGCGCTTATCTCAAATCCTACTTGCGGGGCTTGCCTTGGCGGGTATATGGGGATTTTGGGCGATAATGAGCGCTGTGTCTCTACAACAAATCGCAACTTCATCGGGCGCATGGGCTCAAGAAGTTCAGAAGTTTATCTAGCAAACTCCGCTGTAGTCGCGCGCTCGGCGATAGAGGGCAAAATCGCTGATCCAAGGGATTTTATAGATTCTGGTGTTTTGGATTCTGCTTTTTTGGATTCTAGCGCAGAATCCGCCACTTTAGAATCCACTTTGGCACAATCCGCCCCAGAATCCAAAAATATAGGTGCCTAAAATGTTTTGGGATTCTAAACTGCTAAATTTTCTAACTATCGTAGCGGTGGTGCTTTTTGGCTATTTTTTATACACGCTTGATTTGTTTAAAGCCGAGCCTATCGAAGTCGAAGTCTCGCTGTATGTAAATCCCACGACGCAATTCCCCATCGATGACAAAGCCGCGTGGAATCCAGAGCGACGCATCGCTATCAATGCCAAAAGCGAAAATCGCATCAAATCCTATAAAATCAAAGCGACAACTGAAGATGGCTTGGTCGTGCTAGAAAAAGAAGAAGTCATCGTAAATCGCCCAAAAACTCTAAAAATATGGCTGCCAAAGCCAGATATAAACCTGCCTGATAAAACGAGAATCCACTATGATGTGGCGATCACAGACTGGAGCAATGCGAATTTTTTCAGCGGCGCGACACTGCATAAAAAGCTAGATTTCATCATAAACACCAAGCCCCCAACGATAAAGATTCTCGCAAATTCGCACAAAATCAGCTATGGCGGCAGCGCGCTGGTGGTGTTTAGCGTGGATAGCGTGGATATCAAAGAGATTCAAGTAAGCAATGGCAAGGATAGCTTCATCCCCTTTCCTTTCATGCGCGAGGGGTATTATGCAGTCATCATGGCATGGCCTATTGCCAACCAAAACTTCAGCGGCAAAATCACCGCCACTGATACCGCGCTAAACACGCAACGAATCGCAATACCTTTCATCAAAGACACCACGCCGCGCTATCAAAGCTCCACTATCGCGCTAAAAGAGGACTTTTTGAGCGAGAAAATGGATAGTCTCATCGATGATATTTTGGATATTTATCCAGATGCAGCACTGCTGGCGCTTAATAATAATTTTGAAAAATTTGTCTATATCAACGAACAAGTGCGCGAAAATGATGAAAAAACGATAAAAGAAATCTCACAAGAAGCCAGCGAAAAAGATGCGCAAAGCCTTTCAATGCCGGTATCTTGGACATCTTTCACGCCTATCAAAGGCTATGCGGTGGTGGGAAAATTTGGCGATAAGCGCACCTATATAAATGATAAAAATCAAGTCAGCCACTCCGTGCATCTAGGGCTTGATATGGCAAGTGTGAAAAATGA
The DNA here is from genome assembly GCF_001854545.1 of Helicobacter sp. CLO-3. Classification (GTDB taxonomy): domain Bacteria; phylum Campylobacterota; class Campylobacteria; order Campylobacterales; family Helicobacteraceae; genus Helicobacter_B. Next base: position 37,046 of record NZ_MLQN01000018.1, read on the forward strand.
CAATATCATCGCGCAAAACCCCGCGCGCGTGGCGCTCGCCAAAAAGCTAGGCGTGTATGGCAACACTATCATATTAGATCATGGCTTTGGCGTGATAAGCCTTTATTCGCATTTGGAAAAATTTCTAACAAGTGTGGATTCTAGCGTGGAGAGTAAGGATGTGATAGGGCTTAGCGGGCAGAGTGGCTGGGCGTTTGGCGATCATTTGCACTTTGGCATGCTCGTGCAAGGGCATAATGTGCGAAATGTCGAGTGGATGGATTCTTGTTGGATAAAAAACAATATCACTGATATTTTTGAAAAAGCTAGGGTAATCATAGAATCCAAATGAAAACACGACAAAAACAACAACGAGTGATGATTTTTGAAGAGGGTAGCGTGGAGGAGTGGCACGCGTTTATCATCAAAAATCAAGCGCTTTTGCAGGGCTTTGTGCTGTATTTTGGCGCGGTGGATAATGGCGGCGCGGGTGGTGCCGGTGCTGGCGGTGCGGATAATGATAATAAAAAAGCCCAGCTAGCCCAGCTAGAATCTTTATGCGCCTCGCTAAATCTAGCCTATATCATCGGCACACTGCCCGCGCAAAAAGATAGAAAAGAAATTGATCTAAATGGTTTAGATTTTGCACTAGAATCTAAAAACGCAGATTCTAGCGCAGAATCCAACGCCAAGCCAGAATCTAAAAACGCCGCCTCTAACGCCAGCGCCCAAAACACCGCGCCAAAAGCCCTAGATTCTAGCGCCAAAAGCCCTTTTGCAGGCAACTTAGCAGAATCTATCATAAACAAAACTATTGCAAACGCCACACAAAACGCCGATAAAATAATATACAAAGTCCGAAGCGGCGAGGAAATCATCTCACAAGGCAATGTCATCATCATCGGCGATGTCGCAAATGGCGCGCGCGTGGTGGCAAAAAATGCCGTGATTTTGGGCGATTGTAGCGGGAGCGTGGAGATAGCAGGCGAGTTTATCATCCTCAAAAAATTGCGCGCAGGATACCTAAAAATCGGCGATGAGGTGCTAGGAAAAGAGATGATAGACCTTATAAATGCGAGCGAGCATTTAAACATTGTTGCCAAAAATAGTGATAATATTCTTATCAAAGAAATACATCTCTAAGCGCGCTTTAAGCTTGCAGAATCTAGCGCCGCGCACAAAGGAAAAACATGAAACAACGAAGCGTAAAGAAAAAAGTCGAGCTAACCGGCATCGGACTGCATAAAGGCGTGCCTGTCACTATGGTGCTAGAGCCGCTGGAGGCAAATAGCGGGATCGTGTTTTATCGAAGCGATTTGGGGGTTAGCATCCCCATGCAGCCTAGCAACATCATAGACACCAAAATGGCTACCGTCATCGGCAAGGGCGATGCCAAAATCTCGACTATCGAGCATCTCATGAGTGCTGTGTATGCCTATGGGATAGACAACCTAAAAATAAGCGTGGATAACGAAGAAATCCCCATCATGGATGGCAGCTCGATATCTTATTGTATGCTTTTGGATGAGGCGGGGATTCAGGAGTTTGACGCGCCGCGCAAGCTTATCGAGATAAAAAAGCCAATCGAAGTGCGCGAGGGCGATAAATTTGTGCGACTAGAGCCAAGCGAGCGCACGATTTTTGATTTTTCTATAGATTTTGGGCATCCGGCGATAAGGGAGCAGAGCTACAAATTTACCTTCTCCAAAAAAGACTATATCCAAGAAATCGCCAAAGCGCGCACTTTTGGCTTTTTGCAAGAGGTGAATTATCTGCGCTCTATCGGGCTTGCAAAGGGCGGGAATCTAAACAACTGCATCGTGCTAGATGAAAGTGGTGTGATGAATAAAGATGGCTTGCGATATAGCGAGGAGTTTGTGCGCCACAAGATTCTTGATGCTATCGGGGATATGGCGATACTTGGCATCCCGCTGCTTGGCAGCTATGTGTCGTTTGCCGGCAGCCACAAGCTAAACTCGCTGCTTACCCAAAAGCTGCTAAGCGATGAGAGCGCGTATGAAGTCATCACCACGCAAGAGAGCCAAAAAGTGGCGGAATTTGAGCGTGCGGTGGCGATTGGGTAGAGGGGGGCTTTGGATTCTGGATTCTGCTTTGCGCTTTTTTGTGCGCGCTAGAATCCCGCGAGAATCTAAAAGCAGAATCTAAAGGCGCGCTGGATTCTAAAGTGCCTTAGATTCTAGGCAAATCCAAGCAGAATCCAAAATTAGAGCAGAATCCGCCACAAAACTAAGCCCAGCGCGTAAATAAACCAAACAAGCCAAATCGATGAAAACTTACAATATCCTGCTTTTTTGTATCAACCAGCCGCTGCATTACGCGATATACGATGATGATGTGCTGGTGTCTGCGCGCACTATCGATGAGAAGCCTTCCAGCGCGCTAGCTATTGCGTTTCAAGAGATCGAGGCGTTTTGTGAAAATAGGCGCAAAAATGAGCGCGCGCAAAAAAATAGCGATAAAAGCGCCACACAAGAGCGCGCGAAAATTGGCGCGATATATTATGCTGCGGGTCCGGGGAATCTAAGCGCGCTTAGGCTTACGCATGTGTTTTTGCATAGCTTAGCTATCATCAAAGGCATCAAGCTTTACGCCGCCGATAGCTTCGCATTTTTGCCAAATAGCTATATCTACGCCTTTGGCAAACGATATTTTTACAAAGCAGATTCTATGGATTCTATGGATTCCGCGCGAGAATCCCGCGCGTCAGAATCCAAAAGCACAGAATCCAAAAGCACAGAATCCAAAAGCACAGAATCCAATTTGCCACATTTTAGCGCAGATTCTAGTGTGGGTTTTTTGCCAAACTCGCGCGCGCCAGAATCCAAAGCGCAGAAATCTAAAACAATAGAATCCAAAAAGGCAGATTCTCGCGCGCAAGAATTTAAAAATGTAGATTCTAGCAACGCGCACGATACAGATTCTGCCAATTGCAAAGATTCTGGCGTTTCACCAAAACCCAGCGCACCAAAATCCAAAAATGCAGATTCTAAAAGCGCAGATTCTAACAACGCGCACGATACAGATTCTAGCGACTCGCCAAAACCACACACCAAAGCTTTATCGCCAGATACCACACATGGCATAACTTGCGTGCTTTTAGATACGCCACCAGAGATTGCACCTTTCACCGCGCCACAGATTCTACCCAAAGAGCACTTCACTCTCCCCTGCGAACCACTCTACATACTCCCACCATTATGAAGTATTTGCGAGCAAAATGACACAAACAAAAATGAAAAGAAAACAAGAATCCAAAAAACGAAAGCTAAAATATAAGTTTCAAAAAGAAAGTGCTCGGCACAAGCGTTAGCCGGCCGAGCAAAAGCGCGCGTTAGTTGCCTTTTACGACAGTAGTGTATGTGCTGTATAGACCAAGCACGCTGAACACTTTGTTATCTACGCTTTTTATGGAGCTGATGTTGCCAGCTTTTGCTGCTGCTTCTACGGAGCAATCACCTAGTGCCACAAGCCCAAGGAAGCTAGTGCAAGTGGCAGTTCCTTCTTTGTTGCTGGAGCCTGCTGATGTAGCAGTGACAGGCAGGCTAGCATCAGTAAATAGAAGCCCCACAGGCTGTGTGCTAGCGCAACCACCAAATAGCGATATTGCAATAATCGCGCTCAATCCAAAAATAAAACCTTTCATGTAATCCGCCTTTAAAAAATTTGTCTATGCAAATGTGCTGATGTCAGAATCTAGATTCTGCGATTCTGTATTATCGCCTATGGACACAACACAAATGCAAAGAGACTTTATTATAATAGCGATATATATATATATATCTTAAATTGTTTAGATTTTTATATGGGGTGTGTGAAAATTTTACACATTTTTAGCATTTTATCGGGGGGGGGGGCAAAAATTGATTTTGACAGATTTTGTTAAGTATAATCCTCCTCGAAAAATGGCTAAATCTTAGATTTAGCCATTTTATCTATTTTTTCAGGAGTATTATGATGAACTTTTTCAAGAAATTTGTGCCCACTGTTGGTTTGGCGTTTGTTCTGCTTTTTAGCGCGGGGTGTGCTTATAGAATAGGAGACCCGTTGGTTACAAATGTAGAGGTCAAAAAAGATGAGGCAAAATATGGACGAGCTAAAAATGCGTAAGCATCCTGTTCCTCTTCAATATGGGCAAATGTACAGTTGGCAAGGCTATCGAAAATGGCGGCTTGACACAGGTCCAAGCAGTAGATTATAAAGCATTCTACACTTTCATCTACAATAGCAGCACCGTAGAAGTAAGAGGAAAATAGCCCGCTTCTTTAAAGATTCTAGATAGCTTTGGCTTTCTGGAATCTAAAATGCGCTAGAGATTTGCATTTCTTTCGTGATTTCTTGTCTTTCTTGATTTTTCTTTGTTTTTATTTTGGATAAAACGCCGTTAGTATTTCTATCAAAATAACCAGCACTTTTTGCGCTAGTTTAATGTTGCTCGCCTAAGATTCTGCGTTTAAAATTCTACACTTAAAATTTCAGACTCAAGACTTTGCGCTTTAAGATTCCGCGCTAGATTCCGCGTTTGCATCGCTCACATCTTGCGCTTTTATTTCCTCATACTCCGCCTTTGCGCGCTCTAGCATCGCTTGCGCTGCTTTTAGCTCCTCTACGCCGACTTTATAAAGCGCTAGGCTTTCTTTTAGGCTTAGATCCTGCGCGTTTAGCTTGCTTAGGATTTCTTTGGTTTTTTGGATTTTTTCTTCAAAATGCTCCATTTTGCACTCCTTTTTTCAAATTTATTACAAAACCCCCATAATCTCCATAATCTTATACACTAAAATCCCCGCGATTGCAAACAGAGTATCCGCCAGAATCTTATACGCCAAAATCCCAATGATTACGATAGGCGCGATATATCGCAGGATAAACAGCCACACGCCAAACGCGATAGGCGAGAAAAAGTCTTTGGTGTAGTCTTTTAGCCGCTCCTTGCCTATGATAAATCCCACAAAAACCACGCTAATAAGCGCACCAATAGGCATAATAATGCTAGAGCTCACAAAATCTAGCCAGAAAAACGCACTCTCCCCGCCCACACTTAGCTTCGCCCCATATGGCAGACTCATCGAATAAAGCGCAAGAAGCCCCAGCGCAAACACCACCACACTCACGCCAAAAGTAGCGCCTATGCGGTTAAACCCACGCCTTTGTGTCAGATAATACACGCTTGGCTCAAGCAGCGAGACGGTAGAAGTGATGCCAGCAAACAAAAGCGCACTAAGAAACGCTACGCTTAGAATCTGTCCCACCGCGCCAAACTCCGAAAAAATAAGCGGCAGTGAGATAAATACAAGCTTCGCGCCATTATCGCTTAGATTTTTCGCTTCACCACTATATCCAAAGAAAAATGTAAAAATGATAAGCCCCGCTATCAAAGAAATGGCGATGCCGGGTATCACTACCCAAAGCGCGGATTTGAAAAGATTCTGCTTCTCTTGTGACGCGGCGGCGTAGGTGATGATGGTCCCCACACCAAGTGAAAGCGAGAAAAACATCTGCGCGAGCGCTGACATCAGCACGCTGGGTGTCAAATCTTGATATTTGAAATCAAACAAAAAATGCACCGCCTGCATGAAAGAAGGCTGAAACGCCGCATAAATCAAAAGCCCAATAAAAAGCACAAAAAGCAGGGGCATCAGCACGAGATTTAGCCGCTCGATGCCATCTTTTATCCCAAAAGAAACGATGAGTGCGGTGATAAACAAGCACGCAGCAAATCCCAGAATCTGATAAAAAATCCGCTCGCTCATAAGCGCCTCAAAAATCGCCTGCGAGCTAGGCATATCGCTAGGCAGCGCGAAGCTAACCGCTAGCAGATAATACAAAATCCAGCCCAAAATCACCGCATAAAACGACAAAATAATCGGACCGCCAATAATCACAAAGCCGCTAAGTCGCCAAAGCTTCCTAGGACTTGGATCCAGCGCCTCAAAACAGCCCACGACATCGCGCTTGCCCTTGTTGCCTATCAGCATATCTGCTACAAGCAGGCTAACGCCGATAAAAAACGCCAGCAGCAAAAAGAGCAACACAAACGCGCCACCGCCCATTTGCCCCGCCATATAAGGGAAGCGCCAAATATGCCCTAGCCCTATGGAGCTGCCGAGTGTCGCTAGGATGAAGCCGATTTTAGAAAATTTTCCCACGATGCTCCTTGAAATTTTGAGCTGCTAAAGATTTGAGCTGCTAGAATCTGCTTTGCAAAGCTAGACTTTGCTCCCAAACGCTAGATTCTGATAAGACTAGATTCTGATAAACTTGCGCGCCTTTTGGATTCTGCCTTTTAGATTCTGCCAAACCACAAATCCAAAATCTTACCCGCCCAAGCCACGATAACCACAAGCGGCGCAATGTAGCGTATCACAAAAAACCACACGCCAAACGCCCTCTCACTCAAAAATCCGCGTGTCATCTCGCGCACGCGCGCTTTGCCCACAAAATACCCCACAAAAATCACGCTAATAAGCGCGCCAAGCGGCATGATGATAGCAGAGCTTGCACCATCCACCCATGAGAAAAGGTTTTTGCCAAAAGCGCTTAGCAGCCGCTCATAGTCTTGATGCAGCGAAAAAATAAGCACCAAGCCAACCGCATAAATCACAGCGACAATCGACCAAGTGATGACTTTGCGATTTTTCTCATATCTTTGGACAAAAAACATCACACTTGGCTCTAGCAGCGAGATAGCCGAAGTGATGCCTGCAAACGCCAATCCCAAGAAAAATAGCACCGAGACTATCACGCCGCTAAAGCCCATTTTGCCAAACACAATAGGCAGCGCTTTAAACACCAAGCCTGCACCCTCCATGGCTTTCACATCATACTCATACACAAAAGTAAATATCATCACCCCCGCAATAAGCGAAATAAGCACGCCACAAATCGCCACCCAAAGCGCGGATTCTAGGAGATTTTGGTCTTTGTCTGTCGCGGCGGAGTAAGTGATGATGATGCCTATGCCAAGGGATAGCGAAAAGCACATCTGCCCCATCGCGCTTATGATGACATCGAAATTTATGTCATAGTATTTGAAATCAAACAAAAAATGCACCGAGCGCATGAAAGAGGGCTGAAACGCCGCATAAATCAAAAGCCCGATAAAAATCACAAAAAGCAGTGGCATCAGCACGAGATTTAGCCGCTCGATGCCATCTTTTATCCCAAGCGCGACAACAAGCCCAGTAAGCCCCATCACCACGCTAAAGCCAAGAATCTGCCAAGAGGCTTGCGAAGTCAGCAGCGAGCTAAAGGCGAAATCTGCCTCGCTCGCATTCTGTGGCAAATCCATACTCACGCCAAAAAGATAATACACCACCCAGCCAAGCACCACCGCATAAAAGGTAAGGATGAACGGACCACCTATCAGCACAAGCCCGGCAAATCGCCAAGGCTTTTGCGGGCTAGGATCTAGCTCGATAAACGCATCGGCGGCGTTTTTCTGCGTGCGATTTCCCATAAGCATCTCGCCAACCAGCATCGCCACACCCACAATCATCGTAAGCAGCAAAAAGAGCAACACAAACGCGCCACCGCCCATCTCCCCCGCCATATAAGGGAAGCGCCAAATATGCCCTAGCCCTATAGAGCTGCCAAGTGTCGCTAGGATGAAGCCAAATTTTGAAAAGGTATTCATTTGCTGCCTTTTGTTGTGGTTTGCTTGTGGTGTCGTTTGGTGTTTTTGGTTTGCGCTTGCCTGCGCGCGTTTTGTTTTGTTTGCGCGTGGCGCGTTGTTTTGTGTCGCGCGTTTGCCTGTGCGCTTTGGATTCTGGCGTTTGCGCGCGTTGCGCTTTTTGTGCGCCAGAATCTAGCGCGATAAACAGCGCATTATAAGCCATTGCTTCTTAAATTTTGATATGTATGCGTGCGTGGCGTGTTTTGGTATGCGCGCCAAGCCAAAAATACACAAAAATGATGCAAAATCCATATAGCTTTTGGCGGCCTTTAGTGATATTTGGCGATATTTTGCACGATTTTTACGCGCTTACATTTATGCGCCTACAAAATTTATCGCAAAATTTTGTAGCGTTTTATGCAAAAATGCGCGCGCAAATGCTTCAAATATGCTAGAATCCAAGCCCAAATGCGCCCTCAAATATGCTTGCAAAATATGCTTGCAAAGCTAGATTCTGGGTTGTGTTAGATTTTTGGAATTGCGTTTTAAAGATTTTCAAAATCCTAAGAATCCGCCAAAATCTAGCTGGGATCTGCACGCAAGCGGGCGCAAATCAAAGATTGACAAGGATTTTTATGTGGCTAAATAGGCAAGTGAGTAAGGATTTTCATACAGAGTTTTCAGTGGAAGAGAAGCTTTTGGATGTGCGTAGCGAGCATATTTTGGAGGTGTTTAAAAGCAAGGAGTTTGGGCAGATTGCGCTGTTTGATGAGCGCGATATTTTGTTTGAAAAATTTATCTATATCCAAAGCGAGCTTTTGGCGCATGTGGGTGCGTGCTCGCTGCCCATCGCTAGCACTAATAGCGCGGGCGCGGGCGCTATTAGTGCAGATGCTGGTGTGGGCGCAGAATCTAGTGTAGAATCTAAGGGCGCAAATGCAGATTCTAGCGCAGAATCTATCGCTGGCGCAGAATCTAGCGCGCTGCTTCTAGGCGGGTTTAACCTAGAAATCGCGCACGAGCTAGCTAAGCATCGCATGCAAATCGATTTTTTGCAAAGCGATGAGAAGGTGCTGGACTCGCTTATTAGCTTTTTGCCACATTTTCAAGAAGTGCGCGCCAGCAGGGCGTTTGCGCTATATAGCAAGGCGATTGATCTGCCGCTAAAAAAATATGATCTCATCATCCACCAATCCATCCCAAACGCCCATGAAATCGATGGTTTGCAGCGTATGCTAAGCGCGCAGGGCATTTTGATAGCGCGCCTCCCGCATCCATATTTGCAAGAAGAGGCGTTTGCACAGATTCTGGGCGCGTTTGGCAAATTTTTTGGCATTGTGATGCCATTTTTTGCCCCACTCGCACTTTTTAGCGATCAAGGCTTTGTTTTTGCCTCCAAAGCCACGCATCCGCTGGCGGATTTTTGCCTGCATAAATGCGATATGCTAAAAGATCTGCGCTTTTACAATGCCGACATCCACCAAGCAGTCTTTGCGCTTCCCTCCCTCCTCGCACAGAATCTAAAGGGCGTTATCAAAAATTAGCCAAACCAAACGCGCACACCAGCACGCACATCAAGCACGCACGCCAAGCACACCAGCACACACCCAACGCGCTTGGTTTGGTTTTGCCGCAAATTAGCTTCAAGTCAAACATGCTTTGTTTAATGCGCTTGGTTGGGTTTTTGTCTTGCGAATTATTTTTTGTGTCAAAATCAAAAGTCTTTCAAATCTGCTTTTTTGCACTAAATTATGCGGAATTGGTGCACAAACTCAACACCTTTAGGACTTAAGCTTCTAGCTTCAGCACTTCTTTTGTCTGTATGGCAATTGGAATTTCTTTTGTTTTTTTTCCACATATCGCGGCAATAATCACATGCTTTATAAAAATCTTTAGCATAAAAATCTACAATATCTTGTCTAGAGAAGTTTTGCAAATTGATATAATCCCCGCTAAATTCTTCTAATCCCAAAAGCCTTGATAGAGAACTGGCTATTGGGCATACAAACATGGCGCCCACCAAGCTTTTTTTGTCACTTTCGCCACTATCATTTTGCTTACCTTGCAATTCGCATTTTGACTTGGTATTATCTGCCACTCTTATTCCCTCATTGCTCATTATACTCACACAAATCATTTTGCATGCTAAAAAATTTCGTCTTATACCATCTCTGTCTCGTCCTCGCTTATATATTTTGCCAGGATCAAACCATGCGTTATCTTTTTTTTCCCAGCGGAGATGATAGACAATGTCATTAGCTTTTAGTTTTTTAATGATTGATTCTTGGCGTAGTGGTATTGTGAGATTTGGCGATTTGGAGTAATCTGAAATATGCACACAAGCTTTATTCGATTTTCCAAGCGCCCGCAACAAGTCCTCTTTAAAATCTATGGTACCATTTGTTACTATATAAAAGTGCTTGATTTTGTCTCTAGCATCAAGTGCTTCTACTACTTGCGCGATTTGCCTAAATAATAGCGGTTCTCCACCAATAATACACACATGCTGAACAAAATCTACTTTTGATAAAGCGCATCGATGGTGGATATGATGCCCTCAAATGTACATTTATACTGATTATTTGGTGAAAAATATTGCATAAGATTATTGCAGGACTCACAGCGTAAGCTGCATGAGGTTGTGAGCACCAGTTCAAAATGAGGTATATCTACAAAACCCAAAATAAAGCGCATAGAAAAATATTTTTCAAATATTTTTACTTTAGATTCATATGCTTTGCATAAAATGTGCAAAATTTTTCTAAAGACAAAAATACTTATATTTTTTGGTGTTTTGGCGGACTTTTTGCGGCGTATGGAGTATAGTGCAATTACCCAGCGATTGGCATTTATTGTAATATATCGCTCATAAAAAAGCTTATCTTTTAATTTTTTATACCTTCCATAGGGGGGTGGTTTTTTTTTGTTTTTTTTTTTTTTGTTTTATGCTTGCGTTTTTATTTCAAAATGAG
>NZ_MLQN01000019.1 GCF_001854545.1 Helicobacter sp. CLO-3
AAGATCCTCGCCGCACTAGAGAACTACTAAAACCACTAAGGCCCTATATGCAAAAAGTTCGCTTTACTACAAAGATTGGCTACTATACACCTTGGCTGTATAGGATTCTTAAAAAAATTAAGCGAAATTTTGTTTAAGAAACAAAAAATTAATAAAATTTTATAGATAATTTTAACAAAATATATTTTTATTCTCTGAATGCTTCAAGCTAACAATTTTACACTTTCGAACAAAAATTCGAAATAAGAGAAGTGCAAAATCGCTGTGTATAAATCGCAGAATCTAGCTAAAATACGATTTTGTTTTGCCCATTTTATTTGCTAGATTTTGCAAATTGTTTGCGTAAAAAAATTATCTAAAAATCACCAAAAGGACACATATGCAAGCAGGGATTATAGGGCTTGGGTTGATAGGCGGGAGTATGGGGCTGGCACTTCGCAAAAGCGAGGGCTTCACGCGCATCATCGGGCATGATGTCAATGCGCTTCACTGCCAGCAAGCGCTACTACTTGGGCTAGTGGATGAGTGCGTGGATTTTGAGCAAATTTTGAAATGTGATGTGATATTTATCGCCACGCCGCTTGATGCGATAATCTCGATACTTCAAAGCATCGATTCGCTGCCTTCAACCACTACTATCATCGATCTAGGCGGGGCGAAAGAGCAAATCATCCGCGCCGTGCCAGAGCAAATACGCAAAAACTTCATCGCCGCCCATCCCATGAGCGGGACAGAAAACTATGGTCCAAATGCCGCGCTAGAGGGACTTTTTTATAATAAAATCGTGATTTTGGCAGATCTAGAAAATAGCGGCGAGCTGCAAGTAGCACTAGCAAAGCAAATATTTAATGACATAGGCATGCGCATCATCAAAATGAGTGCCAAAGAGCATGATAGGCATGTGGCGTTTATCTCGCATCTGCCGCATGTGATTTCATTTGCGCTGGCAAACACGGTGCTTTCACAAGAAGAGCCGCAAAATATTTTGGCACTCATTGGCGGGGGCTTCAAGGATATGAGTCGCATCGCCAAAAGCTCGCCTATCATGTGGCGCGATGTGTTTGCGCAAAACAAGCAGAATCTGCTGGATTCTATCGAGTGCTTTGGCAAGGAGATGATATACGCGGAGACGCTTATCAAAGAGGAGCGCTGGGAGGATCTCATAGAGTGGATGAAGCGCGCAAATTCGCTGCATGAGTTTATGTAGATTCTGTGTCTTGTGTGGATTTTGGGGTAAATTTTGGAGCGCAGAGTGGGTATCTGGTGCAAAGCAAACATGAAGTGCAATAGGTATTGAAGTAAAGCAGGCGCAGAATCTAGATTTTAGATTCTCGTTTTGCGGAGATAAAATAGCAAATCCAAGAAAGGCGGGGCTAAGAAAACCCCGCAAGCCCTAGCGCTTAACATTTATCCTAATTTTAAAGCCAAAAAGCTTGAAATTTAGATATAATGCAAACGCAAGGCTTTTGTTATGCTTCCTCATAACTCCGCCTTTACATTGGAATGCGCCCCAATATAAATTGGGGCGAGGTATTATACTGCTTTCACGCTTATATTGCGATTTATGCCACCGATTGCCACTCAAATAAACAAATTTCAAATCCAAAATCCAGATTCTAATCAAACGCAAGATTAATGCCAAACAAGCGCCCTGCCCTGCTCTAGCTCTGCTTTGCAAAATTTCGCAAGATTCTCTAAAATCCCGCAAATTTTCGCGCGCTATCTCACACTATTTCCCGCCACTAGTATTCCCTAGAATCCTCGCATGCGTGATGGCAATAGCGATGGCATCGGTGATGTCTAGCGGTTTTATCTCTGCTTTGATGCCTAGAATCTGCTTCACCATAAACGCCACTTGATTTTTATCCGCCTTGCCATTGCCTGTGATTGCCTTTTTCACTTGCAGCGGCGTGTATTCGGCGAAGTTGCCTATATCTTGCAGGATTTTTAGGCTGATAGCGCCACGCATTTGTGCTAGCTTCAGCACGCTTTTGGGATTATAAGCATAGAAAATATCCTCCATCGCCACAGAATCTATTTTGTGCTCTTTTAGCACCAAATCTATGCCTTCGACAAATTCGAGAATCTGGCTTTGCAAATCACGCTCTTTTATTTTGATAAACCCAGCTTCTATGAGCTTCAGCGCGCCAGCATTTGCACTCGTGCCACTAGAAATGACAGCATAGCCACAATTCCTGCTTCCCGGATCAATCCCAAGCACTATCATAATTTCAAATCCTGTATATTTGTTTTATGTTTTTCACATATTGTTTTTGCTAGAATCCTGCGTTCTAAACGCGCTATTTTAGTGCATAAGCGCTATGAGATTCGTTAAATTTGCTAAATTATTCACGCAAATGATAAAAGTTATTCACATATTTTTCACTAGCTTAGCGCGCCAATGTGACAAACCAAAGCAAGACAAATTCAAAACACCAGCACAGCAAACTAGCAAGGAGAATCTATGATTTGGGATGAAGTGCTTCAGCATATCAAAAAAGAAGTATCGCCTCAAGAATTTGATAAATATATTTCTTTGATGAAATACGATGAAAACGCCTCCAAAAGCAACCTTGCCGTATTTATCGTCCCAAACCCTTACATAAAAACATGGATAGAAACCAGCTACGCCGAAAGCATCGCGCATATCTTTGAAATCATCAATAAAACCAAAACCGAGGTAAAAATCGAAGTCGCCAAAGAAAAACAAGGCAATAAAAGCCAAAAAGCCAAAAACCAGCGCATACAAGAACAGCATTTCCTAAACTCGCAACAAACCTTTGATAACTTCGTAGTAGGAAGCAGCAACGAGCACGCCTTCACCGTCGCCGAAAGCGCCGCCAAGCGCCAAGCCACCGCGTTTAACCCGCTGCTGATATACGGGCACACCGGACTTGGCAAAACGCACCTTTTATACGCGATAGGCAACTTTGCAATGGAACATCGCAAAAAAGTGATATACATAACCGCCGAAGAGTTTATGAATGAATACCACAAACACCTAAAACAGCGCACTATGGATGCTTTTAGAGATGTGTATCGCAATTGTGATTATCTGCTTATTGATGATGTGCAGTTTCTAGGCGGGAAGAGCAACTTGCAAGAGGAGTTTTTCAACACTTTTGAGGCGCTGTATAAAAGCAAAAAACAAATCGTCATGACTTCTGATAAACTACCAAAGCAAATCCAAGGACTAGAGGAGCGGATAAGGTCGAGGTTTGAAGGCGGGATGATGATGGAAATCCAGCCCCCAGAGATAGAGACAAAGGTGCGCATCATCGAGCAAAAATGCCGCGACAACCAAATAAATATGGATAAAGAAACCATAAACTTCCTAGCAGAAAACATAAATGAAAACATCCGCCAGATTGAGAGCGTAATACTCAAGCTAAACTTCCAGCACTCCATAACAAACCAGCCCATAAGCATATCTATGGCAAAAAATGTCCTAAAAGAAATCCAAAAAGAAGCCAATGAAGAAATCGGGCTAGAAAAAATCATAAACGCCGTCGCTAAAGAATGCAATGTAAAACCAAGCGAAATCATCTCCAAATCGCGCACCTCGCGCATCGTGCAAGCAAGGCATCTAGTCATCTATCTCACAAGAACACTCGCTTCATCGATAGATTCTATGGGGATGCTCGCACAAAAGCTAAATATGAAAGACCACAGCGCGATTTCAAAGGCATTCACCCAAATCAGCAAAAAGATAGAAAGCGATGAGAATCTAAAACGACTCTCAAAAGAGCTAAAAAACAAAATACAAAACGAAAAAAGCCTATAATCTGCTATAATACGCGCGGTGAAATGTCGTGAAAAGTCAAAGACAAAAATATCACTTAGCAAATCTCGCAAAATAGGGCGCTAGGATATGTTTTTCACTTTTTCACGAAGACTACTAATACTTCTAATTTCATAATAAAAAGGAGCAGCGATGAAAATCACGCTAAACAAGACAAACTTCGAAATGATCCTAAACAACTTCCAATCATTTCTCGACAAAAAAGACTCATCACAAATCACATCCCATATCTACCTAGAAACTATGGGTGATAAGCTACTTATGAAAGCGACAGATTATGAGATCTCTATCCAATCAAAGATTGATATCTTGCAAAACGCAGAGGATGGCATCGCTACGATAGAGGGCAAAAAAATACTTCCCATCATCAAACAACTAAAAGATGGCGAAGTCACACTAGAAACAAAAGACAGCCAAATACTTGTAAAACAAGGAAAGGCGAAGTTTAAGCTTTCTACATTTAACGCAGCAGAATTCAACAACGCCACAAAATTCCCAGAAATCAGCGAAAATGACACAAAGATAAATCTAGATTCTATCGATTTCATCAAATCAATCGAGAAAGTGGCAGTGGCAGCGGATTCTAGCGCGCACAAAATAGATAATCATCGCATCGAGCTCACAGGGACACTTATCGATGTGAAAGATTATTATTGCAACTTTGTAGGCACAGATACTAGAAGACTAGCGATAATCCGCCAAAACACCCAATCTATCGGCACGCAACTTTCTATCATCATCCCCAAACGCGCGATTTTAGAGATAAAAAAGCTCTTTTCTGATGATTTTGAGATATTTTTCTCACAGACGATGCTTTTTGTGCGCTCGCAAAATTACGCGTTTTCTACCAAGCTCATAAATGGCAAATATCCAGACTATGAGAAAATCATCCCAAAAGATTTCAAAATGCAGCTAAAACTGCCAAAAAGAGACATCGAAGAAGCGATAAACCTCATCAAATCATTATCAGTAAATGTCAAAATCACGCTAGATTCTAATGGCTTGCTTTTTGAAGCGATGAGCTCTGAAGAGCTAGAATCTGCTAGCACGCAAATCGAGCTTCCACTAGAGATACCAGAGCCTATCACGCTTGGGATGAATGCGCAATATATCTTAGATTTCTTGCGATATATCAATGTGGCAGAGTTTGAGATTTTGATAAATGAAGCGAATATGCCTTTTATGCTTAGAGATGAAAATTACTCTACTATCATTATGCCAGTGCTTTGCTAGGATCTAAAAGCTAGAATCTAGATTCTAGTAAGATTCTGCGCCACAAAGCTAAAGCAAACCAAAAAGCCATAAACAAAGGAAAATAATGCAAAACGAACAACAAAAAGGAACATACACCGGACAAAACATCAAAGTCCTAAAAGGACTCGAAGCGGTGCGAAAACGCCCCGGGATGTATATCGGAAGCACTAATATCAATGGACTTCATCATATGGTTTATGAAGTCGTGGATAACTCTGTCGATGAGGCGATGGCTGGATTTTGTAATAACATAAAAATCACGCTTACAAACAATGGAAGCGCTATCATCGAGGATAATGGTAGAGGCATCCCTGTGGATATGCATCCTACAGAGCATATCCCGACAGCGACCGTTGTTTTGACGGTGCTGCATGCAGGCGGGAAGTTTGATAGCGAAGTGTATAAAGCTTCTGGCGGTTTGCATGGCGTGGGCGTGTCTGTTGTCAATGCGCTTTCTAAAAAGCTGATAATGACAATCTACAAAAATGGCAAAATCTATCGCCAAGAGTTTGCCAAAGGCATACCCACTACCGAGCTTGAGATCGTGGGAGAAAGCGACAAAAGCGGCACGACAATAGAATTTTTCCCAGATGATGAGATAATGGAAGTCATCGAGTTTGACAAAGAAGTGCTGACAAAGCGTTTCAAAGAGATGGCATATCTGAATAAAAACCTAACGATAGATTTTAGCGATGAGCGCTGCGGCTTTGCAGAATCTTATCATTTTGATGATGGGATTATACAATTTATCGAAGATGTCAATAAACGCGAAAAAGTCGCTTCTGTGATTTATTTTAAAGGCGAGGAGCAAGAGACAGAGATAGAAATCGCTCTGACTTATAACAATGGTTTTGATGAGCAGGTTTTGAGCTTTGTAAATAATATCAGAACTCCTGATGGCGGGACGCATGAGGCGGGATTCCGCGCGGGGCTTAGTCGCGTCATCATGAACTACATAGAATCCAATGCCAACGCGCGCGAAAAAGATGTAAAAGTCACTGGTGATGATGTGCGCGAGGGCTTGGTAGCAATCGTCTCTACGCGCATCATCGATCCACAATTTGAAGGGCAGACAAAAGGCAAGCTTGGTAGCTCTTTTGTCAAGCCCATAGTCCAAAAGCTCACATTTGAGCGCGTTAGCAAGTTTTTCGAAGAGAATCCAAACGATGCTAAAGCTATCATGCAAAAAGCTATCATGGCAGCCAGAGGCAGGGAAGCAGCGAAAAAAGCGCGCGATCTTACACGCAACAAAGAAAACTTCTCTACTGGCACACTTCCGGGCAAGCTCGCAAGCTGTAGGAGCAAGGATCCGACAGAGTGCGAAATCTATCTAGTCGAAGGGGATTCTGCTGGTGGCTCGGCAAAACAGGGGCGCGATAGCTATTTTCAAGCGATTTTACCGCTTAGAGGCAAAATCCTAAATGTCGAAAAATCACGCCTTGATAAGATTCTAAAATCTGATGAAATCAAAAATATGATAACAGCCTTTGGCTGTGGCGTGGGCGATGAGTTTAACCTCGAGCGTTTGCGCTATCATAAAATCATCATCATGACGGATGCGGATGTGGATGGCAGCCATATACAAACGCTTCTTATGACTTTTTTCTACCGCTATTTGAAGCCGCTTATCAAAGAAGGCTATGTCTATATCGCCCAGCCTCCGCTTTATCGCTTGCAGCTTAAGAAAAACAAGAAAAAAGAGTTTTATCTAAAAGATGATAGAGAGCTAAGCGAGTTTCTTATAAAAAATGGCATAGAAAATTTCCAATTTGAAGGCATAGGCGAGAAAGAATTGCTAGAGGTGCTGAAGTGGATTTTGCATTATCGCTCTATTCTAAGAGAGATAGAAAAGCGCTATGCGATGATAGATGTCGTGCGATTTTTGATAGAAAATGAAGAGGTGCGCGATATGGATTATAAGCAGATTTTCGCGCAAATCGAGCAGTTTTTGCCAAGTATCGAGTGCAATATCCTAAACAAAACCATCGCGGATAATTTCCTTTCACTTTATGTGCAAACACCCACAGGACTGCTTGAAATCACTATCGATGAGAATCTATTTGCAAACAATTTCTTCAAAGAAGCTTGCAATATTTATAATAGAATCAAAGAGCGCGATTTGGCGTTTTTGGAGGGCAAAAATATTATAAAGGCGCTGGAAGAGATCGAGAATTCTACCAAGCAAAGCTATGATATGCAGCGCTACAAAGGGCTTGGCGAGATGAATAAGGATCAATTGTGGGAGACGACAATGATCCCTAGCAATCGCACGCTTTTGCGCGTCACGCTTCCAGATGAGGAAGAGGCGGATAAGATTTTCACGCTATTTATGGGCGATGAGGTAGAGCCGCGCAGGGAATATATCCAGCTGCATGCCAAAGATGTGAAGCATCTTGATGTGTAGGGTGCGTTTAGTAGTGTTTGCTAGGCGCGCTTAGCTGTAAGCGCGTGAAGCGCGTAAAAGTGTTTTGGCGTGCGTGGTGCGTATGTAGCGCGCTTTAAGCGTTTGAAGTAATAAGTTTGGCAAATCTAGCGATTTAGCAAAATCTATGGGTTTATGTGAAATCTTAGGCAAAATCTATTGATTGAAATGAGTTTAGTAGGGAAATTTGATGTTTGATTTTTTTCGTAGAGAAAATGTGACTATCGTTGATGGCGTAGAGATCGTCTCTAGGAGCATAGATTTTGGCTTTTTGGCGATTTTTGCGTTTTCATTTATGGTTGGGATTTTTATCTATTTTTTGCCTACTTTTATCGCTGTTATGCGAAATCACAAGGATAAATTACTAATTTTTATCATAAATATTAGCTTTGGCTGGAGCGTGCTTGGCTGGATTGTCGCGCTTGGCATTAGCTTTATGAAAAAAGATTAGATTCTAGCTTTTATATTGCATCATCTTGAACCAGCATTCGAAATTCATCCAAAAACATCGCTTTAAACGCCAAAAATACTAGAATCTAACCCGCCAAACACCCCAAAACTCATCAAATAGCAAATCGTTGAAATAAACGCCATTCAAGCGCGTTTAACGCTACAAAACTTTTTGAGCTAATTAAACATAATCTGTGCGGTTATCAGCGATAATTAGCAAAAGTGCTATAAAACTTTTGAAATGCTTGAAATGCCTTGAAACTTCTTAAATCCCATAAAATCATAGCTAGAATGCAGAATCTAGATTCTAGGCTCTAGCATCCTTAGCACTAAAGATTTTTTATAGCTTCCTAGTTTTTCTATCTAGAATCTAGATTCTACTTCACATCTTTTAGCACAAGCTCCACCGGGCAATGATCGCTGCCATGTATTTCTGGGTGGATTCCAGCGCTTTGGAGTTTGGATTCTAGCGCGCGCGAGCAGAGAA
The DNA here is from genome assembly GCF_001854545.1 of Helicobacter sp. CLO-3. GTDB lineage: Bacteria > Campylobacterota > Campylobacteria > Campylobacterales > Helicobacteraceae > Helicobacter_B. Next base: position 8,416 of record NZ_MLQN01000019.1, read on the forward strand.
AATAATCAATCCGCCACCCCGTGTTATTCGCCCTCGCCTTTCCCATATAGCTCCACCAAGTATAAGCGCCTTCTTTGTCCGGGTAAAAATGCCTAAAAGTATCGATAAACCCAGAATCCAAAAGCGCGCTCATCTTCTCGCGCTCCTCATCTGTAAAACCTGCGTTGCGGCGATTTGTTTTTGGATTTTTGAGATCGATTTCTTTATGCGCGACATTGAGATCGCCACACACGATGACACCTTTATGTTTTTCTAGATTTTTCAAAAACGCACGAAAATCATCCTCCCACTCCATGCGATATTCCAAGCGTTCCAGCTCGCGCTTGCTATTTGGCGTATAAACATTAACAAGATAAAAGTCATTATATTCTGCGGTGATGATGCGCCCTTCTTTGTCATGATGCGTGATCCCCATGTCATAGGCGACATTTAAAGGCGCTTTTTTGCTAAAAATCGCCACGCCAGAATAGCCCTTTTTTTCCGCACTATTCCAGTATTCCTCATAGTTTGGGAAGTCAAAAGTTGCTTGTTCGCGTAGCATTTTAGATTCTTGTATGCAAAACACATCCGCATCAACAGCGTTAAAAAACTCCATAAACCCCTTATTCATGCATGCGCGCAATCCATTGACATTCCAAGAAATAAGCTTCATTTACGCGCTCCTTACTCTAGAATTTAAAAAATCCAAACGAGAATCTAAACTTGCCGCCCATAGCCAACATAGCCCAAATGCCCCAGCCCCAAACAGCCAAATATAGCCTAAACGCTCCAAACACTCCAAACGCCCAAAATACCTATTTTTGCTCTTTTTTCTGGCTTATTTTATCTAGCAAGTTTTTGCCTAGCTCACTTTGTGCGAGCCCTTCAAGCATCGCGCCTAGTTGCGTGCCACCTTTTGCAGAGAAAAATTCACTTACACTTTTTAGCCCTTCATTGACATTGCCATTGCTCGCATTTGCGATGATTTTGATATCTGCTTTATCAAGCGCTTTTGCTTGCTCGATGCCTATGGCTTGAGAGGCTTCGATTTGGCGGATTGAGATGAGGTAGTTTTGATAGCCTTGATTTTCGCCTATTTCTTGTGCGAGTGAGATTTGCGCTTCGATTGGCGCCATTTGCATGAGCTTTTCACTTTGGGCTTTTGCAGCACCTTCTAGCTCGATACCTTTTGATTCTTTGCTTTTCATTTCTAGCAGGGCTTCTGCCTCGCGCTTTTTAGATTCTAGCAGGGCTTCAGCTTTTAAGATATCTTTTTGCTTATCACCTTCTGCGTTGATGATGGCGGTTTGCTTGATTTCTTCAGCCTTTACGACATTGACATCTTTTGTGATTTCTGCGCGCTTGATGTCAGCGACTTTGATGACTTCCATTTCTTTTTCTTTGGTGACTTTTTCTTGCTCTTTGACAAGCTGTGCGGCTTTTTGCGCGGAGATATCGACTTCTCTTTGAGATTCTACGGTTTTTAGTCCCACGACTTGTTTTGCGATTTGCTCTTGGATCTGCGTGGCTTGTTCGGCGTTGATTTCAGCGATTTCAGCATTTTTGATATTTTCTGCCACTTCGACGCGACTTTGCATTTCGATAAGAGATTTTTTCTTTTCCATGATATTGCGGATGACATTAGAATCTTGGCTATCTCTTATATCCATAAGCTCCAAATTTTTAACCGTTTCAACGCCCCAGCTTGCGAGCTGTTCGCGCACTTCTTTGGTAAAGCTATCGCCAAAAGTGCTTCTTGAGTGCATGATGTCTTCAATCTCATGAGAAGAAAGTATCGTCCTAACAGAGCCTTGAATAATCGCGCGCAACTGCTCGATAAGCTCATCAAAGCTGCTTACTCTTTGGGCTGCGACATTAGAATCTTTGATACGAAAAAAGGCAGTAATATCCACGATAAAAGGCACCCTGCCCTTATCATAGGCTTCATAGCCATTGAGATTTATGTCAAACACAGAAACAGGCAAAACGATTTTTGTCACCCCAAAAATAGGCACCCAAGAGGGCCACTCATAGTAAGTGTTGCCATTTCCAGTGTCTTTGCCAAAAGAAGTGGTGTTTTTGGCAGATTGGATGATATGCACTTCATTTGTCGCCACCACGCGGCGGAAAAGCAGCGCCACCAAAACAATCACCACAAGCAGCGCCAGCAAAGCGCCAACCAGAATCGAAACAAAACTTATCATAGTCAATCCTTATTAAGCAAAATTTGCCAAAAAGCATAACATAAAATTTATTTTCAAAAAATAAAATGCTACAATTAACACAAAAAGCAGAAAGGAAAACTATGTCAAATGCTCTTATACAAAGCTTTGATACAGCGCTAAGTGAAAGGAAGCTTTCAAGGGATATCATCGATGAATTTGACAAAGAGGAAAAAAGGCAATCCGCCGCGCTTTGTGAAAATATCAAGGGCAATGTGGCGCATTTTGAGCAAAGTGATGGATTTATTTTTGAGACGCTAAATGCGATTAAGGCAAATATAGATTCTATCAATCCGCATAATTTTAAGCTCTCATTCTTTGATAAAATCTTTGGCAAGCAGACGCAGAAATTTAAAAAATATTTTGAAAAATTTAGCACAAATAAAAGCTTTTTGAATCAGCTTGTGGCAAAGCTTGATGAAGGCAAAGAGATTTTGACAAGGGATAATATCACGCTTGCGCTTGAGGTGGAGAAAAATGCGAATCTAAGCGCACTACTACAAGCAAAGCTAGATATTCTCAAAGAAGCTGATTTGTATGCGGAAAATAAGCTTAAAGAGATCGAAAACGACGCTTTGAAAGGGGATTTTGAAAAGCAGATTCTCTTTGTGCTAAAGCAAAAAATCATCGATCTAAGCCAGCAAATCGCCGTGCATACGCAAGGTGAGCTTGCGCTAAAAACGCTTATAAATAATAACAAAGAGCTTATCAACGCTGTCGAGCGCACAAAGGTGGTGACGCTCAATGCGCTAAGCGTGGCGATAATCACCGCGCAAGGCTTGGAGCAGCAAAAGCGCGTTTTAAACGCGGTGCAGGGGATAAACGAGCAGACAAGTGACCTCATCGCGCATAATGCAAAAGCGCTAAAAGAGCAAGGCAAGGCTATCCAAGAGGGCGCAAGTGAAGCGATGCTAGATATGGAGAAGCTAAAGGGCGCGTTTGATGATGTTTTGGATGCTTTGCATTCTGCGCAAGAATACAAGCAAAACGCGCTGCCAAAAATGCGCGAAAATATCAAAGTTTTTGATTCTTATCTTGCGAAAGCTGCGCATTTAAATAAGGCAAACTTTGGCTGATTTTATCACAAGATTTAATAAAAATTTAGAAAAAATAGATTCCCTCGCGCTGTCGTTTTATGAAAAAGATTTGCTTTTTAGCGCGTATTACAATCACCTAAACCATCTTGAGATAAGCCCGCAGGCAAGGGAGCTTATGAAGGCGCTTGGCATAAGTTTTAGGCATAAAAATATTATTTTTGATTCTGAAATATTAGAATCTAAAACGCTAGAATCTAACCAAAGCAAAGTGCAAAATAATCAAGCCAAAGCGCAAAAAGAGCCCAAAGAACGCGCGCTAAGCCTTTTTGAATGCGAGAATAAAGCAAAGGCTTTGCAGACTCAAAGCGAGCATTTTTTGGAGCAAATTAAGCTAAACCTTGAAAAAACGCTTCATCCACAAGAGCTCGCGTTTTTAAAAATTAGCGCAATTTATCAAAAACTAGAGCAAGAAAAAGCGCGCTTGCAAGAGGCTTTGAGCGAGCTTACTGCAAACTTTTTGCAAGGATTTGAAAACCTTGAAGCACCTTTGCAGACTGAAATCACACAAAAGGCCAATGCGCTCACGCGCGCGCTAGAAAAGCAAAAAAATCTCTCCGCAAAACTCTGCTTTAAAATCCTAGAAATAAAAAACGCCCAGACAAAAAATACCACTTCACTTGAAACGCTTATAAACGAGCTAGACGCGTATTTACAAAATATAAAACATTAATAAAAGGAGTAAAACATATATTGCAAGTATAAGCGGCCTAACCCACCATTTATGAAGAATTCCCTTGTTGGTTGCGGTATTTTTGCCTGTTTCTTCTGAATTTTTGGACGCAAAAATTTCTAGATTCTGTATAAAATTTTTCATTAGCTTTCTTTGGGCGAGTTCTTTTTGGCGCGATTTTATGTCAAAATTTGCCCTTTTTGATTTGAATGTATTTTGTTGATGTAGATATACGATTTTTGAATCTTCCGCGTTTGGCGTGATTTGTGTAATTTGCGTGATTTGCGAATCCCAGCCATCTTCTGAATCTTTTATAATTTTAGAAACTTTTACAATTTGTGAATCTTTTGTGTTTTGCAAATCCTGTTTGGGAGCGGGCGTTTGGGGATTCTGCGCTTTTGGGGCGGGTGTATTTGGTGTTGAAATTTTTGCCTCTAAAATTTTTTGTTTGGAAATTCTTGATTCGGAAACTCTTGGCGCTGATGTTTTTGGAAATGTTTTTGTAGAAAGCGTTTTTTGTGCTCGCTCTTGCGTTTGAAAATGCGCCTGCGCTCGTGCCTGAGAATGCGTTTGCGAATGCAAATGCGCCTGCGATTTTCTTGCCTTTAGTGCTTCTGCGAAGCTTTTTTCCTCATTTGTGGCATTTGTCGCATCATTTTCATCCAAAATATTTTTGAGATTTTTCTCCAAATCCTGCGTATAGCCATCAAGCCTTTTGCCAAACTTTTGCCCTTCTTGCGCTCTTTTGGCGCGACTAGATTCTCTTTGCTCCCTTCGCTGCTGCGCTTTTTGTAAAAACTCATTCATCTTCAAACCCTCGCAAAATATTAAAATCTCGCATTTTGCCAAAACCTTGCTAAAAATCATTTTAGATTCTAGGCATTGGCTTTTGAAATCTCTCTAGCACGATAAATAGCGTGCTGTTTGCTAGAATCTAGCGTGATTTTGCGTTTTAGATTCTACTATCATTTTTTCGCACTTTTCGCATTTGTCGCTGATGCGTTTCACGCGTTGCTAATGTATCATCGCGCTTATGGCATTGTATTTATTTCATACGCATCAAATTTTCTAGCTTTTTGTTATTTTTAAGCAAACATTTAAACAAATTAAGGCAAAATCCGAGTTTGATTTAAATTCTGCGATACTTGCTTTTATCCTGCATCGTATGTGTTTATCGTATCTTTTGGCTCGATAGCTCAGTCGGTAGAGCAGCAGACTGAAAATCTGCGTGTCGGCAGTTCGATTCTGCCTCGAGCCACCATTTTTAAATCCTTGCTTTTAGCTTTTTTGCACTTCTTTTTGATTTATTTTCACTTTTTCTATTTTTTATTTTATTTAGCGCGTTTAGATTCTGCTTTTACTAGAATCCATTTTTATTATCGCGGTGCAAACATTATCACCCACGCACCAGCCAGCGCCAAACACCCGCCGATGATATCCCAAATATCTGGTTTGAATCCATCTAGCGCCATAGCCCACGCGATAGAAACAGCGATAAATATCCCGCCATACGCCGCATACACGCGCGCAAATCCCTCCACCTGCCAAGTCGCCACGACACCATAAAGCACTAGCAACGCACCCCCACAAACGCCAATCCACGCACTTTTGCCCTCTCTAAGCCACAGCCACACAAGATACCCTCCGCCCACTTCACAAACCGCCGCAAGCAGAAAAATCGCAAAAGATTTTAGCATAAGCATGAAATTCCTTGTGGATTTTATAAAAATCGCGCACAAAATAAAAATAAATCATATAAAAAATAAAAATAAATTAGCCAAGACTCCAGAATCTAATCAGAATCTAAAGCGATTTTAAATATTTTAGATTCTGCCACTTTATCTTGCTAATATATTTTAACCGCCCTGCCCTATTTTAAACCTTATCTAAAACCAGAATCTAAATCACAAAGCGCACAAAATAAAAATATCAAATCACTAAAAATCATCAAAATAAACTAAAACACCAACATCTCGCGTTTGATTTTATTGAGCCTATCTATCTGCTCTTTTAGCCTATCTACTTGCTCATTTAGCTGCTCTAGCACCGACATTTGCAGCTCTTCTGGCATATCCATAGACCCGCGCTTTATCATGATATAATCCACAAAATCGATTTTCCCCATGCCTAGCAGAATCTGGATTTCATCGCGGATTTCCTCGATTTTGGCGATGATTTCATTTATCCTTTCAAACATTTTTATCTCCTTTTATGCCGATGTGTATGAGCGTATGTAGGTGCAGCACGCCCAGTATTTTATCATCATTATCCACGACTATTAGCAGTTGGATTTTGTTTTCTTCGATGAAATCCAGCGCTTGGCTGGCAAGCTTACTTTCATCGCGCCATACCTTTGGTGCGCGCGTGGCAAACTCAATCGCTGGCGCGTTTAAATCAAAATCCTCTCTCATCATCGCGCGGCGCAAATCCCCATCGCTTAGAATCGCCACAAGCTTGTCATTTTTGGTGATGAGCGCGCTTCCTAGTCGTTTTTCACTCATCGTGATTATCGCGCTTTTTAGCGGCGTTCTTTCATCGATTATGGGGAGATTCTCTTTTTGCATTATGTCAGAAACTTTGATGAAAAGCCTTTTGCCAAGGCTACCTCCGGGATGAAAACTGCCAAAATCCATTTTGTCAAACTCGCGCGCTTTCATAAGGCACGCCGCCAGCGCATCGCCCATAGCAAGCGTTAGCGTTGTCGAGCTCATGGGCGCGGCGTTTATCGGGCAGGCTTCTTTGCCGATAGCTATCGGCAAGAAATAATCGCCCATTTGGCTAAGTGGCGATGCGCTTGATTTGCTCATCGTGATTATCGCGCGGCTTAGGCGTTTGAGATGTGGCATGATTTCTAGCACTTCGGCACTTTCGCCGCTGTAGCTAATCACTAGCATAATATCGCGCGCGCCCACCATGCCAAGATCGCCATGCAGCGCTTCTGTGGGGTGGAGGAAAAAGCTAGGCGTGCCCGTGCTTGCGAGCGTGGCGGCTATTTTTTTGCCGATATGCCCGCTTTTGCCTACGCCACACACGATGAGCTTGCCGCCGTTGCTGCTAGATTCTAGTATGGCTTTGATGATTTCTTGCCAGTTTATTTGTGTCATTTTTTTGGCAGAATCTAGCAATTCTTGCGCCTCTTTTTCTAGCGTCTCGGCGGCTATTTTGGCAAAATCTAATGAGAGGTTTTTGAAAATGTCTTTTTGCATTTTTTTCCTTAGATTCTGGGTTTGGATTCTGACTGTGGCTGGGCGCTTAGAATCTAGCTGGGATTAGCGCGCTTTGATTTTGCTTTTAGATTCTGGTTTGGATTTTACTTCTAGATTCTAGCGCCAGAATCTAAATCGCGCCTGTTGTTTAAATCAAAGCGCCCAAATCAAGCCACGCCAAAAAAAGCGCACCCAAATACACGCACCGAATCGCGCCAAATACGCCTTTTAAGCCACAATTGCGCGCCCTTAAGCCACAAAATCTACGCCGTAAAAATATGCGTCAAAATCGCCGGATATTTTTTCATGCGCTTAAATATGAGCTTTCGCACGATGTTTCGCACTTCTGCTTCGATTTGCTTTTTGTCGTTGAAAAGCTCTTTGCGCGCTGATCGCACCGCCATTTCTAGCGTGCCTATTATCTCATCTTTGACTTCTTTTACCTCTTCGCTACTCACCACGCCTATCATTTCCACTTCTAGCGAGCGGATTTTTTGCTCGGCTTTGTTGATAAACGCCACGATACTCACAAGCCCACATTCTGCGAGATCTTGGCGGTCTTGCACGGTGGCATTATCGATTTGTTTATTCACTTGATTATCGATGAAAACCTTGCCGCTTTTGACATTGCCGCATTTTCGCATGAAGCTTGGATTTACCTCGATTTGATCGCCATCTTCCATAAGCAATATATTTTTCTCCGGCACGCCACATTTTACCGCGGTGTCTTTGTGCTTTGAGACATGGTTATACTCGCCATGCACTGGGAGGAAAAATTTGGGCTTGGTGAGGCGTAGCATCAGCTTTTGCTCTTCTTGCGCGGCATGCCCGCTTACATGTATCTCGCTGAAATCCTGATATGCCACGCTAGCGCCCGCTTTCATGAGGAAATTTAGCACCGCAGAGACAGAGCCTTCATTGCCCGGGATCGCTTTGGCAGAGAGGATGACTAGGTCAGTGGATTTGATTTTGACATGTCGATGCTCATCTGTCGCCATGCGATAAAGCGCGCTCATCGTCTCGCCTTGTGAGCCGGTGGTGACTATCAGCACTTCATGATCTGGGTATTTTTCTATCTCATGCGCTTCGATGAAAATATTGCTCGGAAGCTCGATATAGCCAAGTTCTCGCGCGATGTCGAGGTTTTTTTCCATAGAGCGCCCTATCACTGCGACTTTGCGCCCATATTTTAGCCCATAGCTGATAGCCTGATACACGCGGTGGATATTTGAGCTAAAGGTGCTCATTATCACGCGCCCGGTGGCGTTTTTAAATAGAGAGTCAAAAGTAGGTCCTACGACGGCTTCGCTTTGCGTGCAGCCACTTTTATGCGAGTTGGTAGAATCGCTTAGCAATAGCATCACGCCCTGCTCGCCATAATGCGCCAAGCGGTGCAAATCTGTAGGAAGGTTGTCGATAGGCGTGTGGTCGATTTTGAAATCGCCGGTGTGGATGATAAGCCCCGCTTCTGTTTGTATCGCAAGCGCGCTAGAATCTATGATAGAGTGTGTGATATGTATCCACTCTATTTCAAACTCGCCGATTTTGATAGGCTGGCGCTTTTGCACCACGCGAAAGCATGAGCGGAATTTTTTGAGCCCGTGCTCATCAAATTTATTGCCTATCATGCCAAGTGCGAGCGGCGTGCCATAAAGGGGGAATTGAAACTTTTTGAAAAGATAGGGCACAGCGCCGATGTGGTCTTCATGCGCGTGCGTGATGACGATGCCAGCGACTTTGTCTTTGATGCTTTCAAGGTATTGAAAATCAGGGATCAAAATATCCACGCCATGCATATTTTCTTCCGGGAAGCTCATCCCCACATCAATGATAATCGCGGAGTTTTCCGTCTCCATCACCATCATATTTCCGCCGATCTCGCCAAGCCCGCCAAGTGGCGTGATTTTCACTTTTGCTTTGGTGTCTAGGTTTAGCTTGTTGTGCGGGTTTAGGCTGTTTTTTTGGATTCTGGTGTTGGTCTCTACGCCCCGTTTCAAATCTTTGTGAAATGCGAGATTGCCGCGCTCATTGATCCCTTGCACTTCGCGCGCACCTTCTGGCGTGTCGTATGTAGGCGCGCTAAATCCTTGTCTAGGAAACATGCGGCGCTGTTTTGGCGCGCCAGAATCTTGCGCGTTTTGTGGTACGTTTGGATTTTGCATATTTGGATTTTGGGCGCTTGGATTCTGCGTCATATTTTGTGGCGCGTGGTTTTGCTGTGGTGCGCGGGTGTTTGGTGAATGCGCGTTGTGCGTGTTGTTCGCGTTTTTGTAGCCATTTCGCTGGTTGTGGTTGCGTTGCGCGTGCTGTGAGTTTTGCGGATTTTGCTGATACCCGCCGCCAAATTCCCTGTTAGATTCTCGGTTGCCTTCTTTATTAGATTCTCGATTGCCCTCTCGATTGTCTCTGCCAAAATCGCGCCTAGAATCCTTGCTAGAATCTCTATTTGCATCTTTGCCAAAATCTCTAGATTCTCGGTTGGCTTCTTGATTGTCTCTGCCTCGATTATCTCTGCCTCCATTATCTCTACCTTGATTATCTCTGCTTCCGCCAAATCGATTGCCAAAAAATCGCTTTTTCTCTGGCGCGCCTTGGTTTTCTGCTGTGTTGTTTGGTGTGTTTTCGTTCATTTTCTTTCCTTTATTTGGTTGTGTATTTGGTGATACTTTTGTGTGCTAAGCTCATGCGGGCGCGTATTTGGCGCGATATCTAGCCGCGCAAAAATGGATTCTAGCGTCGCTTTGTCATAGCGGCTTGCAAGATTGTTTAGCAGTTTTTTGCGTGGTGCGGAAAATGCCGCTTTTAGCATATTTTCAAAGCTATTTGAAATCTGCCAAGCGTTTGTTTCGCGCGTTTTGCTAGTTTTGCTCGCCTCGCTAACCTCACTTGCTTTTTTGCCTTGCCTTGCCAGCTTCGCTTTGCTTATTAGCTCCGCTCCGCTTTGTCGCTCCACTTCGCCTTTTTCGCTAGTTTCGCTATTTTTGCCAGCCTTGCTTTTTTGGCTTTTTTGCTCCATTTGGCTAGTCGCGTTTATCTCGCCTTTTTGCGTAAAATCTTGCGCGCTATTTATGCTAGCTTGGCTAACTCGCATGCTTTGCATCGCACAATCGCACGGCGCTTTTGAAGCGTATTTTTTATGAGAAAATACCGCAGAAGTCACCTTTGGCATCGGCTCAAACGCCTCTTTTGGCACTTCAAAAAGCAGCCTCGTCTCGCCCACACTTTGTGCCAGCACGCTAAGCGCGCAAAACTCGCTCTGCCCCTCATCCGCGCAAAACTTCAGCGCGACCTCTTTTTGCGTCATCACCACAAAGCCCTCGCATAGCGGATCTTTTAGCAGATTTATCACGATGCGCGTGGCTATGTAATATGGCAGATTTGACACGAGGATATAGGGTTCATCCGCCAGCCATGCATACACTTCTTGCATGCTTTGAGATTCTCGCTCCGCTTTGTTTGGCGCGCCAGAATCCGAATGTTTAGATTCCACTTTAGATTCTAGGCTTTTAGAATCCATATTTTTGGATTCTGCGCCAGCGCTTGCATTTAGCGCGTTTAGCGGGATAGATAGGACATCTTTTTGCACGAGGCTAAAAGTGTGCGGAAAAATACGCGATGAAAACCGCCGCAACACAAAAGAACACAGATCGGCATCAATCTCATAGGTGGTAAGGCTTGAGATCTGCAATAGCCGCTCTGACAAATCACCCAAACCAACGCCGATTTCTACTAGCTTGCGATGCTGCAGCAGCTCGGAGCTCACTTGGAGGATTTTATCCAGATACAAAGGATCTTTTAAAAAATTCTGCCCGAATTTCTTTTTGGCTTGCAAAAATACAACCTTTGTTTTGTAAATCTATTTTAAGATTTTGATATCTGAATATGGCAAATAATTTAAGCTTGCCAAATAAATATCGCGTATTGTATCGAGTTTTTCATTAATTATTTGTAAATAATAAGTATGATTTCATAATTTTAAAGCCCAGCGAGAATCCGCGAGAGAATCTGCGCGAAAATCTATGCCAAAATTTACGCGAGAATCCGCACTTGGTAAGAATCTATAAAATCTAGCGGCAAATCATAGAGCGACAGCAAAGGAGCGGCATCAATGAATCATCTAGCAAAGCGCATCATCCCATGCCTTGATATCAAAAATGGCAAGGTCGTCAAGGGGGTGAATTTTGTCGGTTTGCAAGATGTGGGCGATCCGCTAGAGCTAGCAAAGCTCTATAATGATGCGGGCGCGGATGAGCTCGTGATCCTAGACATCACGGCGACTTTTGAGCATCGGCAGATCATCGCTGATCTCATCCGAAATATCGCCAAAGAGGTGTATATACCGCTGACTATCGGCGGGGGCATACGCACGCTTGATGATATGTATCTGCTGCTTGATGCGGGCGCGGATAAAATCAGCCTCAATAGCACCGCGATAAAAAATCCAGAGCTCATCGAGCAGGCGGCGAAACGATTTGGCTCGCAGTGCGTGGTGATAGCTATCGATGTGAGGAGTGAAAATTGGGAGGGGGCTTTGCAAGGTGGGCGAAATGGAGGCGCGCAAGCCAACTCTACAAAAATCCATCACACCAAAAAAGAAGTCTATATAAAAGGTGGCAGGGAAAACACAGGTATAGAGATGTGCGAATGGGCGAAGATCTGCGAGGATAAAGGCGCGGGCGAGTTTCTGCTTACGAGCATGGATACTGATGGCACGAAAAATGGCTATGATATCGATGCGCTGACGCAGTTGCGAGAATCTGTGAGTCTGCCTATCATCGCTTCTGGTGGTGCAGGGAAAATGGAGCACATTGCGGAGGTTTTTGAGATGGATGTGGCGGATGCTGCGCTTGCGGCTAGCATTTTTCATAATAATGAAATCACGATAGCGGATTTGAAACGCTATCTAGATTCTCGTGGCATCCCTGTGAGAATCTAGCGCGAGAATCCAAAAATGAAAAAATTTTGGAATGAGAAAATCCAAAGATGTCAAAATTTTAAGGTGCGAGAATCCAAAATGTCAGAATCCAAAGCGCGGCAAAATACTAAAATACCAGAATCTAAAAGGGCTTGATATGCTGATTTGTGCGGGACGAAATGAATTTATCAAATACGCGACACCCATAGGCGTGGGGCTGGTGGAAGCTAGCATCGGGCTTACGCGATTGTGTTTGCGAGAGTCTATCGAGAAGCTGACTTTCATCGGCACGGCGGGTGCGTATTCTTATGATTTGCCGCTGCTTTCTTTGTGCGCGAGTAAGCAGGCTACGCAGATAGAGAGCGGGTTTTTGTCTGGCGAGTGTTATACGCCGCTGGAGAATTGCATCGCGATAGAAAATCAAGCTGTTTCACGGGAAACATTGGAGAGCATTTCTGAAGTGCTGGTAAATTCCTCCAACTACATCACGACCAATCCCAATATTTCCAACAAAATGACGAGCGCTGGAATCCTGCTAGAAAATATGGAATTTTTTGCCGTTTTGCGTGTGGCGCAAGAATTTAACATCCCGACTTTGGGCGTGTTTTGTATCACTAATTATTGCAATGAAAACGCACATCGCGATTTTCTGCTAAACCATGCCAAAGCAAAAGCCAAGCTAGAAGAGTATATCGATGGCAAAAAATATCTATAGCTACAGCGTCGCCGAGCTAGAATCCATCCTTGCCGCGCGCAAGATTCCGAAGTATCGAGCCAAGCAGATTTATCACTGGGCTTATGTGCGCTATGAGAAAGATTTCACCGCTATGCAAAATCTGCCAAAAGATTTGCGCGAGATGTTGGCGCAGGAGTTTAGCGCGCAGAATCTGACTCTAGCCACGCTAGAAGAAAGCAAAGATGGCAGCAAAAAATATCTTTTCCAAACGCGAGATGGACATACATTTGAAAGTGTGTTTCTAAAAATGCGCGATAAAAAGCTCGATAGTGAGGGCAAAATCATCGAGAGTGAAAAATACACCTTCTGCATCTCTAGTCAAATCGGCTGCAAGGTGGGCTGTGCTTTTTGCTCGACAGCGAAGGGCGGGTTTGTCCGCGATCTAGAATCCGGCGAGATAGTCGAGCAGGTGCTCGAGCTAAAAAGGCGCAACAACCTCGCACCAGAAAAACGAGTAAATATAGTGTATATGGGTATGGGCGAGCCGCTGAATAATTTTGAGAATCTGACGCACGCGATACAAATCATCGCTGACTTGAATGGCTTATCCATATCGCCCAAGCGGCAGACGATCTCTACTAGCGGCGTGAGTCCGCATATCGATAGGCTGGGTGAGGAGAATCTAGGCGTGCAGCTGGCTATCTCTCTGCACGCGGTGGATGATGCGCTACGCTCGAAACTTATGCCTATAAACAAGGAGTATAATATACAGAGCATCATCGATGCGGTGCGGCGGTTTCCCATCGATGCGCGCAAAAGGGTGATGTTTGAATACCTAGTGATAAAGGATCTAAACGATGATCTAGCGAGCGCAAAAAAACTGCTAAAGCTACTAAATGGCATCAAGGCGAAGGTGAATCTGATTTTGTTTAACCCGCATACTGGCTCGAAGTTTGGTCGCCCGGATGAGAAAAAGGTCAAAGATTTTGCGGATTATTTGATATCTAAGGGCTTGCTTGCTACTATTAGAGAATCCAAAGGTTTGGATATTTCAGCGGCGTGCGGACAGCTGCGGGAGAAAAAGCTCGCCAAAGAAAAAGTTGGAGTATGAGAATGCTTTGGGCGATGCGCTTGAAATATTTGCGGTGGCTGAAAATGTCTAAGTTTGGTTAGATGTGTTTAAGGCGGCTAAAAAATATTTGTGGTGCATTTGGATTTTGGTGCGATATTCTGATGTAATGTTTCACATGAAACTATGATTAGATTTGTGTCAGATTTTATGCTAGATTCTGCGCTTGATTTGGTATCGGATTCTGGTGTTTGGATTTTGTGACAGTAAATATGAAGCCAGAATCTAGCGCAGGATTTATACCAGCGGATTTATGCCAAATGGTAGAATCTAGATTCTGCCATCAAGCGCACAAAAGCTAGAATCCAAAAGCCAAACAAAGTCACAAACAAAACCATAAACAAACCACAAACCAAATCACAAAAGGAGAGAAAATGGAGCCATTGGAAATATTTTTGCTGGTGTTTTTGCTGGCAGTTTTGATAGGTGGTGTCAGCGCGTATGTATTTTTCATCAATGATAAAAACGACAAAAGAGGTTAAAAATGCTAGTGCATATTTGCTGTTCTGTGGATAGTCATTATTTTTTGAGCGAATTGCAGAAGGAGTTTCCGGGTGAGAAATTTACCGGATTTTTCTACAATCCAAACATACATCCAAAAAGCGAGCATGACCTGCGGCTTAGTGATGTGCGTAGAAGCTGTGAGATGCTAGGCATTAGCTTGATTGAAGGCAAATACGATGATACGAGCTGGTGTGAAGGCGTGCGCGGATTGGAAAATGAGCCGGAGAAGGGCGATAGATGCGTGCGATGCTTTGATATCCGCCTAGAAGAAAGCGCAAAAATCGCGCTAGAGCTTGGCGAGCAGAGATTTACCACGACTCTGCTCTCAAGCCCCATGAAAGAGCAAGAGGTGCTTTATCAGCAAGGCGATCAAATAGCGCAGATGCATGGACTGGATTTTATCAAGATAAATGTCCGCAGTAATGGCGGCGTGCAGCGTCAAAATGAGCTAGCCAAAAAGGATAATCTCTATCGCCAAAATTATTGCGGGTGTAAATACGCGCTTACCAAGCAGCGCGAGAAGCAAGAGCGATTTAGCCTAGAATCCATAAGCGAGATAGGGCGGCGCGCACTGCCCGGGAGCATCGAGGAGCGACAAGAGACATTTGATAAGCGCAATCATTTGGAGCGAAATGGCAGGGACTATATACTGACGCAGAGAAAAATGCGGATATATCGTCTGCTATGGGGTAAAATCTCTTATAATGATGCTGTGATACCTAGCTATATTTTGGCGCATTCTGATAGCAGGAGTGCTAGGGTCGGCGCTATCGTCTGGATAAAAACTAGCGTAAAAATACCAAACAATGCACGAGCAAATCTGCTAAATCCGCCAGCATATTTGCCAACAAATTCGCCCACATATTCGTCCGCACATTCTCCCGCACATTTGCAAGGTTTTAGAGATACAAATGCGCTAGATTCTGGACTAGAATCCAAAAAAGTGGAAA
Organism: Helicobacter sp. CLO-3; assembly: GCF_001854545.1. Lineage (GTDB taxonomy): Bacteria > Campylobacterota > Campylobacteria > Campylobacterales > Helicobacteraceae > Helicobacter_B. Next base: position 23,764 of record NZ_MLQN01000019.1, read on the forward strand.
AATCAGAAAAAGTAGAAAAATCAGATTCTGATGCTTTGCATATACATCTAGGCTTTGGCAAAAAGGATGATGCGCTGTTTATTTGTATGAAAGATTTCAACAAGCTTGCTTGCAGTGCCTATAAAAGAGCGCTAGATATGCTGTATCATCCGCCACGCTATGAAGTGGAGCTAGATATCCGCGCTTGTATTTGTGGCAGCGAGACGACAAATCCTATCATCATCATAGATAAGCCAACCGAGCAGAATCTAAAGGTGGAGATAAAATCGCTTTTTCAAGAAGAGAAGGTATTTTGCATCACCGAAGCAGCGCGCTAGATTTGCGCGCTTAGATTCTGGTGTTTAGATTGTGGAGTTTGGATTCTAGTTTTGGCGTTTAGATTCTAGATTTTAGCTTTTGGATTCTGGCGCGCAAGTTTGCAAATGGATTCTAGCTCAAAATCTAGCACAAGATTCTAGCGCGTTTTGATAGCAGAATCTATGCAAAACCGCTTTATCTAGAATCCACTTTTTAAATATATTTCACCTATTTTTAGGGATAAGATTCTAGAAAAGCATATAAAAGTCAATCAAATATTTTGAGTCAAAACGCGCAAAAACCACAACAAAACAAAAGCGCAAAATATAAACACCATAAGCCCACGCAAAAAATCAAAAAACGCAGAATCTAAATTTGCCAACCTCTCAAATTAAACCCAGCTAACCAAACCCATTCAATCAAATCCGGCCAACCAAACCCAGCAAATCAAACCCCACCCCAAAAACCCCACCCCAAAACTTTAGCTCCAAAACTTGAAGCCAAAATTTTGCTCCAAAACCCCACCCCAAAACTCAATAATCACAATAATAAAACATAATAAAGCAAAAATTAGAAAATATTAATGTATAATGGCGCACTTTTTCTTGATTTAAAAAGGCATTCTCGAGTTGAAAGGCACTCCATGACGGACACAAAAGCGACAGAGACAGACATAACACTAGATGTAAATCAGATTAAAAAAATCCTTCCGCATCGCTACCCCTTGCTTCTTGTCGATCGCATCACGAAGTTTCAGCCAAATGCGTTTATCGAGGGCTACAAAAATGTGACGATAAATGAAGAAATCTTCCTAGGGCATTTTCCCAACAAGCCCATATATCCGGGCGTGATGATTATTGAGGGCATGGCGCAAGCGGGCGGCGTGCTGGCGTTTATGAGTATGTGGGGCGATGATTTGGCTGCTGCGGAGAACAAAATCGTGTATTTTATGACGATAGACAAGGTAAAATTCCGCGTGCCAGTGGTGCCCGGCGATAGGCTCGAATACCGCCTAGAAGTCATCAAAAACAAAGGCGCGGTGTGGGCGCTTGATGCCAAAGCATTTGTGGATGGCAAAATGGTGTGCGAAGCGGAGCTAAAAGCGATGGTCGCCGATAATGACAACGCTGACAACGCCAGCAACAGCGCACGAGGCTAGCAATGAGTCAGAGCAAAATCGCAAAAACAGCCATCATCGCCAAAGGCGCGCAAATCGATGAGGGCGTGGAAATCGGGGATTTTTGCGTCATCGGCGAAGGGGTAAAAATCGCCAGCGGCACCAAACTCTATAATGGCGTGACGATACTAGGCGACACCACTATCGGCAGGGATAACACCATATTCCCCTACGCCGTGCTAGGCACGATACCACAAGACCTAAAATATGCCGGCGAAAAAGTAGAGCTCATCATCGGCGATCGCAACTCTATCCGCGAGCATTGTATGTTTAACCCCGGCACGGAAGGTGGCATCGGCAAAACAATCATCGGTAATGACAATCTTTTCATGGCATTCGTGCATATCGCGCATGATTGCGTCGTGGGAAATCACTGCATCCTTGCCAACAACGCCACGCTAGGCGGGCATATCGCGTTGGGCGATTATGTAAATATCGGCGGGATGACGCCGGTGCATCAGTTTGTGCGTATAGGCGATGGCGCGATGATAGCGGGCGCTTCTGCTTTGTCGCAAGACATACCGCCTTATTGCATGGCAGAGGGCAATCGCGCTGTGATTCGCGGGCTAAACAAACACCGCATGCGAAAGCTATTTGAAAGCACAGAGATAGATGCGATAAGCCACCTTTACAAAGAGCTTTTTGCCGCGACTTCTATGCGCGCACTCGCTCAAGAAAAGCTAGATTCTGCCCCAGAGCTAGAATCTATCACCAATATCTGTCGCTTTGTCGTAGAATCCGAGCGCGGCATTCCAATACGCAAGGGGAAAGAATGAAGCGAGTTTGCGATTTTTGCGGACAAGAGCGCGAAGCAAACCAAGTCATACAAGGCGCTGGCGGGCGCAATGGTAGCAATATCTGCATATCATGCATAGGCGGGCTATACAAAAGCATCGCGCAATCAGGCATCGATATGGATTCTATGCCTAGCACTTCCAAAGAGCGCTTGGATGGCGATAGATTCTCCTTGCAAAACATCCCCACACCAAAAGAGATGAAAGCAAGGTTGGATGATTATGTGATAGGGCAGGATAGCGCGAAAAAAGTCTTTTCTGTCGCGGTTTATAACCACTACAAAAGAATCGCTAGCAATATGGCAAGCGCGAATAATAGCGATGATGTCGAGATTTCCAAATCAAACATTTTGCTGATAGGCCCCACAGGCAGCGGCAAAACGCTTATGGCGCAGACTTTGGCGCGATTTTTGGATGTGCCTATCGCAATTTCTGATGCGACAAGTCTCACAGAAGCGGGCTATGTCGGCGAAGATGTGGAAAATATCCTAACGCGCCTCTATCAAGCAGCGGGGAATGATGAGAAAAAGGCGCAAATGGGGATAGTGTTTATCGATGAGATTGACAAAATCTCGCGCCTTTCCGAAAACCGCTCTATCACGCGCGATGTGAGCGGGGAGGGCGTGCAGCAGGCATTGCTAAAGATAATCGAGGGAAGCGTGGTAAATATCCCACCAAAAGGCGGCAGAAAGCATCCAAACCAAGAATTTATCCAAATAGACACGACCAATATTTTATTTATCTGCGGTGGTGCGTTTGATGGGCTTAGTGACATCATCAAGCGGCGCATGGGGAGCAATACGCTAGGCTTTGGACAGACGCAAAAAACAAAAGATGAGCGCGAGGATGTGCTAGAGCTTGTGGAGCCTGATGATTTGGTGAGCTATGGGCTGATACCAGAGCTTATCGGGCGGCTGCATATCATCGCCACGCTAAAGCCTATCACCAAAGAAGCGATGATAGAGATTCTGACAAAGCCCAAAAACTCGCTAATCAAGCAGTATCAAAAGCTTTTTGAGCTCGATGATGTGGAGCTTGAGTTTGAGGAGGGCGCGGTGGAGAAAATCGCAGAGCTTGCAATCGCTAGGAAAACAGGGGCGCGCGGGCTGCGAGCGATCATCGAGGAATTTACCACGGATATTATGTTTGATTTGCCCTCCATGCGTAATTGCAAGGTGGTGATTACCAAAGATTGCATCGAGCACAAATCCAAACCTCTCGTGCTAAAGCGCAAAAAAATATCTAAAGTTCAAGGAGCGTAGAAGTGTTGTTAAACAAACTTATTGGAATGTTTTCGCATGATATTGCGATAGATTTAGGCACAGCAAATACGATAGTGTTGCTAAAAGGGCAGGGCATCATCATCAATGAGCCCTCAATCGTGGCGGTGCGCGTGGATCGCTTCGATAGGGATGGCGAGATCCTAGCAGTGGGGCATGAAGCCAAAGAAATGGTAGGCAAAACCCCAAGCGGAATCCAAGCCATACGCCCGATGAAAGATGGCGTCATCGCGGATTTTGATGTGACAGAGAAGATGATACGCTACTTCATCGAAAAAGCGCATAACCGCAAATCGCTCATCCGCCCGCGCATCATGGTGTGCGTGCCTTATGGGCTTACTGGCGTGGAGCGCAAAGCGGTGAAAGAATCTGCTATGAGTGCGGGTGCTAGAGAAGTCTATCTCATAGAAGAGCCCATGGCAGCAGCGATAGGCGCAGGGCTTCCTATCAAAGAGCCACAAGGAAGCCTCATCGTAGATATTGGCGGTGGCACGACAGAGATCGGCGTCATTTCTCTTGGCGGACTCGTGATATCCAAATCCATCCGCGTAGCAGGCGATAAGCTAGACATGGCTATCGTAAATCATGTGCGCAAACATTACAACCTCCTCATCGGCGAGCGCGCGGGCGAAGAGATAAAAATCCAAATCGGCGCAGCAGCGCCGCTAGAGCAGCCGCTATCTATGCAGATAAAAGGGCGCGATCAAGTAAGCGGACTGCTAAACACCATAGAGCTTACGAGCGAGGATATACGCGAGGCTATCAAAGATCAGTTGCGCGAGATAAGCGGCGCGGTAAAAAGCGTCATCGAAGCGGTGCCGGCGGATCTTGCGGGCGATTTGGTGGAAAATGGACTCACGCTTACTGGCGGGGGCGCGCTTATACGCGGGCTTGATAGGTATCTCTCTGATGCGATTAAGCTACCGGTATTTATCGGCGATGAGCCGCTGCTAGCAGTCGCCAAAGGCACGGGCAAAGCTATCGAAGAGCTAGACATCCTGCATAATACCAGTCGCTATGAATAGCCGGCGGGACGCCCATGCGCTACCAATCTTTGACAATCGCCGTTGTTTTGCTAGCGATTGTTTTTATCGCTGTAGATTCTAGCAAGTTTTTGCAAAGACATATCGCAGCAGTGGGCGATGGGATAAAGATTTTTGTCCTAGATTCTAAAGATTCCATATCGCTTTCTTATCGCAAATACATCTCTCAAGCACAATCCATAGAAGAATACGAACAAAAGCTAAAAGACTATGAAAGACTAGAGCTAGAGCTAAAACACGCGCAAAATGAGCTTGATAATCTCGTGGTGTTTGACACACAGCAGGCGTTTTATAATGATGCTAGATTCTTGCCCTCCAGAGCGTATTCTTATGTGAATATGGGCGATTATAGTCGCGTGTGGCTAAACTTTGATGTGAAAGATTATCCAGAGGATAGAATCTTTGGCGTGGTGCAGGATAATAAGGTGCTAGGCATTGCTATCATGGAGGATGGGCGGCTGATGGGGCTGCTAAATGGCGACAAAAAAAGCAGCTATAGCGTGTATGTGGGTGATGAAAAAGTGCCCGCTATCGTGCATGCTAGCGCGCTTACGAGCGATAATATCACCGCGGATTTCATCCCCTCATGGAAAAAGATAAACATAGGCGATCAGGTTTTCACCAGCGGGCTAGATGGGATATTTATCGAGGGCATAGCGGTGGGCGAGGTGGTGAGCGTGAATTATGATTTTGGCTATATTTCTGCGGAAGTGAAGCCATACGCGCAGCAAACCGGGCTTGGATATATGTGGCTAATAGACACCAATGTCCCGGTGCAAACTAGCGCAAAAGAGGCGTTTTGATAGCACAAATGCCTAAAACAAAATAGGCGCATCATGCAAAAATATCTTGAGATGCTGCATTCTGCTAAAAGCAAGCAAGAATTGCGCGCGGTGCTGCTTGGCATCATCGGTGCTATCGTGGCAGAATCGCGCGAAGTTTTGGCTAGAGAAAATGCGGGCAAGGCGAGTAAAGCGGGCAAGGCTATCGGCGGGGGCGTGGAAGGTGGTGCAGAATCTAAAAATGCCAGCACAGATTCTCGCAATGCAGCATCTGGTGCAGAATCTAAAAATATAGATTCTAGCGATACTCATAACAAGCCACAAAGCATATTCTATCAAGCAAGTTTTTTGAGAGAGATATCCCAGTACCACGATATCTTTATACAAATTTTTAGCATTTTTCGAGACAAACTTTTTGGGATTCTTGATAGTGGCGATATTTTGGATTCTGCGTTTTTGTATTTGGCATTTATCGCGCCGGCGGATTTGGAGCTGGATGAGCGATTTTTGCCATTTATCCGCCTTGCAGATAAAATGCTAGCGCGGGATTCTAGCGACGCCAGCGTTGCAAGTCAAGCAACTATGACAAGCCCAGAAGAATGGGTGATGCTAACCGAGCTTGGTGCTATCGCCAGAGTGCTATACGCGCCGATGCATCAAAGCAGAAGCATTTTTGCTAGCATGCAAAAAAGCGCACCATGTGAAACAAGCGCGACAATCAAAGACAAAATAGCAGAATCTAGCTCGCCAAAATCTGACTTGCCAGAATCTATAGATTCTGCAAATCCTGCACCAAACAGCGCGCTAGAATCTAGCTCACTAGAATCTAGCCTGCAAAACACAAGCGCCAGCGCATTAGATTCTAGCATATCAGAATCCACACCATCCATATTGTCCGCACCATCCGCGCCCTGCTCTACGCGCGCCACTTCACACACGACATCCGCGCCACGCGACGCGCTAGATACCAACCCGCTAGATAGCCTCATGTTTTTTACTACGAACATGCTTTTGACTAGCATAGATAGCCTGCCAGCGAGTCAATGCATCAAATTTATCATGGAAGCGTTTGAGGTTTTCAAACTCGGCTTTTCTTTGCTAAAGCCAGCACTTCATGGTGCGTTTGCGCGCGCGAGTAGTCCTATCATGCGGCGCAATATTTGCAATTGGCAGCTGCATATTTTTTGGAATATCCCGCATTTGTTTAACAATCGCGAGTGGCTTTGCCTCTATGATCTATGGAAAAGCGAGCTATACAGAATGATAGCGCGCGCGGAATCTCTTGGTGTCGTAGAATCTGGCGCGCCAGATTTTGCACTACTATCCGCGCTTGATGAGGTGCTGTATATGCAGTTTTTCATCTATCATATGTGTGGCAATAGCTTTAGCACGCAAGAGCAATGGCGCGCGTTTAATGATGAAGTTTCTAGAAAAACCACGCCGCTATATAAGGCATTTAGTGATAAATTTCTGCCAAAACTAGATTCTGGACTAGAATCTAGTTTAGAATCCACCGCTAGCCAGCAACCCAAGCAACCCCAACAGCCCACCAAACAAAAGCAAAAGCGCATCGTCATAGGATTTTTGCGCGATCGCATAGTAGAAAACTCCCCTTTCAAAATCGAATACAGCCTTTTCAAAAACCTCCTTTCACATGAGGAATTTGCCAAGCGTTATGAGATCAAAATCTACTGCATGAGCCTCATAGAAAAATCAGAAAATAACCCTATCCCCCTCGCTAAAATCGCTAGCCTAAACATAGAAACCATAGACATCGGACTAGGATTTAACAAAGCAGGATTCTACAACTCGCATTTGCAAAAAGCCTTGGCACTCCGCGAAATCATCCAAAAAGATGGCGTGCAAGTGCTTATCAGCCCAAATAATGGCTATGGGATCAGTGATTTTCTGCTGGCTAGCAGGAGCGCGCGCGTGCAGGTGTTTTACACGCATGGCAATTTTGTGTATGATATTTGTGGGATTGATGCGCGTATGACGCATATTTGCGATAATCAGCGCGAGATTATCCACGAGGGCTTTAGCTTTTATGGGATTCCGGTGAAAATGGATGATGAGTTTTACACACCCACACTTCCGCCTGCGCTCATAGAATCCGAGCGCGCCAAATATCCGCTGGATAAAAAAATCATGGGCGTGATAGGGCGGCTTACCAAAATAGATTCTGCTCCTTATCTGCGCGCGATTTGTGAGATTCTAGAAAAGCGCGAGGATTGGATATATCTTGCATGCGGGCTTGGCAATGAGCAAGAAATCCGCCGCAAAATAGATGCTATCGCGCCAGAGCTCTCCGGCAGGTTTTTCTTCGCTGGTTATGTAGATAGCGGGGTGTATGGGCATATTATTGACTTTTGGGCGGATAGTTTTCCTATGGAGCAGGGCGAGAGTCGCATCGAGTATGTGGCGAAATCGCGTGGGCTGGCGCTGCGCTACTATCGCACTCCAGAATCTAGCCTGCTAGCGCAAGTGGCAAATCAGCTAGAATCCACGCGCGGCGTGATAGAGGAGATCTGCGCGGATTCTCATGCGCTTGGCGAGATTTTGGGCGAGGGTGGTGCCGAGTGCGCTGGGGTTGAGCGCGCTGGAGTTGGCGCAAATAGATTATTTGAGGATTTTGCTAGCTACAAAAGTGTGGCGATAGAGTTTTTTAAGAATCTAAGCGCGTTTGATGAAGCGGAGTATGTGGCTAAAGCATTGGCCATCACGCAAGATTTTGGGGGAAATAGTGGCGTCGATATGGATGTCAATATCAACACAAAGCACTTATTGCAGATCCAAAGCGCGCTGCATCGCATGAGTGGCGAGATAAAATCGCGCCTTGGCGAGCGATATTTTCTAGACTTTTTGCATAGATTTGGCGTTTGAGATTCCAAACTATGCAAAACCATGCAAAGCACCCAGAATCTAGATTCTGGTAATTTGACAGCTTAAAGCTAGCGCAAAATCCAGCCAAACCAAAGAAGCAAAAAGGAGCAAACATGATAACCAAATATCCAAAAATCCGCCCCAGCACAAAAGGCACAAAAAACGCAAAAAGTGCAAAAGGCGTAAAAAGCGTAAAATGTTTCACAAAGCACATATTAATGTCGCAAATATCGCGCATATTAACATCTTGCGCGCTTAGCATCGCGATATGCTTCCTCGCCACAAGCGCACTAGAATCCACAGAATTAGGCCAGCGCCCACAAGCCACAAACACCACAAACGCTGCAAACATCATCACAAGCACCACAAACACCACAAGTGCAAATAGCACCATACAACCCATAAGCGCAAGCATCACCCAGCAAGCTCCCAAAACACCACAGCGATACACCACCGATCTAGAGGAAGTGGGCTTACACATGCAGTTTGTATGGCTGAAGTCAAACCTGCCTTATGCAGAGCATGACAATGACACTTTTGCGCACTTTCCTGCATGGCATTTCCCTATAATGCAGCCTTATAACACCAGCTTTTTGACGCGCCAGCTTCTTCCCAAGCCTGAATATGTGGTCAATATGCAGTGGGCGGATGGCAGCTATGATGATAGCATGCCTTTTTGGCTTTGGCTGTATTGGGGGATGTCGGATAGTATGATATTGGATATGGATGATAAAAGCCTGTGTTTTTCTGCCAAAGGTGTCGGCTGTCTGCTGCCCTATGCGCCAAAATTTAAAAAAGACGCCGCGCTTTACGCCCTGCCAAAAGTGGATTCTGATACGCTGCATAAGCTATCAAGCGACGATATCGTGTTTCCTGTGGCGCTTAGCAGTGATGGCAAGTTTTATCAAGTGATAGTTTTCCCGCAGATGCAGGGCATCACCAAACAAAAAACCGCAGAGGATGCGTATGAGTATATGGATTCTCTTGTGGAGCAGGGGAGGGTGCCGCTCAATGGATTTGTCAAAAAATCTGTGATAAAAAAGCTAAATAAAGGCAACCCTCTGACAAAAATCGATCCAAACTACTCCGATGCGCCGGTATTTTTCACGCTGCCTTTTGATATAGATTTCAAATATATGGATGAGGAGAAGCGAGCGCATTTCAAAGCGGTGGATGAGTAGGCGCGGATGAATGGGCGGCAAGTGCAGGGCAAAAGCATGAAATGCTAAGGTAGGGCGCGTTTATCGCGCTTTGGCTTTATCTAGTGCATTTAGAAAAAGGTAGCCAAAATGACAAAAACAGCACAAACAGCACAAACAGCACAAACAGCACAAATACCAGCAGTGGTAAAATATGTAAAACACCAGCTAGGCGCATATTTTGTGCGCTTTATGCGTTTTATGCGCTTTGCTTGGCTAAGTGCCTTGCTGTTTGCAAGTGCGGCTAGCGCTTCAGATTTTGTCTATGGGCGCGCGATTATCGCTAGCGATAAGGTATTTTTCCTCGCAGATCGCGGCGCAAGGTCTGGCAACACGCCACCGCCAAACTACATCATGCCAAATCAAGTATTTGCATTTAGCCATTTTGACAGAAGTGGCAGAAACGACAAATCTTCGCTTTGCGGGGACTCTAGCCAAAAAATCGCAGATGATAGCGGTATAGTGCGCTGCATCACCCCAAAAAGCACCAATATAGTCATAAACCCCGCTTTGCATGTTAACATCATGCGACTAAAAATAAGCGCGCAAGAATCATCACTAGATAAATTGTCACCGGATGAATCGTCACCAGCAGAATCTAGTCTAGGCAAATCTAGCCCCGCAAAATCCAGCGCGCGCCAATACAAAGAAATAAGCAAGCGCTATGGCTTTGGGCGCAATGAGCGGAATGGTATCGTGCAGTGGGGCTGGACGACTTCTGATATACCTGATGATGTGCTGGGATTTCAAGAGGTGGTGCTGGCGCATAGTGATAGCGCGCTGAAGCTTTATAAAGAGCCTTTGCTAGAATCTGAAATCATCCTGCAAGGCGTGCATGCGAGCTCTAGCGCGATACTGCCGCGCACAGCAGAATCTAAAAGAGCGCGCGATGATATAGCGAGTGGCAAAAAGATAGTGCCAGATGCTACGACTGCGAATATGGCGCTGCTGGCAATCCCAGAGGTGTTGTTTGAAAGCTATTTGGGCGATCGTATATTTTTGGTAGGGTATGTGGAGGGTGAAAAAAATAGCGCTTCGCCAAACAAAGCAGAATCCAAATCAAGGCCTCGAGCAGAATCCAAGCAAACAGAATCCCAAGCGGAATCTAAAAATAAGGCAGAATCCAAAAAAGGCAGATTCTACCAAGCGATAGTGGTGCGCGATGAGTCGGTGTATTTTTGGGATATTTTGCAGAAAATGAATTACAATCCACGATAAATAAGCAAAATAGCTCCAAAAACTTACCAAAAGTAGAAGGCGCTACGCTTGCTTTATCAGATACGCCAGCAAATCTTGCAAAAGCTAACCTCACGCTTTTTGACAATCAATACTCTGGAATAAAACAGCGCGCATACATAAGCCATGCGCTAGAGAATCTAGATAGCATAAAAGTAGAGTTCAACTTAGATGATGAGAGGATCTATCTAGCAGATTCTAGCGTTTTGCCGCTGCTTCCCATAAGTCAAGAGATAGATTATTATCTAAGCGCGGAGGATCGTGCCAACCTTGCGACTATCGCGCGCAGCAGAGGCATGCTAAAGATCCCAGCGACGCTAAATATCACGCTAGATTATAGCTTGGGCGAGCATGTGGCGCTGGAGCCTGAGGTAAAGCTAGTCTCTCTAAGTAGCAAAGGGTCAAAATCTACTAACGCAGCAGCGCAAATCAGGGGATTGGCACCAAATAATGCAGCACCAAATAATGCAGGATTTATACCACAAAGCACCGATACCCAAACGCACAAAAAACTATACGAGCGCTCATGTATGAGCGAGAATCTAGTGCGTAAAGGGTTTTTGGAGATTTATTCTATTGATAAAGAAGAGATTGATAAAAACGACATCGCCAAAGATTCTGCAGATTCTACAGGCTCTATAGATTCTGCGCAAGGCGATTCTGACAAAGCCAAAAACATGCTCTACACACTCTATATCAGCAAAATAGACGCAGCAAATAGCATACTGCTAACAAGGCCTGCAGAATCCGCAGCGCAAAACACCCTCAAAAACAAGGAGTTCGCATCCAAAGATTTTATCCAAATTTGCTATGGCTTTGCGAGCGATAAAGATGGGATTAAGTGCATGCCTTTTGGCTTCGTGCGCGCGGATGATATCATCTCTTGCAGGGACTATGATAGCAAAAATGCGCCAGATTATGCGCTGGCAAAAGCGGTGCTAAAAGCCATTAGCGAGCTAGAATCTAAGCCGATAGATTCTACTAGCTTTGCGCTTTATAAAAGCGGCGCAGAAAATAGCGGGCAAGCGCAAACGCAGACACTAATAGGGCAGATTACCAAAGTAAAAAGCCTAAAAGAAGGCATAGAGCTAGCAAAAAGCTATAAAATGGATGATATATCACTGCTAGAGCAGATACCAAAAGACAGCACCACGCCAAATGCTAGCAAGGCAAAAGCGCGCCAAACGCCACAAGCGCCTTATGGCAGCGATAGAAGAGTGCGCTACAATCGCGGGAGAGATTATGTAGAGCCAGAAGCGGAGGCGCATTTCATTTTCCTAAACGAACCAAAAGCGCTAGAAAAGCTAGCCAGCAAATCACAGCTCAAATCCCAGCCACTAGGCGACACGACTTTGCTTTATACAAAGCGTCCTTTTGGTGGCGAAAAAGACATCCGCGCCCTGCTAAAAAAGCCCAAGCAATCAGACTTCACCCAAGAGATTTTGGCGATATATCATAGAAATATCTATATTTTTAGCGAGGATAGTGTGATATATTTGGATGGGCGCAAGCTGCTTGATAGATGAGCTAAATAAGCTAAATAAGATTTAAGCTAGGTGGATTCTGGCTTTTGGCGCTTGCATTTTGTGGTGTGGCTTTTTGCGCGCGTGCGAGGGCGAGAAGGCAAAAAGGCGGGCGCGGGTGTGTGGATATAGATTCTAGCTTTTGGCGCATATCTTGCGCGCTTTGTTTGAGTTTGGCACTTTTGGCAAATCTAGAATCTAAAAGGCAAAATCCAAAAAGCAGAATCTAAACCCAGAATCCAGAATGAAAAACCAAGAATCCAAAACCAAAAAGCCCAAAAAACCTACAATCTAAACTCAAAAACCCAAATCCACCCCTCCAAACATCTATCATGATTTCCCGGCTATTTATCGCGCCAGAGGCTAGACAAACGCTCAATATTTGCAAAAAGCTCATTTGAAGCCGCTTCCATCGCTTTAAAATCCTGCACCACAGCGCCCTCATCCGCTTTGTCATAGGCTTTTTGCACGCCAACTTTTGCGGATTCTATGACTATTTGGTGCGTCCTTATGATATTTGCCAGCGCGTCATTATTGGCGTAGAGTTTTTGCCCGCGATTTTCTAGCCAGCATCCAAAAAGCCCCGCCAGCTCATCTTGGATGCCCTCGCTATCGCTACCATTTAGCACCCTATCATACGCATTTGCTTTGAAAATCAGATAATCAAGCATCAATAGATTCCCAGACAAGCCAGAGATGACAGATTTCGCATCCTTGCTTACAGCGTTTGAGCCCTCCATTGTCTCTTGCAGCACCTCTTTGAAATCGCCCATCATTTGGTTAAACGCCTCCATTTGCGCATTCATCGACTGCGAGTTGTCATACACAGAGTTGGTATCTTGCTGAAATACATTGATTTGTGTTTGGATTTCTTTCGTGGCGGTTTGTGTTTTTTCTGCTAGCTTTCGCACCTCATCCGCCACGACAGCAAATCCGCGCCCATGCTCGCCCGCCCGCGCAGCTTCGATAGCGGCGTTTAGCGCGAGTAGGTTTGTCTGCTCGGCGATGTCATCTATCGCGCTTACGATAGAGCGCATCTCTTCGCTGCGCTTGGCTATGGCATCAGCGTAAGAGGAGTTTGTGGAGATGAGCTGGGATATTTGCTCGAGCGCTTCTAGCGTGCTTGCTATTTTGCTGTAGTTTGCCTCGCTTTTTTGCGCGGTGGATTCTACGACGCTTAGCATATTTTCTAGGCGCGTGTTTGAGGTGGTGAAGCTTTTTTGCATGAAGCGCTGCTGCTTGAGATTCTCATTTATTTGGCTTAGCGTGGTGGTGAGATTTTGGTGTTTGCTTAGGGCGAGCGCGGTTTGTATCGCATGCACGCTTTTATTTATCTGCGCGCCGACATTGCCTAGATTTGGCAGCAATCCGCTAGTGAGAAATGGGCGGAATCTAGTGCTACTAGCACTACTAGTCGCCGCTGTAGTTTCGCGCATAAAAGTCTCTAGCTGATCTAGCATCTGATTTATCCCATGCGAAATTTTGCCAACATCCAGATTGCAGCGCTCCGTGATCCGCGGCTCGAAATTCCCCGCATTCATCTCATCGACGACCGCCAAAATCTTTTTCATATGATTGCGCGCGATTTTTATCCTATAGCCTTGCTCTAGCATCACTGCCAAAAGCACCAAACACACAACGCCTAAAATCCATACAGCTATTATCATTTTTGCTCCTTTTATTTATTTTTGCTCGCTATGTTATTGCTTATTTATTCGCCCACCTATTTATTTGTCTGCCAGCTTCTCGCCCACTTGCAAATGCATGACAAAGTCCTCATAGCACGCGCCAAGATTCTCGAAAAATTCGCCAAACACTTGCGCGCCCGCCTTTATCCCGCCGCTAGATTCTGCTTGACACATTTTTGCATAAAGCTCGCCTATCTTTTGCACGCCCTCCCTGCTAGGCTCTCTACGCACCGAGTAGTATCCGATGATTTGCCCGCGCGCATCAAATGAAGGCGTGACATTGACAAACACCCAGTAAAAATCACCATTTTTGGCGAGATTTTTGACATAGACATTTACTTCGCGCCCTTTGGTGATATGCTCCCACAGATACGCAAACACCGCGCGCGGCATATCCGGATGGCGCACGATAGAATGCGGCTTGCCTATAAGTTCGTTCTCGCAGAATCCAGAAATCTCCACAAACGCGTCATTGCAATAGGTGATTTTGCCCTTTGTGTCGGTTTTGGATACCAAAAATCCCTTTACCATTTTTTCGCTCATTTTGTGTCCTTTGGCTTTAGTTTGCGGAAGTATAGGAAAAAGCGCGTGGCGGTTGTATAAGTTATTTGGGTAAAAATACAAGTTTTTTGATTTATGTTAAGCATTGTTTCGTATAATTCGCAGAATCTAAAATTTTGAAGGAGCTTAACAATGGAAAAGGCAAATAATCGCGACAATTTCGGCAATCCCGATAACTCTAATAACCCCAATAATCGCAGAAACTTTATCAAAGCCGGCGTGGGTGCTTGCGCGGTGCTGGGATTTGGCGGGGCATTGTCGAGCTTGGGCGCAAAAGGCGCGGATTCTACTAAAACAGATTCTGGCAAAGCGGATTCTGGCAAATCTGGCAAAATAGATTCTAGCAAACTAGATTCTAGTAAAGCGGATTCCACCAGCACTTCAGAATCTAGCGCAAAGCAAGAATCCATCACGCTAAATAATGGCGTGCAAATGCCACTCATCGGACTTGGGACTTACGCACTCACCGGCGCGCAAGGTGTCAGCGTAGTCAAAGAAGCGGCAAAGCTTGGCTATCGCCTCTTTGACACCGCGCAAATGTATAACAACGAGCGCGAGGTGGCGCAGGGTTTGCGTGAAAGTGGCGTGGCGCGTGAAAAGCTTTTTATCATGACAAAACTTTCAAGCGATATGAGTTATGAAGAGACGAAGCGCCATATCGATAGGACTTTGGCGGAGATGAAGCTGGAGTATTTTGACTTGCTTTTGTTGCATCGCGATTTTTCATCAAGAGATGCGATGTATAGGGCGATGGAGGAATTTTACGCGCAAGGCAAGCTAAAAGCGCTTGGCATCTCAAATTTTCGAGAAAAGGCGTATTTGGACTTTATCAAAACCTGCAAGATAATGCCTGCGGTCAATCAAATGGAGACGCATATTTTCTTGCAGCACAGCGCGTATCAAAAGTTTATGCGTGAAAATGGTGGGTGCGCGCTGCAGTCGTGGAGTCCTTTTGATTCTGGGCGCAAGGGGTTTTTCACAAATGAAATTCTGATGAAAATCGCCAAAAAGCATAATAAAAGTGTCGCGCAAGTGGCTTTGCGCTGGCTTACACAGCGCGGTGTGGTGGCGATACCAAAAACCTCTAAAATAGAGCGGCTGAAAGAGAATCTAAATATCTTTGATTTTGTGCTTGATGAATCCGACCTCGCACAAATTGCCAAACTAGACACCGGCAAAAGTTCTGTCGGCTGGTGGTGAGTAGATAAAAATTTTGTGCGATAGTGCATGCATCAAAATCTAAGAAATCCAAGGCAAAAGCATGGCATACACGATAAAAGAAGTCGAAAAACTAACCGGTGTGAGCGCGCATACGATTAGGTATTGGGCGAAGCGCGGGCTGTTTTCACATATCGAGCGCGATGAAAACAATGTGCGCTATTTTTCAGAGCGCGATTTGCAATGGGTGGCGCTGGCGCAGTGCATGCGCGAGACTGGCATGAGTATCGCTAAAATCAGCGAGTTTGTCGAGCTTTGCAAGCTAGGCGATAGCAGCATCCCCCAGCGACTTGAGATGATAAAGGCTCAAGAACGCGAGATCATCGCCACTTTGCAAAGCTATGAAAAAGCGCTCAAAGTCGTGCAAAAAAAGATAGAATCCTATGAAAACGCCCTAAGCACGCAAAAGCCAGACGCGCTTACTTTGGGGAGTGATGAGAGGCTTCGCGATTACTACAAACAAGATCGCGCCTACAAAAGCCTGCAAGACAACGCCAGCGGCAAAAGAAAGCTCGCAAAACGCAAAAAATAATCACGCAGTCAAAAAAGGGCGAAATCATAAAAATAAAAATGCTAAAAAACCAAGTAAAATACAAGCACGATTTGACACAAACAAAATCAGCAAACAATATCAACAGGCAATCTGGAAAATTTAAAAAGGAGCCAAATGCCCCTCACGCAAAATAATAGTAAAAATCTCACCATAGGATTTTTGTGTGGCAAAAAAGAGCTTGGGACGAGCGCGGCTTATTGCAAAGCACTTTTTGCGCTTAAACAAATATATCGCTGTCGCTTGGTGCTTTTTGGCAATGCAATAACGCAAAATCTTTACTCACAATGCGACTTCATCGATGAGAATCTAGACATGGGCGAGCCGGACACCAGCATCAAAAGCCCCAAATCGCGCGAGCAAATCGCTACGATAAATAGCTGTGCGCTTGATTATCTTATCGTCGCTGATGCAAAAAGCGCATTTATTAGATTTTGTCTCACCACTAGCGCTAGGCGCGTCATCTGCGGGCTCAAAGCTATCAGCCTGCTATCATGGCGCACGCGCACCATCCCCATATATGCCAGCGCAAAATACGCCAATACACATTATGATGATTTGCTGCTTTATTTTGCTCGCAGGATAAACCCCAGAATCTATGAAGCGCGCGTAGGCGAGGTGGATTTCTCGCATGCTAGATTTTATGCAGATGATAAAGCGAAGCAAAAAGTGGATGTTTTTCTGGCAAAACATGGCGTAGAAAAAGCATTTGTAATATCAGGCAAAGCTAGCGCAGAATCTGTAGAATCTAAAGCTAGTGTATCGGGCATGGATTCCGCATGCCTTGTTGCCCCCCCCCCTATCGAGAAATCACTATTTGACAAATCACATACTAGCCACCGCCCAAAGCTAATCCTCATAAATCCTTTCAATGTAAATAACCCGCACACGCTTCCGCTCGTGTATTGGCTAGAGCTTATCGCGCGCATAAGCCAAAATAGCGCATATAAAGTGGTGATAGCGACTTATCCAGCGGTGGCGGAGTCGTTTGCCCGTGCGCTAGATTCTCTGCCAAATAATGTGCGCGAGCGCATCGCGGTGTTTCACAACGACGCAAACCTCCTAAATCTGGTGGCTTTGCTTGAGAAAATGGACTGCCTCATATCCCCAAGCACCGGCACGATACACATAGCAAATGTGCTAAAAATCCCTGCTATAGGACTATACGCAGACTATGATAGAGGCAGATGGGGGCATGAAAATATCCGCTATGTCTGCGTGCCAGATAGAGCGCAAAATCTCACACAAGTGCAATGTCAAGGGATTATCGCAAATACCATAAGTCTAGTGGATTCTATTTGTCAAGTAGAATCCAAATAGTCTATCGCCAAAGCGGCACATATTGCATCTGTAAGCAAAATATAAGCCGCACAAAGTATAATTAGCCTTTATCAAACTTTAAAGATTCTCATAATGTCAGATGAAAAAACATTCCTTGATTTGGGGCTGAAAAAGCCCGTTTTGCGAGGCGTGGAGCGAGCAGGCTTCACTACGCCAAGTCCTATACAAGCTCAAGCAATCCCGGCAATTTTGAAAGGTGGCGATCTTATCGCTCAAGCACAGACAGGCACAGGAAAGACAGCGGCTTTTGTGCTGCCTATACTCCACAGCCTGCATAATAGCGGCGAGATAGAAGCGCTCATCATCACGCCTACGCGCGAGCTTGCGATGCAGATTAGCGATGAGGCGTTTAAGCTGGGTAAATTTTGCAATACGCGCACGATTTGCGTGTATGGCGGGCAGAATATCAAGCATCAAATAAGCTTTTTGGATAAAAATCCACAAATCATGATTGCCACGCCCGGAAGGCTACTAGACCATCTCAAAAACAATCGCTTGCGGAGATTTGCCCCGCGCATAGTCGTGCTGGATGAGAGCGATGAGATGCTAGATATGGGATTTTTGGATGATATAGAAGAGATTTTTAGCTATTTGCCAGAAGATATTCAGGTGCTGCTTTTCTCCGCGACCATGCCAAAACCCATAAAAGAACTAGCCGATAAGATTCTGCTAAATCCCACAAGCATCAAAATCACGCCCACCGAAGTCGCCAACACCGACATAGCGCAGCGATACTATGTCATCAATGAAAGCGAGCGCAACGAAGCGATAATCCGCCTGCTAGATACGCAAAATCCCTCTTGTTCTATCATTTTCACGCGCACCAAAAAAGAAGCCGACACGCTAAATAATTTCCTCTGCGCGCAAGGGCACGAGTCTGTCGCGCTGCATGGCGATCTAGACCAGCGCGCGCGCCGCGATGCAATAACTTCTTTTAAAAACAAGCAAGTGCGGATTCTGGTGGCTACAGATGTGGCTAGCAGGGGCTTAGACATAAGTAATGTAAGCCATGTGTTTAACTACCACATCCCGCTAAACCCAGAAAGCTACATCCACCGCATAGGGCGCACAGGCAGAGCTGGCAAAAAGGGCGTGGCTATCACGCTAGTAAGCCCGCTAGAGTATAAAGAACTGCAAAGAATCCAAGATGATATAGGCAGCAAGCTAGAGCTGTTTGAGATGCCTTTTGACCCGGCGCAAAAGCTGCAAAAAATCCTAGATATAAAGATTTCTGATGAAGCGATAGATGCATATAGCCAGCTAAGCGATCAGACAGAGCCTACACAGCTTTGCTTGAAGCTTTTGACGCATTATCTAGATGGCAACAAAATAGGCGCTAGTATGCCTAGCCTAGAGCAAATAGCAGCAGAATCTAAAAAAGAAAGCGCTAGCAAACATCGCTCGAGATCACATAGTAAATCAAGCGGACATGGCGGGCAAACCGGACATGGCGCACAGGGCGGGGGCAATCGTCGCAACTCTAGCAACAAATCATCGCACAAAGGCTACGACAACAAAAACAAGGAGCGCAACCGATGAAAGAATCTACCTATATCTGGAAAAATGGAAAACTAATCGCATGGAAAGATGCGACTACGCATGTGCTTAGTCATACTTTGCACTATGGAAATGCGGCGTTTGAAGGCACTAGGGCGTATATGACGCCAAAGGGCTTGGCGATTTTTAGGCTGGATGAGCACTGCAAACGATTGCTAAATTCTTGCAAGATTTTGCGTATCAATTGCCCTTATTCGCTAGAGGAGCTAAAAGCCGCGCATATCGAGCTATTGAAGGCAAATCGCGCGGATTTTGCTAGCAATGTATATATCCGCCCGCTAGTGTATCTAGGCTATGGCGTGATGGGTGTGTCGCATATCAAAGCGCCAGTAGAGACGATAATCGCTGCGTGGGAATGGGGCGCGTATCTTGGCGAAGATGGCATAAATAATGGCATACGCGTAAAAACTAGCTCTTTTGCACGCAATCCAGTGCGCTCGACTATGGGTAAAGCAAAAGCTGCGGCAAACTACCTAAACTCGCAAATGGCAAAATACGAAGCGCTGGCTTGTGGCTGTGATGAGGCATTGCTGCTGGATGAGTGCGGGTTTGTCGCGGAGGGAAGTGGCGAGTGCTTTTTCATCGTGCGCGATGGCAAGCTCATCACCCCGCCACACGACTACACCCTAGAATCTATCACGCAAGACACCACCATAGCGCTGGCAAAGGATCTTGGCATCGAAGTCATCGAGCGCAATATCACGCGCGATGAGGTTTATATCGCGGATGAGGCGTTTTTCACCGGTACAGCCGCAGAGATCACGCCTATCAAAGAGGTGGATTTCTACACCATAGGCTCTGGTGGTGCAGGCGCTGTCACGAAGCTTTTGCAGACAGAATTTACAAGCCTCATAAATGGCGACAAAATCCAGAATCCAAAATATGCCAAATATCTAACTTTTATCGACTAAATTAAGCAAAGGATTAGCATGCCTATCGATCTAAACGAACATCTAAAACGCAAAAATCAAACGCCACCAGACAGAAAAGATGCGCCAAACAACGACCGCGATAATCGCAACAATCGCGGAGATGGTCCCAACAACGCGCCGCGCAGAAATTCGGATTCTCAAAAAAATCCTTTTAATGCTAATTTAAACATCCCGCCAAATATGATAAATGGCAAGCTAGTGACTATCGCTGCGATTGTTGTGATTTTGGCGCTGCTTTTTGTCATGGCGCGACCTTTTGTAGTGATAAACTCTGGCGAAGTGGGGATAAAAGTGCATCTAGGTGCGTATCAAAAGCAGCCGCTTGAAGCGGGCTTGCATTTTTTCATCCCCGGGATTGAGCATGTCATCATCGTGGATACGCGCGTAAAAACGCTGCATTTCACGAGCAATGAAGACATGGAGCGCAAAAATAACCAAAGCATCGCACAAAAAGTCCCTATCCAAGTGCGCGATAAGCTGGGGCTTGATGTGGCTATCGAGCTTACGCTAAAATACCAGCTGGACCGCGCCAAAGTCTCTGACACTATCCGCGAATATACGACGCTTTGGGATGAGGTCATCATCGTGCCCGGAATCTTGGAGGTCGTGGGAAGCGTGATAGGGAACTACCATGCCGAGGAGCTTCCAAGCAAAAGAGATGAGATAGCAAACCTCATCGCTACCAATTTCCAAAACAAAATCAACGCCATCCGCGATAAGCCGGTGCGCTTAGATTCTGTGGAGCTGCGTAAAATCATTTTGCCACCAGAAGTGAAAAACAAAATCGAGCAAGTCCAAGTAGCCAAACAAGAAGCCGAGAAGGCAAAAGAAGAGGCGCGTGCGTTGCGCGAGCGCTCACAAGGTAAGGCAGATGCCGCGATCATCGAGGCAAAAGGGCAGGCTAGGGCAAACCAGCTGGTGAGCGAAAGCCTATCGCAAAGACTGCTAGAGCTGCGACAAATCGAGATGCAAGGCAAGTTTAACGACGCGCTTAGAGAAAACAAAGATGCGCAGATTTTCTTGACACCCGGCGGCGCTGTGCCAAATATATGGGTAGATAGCAAAAATCCGCGCCTAAACTCCTCGATATCAGGCAAGTAAGCTTTGCAAAACTCGCGACAAGAAGCAGGGCAAAGCGCGCAAGCGGATTTGAAAAAAGGCGCGCAGCAAAACGCGCTACATGGCACACTACAAAAAAGCGCGCGACAAGATAGCGGCGCGCAGCAAGAAGTCCCAAAGCTAGATTGGCAAAAATCTAGCCTCATCCCAGCTATCGTGCAAGATGCCACGAGCAAAGAAGTGCTAATGCTCGCTTTTATGGATAAAGAAGCCTTCGCATTGACGCTGCAAACAAGGCAGATGCATTATTTCTCCCGCTCCAAAGGCAGAATCTGGAAAAAAGGCGAAACCAGCGGACACATACAGCGCGTGAAATCGGCGTTTGTGGATTGCGATAATGATGCACTATTATTTTTGGTAGAGCAGGTGGGTGCGGCGTGTCACACAGGAAACAAAAGCTGCTTTTTTCAAAGTATCGGCGAAGTGGATTCTGGTGTGAATTTGGGCGCGAAAACCGCTGGCGCAGAATCTGCTAGCCAAAAATCTAAAATAGTAGAATCTAAAAAGGCAGAATCTGAAGGCGCAGAATCCAAAAACTACGCGACACATTTAGATTCTGCTAATTCTGTGGATTCTACCACTTTAGCCACCCCCGTACCAAAACCAAACTCCGCCTTCGCATACGACATTTACGGCGTCATCGACACGCTTTACCACACGCTTTTGGAGCGCAAATTTGCCAAAGGCGACACCTCCTACACCGCATCGCTTTATGAAAAAGGCGTCAATACCTTTGGCAAAAAAATCATCGAAGAAGCCGGCGAAGTCGTGCTCGCGCTAAAAGACGCCGACCGGGCGCAAATCGTGTATGAATGCGCGGATTTGGTATATCATGTGATGGTGGGGCTGGCGTATAACAACATCCACCCAGAGCAGATTTCCCAAGAGCTTGCGCGGCGTTTTGGGCTTAGCGGCATCGATGAAAAGGCGCAGCGCAAGGCAAATAAAGCATAAAAGCAAAATAGCCAAATAGCGCGATGCAAGGCGATTCAAGCTTTAAACCACAGCCAAAGCTTCGCCCAAGCGCGCTTTGATTTAAGCTTATTAGCCTAGCAAACGATATAATTAGCACCAAAACCCAAAACGACGACCAAAAAATATCACAAAACAGCACAAAATATCGCCAACCATGCGCTGGCATCGAGATAGCTAACTCAAAAAGTGATAAAATCAAAACAAGGGGCTTGCATGAAAGAGATTTTGACACTAAAATCACTCATCACCACCGCAAGCGCGCATGTCGCCCTGCCAGAAAGCGCGGTATTTATGCTATTTTTCTTGGTGTTTGTGTTTGTATTTTTTTTCTCGCTCATTTTTTGGCGCTATCGCGGCGTTTTCGCGCTTTGCTTTGTGCTTCAGGGGGCGATTTTGTGCGCGACGCCCTTTGGCGTGGCGTTTGTGATGCGCCACTTCCTCTATCCCATCGAGGTAAATTACGCGCGCTTTGCGCCATTTGTCTATACGAGCGGTTTTAGCTTTGATGTCGAGATAAAAAACAGAGGCAAACTGCCTATCAAAGAATGCATGCTAACCATCACCTCCACGCACGAAAACCCCGCGCAAAGCAGGCTAGTCGCCCTGCGCGACACGCTACTCCCGCAAGCCGCATATACCAAAAGCGTAAAGCTAGATTTAAAGCCACGAGAATCCTATCGCTGGGAAGGCATTATTGACAGCTACTCATACGGCGACAACTACAAAAGCACCCTCGATTGCCATTGATTGGGCTTTTCTAGAATCTAATTTCCTGCCATCATCAAAGAAGCTGACGCTTTGCTAAAGAAACTTACTTTATTTATTTTTGCCACTACCTGCGCTTTCCGTCATTGCGAGACTTGCGTTAGCAAGGCGAAGCAATCCAGAGGATAGCCAAAATCACAAAATCATAATTTTTCTAAATAGATTGCTTCAGATTCTGCGAATCCTCGCAATGACGATTAAAAGCATCTACTAAACCACGCCTAGAATCCGCTCACCAAAAACTCCAAAATCACTCAAAATCTCGTCTAGATTCTAGACCAGAACCTGACCCAAAATCTAGCCCCAAATCTAATCCAAAATCCGCTCAAATTTTGATCCAAAAATCTCTCAAAATCCAATCCCAGAATCTAGCTCCAAATCTACCCCCAAAATCCACCTACAAAACTGCCCCAGATTCCTATCATTTTTACTTCATTATGATAATACATTTTATTTGTGTTTCTTTTATTCACATTTGATTTACTTTTTTCGCCACTTT
>NZ_MLQN01000020.1 GCF_001854545.1 Helicobacter sp. CLO-3
GGGAAATCGTCTTTTTTGATCGCAGCTGGTATAACCGCGCGGGCGTGGAGCGCGTGATGGGATTCTGCACGCAAGAGGAGTATAAGCAGTTTATCTATCGAGTGTGAGAGGGGGGGGGGGGGGGAGGTAATCCCGATAAAAATCTCGATGTCTTTGCACTTGCAAGAGAGCTAGATCCAGATAGAGCAAATGCGAATTCTAATGCAAACAGTCCTGATACCTCTTATATCACCTCTCCCAGCAAACCATACTCAAACTTTCATATGCGCGATATTTTTGGTAGATATCATCGTTTTTTTCGCCCATATGCTAGCAGCGTAAAGGCATTTGTTGTGCACTCTCTACCAAATGCATATGCGCATATGAAAGAAGACTTGGTATGGACCAAAAGCAAAAGGGCGCTGCTGCCATATACGAACTATAGGCATCATCAACTAGAAGCGCCTCAAAATACATCATTTTTGCGCTCTATTATTGTTATTTTAAAACTGATTAGAAATTGGTATAGACTATTTTATAAACCAAAAGTTATAAGACTTGATGGGGCTGCGGCGCTGCTTACGCGACCTGTGGATGGCACCTTTGGGCATTTTGTCAAAGAGGTTATGCTTAGCCTTTATCAATTTCGATTAAGTGGCAAGCAGATAGATTATTACATCATCGCGCAAGATTATGCTTTTCAAAAAGAAATGATGCCTTTGGTTGGTATCCCAGAATCCAAAATCATAGCTGCCAATCCTAGCAAAATCATCCAGGCTACAGAACTACTCATTCCCACTATATTGCATGATTATTCATATGTAGAATATAGACCCGACAATCTTCATTCTAGCGTCACTATTTTAACCCAAGTCATCAATAGCCTTCTGTATTCCAGTTTGCTCATAAACACATTACCAAAAATCCCAAAAAGAAAAATATTTCTCACGCGCCCCAAGAATTCTAATCGCAATATAGAAAATGCCAGTGAGGTGGAATCTCTATTTAAAGAATTCGGATTTGAAATCATTCTGCCAGACTCTATGAGTTTAAACGAGCAAATGGAGCTTTTTTCTCAAGCTAAAGTCGTAGCCAGTCTGCATGGCTCTGGATTTGCAAATATACTTTTTGCGCCAAGAAATATCTTTGTATTTGAGCTATTTTCACAATATTATCATGACCCATTTTCATTTTTAATGGCGCTATCTAGAAAGGATAAATACTTCTACATGATAGGTGAAACCAAAGACACCACACCACATCCACAAAAAGAAAACGCCTACTTTGAGCCAAATAAGCTTAGGGAAGCGCTAAAAATATTACACGAATATATAGGGGAGTAAAAATAATTAGAATATTTTGATAATATATTACATTATTTAAGCGTAACAATCTTTGCAAGCAAAATAAGCCTTGCTGGCAAAGTGTTCTTTTGCAAAACTTATGCTATCATCCATAGATAAAAACAACAAAATCTAGTTTTTTAAACACAAAAATCTAGAATCCAAACTCAAACAAGGCTTGATATGCGTCCAATAGTTTTGATAAATTCCCAGCCATTCGCTGATATCGCCACGATTGTGGTAAATGAGATCACTTATTATCCGCTGCGAAACGCGCTCGTAGAGGCGCACATCGACCCCGACCGCCCGCAAGAACAAATCCAAGCACTCATCGTCACCTCAAAACACGCTGTCAAAGCGCTTTCACAAGAGATGCAAAAATACCCAAAAATGCGCGCTTTCCTAGAAATCCCGACCTTTGCGATAGGCTCTGGCAGCGCGCATGCATTGCAAAAAGAGGGCTTTGGCGTGGAGTTTGTCTGCCATGATTCGCATGGAGAATCCTTTGGCAATGAGCTAGTGCATCGGCTAAAAAACCGCCCCACCCTCTATCTGCGCGCCAAAAAAATCGTCTCTGGGCTTGATGAGCGCCTCACTGAAGCCAAAATCCCATTCAGACAAATAATCGCCTACAAAAACACCACCAAAACCCTCGCCAAAAGCGACCAGCCAGCGCCTCGCGCCATCATCATTTTCACATCGCCGAGCAATTATTTTTCATTCGTGCAAAATTTTGGCTGGGAGGGGAGCTACATCGCCATCGCTATTGGGATGACGACTTTTGGGGCGTTTGGGCGCGAGGTGATGGGCTATGTAAGCCCGGTGCAGACGATAGAGGGCTGCGTGGAATTCGCCAAAGAAATCGCTAGGATTTATCCATAAAATGTTTTAGGTTGTTAAAATGCCAAAATATTTCAAAGGCAAATTCTTGGGATCTTAAAAAAAATAAAAAAAGATTAGGGCTGGCAAAACGTTTGGGGCCACTTGAATCGATGAGGTAGGGGCTGGATATTGTCATTTTAGCGAGACCTACAGCCTAGAATACTTCCGCCAGCTAACCGCAGAAAAACTAGTCAAAACAAAAACGCCAAGCGGATACAACACTTACCGCTGGGAGAAAGTGCGCGAGCGCAACGAGGGTCTGGATTTGTTTGTGCTCTGTTTGGCTGGAGCTAAGATTATGCGGCTGGATAGCATGGGGTTTAATGCGAAAAAGCAGCAAAATCCAAAAAACACAGATATTTAAGCTTTATTTAACAAAATAAGAATACAATACGCGCACTCTCATAAGGAGTCTTGGCCTAAGCTTTTAGCTTAGGTTTCCCGGACTAGCTTCCGGGGGATATTATTCTTGACATCTTGCTTCTTACTGCTTCAAGCTCATTTTTATCAGCCATATAGTGATAGTTTATAACCCTTTTAGCGTCATACATTCTTATTTGCCCCAGCATAGCGGTTACTTTAGTGCCATTCTTTTTGCTTGTTATTTTTTGGTATAGAAAGCCTTTTTTGTTTTTGCTAGGAGTGGCACACCTATGAAAAAATCATAAGTAGTATTTTCTATATACACCTTTTTCAAAACTAAAACAGGTCTAACAAAATCGCCACCTTTGCCATTCACTTCACATCCCACATTTTGCCCCACATTCACCCAATACACGCCACCCTCTTTTATTATTTTTTGTCGCTTTGGGCTATTATGTATAGCTTTTTTGGTGTCATTCCATTTGTCAAAGTTATCCATCCCAATCCTTTTTACGCCTTTTTTGTAGCTTGCGATTATAAACCCTTGCGTCTTAAAAAACATATAATCGCCTTATCGCTAGCTTTTATGACATTTAATGTAAGATTAATGCGCATTTTGCTATAAATCAGTTTTATTTCTAATTTCAAGGAGATCCGATGAAAAGTCTTGTTTCAAAATTTGCTATTCTAGCTTGTGCAGCAGTGCTTTTTGCTGCTTGCGGTGATGACAAAAAAGAAGCTGCGCCAGCCGCTACAGAATCTACTCAAGAGCAAGCGGCTACACCTAGCGAAGCACCGGCCGAAGCTAATGCCGAAGTGAAAGAAGAAGCTAAATAGTTTCTAATCATAGCCTTTTGGGCTATGATTTCGCTTGCTTGACACCAAAAAACTACTTTTGCCACTTATTTACTGCTTGCATATTCATCATAATGACACCCATAAAAACAATATATATATTGCGTTCTTGTTCTAATCTTTTTCCGCACCTTTTAGATTTTTATTTTTTATATAGCTATATTTTTGAGGCTATTTTTGCAAAAATTATTGCTTTTTGCGCTGTTATTTTTCGCAAAATCACGCTTGTGATAGCTATCGCTTTTTGCGCTTTTTTGATGCCTATAAGCGCACAAAGCGTCGATACAGAAAAAGAGCAGAATCTGCAAAGCCCGCAAGATACGCAGAATCTAAAAAACCCACAAAGTCCGCGCGCAAGCACCGCACGCCAAAAGCATTTTTTGATACTAGATTATGAAAACGACTCAAACTTTGATTCAATGATTGACAAATACTACACTGCTGGCACTTCGCTGGCGTTTGTCTCCAAAGAATACGAGGCGGATTCTGCTATGGCTAGATTTTTGCGGGTGCTTTCTCTGCGCCCTGTTTTCGCGCCTATTTTACGAGAATCTACAGCCAAATCAAACGCACAAAACGCGCCAAATGCGCTTGATACAAACCAAAATCTATCCGCCAAAAATCAACCCGCCCAGAATTCATCCGCCGATACAGCCACAAGCCGCGCGACATTAAACGCCGCGACACCGCCAAATAGCTCGCTACCACACAGCTCATTTTCTATCACTATCGCGCAAGAAATGTATGCGCCAAAAGATCGCTTCAGCGCCATTCCGTCGCCTGATGATTATCCATATAGTGGGTATTTGTATGCTAGATTTCTAGCGCAGCACCGCTATGCAAACGCGCTGGAGCAGCTATCTATCGAGCTTGGGCTGGTGGGGAAAAGCGCGCTTGGCAAGCAGGCGCAAAATCTGATACACGACCTCACCAACAACGCGCGACTTGCCGGCTGGGATACGCAGCTTAGAAATGAGTTTGTCGCCAATCTTTATTATGGGCTCTCTTATAGTGTGCCGGCGATTTATGAGAAAAGCGCGCATTTTGTGGATCTCACGCCACAGCTTAGCCTAGCGCTCGGCAATGCCAGAATCCACGCGCAAACTAGCCTCGCACTGCGCTTTGGCTACAATCTCTCCAAAAATGCTATGCCACTTACGATAAACACCGGGTTTGTGCGCTCTGTGGGGCATAAATATGGCTTTAGTATATATGGATTTGTGGCGGCTGGCGCGCGGTTTGTGGGGCGCAATATGTTCGTGCAGGGCAACACTTTTGCGCCGCATTATGTCACGCCGCACAATCTCGCGCTGCAAAGGGTGATGGGCGAGTTTGCATGGGGGCTTGGGATGGAGTATAAGCGCTTTGTGATAAATTATAGCGTGGTGCATAGGACTCGCGAGTTTGCCACGCAAGATGCGCTACATACCTATGGCTCGGTGATGCTTGGCGTGGGATTTTAGGAAAATATTTTAGCGTGATGATTGGCAGAATCTGCAATGCCAAAAGCTTGGTAATTTTGATAGGCAAAATAGATTCTTGCATGTTTGCAAGATAGAATCCAAAAATAGACAGAATATATGAGGCAAGATAGGCAAAAGTGATAAAGCAGATCCTATACAGCAAAAACAAGTTTGATAAAAAAGCAGCAGAATCTAAAACAGCACAAAAAAACATTAAAGCAGAAAAAATGACAAATGAAAAGCTCCAAAAGTTTAAAGTAAAAATCAAAAAGCCACAAAAGCAAATAAAAGATAAAAATATAAAAATTGATAGAATCTACCGAGAACAAAAATAAAAGTAGAAACAAAAAAATAGCAAAAAGCGCGCTAAAGCCGCACCAAAAGAGCATCAAAACAAATTTGGTGCTAGAATCTTGCTAGATTCTATAAAAAATCTATAGCCTAAAAATCCCTTTTCAACAAGACATCGATTTTTAGGATGGTGATGAGATGGTCTTCGCGTTTGCCTACGCCATCTATCATACCCGCTTGGTTGCTAGCTAGCGTGTCTGGCACTGGGTCGATGCTAGAGCCCGGAAGCGTGATAGCAGCGGTTAGCTTATCGATGACAAAGCCCGCTATCTCATCATTTTGATGCACGATGAGATATCTTGTATCTTTGTCTTGCTTGATAGCTGGAAGCCCAAATTTTAGGCGCAAGTTTATGAGCGGATAGACATTTCCGCGCATATTAAACACGCCTAGCACATAAGGCGGAGTGCCCGGCACGCGCGTAAAATCGGTGGGCTTTACTATCTCTTTGACATTTAGGATTGGCACGGCGAATTCTTCATTGCCTACGACAAAGCCAATGACTTGCAGAATATCTTCTGGCTCATCTTGCACATCGCCTCCGCCGCCCACTTTGCCGGATTGTATTTTTTGCTGCTCGAAAATATCTCTAATTTTATCCGCCATATTATTCTCCCGTTACTAGGTTTATGTTTCGTTTTACCACATTGGCTAGATATTCTGGCGTATATGGCTTGGTGATGTATTCTGTCATACCAGATTCTACGCCGCGCATTCTGTCAGTTTTGCTAGCGCGGCTGGTGACAGCGATAAGTGGCAAGTTTTTAAACTTATTATACTTGCGCACTTCTGCGGCAAATGTGTAGCCATCCATTTTTGGCATCTCGATATCCACGAGCACCGCATCAATCGGCTTGTCGCTGTTTTTCACGATTTCTAGTCCTTCTAGGCCATTGCTCGCTTCTAGCACGGTGACGCCTAGCGTTTTTAGGCATTTTTTCATGATAGCCCTATCGGTGTTGCTATCATCTATCGCTAGCACGACATAATCAGCCGGCGAGCTTTTTGCCTTGGAGGCTTGCGCTTCTTCGATGACATTGTTTATGCTTACTTTGACTTCTTTTGCCATCTCCATCATCGCTGCTACATCCACGATAAGCGTGATTTTACCATCCCCACGCACGGTAGCGCCTGCGATGCCGCGCGTGCTTTTGAGATAATAGCCAAGCGATTTGATAACGACTTCCTCTTGCCCGATGAGATAATCAACGATGACGCCGATTTTTTGCTCGGCAAGCGCGATGATGACGACATAGACTTCATTTGGAGATTCTAGCACAGAATCCACGCCAAAGATATCCGCCAAACGCACTAGTGAAAGCACTTGATCGCGCAGTCGCAAGACAGATTTTCCATCTACGCTATAGATCTCATCCTGCCCGATTCTGACCGTCTCGATGACTGATGAAAGCGGGATCGCATAGTATTCTTCTTGTGCGCCTACTAGCAAGGCTTGGATGATAGCTAGCGTCAATGGAATCTTTAGCTTAAATGTCGTGCCAGCGCCCTTTTCAGAATCTATCTCGATGATCCCATTTAGCTTTTCGACATTGGTTTTGACGACATCCATTCCCACGCCGCGCCCAGATACATTGCTTATGGTTTTGGCGGTGGAGAATCCGGGTTTAAAAATGATGCCAAATGCTTCTTTTTCGCTCATGCCATCGGCGTCTTTTTCAGATATTAGCCCTTTTTCTATGGCTTTTTGCTTCAAGAAATCCGCATCAAGCCCCTTGCCATCATCGGTTATCTCGATGACTATGTGGTTGCCTTCATTATAGGCTTTTAGATCCACTCTGCCCACTTCTGGCTTGCCTAGCGCTTTTCTATCCTCTGGGGATTCTATGCCGTGGTCGCATGAGTTTCTGATGATGTGGATAAGCGGGTCGCCTATCTCTTCTACGATAGATTTGTCAAGCTCGGTTTCTTCACCAGTGATGACAAGATCGATGCTCTTTTTGAGCTCTCTTGAAAGGTCACGCACCATGCGCGGGAATTTGTTAAACACCTTACCTACAGGCTGCATACGCGTTTTCATAACCGCTAGCTGCAAATCTGTAGTGACGCTCGAGATTCCAGAAACGACTTGATTTAGCTCTTCTAGGAATTTCTCGCCATCATAGCGCTCTTCCACATCGCCATAAATCTTAATAAGGCGGTTTTTGCCAAGCACGAGCTCGCCGATGAGATTCATAAGGTTATCTAGCCTGCGGACATCCACGCGCACGGTTTGCTCGACATTTGTGGCCACCGCTTTGCTTTCATCTTTGCCGCCTGCTTTTGCATCTGCTCTAGGCGCTGGTTTTGGCGCGGCTGCGGCAGGTTTTGGCGCGGCAGCGGCTGGCTGTGGCGCTTCTTTTGGCGCCTCTGGCGCTGGTGCTTTGGGGGCTTGGATATCTTCTGCTTGTCCGCTCGCTCGCTTTTGTGCGCGCATTTGCTTATCTGCTTCTTGGCGCTTTTGTAGTAGGCGCTCGATTTCTGCCTCTACTTCAGATGAGCTCATATTAGAGTAGTCTTTTTCTGGCTCATCAGCTAGCGGGTTTGACGCATCGGCTGTAGGCGCGGCAGAAGTTGCTGGCGCGGATTCTGCGGGAGCTGATACCGCTGGTGCAGATTCTGCGGAAGCTGCTGGAGTGCTTGCTTCTGCGCTTGGTGCGCTACCTTGAGAGATAGCTTGTAGCTTTTTGACCGCATCAGTGATGTCTATGCCACTATTTGCATCCGTGCCAGAATCCCTTATCGCCTGCAAAAGCGCCTTCATCAAATCCACTGACAAAAGCACGACATCCATGACATCTGGCGTGATTTTTAGCTCACCGCGTCGCGCTTTGTTTAGGACATCTTCCATATTGTGCGTAAGGCTGGTGAGAATATCAAAATTCAAAAACGAGCTTGAGCCCTTGATAGTGTGCGCCACCCTAAAAATGCGGTTTAGCAGCTCGAGATCTTCTGGATTGTTTTCTAGCTCTACCAAGTCTTGGTCTAGCTGATCCACCATCTCAAAGGCTTCTACAAGGAAATCTTCCATTATCTCTTGCATATCATCCATACAAATACCTCACCAAAGTTAATTTTGCTAATTCTACCAAAAATTTTTGCAACTTCACACTGAAGTTAGCAGTTTTTTGATTTCTTGATAGAATATATTGGGATCAAATTTCACAATATACCCATCGCCGCCGGCTTTTTTGCCCTTTTCTACGCTGTTTGAGTCGCATATCGAGGAGTTAAACACCAATGGTATTTTTGCAAATCGCGGATCGTTTTTTACTTCGTTGGCGAAGTGGAATCCATCTATTTTTGGCATCTCCACATCAGAGACGATGATTTTTAGGTGATCGCCTAGCTTGTCGCCATATTGTTTGAAAAGTGCTTCGATTTTTTGTTTGCCCTCTTCGCCATCGATTGCCTCTACGACGCTAAAGCCCATCGCTTGCAGGTTTTTCACCACTCTTTTGCGTGCCACAGAGCTATCCTCTAGCACCAATGCCAGCCCGCTAAACTTCTCATGCTCCTCGACAATCTCGATAATATCATCCGCTTTTTTCTCATAGAAATTCAGCTCATCGATGATACTTTCTAGATCCAAAATAAGCAGCGTCCTATCGCCCTCTATGCGCGTGGTGCCTGTGATTTTCCCGCGCTCTATGGTGCTAGATGCGCTAAAATGCGCCGGCTCCACATTTTTCCAATTCACCCGCCTTATGCGCCGCACTTCATCGACGACGAAGCCTATATTTACATTATTAAACTCGGATATGATGACTTTGTGCTTGCGAGGCGCAGAATCTACTTTGATATTGAGCCATTTTGAAAGATCGACGATTGGTATAATCATCCCGCGCAAATCAAAAAGCCCAAGCACATAATCCGGGCTCGCTGGGATGTCAAACAGCTCCTCTGGATACTCGACGATGCTTTGCACTTTGGCGACATTCACGCCATACACGCCCTCATACGACTCGCCATCGCGCATTTCAAAAATACGAAAATCAATCAAAGCAATTTCATTATATCCTTCAATTTGAGAATCTAAAAGATTGCCTGCCATATTTCTGCCTTTGTTTGTGGTGCTGATAGATTAATATCGAATTGTAGCGCATATTATAAAACAAAAATTTTTTTATCGCAATAAAAAGAGGGCAAGGCGATAAAATATCCTTTGTTTGTGTTGTCTGTGCTGTCTGTATTGTCCGCTTTGTCTGCGTCGCTGACGTTTGTGGCGCTGTCGCTGGGGGATTTTGCGGGGTTTGTGGATTCTGGGTGCTTTGTGGATTCTGCGCGTTTTTTAGATTCTGCGGGGCTGGTGGATTTTGCGTGAGATTTGGATTCTGCATGCGATTTGGGCTCTATAGAATCTATAGCGGGCGCAGAATCCGCGCGGTTTATAGCCCCTATCGCGCCGATATGAAAATGCCCTTCTATTATGTTTATCGTATTTATCGGCTCGGTTGATTGTGCGTTGGCGCGCGCATTTTTGGGCGCTGGCAGGCATTTCAGATATCGTGCAAAGCGTTTTTTCACAAACGCGCCAAACGCCCGCGCGCCCATGCGCGGCAGGCGGATATGATTGGCATTGACCCTAGATTCTGCTAGCTTGTAGATAAGCCCAAAGCTAAGAGTGTCGATGAGCTTTAGCGCGCTTAGCATTAGCGGCGAATTTATCGCGCGGATGTAGCACTCATAGCCGTGCCCCACGAAAACATCGCCATGTGAAAGCAAAAAGAGATTCTGCCCTACAGAATCTAGCGCTAGAGCTGGCGCGGAATCCGGCATAAAATCTGGCGCTAGATTTCGTGCGGAATCTGACACAGAATCTACTTCGGGCGGATTTGGATTCTGCGAAGCGTGCGCGCGTGGCGTGGCGTTTTGGTTTGGCATATCGTTTTGGCACGATGTGTTGTTTTGGCTTGGCGTGGCGTCTTGAAGCGCAAAAAGTGCTGGCTGGGTGCATCTGGGATAGATTTTGACATTTGGGGAAAGCGCAGAATCCAGCCCGAAATCATGATTCCCCTCAAAATAAAACACCTCGCATTTTGTCGCAAGCTCGTTTATCGCGGCTATCAGCGCGCGGTTGCGCTTGGCGCTGCTTGGGATATGCCCGATAAGCAAATGCGCTATATCGCCCATCAAAAACACTTGCGCGGGCGGATTCTTAATAAGCGCGGCAAGCAAGCCCAGCAAGTCGCTTTTGCCAAAACTTTTTGCGCTAGAATCCGCGCTTTTGTGGTTTTTATGGCCTTCATGGTTCTCGTGGCTTTCATGACTTTCATAGCGCAAAAACGCAGAATCTACATCGCAAGATTTTAGGCATTTTATGGATTCTAGCCACTTAGCTTTTGCGCTGTCGTTGCGAGCGTTGTCGTTATAAGCGCTATCATCGCGAGTGTCGTCATTGCGAGTGTTGTCGTTATTATCTCTGTCATTGCGAGCGTAGCGAAGCAATCCATTGTCGGCACTTGTGGCTTGCGCTGTTTGGATTGCTTCGTCGCTTTGCTCCTCGCAATGACGCTTTGGATTCTGCGATTTTCTCGCTGGCGATGGTGAAATGCAATTGTGCGCGCCAGAATCCACATTTGCGCCGCTGTCAAAATCCACGCGCACGACATCGCCACCCGCGCCATTTGTCTTATAATGCGCATCGGCGATAAAAACCGCTGGCGAGATGATACGCGGCATGTCTTGCGACAAATCATTTTGCAAACAAATATTCATTTTATCCACACTCTTATCTTTTTGGTTTTTGTCTTCTGGCTTCTTGCATTTTGGTTTTGCCCTAAGCTTTTGTTTTTCTATCGCTGTTTATACCATTTGGGCGGTTTAGATTCTAGCGGCGAGCCGACAAACATTTTTTCTCGCGTTGTATTTTTATCTACCTTCCAAGAATCTAGATTTTGGTTAAAGGATCGCGCCCCAGCAAACATAGCACCCATATCCGCAATATTGCTGACATTCCATTTATCTAGCGGCTGGTTGAAAGATTGCGCATCGTTAAACATACCCCGCATATCTTTTACCTTGCCAACATCCCAAGAGTTTAGATTCTGGTTAAAAGATTTTGCACCCAAAAACATTTCTTCCATATCTTCTACATTACTCACATTCCATTTATCAAGCGGCTTGTTGAAAGATTGCGCGCCTTTAAACATGCTCTGCATATCTTTTACCTTGCCAACATTCCAAGAGTTTAGCGACTGATTGAAGGAGTATGCATTCTTAAACATTTCATCCATATATTTTACATTGCTCACATCCCACTTATCAAGAGGCTGGTTAAAGTGTAGCGCAAAATAAAACATAAAACTCATATCCGCAACATTGCTGACATTCCAAGAGTTTAGCGGCTGGTTGAAGGATGCTGCTCTTGCAAACATAAATCTCATGCTTTCTACTTTGCTGACATCCCAAGAATCTAGTGGCTGGTTAAAGGAATAAGCTTCATAAAACATACCATGCATACTTGTAACCTTGCTGACATCCCATTTATTAAGTGGTTGGTTAAAGAGTATTGCTTTGCTAAACATATGGATCATATTTGTAACCTTGCTGACATTCCATTTATCAAGCGGCTGGTTAAAGGATACTGCTTTTAAAAACATTGCTTCCATATCTTCTACATTACTCACATCCCAAGAGTTTAGATTCTGGTTAAAGGATTTTGCATAATCAAACATTTTTTTCATATCTGTAACATTACTGACATCCCAGCTGTTTAGTGGCTGGTCGAAAGATGTTGCGCCCCAAAACATACCGTTCATATTTTTTACATTACTGACATTCCAAGAGTTTAGCGGCTGGTTGAAATAATATGCGCTAAAAAACATAGCGGTCATATCTGTGACATTACTCACATCCCAAGTCTCTATCCCTTCGAAGTCTTCTCGCTCGGCATCGGAATTTTTGCAATTTTTCATATATGATTTAAGCTTCAGATTTTCCAATAATTCTTCGCATCCATCAAAAGAAGCATCGGCAAACAAAAAACTCATATCAGTGATTTTGCTCGTATCTATCGTGTTTAGCTTGATTTTTTTATTTTTGAGTAGTTTTACTAATGCAGCGCGAGTTTTTGGGTGGTATTTATGCTTTGATTTGTCAGTCAAGGGGTTTGTGTTTTTGAAGCTTAGGCTAGAATCTAATTTGGCATTAAGCTTGGAGTTGGGTTTGGAATCTAGGCTGGCGTTGAGTTTGGAGTCAAAGCAAGCGCTAAACATCAAGCCAAGCGCAGCTATGCCGATAAAGGCTAGCTGTTTTAGATTCTGCGCTTTGCTGGCGTTTTTTAGTTTCTTTAGATTCTGATTTATGTGTTTCATTTTTGACTCCTTAGCAATTAGTTTTGGCATTATACTTCAAAAGTCGCTTTAGATTCTGTGCTTTGCAGATTCTAGCGATTTTGGATTCCGGGTAATCTTGCCTTATTTCTTATGCCACTTCGGCGAATTAGATTCTAATGGTGAGTCTTTAAACATATGAAGGCCTTTGTATGCATTTACTTTCCAAGAATCTAGATTCTGATTAAATGATTTTGCGGCACAAAACATGCAGTTCATATTTTTTACATTACTCACATCCCAAGAATCTAGCGGTTGATTAAAAGATTGCGCGCCTTTAAACATCTCATCCATATCTATGACCTCGCTAACATTCCAAGAATCTAGTGGTTGGTTAAATGAGATTGCTTCATAAAACATAGAACTCATATCTGTAACCTTGCTAACATTCCAAGAATCTAGGGGTTGGTTAAATGAGCGTGCTCCAGCAAACATAGCCTCCATATCTTTTACATTACCAACATCCCAAGAATTAAGCGGCTGATTAAAGGATTCTGCATGAGCAAACATAGCATGCATATATGTAACCTTGCTAACATTCCAAGAATCTAGGGGTTGGTTAAATGAGCGTGCTTTAGCAAACATAGACCCCATTGATTCTACCTTACTCACATCCCAAGAATCAAGCGGTTGATTAAATAAATATGCTCTATCAAACATACCATTCATATATGTAACATTACTAACATTCCATTTATCAAGCGGCTGATTAAATGAGTGTGCTTCATAAAACATGCTGCTCATATTTTCCACCTTACTCACATTCCAAGAATTTAAAGGTTGGTTAAATGATTGCGCTTCAGAAAACATATCACTCATATGTGTAACATTGCTAACATTCCATTTATCAAGCGGTTGGTTAAATGAGCGTGTCCTATAAAACATGGAACTCATATCTGTAACATTACGGACATTCCAAGAATCAAGCGGCTGATTAAATGACTCTGCATAATAAAACATGGAACTCATATTTTTACCTTGCTAACATCCCAAGAATCAAGCGGTTGATTAAATGAGTGTGCTTCATAAAACATAGCACTCATATCTATTACATTACTCACATCCCAAGTCTCAATTCCGCTAAAGTCTTTTCGTTCGTCAGCTGTATTTTCGCACTTTCGCATATATGACTTAAGTCCTATCTTTAATAATTTATCGCATCTATAGCTAGAAGTATCTGCAAATAACAAGCTCATATCCGTGATCTTGCTCGTGTCTATCGTATCTAGCTTTATAGATTCATCGTTTAACAATTCTACTAATTCATCCCTATTTTGTGGGTGGTATTTATGCTTTGATTTATCAGTGAGCGGGTTTGTATTTGCTGCATTGTTTGAAAAAATATTACAAGCGCTAAACATCAAGCCAAGCGCAGCTATGGCGATAAAGGCTAGCATTTTTAGATTTTGCACTTTGCTAGTGTTTTGTAGATTTTTTAGATTCCACGCTTCGCTGGCATTTTTTAGTTTCTTTAGATTCTGATTTATATACTTCATTTTTGACTCCTTGCGATTTGGTTTTGGCATTATACTTTAAGTTGTTTTTAGATTCTAGCGCTTTTGTCGCTTTTTAAGTTTTGTTATCGTCATTACTTAAAGAAACTAACTTCTTTGAGTAATCAATTAGCCTTATCTGTCATTGCGAGCGAGAGCATAGCTCGAGCGCGGCAATCCACTTGCATTTTTATAGATTGCATTTTTATAGATTGCTTCGTCGCTTTGCTCCTCGCAATGACGAAAGAAGCGCGAGATTTATTTGGCAAAACGAACGAAGTGAGTTTCTTCAGTAAAGCGTAGCTTCTTTAGTAATGACAAGGAAGGTTTTTGGCAACGACAAATTTAGATTCTGCACTTTTTTGGATTCTAGCGATTTTGCCTTATTTCTTATGCCACTTCGGCGGGTTAGATTCTAGCAGTGAGTGTCCAAACATATATTCCTGATTTGCCTCTTTATTTACTTTCCAAGAATCTAGATTTTGATTAAACGATTTTGCATCATAAAACATAAAACCCATATATTCAACATTACTTACATCCCAAGAATCTAGCGGCTGATTAAAGGATTTTGCGCCAAAAAACATATGATTCATATTTGTAACGCTACTTACATCCCATTTATCTAGCGGCTGATTGAAGGATTTTGTGTCCATAAACATAATCACCCATAGTTGCAACATTACTCACATCCCAAGAGTTTAGCGGCTGATTAAAAGATTCTGTGCCAAAAAACATAAAACTCATATCTTTTACATTAGAGACATCCCAAGATTCTAGTGGCTGATTAAAGGAGTGAGCTTCATTAAACATGCCCCACATTTTTGTAACGCTACTTACATTCCAAGAATTAAGATTCTGATTAAAAGATTTTGCGTGACTAAACATATGATTCATATTTGTAACGCTACTTACATCCCATTTATCTAGCGGCTGGTTAAAAGCTTCTGCACCACTAAACATACTATCCATATCTGTAACCTTACTCACATCCCAAGAATCTAGGGGCTGGTTAAACGATATTGCATTTTTAAACATCTCGCTCATATTTTTTACCTTGCTTACATCCCAAGAGTTAAGCGGCTGATTAAAGGATTCTGCGCCATAAAACATAAGGCTCATATTAGTAACATTACTCACATTCCAAGAATCTAGGGGCTGATTAAAAGAGCAAGCTTTATAAAACATCATCTGCATATTTGTAGCTTTGCCAACATCCCAAGAATTAAGCGGTTGGTTAAAGGATGTTACACCAACAAACATACCGCTCATATCTTTTACCCTGCCAACATCCCAAGTCTCAATCCCGCTAAAATCTTTTCGCGCTCTAGCATTGTTTTTGCAATTTGGTATATATGTTTCAAGTTCTATATATCTTAAGCTATAGCACTCATCGCCAATATTCGCAAACAAAAAGCTCATGTCTTTTATCTTGCTTGTATCTATCGTATCTAGCTTTATGCTTTCATCTTTTAGCAACTGCACGAACTCATCGCGCGTCTGCGGGTGGTAAATGTGTTTTGATTTGTCAGTCAAGGGGTTTGTGTTGGCTTGCAGGCTAGAATCTAGCATTAGCGCAAAAAGGCAGGCAAGGGCTAGCTTTTTAAACATTTTTAGATTTGATATTTTTGATTTTAGCGTCTTTAGATTTAATGTTTTTGGATTTTGCGTCGCGCGGGCGTTTTGTAGCGTTTTTAGCAGTTTTAGATTTCGCATTGTCATTTTTGCTCCTTTTGAGTTTGCTTTAGCAACCATCAACATCAATATGACTTTTAGAAGAGTCATACCATTTTGGCGGTTTGGATTCTAGTGGCGAGCCAACAAACATGCCTCTCATAATTTTGACATTGCGCGTATTCCAAGAATCTAAATTCTGGTTAAAAGATTTTGCATCATAAAACATATGGCTCATATTTTTTACATTACCGACATTCCAAGAATCTAGAGGTTGGTTAAATGATATTGCGCTCCAAAACATATCACCCATATTCTCCACATTACTGACATTCCATTTGTCTAGCGGCTGGTTAAATGAATCCGCTCTAAGAAACATACCGCTCATATTTTTACCTTACTTACATTCCACTTATTAAGCGGTTGGTTAAAGAGTATTGTATCGCTAAACATATGACTCATATTTGTAACGCTACTTACATCCCATTTATCTAGCGGCTGGTTAAATGATTTTGCGCCCCGAAACACTTCACCCATATTCTCCACATTGCTGACATTCCATTTATCTAGTGGTTGATTAAAAGATTTTGTATAAGCAAACATACCGCTCATATTTTTTACATTACTTACATCCCAAGAATTTAAAGGCTGGTTAAATGGTATTGCGCCCCAAAACATAGCACCCATATCCTCCACATTGCTAACATCCCATTTGTCTAGCGGCTGGTTAAATAAATCCGCTCTAAGAAACATACCGCTCATATTTTTTACATTGCTCACATTCCACTTATTAAGCGGTTGGTTAAAGAGTATTGTATCGCTAAACATATGAGCCATATCTTTTACTTTACTTGCATCCCACTTATCAAGTGGTTGGTTAAAGGATGTTGCGCCAAAAAACATACCGCTCATATTTTCTACCTTGCCAACATTCCATTTATCAAGCGGTTGATTAAATGAATATGCTTCACAAAACATACTGCTCATATCTTTTACATTACCGACATTCCAAGAATTAAGCGGCTGGTTGAAGGATTTTACTGAAGCAAACATAAAACTCATATCTGTAACCTTACTCACATCCCAAGTCTCAATCCCGCCAAAATCCTTTCTATATTCAGCGGTATTTTGACATTGTCTTGCATAGTGCTCTATTTCTTCTATTGCCTTTAATTCAGGGCAATAACTAACATGAAACATATTCGCAAACAAACAACCCATATTAGTAATTTTGCTCGTATCTATCGTGTCTAGCTTTATGCTTTCATCTTTTAGCAGCTGCACGAGTTCATCGCGATTTTTTGGGTGGTAAATGTGCTTTGATTTGTCGGTCAAAGGGTTTGTGTTTTTGAGGCTCGGGCTAGAATCTAATTTGGTATTAATCTTTGGGTCAAAGCAAGCGCTAAACATCAAGCCAAGCGTGGCTATGGCGATAAATGCTAGGTTTTTTAGATTCTGATTTATGTGTTTCATTTTTGGCTCCTTTTAAGTTTTGTCGTCGTCATTTTACCAAAATGGATTGCTTCGTCGCTTCGCTCCTCGCAAAACGAACGAAGTGAGTTTCTTCAGTAAAGCGCAGCTTCTTTAGTAATGACGAAAAAAGTTTTTTGGCATTTTTAGATTCTGCATTTTGCTCGCGTTTTGTAGTTTTCCTAAGATTCTGCATTATCATTTTGGCTCCTTTATAAGCTATTTATCAAATCCCCTCCGCTTATTAATCTCCACTTATCAAAATCCCCTACTTGTCAATTTTCCCCTACTTATTAAAATTCTCTCGGTGCTCTTTAAATGTCTTGCTAAATGAATGCGTGCCGTTTTTGTTACGCACGAAGTAGAGATAATCCACGCTAGCCGGATTTAGCACCGCCTCTATCGCCTCGATGCTAGCACTTCCCACCGGTGCTGGTGGCACGCCTTTGTTGCGATAGGTGTTATAAGGCGAGGCGTCGTTTCTTATGCGCTCTGGCGTGATTTTTAGATGCGAGTATTTGCCATAGTTTAGCGAGCCATCCATTTGCAAAGGCATACCGATATTTATGCGA
The DNA here is from genome assembly GCF_001854545.1 of Helicobacter sp. CLO-3. Classification (GTDB taxonomy): domain Bacteria; phylum Campylobacterota; class Campylobacteria; order Campylobacterales; family Helicobacteraceae; genus Helicobacter_B. The sequence goes on from NZ_MLQN01000020.1 coordinate 17,777, forward strand.
TTATAAATCACAGCAGCGACTATTGGCATCTCTTGTATATTTGCCGCCTCTTTTTGCACGATAGAAGCCATAGAGACATATCTAAACCACTCATTTTGCTCGTATCGCCCCAAATGCTTTGTGGCTAGATTCTCATGTATTTGCATCGAGCGCGCGATGAGGTTTGAGATGAGTTTGTCTTCATCTATTTGTGAAGGGATTTTGTAGGTGTTTGGCAGTATCACGCCATCATCATAGGGCGCGTATTTGTGATACGCTTCCCAGAGCTTGGCTTCGTTTAGGTTTAGCTCGCTAGCGATATTTTGGATGAAAAAATACATCGTCTCACCTGGTATCAGCGTGATACTCTGCTGCGCTGCTTTGGCGGCGGTGAGATAGTAGAGGAAGTCGCCTTTGGCGATAGCATAGCCTTTGGCAGAATCTGCTTTGGTGTAGATTTGTATCGCTTGGCTCATATCTATCGCGCCGCTTTGCGGTTTGCCCAAAAGGCGCAAAATGTTTTTGTCGAATTGGTTAATATCAAATCCATTTTTTGATAGATATGCTATAATGCTGGCTATCGAACCTTGTGGCACATTGACTATCGGCGTGCTTTGTATAGGCAATCCCAAATAAAAAAAGATAGCTAAGATTATGAGAAAAACCCCATCCAAAAGATTATTAAGCGTATTTATCATCCTCTTTGTAACCATTGTCGCCCTTTTTAGTGGTCTCAAGATACTTTCAGATGGCATCAAAATCGAGAATCTAAAAATATCTGACATACAAATCAAAGGATTCTACCTAAAACTCAATAAAAAGTTTATTTTGCAAGCACAAGAAGTGGATCTGCGCGAGCAAATGAAAAAGAGTGAAAAATCTGGCAAAAAGGATTCTAAGCTAGATTTCAAACAAATCGGCAGCTACATACAATACGCCCTTTGGGGGCTGGCGTATTTCGAGCAGCTGGGCGTGGAGCGCATCATTTTGAGCGATGATTATGTCGCGTCGATTTTGTATGATGGCGAGCATTATTTGCTGCATTTTCCTAAGCTTGAAGCGGTGTTTGATGTCCAAAGCCAAGATAATAAAATCGAGCTAAACATCAAAAAACTCCATATCATCGAGCCAAATATGGAAGTAGCGGGGCGGATTTTGTATGCTAGCTCTAGCGGGCAAATCGGCTTTGGGCTGGCTATCAGTCCATTTCTATCAAGCGCAAATGCAGAATCTAAAAAGCTAGATTCTAGAGATTCTGGCGTGGATTCTAGCGCGGATTCTAGCGCCAAAAATGCAGAATCCAAAAGCCAAGATCTCAAAAATTCTGGCATCAAAATATTTCTGCAAGGCACAAGCGATCTCAAGCGCCTCGTGCTAAAAGCACAAACCTCCAAAATAAAAAATCTCGACTTCTTGCGCGAAAGTTTGGCTCAAAGCGCGCCAAATGTGCTGCCCGCACTTGATAAATGGCTTTTTGACGCGCTTAGCTTTGATACTATGGAGATAAAAACCGCTAGCTTTGACATCACGCTAAATGACAAAAAGTTTTTCAAAACGCTTATGGAAAACGCCAAAATGACGCTTCTAGTAAGCAAGCCAAACTACAAGCTAGACCCGAGCCTGCAGCCCTTTGCCGCCAAATCAGCGCAGATAAAAGTCGCCAATATGCAAGCGGTGCTTGAGCCAGATGATATCAAGTTTGACACCACTAGCCTTGCTGGCTCAAGGCTTATTTTCACGCTTCCAAAAGATGTGCCAACCCTTAGCATACAAGCGCGCGCCGAGCAGCTAGACTATACGCAAGCACTGCGCGATTTGCTAGCGATATATCATGTGAAAATCCCGCTAGATTCTATAGACGCGCAAACTAAGGCAAAGCTAGATATAAATGTCGCTTTTGAGGAGGAGGCGCATGTCTCGCTTAAAGGCGAGATAAACGCGCAAGATGGGCTCATCAGCATCTCGGGGCAAAATTTTAGCACCAAGCAGGCAAATATCGCTATCAACATAACGCCACAGATACAAGATAGCTATGTGGATATATGGACGCAAAACACGCGCTATGAGAATCTATTTGACATCGATACCAAATCGCGCTTGAGCCTCGCGGACAAAAAGATAAAAACAAGCCTCTTCATCCACGCACTGCGCGTCAGCACCAACCCCGATGTAAATCAGCGCCTCATCCAGCCAAAAGAGATTTTTAGGCATATCGATGGGCTAGATAAAATGCAAGATGAAATCTCTAATGAAATCCAAGATATACAAGAATCAAGAGAGAGAGAATCTAGGGAAAATGATTTTGCGCCGGATTCTAGCGAGGATTCTAGTGGTGCAGAATCTAGCGGGCAAAATATGGATTCTGGTGGCGCGAGCGCTGGTGGTGCAAGTGGTGCAGAATCTAGCGCAAAATCAGATTCTCGCGCCAAGCATTTGGCAAAATCCAGCGCGCATTTGACAAGCGCATTGCGCGCGTTTGAGTATCCTTTTGGCTCATTTACTAGAGTGCCTATCAGAAACTTCGCGCATTACGCATCAAACACTACCGCTTTGCCAGAATCCAAATCAGATTCCAACCCAGAATCTCAAAATGCAGAATCTAAATCTAGCGATAGTAGCGATAATGATGGCAGTGATGGCTATGTCAAGCTAGATTCTAATCCAAACACCAAGCCAGCCGCACCAAACGCGCCCGCGATAAACACACCCACAACAAACACGCCAAGCACACCAACTGCGCCAAGCACCACGAATGCCAGCGCGCCAAATAATCCGCAAGATTCTATCATTTTGCCAAAAGCGCCCGATGCTTCACAAGCGCCGCAAGAAGAGATTCTCGAGTTTGGCGAAGATGTGGAGCAAAGCAGTATCCATAACCCAACCGCGCCCATAAATCCAGCCACGCAAGAGCCACAAGAAGCAGAATCTAATATGTCAGAATCTAGCGCGCAAGCAAATCCAGATTCTAGCGCAGAATCCGCCACACAAAAGGGCGCGCCAAATGACACGCAAGAAAACGCGCCAGCTACACAAGAAAATCCAGAATCTAGCGCGCCAGATTCTGCCGCCCAAGAAATAGCGCCAACACAAGAACAAAGCCAAACCCAAGAATCCGCGCAAAACCAAGAAGCTATCAAAAATGACGAAGGCGACACAAGCGAAGCAGGCGACACAAACAACGCAAATAACACGAGCGAAACAAGCAACGCAAACAACACGAGCGACACAAACGAAGCAAGCGACAACGACGCCCAACCCGCCGCAAAACCCAAAAAACAAGCCCCAAGCACCTATCGCACCAATGGCGTGGAGCTAGATTTCACCAAACCCATGAGCCCAGAAGTCATGCAGGCAAAAATCATCGAGCTTATCAAACATCAAGATGAGCAAAAATTCACCTATGATATTTTTAGCGCCACGCAAGAGAGCCTGCCACAGATTGACATAGAAGTGGATTTTGCGCAAGACCCGGTGCTTATCAGCATCCCGACTCTTGATGTGCAAGCGCAAGTGCTAGGCGAAGAGATAAAAGCAAACATCACAAACTTTGCCAAATTCGCGCCATACTCGCCGCTTATGCGCTATCTGGGGCTTTCGCAAGGCAGCGCGTTCGTGCATATTAGAGGGGCGAAGGATTTTAGCTTTGGTGTAAGTATCATCGACTTTCCTTCATTTTTGCTTGATAAGCAAAAGCAGGTTATCAAAGATTTTTCATTCCGCGGAATCTATGCCAATGACAAATTGCAAATAAAAAGCGAGGATGAACTCATCGGGCTAGATTTGTATGATAATACCGTGCTAGCGAGTTTCAAAGATATAGATGTGGATATTGATAGCCTGCTTTCTAGCGAGATTCCAGCGATACAAGAGGCGTTTAGCACTTCTAGTGAGAAAAAGGCGGTTTTCACTCGAGAGCAGATTCTGCTAGAGAGTGAGTTTTTGCGTCAAAAAAGGCGATATGAGCGCCAAAACAACATAAAACCCAAAATCATCGCCATAGAAGCCGAAAATGTCGTAGGATTTTTCAAAGATATCACGCTGCCATTTGATGATTTCAACGCCAAAATCCGCGATGATCGCATAAGCGCTGATGCCACTTACAAAAATGGCATCGCAAACATCGATATAATTCATGGCAATGTTTTGTTTAAAGCGGGGAATTTCAGCGGGGATTTTCTAAACCGCGTCATCGGGCGCAAAATCGTGGATGGCGGGCTGTTTGAGATGGGTGGAATCTACAAAGAAGAGATTTTCAATGGCGAAATAAGCATGCAAAATACAAGCTTCGTAGGCTTTGCTATCGCGCAAAATATCATAGGGCTTATTGATACAATCCCTTCACTTGTGATGTTTAGAAGCCCAGCACTTAGCTCTAAAGGCTATGAAGTAAGCAAAGGCAAAATAAAAGTGTCGCTAAACACGCAATATGTGGGACTAGAATCCATAGACCTAACCGGCAAATCTATGGATATCGTGGGGAATGGATTTATCGAGATAGACACGCAAGAAGTGGATATGGGGCTCTCTATCTCTACGCTAAAAAACCTAAGCGGGATTCTAAACAAAATCCCAATCGTAGGCTATCTGCTGCTAGGCAAAGATGGGCGTGTGACGACGCAAGTAAGCGTGCGCGGCACCCTCCAAGACCCCAAAACCCAAATAAGCCTCGCACAAGATTTGCTAAAAACACCGCTCAAAGTCATTCAGCGCGCGTTTGCGCCGGTGGATATGGTAATAGATGAAATCATAAAAAGCGTCGATAGATAATGCCTCTTAGCAACCTAAACACCGAGCAGTATAATGCTGCTACTGCGCCTATGGGACATAACCTCATCATCGCCTCCGCAGGCACAGGCAAAACCTCTACTATCGTGGGGCGCATAGCACATCTGCTAGAAAGTGGCATAAATCCACAAGAAATACTGCTGCTAACCTTTACCAACAAAGCCTCCCAAGAGATGATCTCGCGCGTAGCCAAACGCTTTGGCAATATCGCAAACCAAATAGAATGCGGCACTTTTCATGCTGTGTGCTACAGATATCTAAAAGAAAAATACGCCATAAGCCTAAAACAGCCAAAAGAGCTAAAAGTGCTTTTCAAAAGCATCGCACAATCGCGCGTATATACCAATCAAACAAACACGCCGCCATATTCTGCACAATATTTGTTTGATATCTACTCACTTTTCCTAAACGCTAGAAATAACGAAAGCTTTGAAGAGTGGCTATCATCAAGAGGCAGCGATCATAGCGCGTATATCGAGATATATGAGGGCATTTTTGATGAGTATAATGCACTCAAAAAAGCGCATAATTATATGGATTATAATGATTTGCTTATCGAGTATGCCAAAGAAATGCGCGCGATAGACTGCCCCTATCAAGAAATACTATGCGATGAATACCAAGACACAAACCCCTTGCAAAACCAAGTCATACACGCGCTCTCACCAAAAAGCCTTTTTTGCGTGGGCGACTATGACCAAAGCATCTATGCGTTTAATGGCGCAGACATCTCTATTATCTCTAGCTTTCAAAGCACCTATGCGGATTCTCGAGTCTGGACGCTTAGCAAAAACTACCGCTCGACTAGATACATCCTAGACCTTGCTAACCGCGTGATAGAAAAAAACGAGAGAATCTACCCCAAACGCCTAGAAGTCATCAAAAACACCGAGCCAATCCCACCAAAACTGCTCGTGTATGATGAGCTATTTGCCCAATACCAAGACATCGCGCGCAGAATCATGACAGCGAATTATCCGCTTGATGACATTGCTATCATTTTCCGCAACAACTCTTCAGCCGATGGCTGCGAAGCACTGCTAAGAGAGCTAAACATCCCCTCCAAGCGCAAAGGTGGCGTGAGCTTTTTTGATGCCAAAGAAGTGGCACTCATGCTAGATATCTGCTCGCTTTTATACAACCACAAAGATATGATGGCATATATCCATGTGTTAAGCTATGGCTCTGGCATCGGAAGCTCGATAGGCAAAGAGATCTATGAAGGCTTAAGCAGGCTAGGCGAAGGAAATGCGAGGCGCGGGCTACTCTCGCCAGATACTAGCATCCGCCCCTTTGAAAAGCGAGCGAAAAACTCGCAACTTGGGCTTTTTGATGATTTTTTCACCTTGCAAGATACCAAAAAGTTTGATGATGTCGTGCATCCGCGATTTGCCGGGAATCCGATACTATCACATCCCAAGCTTACTTTTGAGGGTGCGAAATTTTTAAGCGCGCTTTTTGAGATCGTGCGCTCGCATGATATAGGCACGCACCCGCGCCCACTCATCGCAAACATCGCCAAAAGCGACTTTTATCAGCATATAGTAGAGATGCTTTGCACCCAACGCGCCAAAAACAAAGATGGCGTGATAGACCCAGAGCGCAAAATAGACGCGCGCGAAAAAATCGAGCGCAAAATGCTGCTACTCCAAGACATCGCCAAAAACTACGAGAATCTAGGCAGGTTTTTAAACGCGATGGTGCTAGGCAGCAGCGAAAACACGCAAGGAAGCGGCGTAAATCTGCTAAGCATCCACGCTAGCAAGGGGCTTGAGTTTGGGATGGTGTTTGTTATTGATTTGATGCAGGGCAGATTCCCAAACCTAAAGCTCATCGCCAAAGGCGGGAGCCTCGAAGAAGAGCGGCGGCTGTTTTATGTGGCAATCACGCGCGCCAAAGAAATCCTCTACCTCTCCTACGCCAGCCGCGACGCGATGAAAAACATCGACTACCGGCCCTCCATCTTCCTCTATGAAGCCGCCCTCATCCAAAACACCCCAGAATCTAAATCGGGGAAATGATGCAAAATGATTGATTGTACAAAGATTTATCATCATTGCAAGAAACAAAATGGCAAAAACAAGGCAAAGGTTTTTTAATCTACAAAAAGCAGCAAAAATCTTTCAGCTAAATAAAGTTTTATGCATAAGCACAACGGCCTTGAAAATACTACATGTATCATGGAGATACACAAAATCAAGAGCCAATATTCATTGGATTGAATCCTCACACAAAAAGCAAACGATGATAAGGCAAAACAAGAACAGACAAAAATGCAAAATTAGATTTTAATGTTTTAATAGATCGTATATTCGGATTTTTAAAACCTCGCAATGACAAAAAGCGGAAAAGTTGATGCCGTTGGCGCAACCTTATTTATCTTGTCACATGTTGCGCTAACAACCATGCCCTCTGGCACACCAACAAAAGGTATAAGCAATCCCATCAAGCCATCAATCTCCAAAAGATCCAAAAACCGCGTTGCGCTTATTTGCATCCATGCATATGGATGATTTTGTACAGGCAAAAAAATAAGATGGGAAAGCCTGTCAAGAAATTTTGGATATTGAACAATGGATACTATTTTATATAATACACCAATTTGCCAATAAGTTACATGCAGTATGCTGCAAGTATTTACAGATGTTTTATTATAACATTGCCTTGCATTCTGTCATCATTATACGCGAATACAATGTGCTACTCGCACAAAGGCTTTTTAGATTATTCATTCGTATTTTATGTTTTTTGCAATTGTCTTGGCGCCTATTTTGACTATTTAGTTCTAGATTTGCCGCACAAAAATCAGAAAATCAGAATTCGCATTACATTGGTATTTTTGGTGATATATGTCAAGTCGCAATAATGTTTGCCTGCTCTATTACAACAAGTCTAGCGCTTAAATAACAATATGGACAAAATTATGCTTATTTTGATGCACCTGACTAGGCTTATATACCCTCATTAGTTTGATTACCAAGCAATTTTATACACAAAATGCAAATAAAATGCCATCCATTTATGTATTATATGATAAAATACTAAATGTTAGCCAATGACAAATTTAACTTAGTTTTAGCCACTTCATAAATCTTTTTATGCTAAAATATGGAAGAGGTGTTTATATTGTAGACTATTGTTTTAGCCACTTCATAAATCTTTTTATGCTAAAATTGCAAATATGCATAAAGGAAGCGTGATTATGTTTTAGCCACTTCATAAATCTTTTTATGCTAAAATCCTTTGTGTTTGCATATCTCGCGCGAATTAGTTTTAGCCACTTCATAAATCTTTTTATGCTAAAATTTAGTAGTATTTTTAGTGTGTGTTCTATTAGTTTTAGCCACTTCATAAATCTTTTTATGCTAAAATACTCGTTTTTTGGCTCGCATAAAATCATCAGTTTTAGCCACTTCATAAATCTTTTTATGCTAAAATTTGTTGTTTAGGCTAAGGTGCGCTTTAGTGCTTAAAAACAGCGTGCGAAACGCAGAATCAAACATTTTGCTTCCTTTGTGCTGGCGTGTGCTATATTGACATTTTTAGCCTTTAGATTCTGGCTTTTTAAGTGCTGCTGCTTTGGATTCTGCGCCGCTAATTTTTTACTATTTTTACTATGCTATCGCTACTTTTTGCGCTTTTTGCTTGTTTTGAGTTTTGCCTCACCTCTTGGGCTAAATTCGGCCTTGCGCACTTCCCCAAGCGGCGATACATGCCATTTTTCAAATACTTTTAGATTCTGTATGCCGATGCTTTCTCCGATCACTTCTGCCTGCGTAGCGCTTTTAAAAAGCAGCTTTTGGTTTTCATTAAGCACAGAAAAATGATTATTATGACTCCTTACATCTATTTGCGCATTGCTAGAATCAAAACTTACAAAATAGCAAAGCTCTGGCTCTTGCATTTCTTTTCTCTGCACCAATATCAAATCATCTTTAAAAAGGCTAAAGCAAAATTCATATCCGCTATCCATTTCTGCCCACTCCTTTATTAATCCATTTTTGTCTTTACCAGACACGGCTGCCTTATTTGGCAGCACACCGAGTGCAAAATCCATTGTATAAATAGGCACCCCATAGAATCTACCCCGCTTATCTTTAAAAATATCCACGCGCACCATCGTGCCATTTTTTACAATTTTTGTGCCTATTTGGCGGATTTTACCCAGTGACAATGCCCTTTGCATGCCCTCTTTTCCACCATATGCCTTTAGCAATTTTTTATCATCAATGGAGTAAAAAGTTTCCTCGTGCAATGTGCCTCTGGCTCTTTTTCTAGGCGGTCTTGATACAAAGATTTTATCTATATTTTCTAGGGTGCGATTACGAAAATCATCAAATGGCGCGCATGACAACTCTTTTTTCTTTTCTTGATATTCATCTTCTGTTATTTCGCGACCATATCTCTTTATTTTTAGCTCCTTTAACCTCCTAAAGTCTGCAAAAGCCTTTATCCTTTTATCATTCATATAGGCAATCACTATGGCATCTATTGCATGATGCAAGTGATTATCCCTATCTTTTGGGTCAAGCCCCCAATTGTGCCTAACCTCAGAAGTCAGCCTGCCATTTACTATGCCGATATGCTTTTTACTTCCTTTTTCTCCCCTAGCAAGTGAGGTATTCTCATTTTCTTCCAGCGGCAAAAACTCCAAATACATATCAATATATTTTGCCACTAGTCGCGCTATATAGCCTGTATCTACAATATTTCTAGCGAGAAATCCAAGCTCTTTATCATTAAATTTTTCATCCAATAGCTTATCTTTTTTAGACTTCTCACTACGATTTAGCTTTTTTGATGGCGGGAGTTTTTCTGCAAGCGCTACAATTTTATCCCATTTATTTTTATCACCACCAAATGCTTCAAATGGTGTGTGATTACCTTTTTCCTGATTCCACTCGGCACGCACCAAAACCTTATTTGTATAGCTATCATCAAAACTTCTGGAATATGGATAGATATGATCGACTTGTAGCTTTGTAGGGTCTTTTAAATCTGGTATGCCTATTAATTCGCCACTATACATGCAATGCCATTGCTGCTCCTGCCATAATTTTATTTTTAAAATATTGGCATTGCTTGGCTCAAGCCCATGCTCCTTGCAAAAATCCTCTGCAAGTTGTCTTTTATTAAAATTATCATTTTGTATCGATATTAGCCTCTCTCGCTCATCAAAATCCAGCCTCATATCTCGCGCAAACTCCAAGTGGATTTTATGCACCTTACCATATTTTTTTAACAAAGCATTGAGCACCTTGCGAAACTCTGCCAATGCGCGCGCCACTACAGGGTTTGTCAAATTTAGATCAAATTCTTTAAGTGGTGGCAAAAACTCTTCTTTTTTGGTATTTTTTGCCTTTTCTTGCAGCTTAGCATCATCTTTTGCCTCATCATATCGCCTACCCTCTCGCATAAAGGGCAGAATCTGATTCAGCGCCTTTAAGCTCAAATCTATATACTTTGAAAAATTCAGCTGGCTTAGATTTTCTTTTTGTTCTTTATTGAGCGGAAAGACTTCTAATTTTTCTAGTAATCTTTGCCTATCTTTTGTGATGGCTATTTGCATAGCAATATTGTCTAAAATCTCGCGACTAAGCCCATCAAAGCTACCAAGCGCCTTTTTAAACTTTATTAGCTTTTTAAATTCTATAAATTTTATTTTTTCAGCCTCTTTTATGCCAAGCGTATAATCAAGGTCTTTATCTTTAAAAAATACCGAACTATCTAGCGCCAAAATCTTGCGCAGTTCTGCATAAGTCATTTTGCCATTTTCTAGAATTTTTTGCCAAATTTTATTTATTATTTCTTTTTCATATACTTCGCCGGTGGTTTTGCTAAGATATTTTAGCGTATTTATGATGCGAGTGAGTGCCACAAACTCAATAGCACTGATACTTTCTTTGGGTGCGCGTTTTTCATTATCAAAAAATATACAATCACCTATTTTATCATCAAAATCTTTTAATGGTCTTTGATAGAAGGCAACTTCCAAAATCGCATCCTCAAACTCTTTGTTAAATCCAAGCTTGCGTTGTTTTGCAAAAATTAGCTTCAACTCATCCTCTAGTTGTTTTTGCGACACACATCTATCATAATTACCCTTTTTATTGCGTATATTTTGAGATGGAATATTGTGCGTCTCGCCATCCTTATCTTTTATGCTTTTAAAAAACTCCCTAAAACAATATTCACCAACACTCTCATACCCTTTTTGCTCTAGCAATGTTTTGTTTTCGCCAATAGCCTTTTTTACCTTGCCAGAATCTTTGTCGTCGCCATCTTTTGCATGCTTATTGCCATAGCCACGATGTTTTGCTATATGTAAAATCACGCGCGCCAGCTCCTCTTTGCTTAGTCGTTCGTTAAGCGCCTTATATCGCAATTCATAAGGGCTCTTGGTGTCCTTATTTGTCTGATACGCTTTTGGCAGCTCGCCATCATCTGCTATATAATCGCTCAAACGCAAATCAAACTCTTTGCATATTATCTTTTTTATGGTGTTTAGCCTTACTCGACGACGCGCAAGCCTTCTTCTCACGCCCCTTGCCTCGCGCCTTGGAAGCGCCAGAGATTCCCCAGTTTTTGGATTTTCAGCTTTGGTAAAAATCCTAACGCCACAATCCCTAATCTCATCGCCCTCTACAAAAGCCCAGCCAATACTTGCCACACCTATATCAAACCCCAAAATCTTAATACTACTCATCTCGCGCCCCTTTACAAGGTAATGTATCTAATCACAATCATATAACATAATATTAAACATTTTTGAAGTTTTGTAGTAGTATTAAGAATAGATATTAAAAATTTGGATTCTAGTGCGCGCAAAATAAACAACCCAGAATCTAAAAAGCTGCGCACAAGTCAAAGTACCAAAAAAAATCAAATCATAAATCAACATCTGGCGCGGTCATCACGCCAGCATTATCGGCTACAAAAAGACTGGGTGCCCTACCCCCTTCCCCGCATTTGCCCCATCATATTCATAAGCTCTTGCATACCGCCCTTTTGACTCAAGCGCTTTGCCATTTTAGAAGCATTGTCAAACTGCTTGATGATGCGATTTATATCCGCCACTTCTAGCCCCGCGCCCATTGCGATTCGCTTGCGCCTAGAGCCATTTAGCAGATCCGGATTCTCGCGCTCTTTTTTCGTCATAGAATTCACCATTGCGCGGATATTTTTGATCTCTTGCGAGTTATCCAGATCCACATCTTTAAGCTGTCCCGCCATCGATGAAAGCCCCGGGATCATCGACATTATCGAGCTCATTGAGCCTAGTTTTTTGACATTTTCGATTTGATTTAGAAAATCCTCAAACCCAAACTGCCCCTTTTTCAGCTTTTTACTAATATTTTTCGCCTCTTTTTCATCGATGACGCCAGCCGTTTTTTCCGCCAGCGAGACGATATCGCCCGCACCCATGAGCCTTGATACGATGCGATCAGGGATGAAAATATCAAGATCTGGGATCTTCTCGCCACTCCCAATGAAGCGCAGCGGCACTTGCAGCTGATATGCGATATTTAGCGCGATGCCGCCCTTTGAGTCGCTGTCAAACTTCGTCAAAATCACGCCGCTAAGCCCGATCGCATCTTTGAAAGACTGCGCGCTTCGTATGCCATCTTGCCCGCTCAAAGAATCCGCGACATAAAACTTCTCATGCGGTTCCAGCAGCTTACAAAGGCTCTTTAGCTCGCCCATCAGCGCCTCATCTATCGCCAATCGCCCCGCAGAATCCACTATCATCACATCAAAATTTTTATCTATCGCATGCGCCCTAGCAGCCTTGGCGATATCTAGCACGCTAGCCTTGCTCGCATCACTAGCACCGATATTTTCATGACTAAACACCTCGACTTCTATCTGCTCGCCCAGAATCTTTAGCTGGCTCACCGCCGCTAGCCGCGCCAAATCGCACGCCACCAGCAGCGCCTTTTTGCCGCGCGTTTTTAGGTAATTAGCAAGCTTTGCGCTAGTAGTCGTTTTCCCGCTACCTTGCAGCCCGCACATCAGCACGATGGTTGGCGGCTTTTGCGCATAGACAAATCCATAATGCCCGCTGGTTTCCAGAATCTGCAAAAGGCTTGATTGCAGCGCATCCATGAAGCTTTGCTTGCCGATGCCATTTTGCTTGGTTTGCGCGGATATGGATTCTAGTAGGGATTTCACCACCTTGTGATGCACATCGTTTTTGAGCAGGGTTTTTTTCAGCTCATCAAGCGCGCGCGCGAGGGCTTTTTCATCGTCATTGAAGCGGATTTTGGAAGCGATAGAACGCAAAGAATTGCTAATAGTATCAAACACGCATACTCCTTAAATTTGTCTGAAATTTTTGTAACTTGTGGCGCGAATCTTGCGTTTTAGCCAATTTGGCTTAAGGTGCTTTTGGCAAGGCTCACAAGCGCGATAAACGCGCGGATTCTAATATATTTAACTTTAAAAGGCAATTTAGATTCTAGCTTTTGGCGATTTGACTTTTGCCAATTTGCTTTTATCGCTCATAAATTTAACTTTGTGTTTAACTTTTTTTGCTATTTTTCGCACAAAAATCTCTATCACTTTTAATTTTATGGAGTATGCCATGTCTGATATCGCTTCTAGCGCAAATACCGCATCTTTGCACGCAGAATCTTTTCACGCGGAATCATTCAAAGAAATGCTGCGCGATAAAAACCTAAAATCCACGCCCCAGCGCATCGCCATTTTGCACCAAATACAAAAAAGCGGGCATATCAGCGTGGAGGATATTTATAGCCACATCAAAAAGCTGCATCCTAGCATCTCGCTAGCCACAGTGTATAAAAATGTCGCGACTTTGAGCGAGGCGGATATCCTGCGCGAGGTCAAAGCCCCCACGCAAAAGCAAAAATACGAGCTCGCGAGCGATAAGCACATACATGTAAGCTGCGAGAAATGCGGTAAATTGCAAGATGTGCATGTGGATGTGGGCGAGCTTCTAGGCAGCGTGATGTATAAAACAGGCTATGAGCTTTCTGATGTATCGGCGGTGTTTATCGGTGTATGCGCAGAATGCGCCAAAGCGCAAGCCAAAAATCGCCAATAAATACATTACATACAAAAGCGCAAAATAATTTTGCATTTAGATTCTAGCAGAATCTAGCGATTTGATTTTGCGCTTTTGGATTCTATGTTTTTTTATTCTGCGCTTCTAGATTCTTGCGCTTTTGCATATTTAGCACTTATTTTTTGCCTGATTTCTTGCTTCATTTTTTGATGTTCTTCATATTCCTCATCACTCACAAATTGCACGAAAAGCGCGGAAAAGGCTTGCAAAATTTTGAGCGGAACATACAAAAGCGCCCATAGCGGCATAAGTATATAAAAAACAACTACCGCGCCAAGCAAAATGATGGAAGCGTAAAAAATATTCATAATTACAGCATCTGCTATTTCATTCAAAGACTCAAACCAAATAGGCAAGATTATAAAAACAGGGATGCTAACAAAACATGCCAATACTGCCAATGCGCCCAATCCACCAAACAAATCGGGAATCCATAAAAGGCTAGATTTTCTAATTTTAATCATTCTAGCTCCTTTTTTTGCTTGATATATTACAATCATTATAACACAAAAAGTGCTTCTGTATATCCGGTTTTTGCAGTCGGTGTAAGTGGTGCTAAGCCCGCGTGTTTTGCAGGCTTAGCGAAGTTTAGTTGTGGTGATTTGTTTAGACTTTGGCAAACTTTGTCAAAAGTCAAAATAAGAAAAAGTGCGAACCAGAATCCAACTAGAACCTAAGCGGTATTTTGCAAAATCTAGCACAAATGCTAGCGGACCAGAATCTAAAGCTAGATTCTGCCAAAAACCATAGCAAACACGCGCGCGCAGAATCCAGCGCCCGCGCCCTAGACCCAGTGCCGAGCACCCTACTTTGCGCGCGTTTGGCCGCGCTAAGATCCCGCGCCTGCCAGCTTTTTGGCTTATTTTCCAGCTAACCCCTTGATGTATTGATCGACTAGATAAAGGCTATTGCCGCCATCGCCGACAAGCTTGATTTTATCCACGATGCCGCGGAAAAGCGCCTCTTCCTCGTGCTGCTCCGCCACATACCATTGCAAGAAGTTGAAAGTCGAATAATCCTTGTGCGCGAGCGTAAATTCCACAAGCTCATTTATGGATTTGGTGATGCTAAGCTCGTGCTTATAAGTGCGCTCAAACACATCTAGTAACGATTTAAAATCCGCTTCTGGCTTATCGATTTGCGTGATAGTCAGCGCAGAATCCGTCTCATTTAGGTAGGTGATGAGCTTTTTGGCATGGTCGCTCTCTTGGCTCGCATGGTCAAACAAAAATGCGCCAGCACCGTCAAATCGGTGTGTGTAGCACCATGAACTCATACTTAGGTAAAGGTTTGAGGCATACATTTCCTCGACGACTTGACTGTTTAGCTTTTTGATCACTTCTTTTGAAAGCATTTTTGCTCCTTTTGGGTGTTTTGATTTTCAAAATCAACGAATTATAAGAAAATAAACTTAACCAAAGCTGAAATTTTGCCATTTTTTCTCAAAAAAGTATAAAAACTGGGAATTTAGCAAAGCAGATTCTGACAAAAAGCCAAAAAGGTAAATGCTGGCAAGCGCAAAATTTAAAATCCATAAGGCGACTTTTCACATAAATATCAAGATGCGAGGGTATACTTTATCATCACCAAAGAATTTTGCTTTGCTTGTCATTATGTAAAGAAGCTGATGCCTTATTAAAGAATTTGCGCTTTGCCAAAGAAACTGCTTTAGCAATCCAGCACCGTCCTCTGTCATTGCGAGCAACATAGTTGCGAAGCAAAGCGTCAGTTTCTTTAGTAATCCATTTGGTGCGCGCAGATTTAAATCCACCTTGTGTTTTTTGGTGTCTTTTGTAGATTGCTTCGTCAGTCTGCGGCTTCCTCGCAATGACGGGCGAGGCAAAGCGCCAAGCTTTTCGGCCAAACAACTGCTATGCCTCTTTGGTTAAATAACTACTACGCTTCTTTTGGCTAAAAACAACTGTCGCGCTTCTTTGGCCAAAGTAACCGCACACTTTTTCGGCCAAAGCCTTTTAGCCAAAAGCTTTTTTGCCTAAAGCCTTCTTTGGCTAAACGCCTATCTCGGTTGGATTTGCGCGTTGGTGGCGAGGTTTTCGCTATCTACTTTGTCTAGGAATTCTAGCAGCTTGAGTGCGGCGCTCCTGTATGATTTGGCGATAGCAGAATCTGGCGCAAAATACACCACCGGCTTGCCCTCATCGCCACCCTCGCGCACGCTCATATCTAGCGGGATTTTAGCCAGAATCTGCGTGCCATATTTTTGCGCGAGCGGCAGCGTGGTATCTTTGCCAAAAATATTTTGCTCGCTGCCACAGCATGTGCAGATGAAGCTACTCATATTCTCAATGATCCCAGCGATTGGAATGGAGAGCTTTTGAAACATATCTAGCGAGCGCGCGCCATCATCAAGGCTCACAAGCTGGGGTGTGCTGACCGCGATGCCAGCGCTCACAGGCACACTCTGCGCGATAGATAGCTGCGCATCGCCCGTGCCCGGGGGCATATCAAGCACCAAAATATCCAAATCCTTCCACGCCACATCGCTAAACATCTGCGTGATCGCGCGCATAAGCATCGGCCCGCGCCAAATCAGACTCTCACCCTCCTCAAAAAGCACGCCCATACTCATGATATCCACGCCATACGCGTTTAGCGGTATGAGGCGCTTACCGCTTGGGTCGAGCTTGGGCTTGACACCTTGCAGTCCAAACATACGCGGAATATTTGGGCCATATATGTCAGCATCGAGCAGCCCTACTTTTTTGCCCTCCATCGCGAGTGCTACGGCTAGGTTGGCGGACGCGGTGGATTTGCCCACGCCGCCTTTTCCAGAGCTCACCATGACAAAATGCTTGACTTGGGGGAGCAGGTTTTTGGCCTGCGGGGCTTGGCGGGCTTGCGCGGATTCTGCTAGCTTTGGCGTGTTTATGGTGATGGTGGCGTTTATGCCCTCTTTTTGCAAGACATTGTCGATTTTGTCATGCAGGGCTTTGGCGATGGTGGCGTCGCTTGAAGGTATGCTTAGCATCACTTCGATGCCGCCGCTGCTTTCGCGGACTTCTTTTAAAAAGCCATAGCTTACGATGTCTTTTTGAAAGTTTGGGTATAGCACTTGGGAGAGTAGCTTGGTGATTTTTTCCTTTATTTGTTGTGGTTGTTGCATGATTGTCCTTTGTGATTGTTTGGGATATGGTATGTATGATAAAAGTGTTTAAAGCGCGCTTAAAGTGGTGGGTGGATTCTCTCTAGTTTAGATTCTGGCGGCTTGGATTCTGAAGCGCCTTAGATTCTTGTAATGCAGATTTGCGATGTGGATTCTCGCGGCTATATCACCATTTTGATTTCTTTATGATTGGCAAGCTTTGAGAAAATCTCATTGCGCTCCTCCTCGCTATCCACCATCGTGCTTAGGTGCATCGACACGAAGCGCCCGCCGCTGGAGTGGTTTTTGACCTCGAGATAATAGGGCTTTTGCATGATGTCACCCACTATCTCCTCGATGCGATGCTGCTTCTCGCCTACGATTCTGTATTCCCATTGGCATGGGTAGGTGATGTCTGGTTTGCCTTCTATATGTTGCATTTTTTGCCTTTTGTTTGGGTTGTTTATGCTCTAGTGCGTTTGGCAGAATCTAAGATTGCAGAATCTAAGTTTGGCAGAATCTAAGTTTGTAGAATCCGCTTTTAGATTCTGCTTTTTTGGATTCTGCCTTTTAGATTCTACTCCGCCTTTATCGTTTGCAAAATCTCTAAAAACTTAGCTGGTATAGGCGCTGGTTTTTGATTTGTCACATCGACATAGCCCATACGCACCACCATATCAAATATGCAGTTTTCCTCTATATAGTCTTTTTGCGCGTGATTTGCTTGTGTTTCTGGCGCGGGATTTGCCTGCGTTTTTGGCGCGCTACTAGAATCCCAAATGTTGCTAGAATCTAGAGTATCACTAGAATCCAAAGCGCCGCTAGAATCCGCATCGCCAAGCGTCTGGATTCTATAAATCCGCTGCCTTAGTACCAGCTGCACCTTGCCTAGCTTGATAGCCTCCGTGCGCACAAAGAGCACATCGCCAAGCTTGGCAAAGCCCAAAAACTTCGCCTCCATAGCACTCACTACAAAGCCGCAAGTATCAAGTGAAGGCAGCATCCGCTTGCCAAAAAACAGCTCACTGCGCGCCCGCTCGCAGTATTTTATGTAGTTGGTATGATATACGATGCCGCCGCAATCGGTATCCTCATAATAAATCCGAACTCGCATTTTTGCCCTTTTGTGCTTGCCTTATTTTGGTTTGTGCTATGGCTGCGCGCCTAGTGCCACTCTAGCATGCTATGTTTGCGCACTAGAGGCGTTTGCCCTGCTAGAGATTTGCTAGATCGCACTAGATTGCGCCAGATTATTTGTAGCTGCCATCTATGTTTATGCAGCGCGTTTTGCACTCGTTTTTATCACAAACCGTTTTGCATTCTGATGCTTGGAAGCTGCCTTGTGGCTTTGGCTTTTTGGCACAAGCAGTGAAGCTTGAAGCCAGCGCAAATGCTAATACAGCGCAAGATAAAAGCTTGATAGATTTTTTCATGGTTGCTCCTTGAGGTGCGCCGCTAACGCGCCAAAATTTTATGTGACTAGTTATACAGCTAGAATCTACTTCTTATCAAACACCTTTAGCGCTTCATTTATCGCTGTTTTTGCCGCTTGGTTTAGCATCATTTGCTTATCTTTTGGTGATATTTGGACGCTTTCGCCGATATCTAGCACCTTTTTGCTGCTAGCCTCTAGCCACGAGCTGCCTTTGAAGCTATGCTCCTTGCCCGGGCTCAAAAACGCAAGCTCGATAGCCAAAGTCGCGGTTTTTGTCTCTTGCTCGGTGAGGTTTGTAGTGCTGGTGGCTTCATCCAGCTTGCTTTCATAGCTCGCTTGCACTTTGTAGGATTCTGGGATTTTCTCGCATAGCTCGTTTAGCTTTGGATAGAGGGCTTGGGCGACCTCATCCGCATCGATGTTTAGCTCATTTACGCCGGGCTTTGCGATTTCTATGTCGCTGATATTCGCACAGCTTAGATTCACTGGCGCAGCGGTTTTCTCTGCCTTTGGCTCGCTATCAAAGCATGCGCTTAGCATGATGGCAATCGTCGCACCAAACGCGATGGCGGCGATAGATTTTAGGGTTTTTGCAGTGTGATTTGTCGAGGTTTTCATAGGGACTCCTTTGTGTGATAAAGCCTGCATTATACATAAAATATGTGTCAAATATCTTAACAAAGTGTTTAACAAAGGCTTTTGACGCGCAAATTTATATCATCTGCGCCTGCGCGTGTGGCTTTGCATTAGCCTCTTATCTCTAGATTCTCCCTCATCTTCGCTCTCATTAAAATGGTGCTTTATATCATCTATCGCCTCAAGTATTCGCTCTTGCAGTGTCCTATAAAAATGACGCTCTTTGACTTTCAAAAACTCATTAGGCTCTAAAAAGCGCGACATCTCCCTCAAAAAGCCCTCCTCCAAATCATTATTTCTTATTTCAAATTCTTTATTCTTTAGTTTTTCAAGAAAGCTTTCTTCGGTTTGCTTGTAGTCTTTGATTTTTAATCTCAATAAATCATAATCAGGCTTTGTTTTGCGCTGTAACCATTCTATATCCCAAAAATCTCTAAATTTCATATAATCTCTCAAAGCCAAAGCCAATAATTTATCTGCAAAAATCTCTTTTGTGCTTTCTGCATATAGGCTTATTGATTTATTAATAACTTCTTCATAATTAGGTATCAGATAAACATTTCTATTATCGTGGCTTGGAATATTCACGATTTCTAGATTGATTTTTGATTTTTTGCTATGGTTTGGCAAATATATTCTAGCACTCCATCGCTGGACTATATTTTTATTTTCTTTTGGCTCTATTATCTCTGTCTCAAGATTATACTTATTACTAATTTTTTCACAAAAAATGTTTTCAAAATCACGCATAAACTCTTTGCTAAACTCCGCTCCTTTATTTATCACAAAGTCTAAATCCTCACTATATCTATTAATATAATAACACAAACGCAAAGCTGTTCCGCCTTGAAATACTAGAGTATTGGCAATATCATTTATGCTAAATAGACTCTCTAATATTTCATAGTGCATAATCTCTTTAAAGATTGTCTCTCTTGCATTTATCGGGTATTTTCTCAAAATTCTTTCAATATCCATATTCACCCCTATCTTTAGCTTGCTGTTCTTCATATAAATCTACAGCTCTATTGTGTCTATAAATATCATCTATAGCCTGTTCTGTTGTCGCCACCCATAGCCCCTTTACTTTGTCAAAATAGCAATTATCTAGCAAAGTATGTTTATCTCGTGAAGTATGTGTATATTCCAAAATCCCATATTTTGTGAAAAATGTTTGACTTCTGCCTGAAGTGATAAAAGTTAGCCTATTTGGAATCTGTGAGATAAGTCCTTCTTCGCTAAGCAAATATTCAAGACTCAAATAAAATGTCGTTTTTGGTCTAAGATAAGTTGCGATTTTTTCCAAATGAAAAACTCCGCGCTCATTTGTTCTTGGATTGCCATACAAGCCTTTTGCTACGCGCTCGATTAGCCCAGCCTTGCAGAATCTACTTAAATCGATTTTTACAGCCTGCGTGTTGTCGCTTC
The DNA here is from genome assembly GCF_001854545.1 of Helicobacter sp. CLO-3. GTDB lineage: Bacteria > Campylobacterota > Campylobacteria > Campylobacterales > Helicobacteraceae > Helicobacter_B. The sequence goes on from NZ_MLQN01000020.1 coordinate 38,231, forward strand.
TTAAATACTTACATACAAAATTAATATCAAATAACCATTCTTTATTTTTTTCCAAAAAATCAAGCATTTTTAGACATTCCATTTGTGTCATATTGTGCCTTTTTGTATTATAAGATATATGGACTTGAGATATAAATATATTTATATTATATGTATAGATAGCTTATAGTAATATTATTTTGCTATTGGGGCTTATTTAGACAATTGGCGTTTTCTTGTGTTTTTGGCTGGAAATATGGTTTGGTTGCCTCAATAGCTTGCAGCAAAATAATTTTATCATCTTGTTGCAATTTATACAAATCGCCATCTTCAAAAAATGCCAGCCTCTTTAGAATCTGGATTAATGGATAGTCTTCTCCAAAAATTTTTGAGACATTTTCTAAGCCTTCTAGCAAATTCGCGGATGTGTGCTTTAAAATATTTGCAATGTCTAGATAATCTTTGTAGTTCGCTTCATAACAAATAGCTTTTAGCTTGGTAGCAAGCAAGGTGTGTATATCTGCATCTGCTATCATTGGCACGCTATCATTGCTTGATATTTCGCCAGCAGATTTTGCAGAGCCCAGCCTGCCAGAAAAGGGCGAATTAGCGCTGGAATCTTTAGAATCTTTAGAATCTTTAGAATCTTTAGAATCTTTAGAATCTTGCAAAAATCCTCTCTTAGGAAATGGCGGAATCTTCGTCTTTAATCCATAAAGTATATAATGCCAATAATGCCAGCTTGGTTTATCAAACCAGCCAGCTTGCGCTTTTGATAGAGTTTCTTTTAGTGCATACTCTCCTATTTCTAGGAGTTTTTTATACGAATCCACGCTATTAGCATAGCGCATAGCACTTGCAATGACTCTTAGCGGGTTCTTTTTGATGATTTCATCAGGCTTTTCCCACCAAACATAGCGAGTAAGATACTTCAATGTCTCTTGGTTCATATTGCTTGTTTTCTTTTTTTAATATTCATATTCACCCCTATCTTTAGTTGGTTTAAAATAATTGTAAATGTTTATATGCATTTACAATACTCACCTTTTATGGATTTTTATTGCCTTTTCGCAACTTTGCTACTCTTCTCCTATCAGAGCCAGACTCTTAAGCTGGCAATACTCTAAAAATGATGCAAATTCCCTTGATGCAAATTCCTTAATGTCATTATTGATTTGGTAATCATTGAGACTTTTTAGATACTTCTCTCTATCATCATTTTCAATGAGTGGTGGGATAAAGTCGTTTTGGATACATTGGAAGATTATCAAAAGCCTTCCTGTCCTGCCATTGCCATCAGCAAATGGATGGATTCTCTCATAAAGCGCGTGAAACTTAGCAATTTGTTCTAAATCTAAATGATTACTAGGAAAAAGGCAGAGTAAGTTTTCTATCTCTTGTGAGATTTTGTGTGGCGGTGTGAGCTCTATATCTGCGCCGCCGATTCTTGCTTCATGGATTCTATATGCCCCAATAGGTTTTTGGATAAGATGCGGGCTCACTTTTTGCGCGCTAGAAAAAATCAAATAATGCAAGTCTTTGATAAAAGAGCTATCAAGAATCTTACTTTTATCATTGGCTTCGCGGATTATCATATCATAAGCTTCTGCAAATCCTAGAATAATAAGTTGTTCGTGGATGGGTTTATTATTGGCAGTTTTGCCTGTCTCAAGCAGTGTTTTTGTCTCTTTAAGGCCTAAAGAGATTCCTTCTATAGCATTACTATGATATGTGATGCTAATTCGCAATGTTTTAAACAATGCTTCTCTTTGCAAAAGGGTTAAATCACTTAGTTTTTTCATTATTTGTTTCCTTAGAGTTTTGGGGATTTGCTTTTTTATATTTTATCCACCAAACCCAAATGCCAAACAAAACCAGAATCTATAGAGATTATTTTATGTTATAATTAATTTTAAGCAGGTGAAATGTTCTTTTGAACCAGTCGCCTATCAAGACTTTGGGCTTGAGTGTAGGAGGTGTGAGCGTCCCTACCACCTGCGTAAAATCTAGCCAAGTCTATACGACACTCACTCTGCGCTCTGCAAATCCACCCCAAAATCCAAAATTAATTCTCCATAATCATCCTGACAAGCAAGACAAGTATCTATCAGATACCCTTTCTCGCGTGCATATTCTTTCAACCCTCGATAATAAAAAAATCTGCGCTCATAATCTATGATAAATGGGATAATATTAGCACTCAAACATTGCTTAAACATCAAAAGCCTCCCTACCCTGCCATTACCATCCTCAAATGGATGTATGCTTTCAAATCGATAGTGAAAATCTATAATATCTTCAATGTTAGTTAGATTCTGCATTTTTAGGAGTGCTTTCATTTCTTTGCTTACGCTTTGTGGAGGCGTTGTTTTGGTGTCTGCGATGAAGTTTTGGCGCTTTTTATAATCGCCTATCACAGATATATCACTGCAATTTTGCTTTATGATTGCATGAAGCTTTTTTACATAGTCTTCAGTAATTGGCTCAAAAACACTATCTAGCACATAATCAAAAGCCTTGAAATGATTTTGCATTTCATAGATGTCATTGCTTTTTATAATCTGATTTTCATCCGCCAAAAAAGAATCCTTTTCGTATATGCACCTAGTCTGTTCCTTACTTAGAGTGCTGCCCTCGATGCGATTAGAATGATAGGCAAAATGTATTTGTGTATAGTGGTATAAGCCTTTTTTATAAGGATTGCTTTTTTCATCAAGCAGGCATTGCAGAATCTGATTTGGCATTTTTTAGCCTTTTATCATCTATGATATTTTTTACGCAAGCTATGTTTTTCTTTGTTTTCGGGTGACAAAATTAATTTTGGCATAGTTTTTAACTCCAAATTTTTGTCGATTAGCAATTTTTCAAAGAAGCTTGCCAAATAAGAATCATCTGTGCCAAGTAGCTGTTGTGTTGCATTTTATTCTCTTGCTTTTGGGATTATCAGCCTAGCGAAACATCACATAAAGCTTATATAAAAGCAAAATAACAAGCAGGACAAAAGCGATAAATGCGATGGTGCTTGACATAACACGCTCCTTTATTTGATATATTTTATAGATTCTAGAATCTAAAATCCGCCAGAATCTAAAAATTCACCAGAATCCAAAGACTCGCAAAAACCAGAATCTAAAGACAAAATTTAACAAATCCAATCAAAAAATAATAGGGAAAATCCAAAAATTCAATAAACCCAAATCTTACCAGAATCTAAAAATTCGCAAAAACCAGAATCTAAAGCCAAAATTCCATAAATCCCAAAACCGCCAGAATCTAAAAGCCACCAAACACCGCCACGCGCGCTATTTTCATACCCTATTTTCACACCCCTATTTTTTGGCCGCGTAAATCTCCCCATAAAAATCCTTCCAGCGCCTATGAAACCAAAACCAGCTAGATGGATTCTCATTTATCACAAGCGTTTGGATATCAGCCTGCGCTTGCGTGGCGAGCGCGATATCAGCGGCGGTGTCATCAGTGTGAGGCGTATATATCGGCGGGTAAAATCGCACGCTAAATTTCGAGTAGTCTTTGTTGAAATCAATAAAAGTCGGCACGATAGCGACATTAAATCGACGCGAGAGTATCGAGGCGATAGGCGTGTACGTCGCCTTTTTCCCCATGAATTCTACTTGCACGCCCTCATTTGATGAGATGCTTTGATCTACAAGAATCCCAGCCAGCGCATTTTTCCCCGCATAAAAGCGCAAAAGCTCCCTAAACGCGCCAGATTTGTTGATAAACTTCACGCCTTGCAGCTCGCGCCTAGAAATGATAAGCTTATCAATGCTATCAATCCCCGTAAGTCGCCCAAGGCTCGCCATATGATAAGGTCTAAGTCTAGGCGGCAAAAATGTCGCCATCGCCTCCCAATACCCAAAATGCCCCGAGATAATGATAGCCCCGCTGTCTTTTTTGAGGCTATCTAGCAAATAGTGCTCATCTATCACTTCAAAGCGCTGCTTATGTATATAGTATGGGATTTTTGGGATGCGGATGCTCTCCAGTATCACAAAGGCAAAATTTTTATAACAGCGCTTGATGATAGCCTTTTTTTGTTTTGGCGTTAGCCTGTCTTTGTAGATGAAGTTTAGGTTACTCATCGCGTCATTATAGCGGCGCTTATTATCTAGCAGACACATAAGAAAGCCAAGCGTTTTCACACAAAACAAAAACGCGCCATGAGGGATCGCCGCTAGAAATGCACCAAGCGCGCTGATAAATGCGCCCAAAAGCTTGCCGATAAAATTCATATATGCTTTTTGCATCACACAAACACTATGTCTATATGCGTAGGCGCGACTAGCTGCGCCACACTCTCGCGCGCGATATATAGGCGCGCTTTGGTGTGGATATAGAGGCATTTATCGCTATAAGTATAATGCAGCGCGTGCTCGCCTGTGATACACAGCAGATACGCAAGCGATAGGATAAAGCTTAGCCACTGTAGATTCTCGATAGGCGGCATGATGTCATTTATATGCGCGATGGCGTCATCTTTTGGGATGCGCTTGTTTAGGTATTCTACAAGCAAGCAGACGATCGCTCTATCCGTATGCGAGAATCCATAATCCAGCCCATGCAGCAAAAAATACGCGCCATGATCCATCCTGCCATAGAAGTTTAGAAAGCTTCCTATATCGCAAAGCTGCCCTACGATACGCAGATAATTCGCATTGTGTGGCTTTAGCTTATGCAGTGGCAAAAGCGCTTCAAAGATAGCGAGCGCTTGTTTGGTGATATTTTTGCCCTGCTTACTGCGCGCGCCAAAGCGATCTTTTAGCGCTACCAAAGATGGATAGATTCCGGGTGGGAATCTGTATTTTTGCGTGCGTAGCATATCAGCGAGAAACACCCCTTCGCGCACGCCCACGCCACTTGCTGTGATAAGCTTCGCGCCAAAATGCTCCAAAAGCATCGAAAATATCAAGGCACCCGAGCGGATGTTATCGCGCCTATCGTGTGGCACACCTAGCTCGCCTAGATTCTCCTCTTTTGTTTTGTATATGGTTTGTATGAATGATTTGGCGCTTTTTACAGAAAACTCATAGCCATGTATGGTTTTTATGGGGTATTTGGCTTGCTTACCATTGATTTTGGCGATAGCGCGGATCGTCCCGCCGATACCAAAGACATTGTCATGCTTGAAATGCGAGGGGATTCTGGCTAGCTCTTGCGCGATGAAATCTTTTGCCGCATCGATATTTTTATGCCTATCAAAAAACAGCTCCTTTAGCCTTATCGTCCCAAGCCTTAGGGATATCAGCTCTTTTATATCGCCATTTTCGATGATCGCACACTCCGTGCTTCCCCCGCCTATGTCTATGGTGATGCCGGATTTATTGTGTGAGAGATTGGCACACGCCACGCCGCCATACCACGCCTCTTTGCTACCATCGATGACTTTTATACTCACACCACTTTCTTTGCGCGCACGAAGCAAAAACTCCGCCCTATTTGGCGCATCCCTTATCGCAGAAGTCGCCACGCACAAAAGTTTTTTGGCGGCGTATTCTTTGGCAATGGTTTTAAACTCTTTTAGCGCATTTATCGCGCGCCTCATGGGCTCTTCTTGCAAAAATCCGCCATTCTCATAGCAGCCTTCAGATATGCGCACGCGGGATTTTATCTCATAGATAAGCCTAAATCCATAGCGACTAGTTTTTTCAAATATCGCCATCCTCGCGGAGTTTGAGCCGATGTCGATGACGGCTGTAATTTTTGCCAAATCATTCTCCTTTGCTTAGCTGCTCGTATTTGTATTTGAGCTCCTCGAGCGTCTCGCTATTATCCGGGTCTGGCACGATAGCATCTTTGGGGCACACACTCACGCAGCTTGGCTCATCATAATACCCCACGCACTCCGTGCAGCAATCTGGATCGATTTGGTATATCGGATCGCCCTCCATTATCGCTTCATTGGGGCATTCTTCTAGGCACGCATCACACGCGATGCACTCATCATTTATCATAAGGCTCATTTTGCTTCCTTGTTGTTGTATGTTTTTGGTTATGTTGCGCTGTTGTGATGTCGCAAAATAAATGCTGTTTTTAGCTAAAAAATTCTTAAAGATTCTTGAAAATGCGCTGGCAAAATATGCCACCAAAGCGCAGGCTTGAAAATGCTTGGCTTTTGGCTTAATGCTTTTGGCTTGGCTTTTTTTGCTTGGTGCGTTAATTTTTGCGCTCTAATTTTTGGCGGGCGATTTACACCCGCGATTTTTACTTATGGATTGGAGTTGGCTTGAATGCTTAGGTATTGGTAGCGCAGGGCTTCGCGCTCGTTTTTTAGGCGCTTGTTTTCTTCTTTTAGCAAGTCGCTTTGGGTTTGGAGCTTTGTGATGTCGCGGCTGGTGTAGTATATCGAGCTGCTAAGCCAAATCTTTGGCACACACACGAGCAGTGCCGCAAATAGCGCGCCATATGCCGCGATGAGATAGGATACTTTTAGCCCGCTTGGTGGCTCATCTTTTGTAGATTCTTGCGAGAGGATTTCATTTAGCGCTTCTTTTTCGCTAGATTCTACGCGCTCGCCAAATTCTGCACTAGAATCTGTGATAAACGCGGCTTTTAAATCGGCGTTAGAATCCATGCCAGAATCCACATTTGCGCGAGAATGCGCGCTGGCATATGCGCTAAAATGTATATTGGCATGCGCGCCAGAATGTGTGGCAGAATGTGCGCCAGAATCTATGCCAGAATGCGCGCCACCACCCGCGCGCGATTGCAAAGATTTAGCACCAGAATCCACGCTAACATGCGCGCTAGAATCCATTATAAAAGTCGCTTGTCGCTGCATTTATGCTCCTTTGTGTTATTTTTATTTTGCGCTTTTGATTTTGCATTTTTGCTTCACTTGTTTTTTACTTCACTTTATTTTTGCCCCCACTTGTTTTTTTGCTCCACTCTATTTTTTACCCCGCTTGATTTTTACTCCACTTAGCAAATTTATTTTACCATTTGGCTAGAATCTAGAATCTAGATTCTGCCTTATCAAAGCAGCTTTTGGCTTTTGCATCCCATTTTACGCTAAACATTTCCAAATCCTTATTTTAGCCTAAAAGCGCGCAGTTTTGCACTTCTTGCGCGCGGATTTTTGCGGATTTCTGCCTCGCTCGCGATTATTGGCTTTTTGGTAAGCATCGCGCCTTTTGCGTTATCGCCCCCGCATTCGCAGCGATACGCGCTAGCAGGGCAGATGCACGCCCTACTCCATTCTTTGAAGCGCTCTTTTATGATTCTATCTTCTAGCGAGTGGAAGCTGATGATAGCGACTATCGCGCCGCTTAGCAGGTTTGGGTGGCTTTTGTAGGTGGATTCTAGCGTGTCTAGCAGCGATTTTAGCACGCCTAGCTCATCATTTACCTCGATGCGAAGCGCTTGAAATGCAAGCGTGGCGGGGTGGATTCTGCTAGATTTGAAATGCTTTGCCAAAAAGTCGCTAAACTCCCTAGCGCTGGAGAATCCGCCTTTGTGCGTCTGCATATATTCTTTTGTAAGGCGCGCCATTTTTTTATGCTCTTTTATCTCGCCATAATCGCGAAAAATCCCCGCTAGCTCAAACTCTGAATAATCGCGCAAAATATCGCTAGCTGTGCGACTCGCGCGCGTATCCATACGCATATCAAGGCGCTCGCTTGAGAATCCAAAACCACGCGAAGCATCATCAAGCTGCAATGAGCTTACACCGATATCTGCCAGCACGCCAGCGATTTTTAGCCGCTCATTTTGCGCGATTTCTAGCGCTTGGACTAAGCCTTGCGCGAAGTTTGCATGGATGAAGCGCGCGCGGCTGGCGTATAGCGCTAGATTTTCCCGCGCGATATTTAGCGCAAACTCATCTTGATCGATGCCAATAAGCGCGATGTCGCTATGCGCTTTTAGCAGCGCGCCACTATGCCCGCCAAGCCCCAGCGTGCAGTCGATGAAAAGCTTTTGTGGCTTTTGCGCGAGTGGCTTGTTTTGCGCAAATAACTCATTTTGCGCGGGCGGCTCGCCTTGTGTGGCGGGCTTATCTTGCGCGATTAGCTCGCTTTGCATAGCTAGCGTATTTATCTCTTTTGGGATTTGATTTGTGGATTTTTGACTAGAATCTATATTTTTTTTATTATTTTTAGATTCTGCGTTCCTAGATTCTCTATTTTTATTTGAAGTGGCTTGATTTGTGGCGTCATTATTTTTGATATTTTTAGATTCTGCATTATTTTCTTGCGCGCCTGATATCTCGTCAAACACGCCAAGCACAGAATCCAAAAGCACCGGAATATGCTGCATAAAATCTCGCTTAAATAAATTTCCGCGCAATTCTAGGCTGTTTTAGATAAAACTAAGGTAAAACACGCTCCAAACACCTGCAATCATAAACCATAAAAAGCACGTAGAGCATTTTTAAGTAAAAACACCCCTGTTATACAACAATCACGACATACTCGAGCACTTATGATTTTATGCGATGCTTAATATATCGCAAAGCCCCATAAACCAACGGCATATATTTTTGCAAAGACAAAGATATTGTTGTTTTGATAGCTTCTTTTATATAGTTGCCATATATCTCACTTCCAAAAGGTGTCATCCTAGCTACTCTCATCCATTCTTTGG
>NZ_MLQN01000021.1 GCF_001854545.1 Helicobacter sp. CLO-3
TTTGGGCGGTGGTATCGGTGGCTTGCTTGTTTGATGATGAGAGCAGACCGGCGGCATTTGCAGGATATGTGCTAGTGGGCGTGATATCTGCTATAGTGGCAGGCATAATGCGACTAGGCGGCGCGTAAGTGTTATTGCTGGGTTTTGTGGCTGGGTTTTTAACGCTAGATTTTAACGCTAGGTTTTTGATTATGCAAGCTTTTTATGTGGGTTTTTGTGGATTCTGGCAAAATCTTAAGTTTTCAAATCCGCGCTTTTAGTCCCGCTAGAAACTAGCAGATTCTCACAAGTTTTGCAAGACTGCCAGAATCTAGCCAAATCCTACTTCACTTTTGCCTTCAAGCCTTTGCCATCGCTGTCAAACTCCACGCTATCGCCATCTTTTAGCTTATCTTCCAAGATAAGCTCGGCTAGGCGGTCTTCGACTTCTTCATAGAGCGCTCTTTTGAGCGGGCGCGCGCCAAACACCGGGTCAAAGCCCACTTGCGCGACAAACTCTTTTGCCTTTGGTGTGAGCGAGATTTTGATGCCTCTATCAGCTAGCTTTTTGGCGATGCCCTCCAGCAATATATCCACGATGCTCGTGATTCTAGACATATCAAGCGGGTTAAATATCACCATATCATCAAGCCGATTTAGAAATTCTGGCTTGAAAAAGCCTTTGAGCGCCTCTTTCACCGCGGCTTCTCGCGCATTTTTGTCGCTTATCTCGAGAATCTTATCACTACCGATGTTGCTTGTAAGGATGATGATAGTGTTTTTGAAATCCACCGTCACGCCCTTATTATCTGTCAAGCGCCCATCATCAAGCACTTGCAAAAGCAGGTTAAACACATCTGGATGCGCCTTTTCTATCTCATCAAAAAGCACCACGCTATAAGGCTTCCTACGCACCGCTTCTGTGAGCTGTCCGCCCTCCTCATAGCCCACATATCCGGGCGCTGCGCCTACAAGGCGGCTGACTTCATGCTTTTGCATATATTCACTCATATCAAATCGGATGAGATTTTTCTCGCTATCAAAGAGAAATTTCGCCAGCGCCTTAGCGGATTGTGTTTTGCCAACGCCTGTTGGTCCTAAGAACAAAAAGCTGCCGATAGGGCGCGCATTATCGCTAAGTCCCGCTTTGTTGCGCTTGATAGCGCGCGCGATGGCTTTTATCGCCTCGCTTTGTCCGATGACGCTTTTGCCTAGCTCATTTTCGATGCCTAGAATCTTTTCTTTCTCGCTTTGGAGCATCTTTTTGACAGGGATTTGCGTCCAGCGGCTAACAATCCCTGCGATACTTTCTTCTGTCACAGCGTTTTTAAGCAGCGTGCCTTTGGTTTGCATTTGCTCCCATTTGGCGTTTAGATTCTGCTCATCTTGTATCGCTTGTGGCAAAAGGCTGTATTCGATTTCGGCAGCTTTTTGCAGGTTGCCCTCGCGTTTGGCGCGCTCGGATTCGTTTTTCAATGATTCGATTTTATCCTTGCCTTGCGCGATTTCTTGAAACACTGATTTTTCGTTTTCAAACTGCGCTTCTAGGCGCATTTTTTCTTCATTGGCATTGCTTAGCTCTTTTTTTATCTCTTCTAGGCGCGCTTTGTTGGTGTCTTTTTTCTCCATTTTTAGCGCTTCTCTCTCGACTTCTAGCGTTTGGATTTGCCTTTTTATCGCGCTTAGTTCATGCGGCTCGGATTCTATCTGCATTTTTAGCTCCGCCGCTGCCTCATCGATGAGATCTATTGCCTTGTCTGGCAAAAATCTATCCGTGATATATCGGCTAGAAAGCTTCGCCGCAGCCGCCAGTGCAGAATCCGTGATATTTACTTTGTGATGCGCTTCTAGGCGCTCTTTGATGCCGCGCAAAATCTGCAATGCTTCATTTACGCTTGGCTCATTTAGCGCGATAGGCTGGAATCTGCGCGTCAAAGCGGCGTCTTTTTCGAAATATTTGCGATATTCTTTGAGCGTGGTAGCGCCTATGGTGTGTAGCTCGCCGCGCGCAAGCGCTGGTTTTAGGATGTTTGCCGCATCCATGCTGCCCTCACTCGCCCCAGCACCGACAATAGTGTGTATCTCATCGATGAAAAGCACGATATTGCCGGCTTTTTTCACTTCATCGATAACCGCTTTTAGCCGCTCTTCAAACTCGCCGCGATATTTCGCGCCAGCCACAAGCGCGCTTAGATCAAGCGCTATCACGCGTTTATTTTGCAGGCTCAAAGGCACTTCTTTACGCACGATTCTCTGCGCCAAACCTTCTACCACCGCAGTTTTCCCCACTCCGGGCTCGCCTAGCAATATGGGATTATTTTTGGTTTTTCGTATCAGAATCTGCATCATCCGCAAAATCTCTTCATCCCGCCCGATGACTGGATCTAGCGCGCCTTCAAGCGCTTTTTGCGTGAGATCTACGCCAAATTTTGCAAGGCTTTCTAGGTTTGAGTCATCATTTTGATTCTCGATTTTCACGCCGCCGCGTATGGATTCTAGTGTCTTTTTTAGCTCGCTTAAATCGATGTATTGCCCTAGAATCTGCTTAAACGCATCCGCCTTGATATTGGCGATGATGAAGCTATCAAGCGCAACATAGCTGTCGCCATTTTGCGTGGCAAAGCCTAGCGCGTTTTCTAGCGCGTTGCTAAGCTCTTTGTCGATGCGCATGCCTTCTTTTTCGATGCTAGATACTTTTGGCAGGCGCTCTACCGCGCTTTTTGCCGCTAGCTCTAGCTCCGCGCGCTCGGCGTTCATTTTGTTTAGCGCTTGGTTTAGGATGCTTTGAGAATCCAAAAGCATAGCCCAAATCAAATGCGAAGTGGTGATTTCTTGGTTTTTGGCATGCATGGCAAGCGATGCCGCAGAATCTAGTGTTTCTTTTAGTTGGTTTGTCATTTTATCTAGCATAATGGCTCCTTTTATCCGGTTATCCGGCGATAGCTTGGCTTGGCTGGATTCTGGCGCGTTCTTGGCGTCTTTGCTTTTTTGCCTTTTTGGCGTGCCAGAATCTAGCAAGCTTTATAAGTCCGGCATTATATAAGTTTAGTCGTTTAATGTCAAGTTTATTTATAAACATACGCATAGATTTGTGAAAAATCTGCAAAGATTTTGTCAAAAAAGCAAAGTTTGTAATTTCATAATTTTTTGAGATATTTTTGGATAAAATGCCAGACATTTTCGCGCCAAACGCCAAAATCCGCCTGCACGCTAGAATCCAAAATACCAGAATCTAAAACATACCTAGTCTTAGATTCTGTGATTAGATTCTCGGAGTTTGCGGAGTTTGTGGCTTGGCGGCGAGCTTTGCTTATTTTATCTGCATTATTATTTAGAAAGGTTTGATGATGAGTAGAAATTTTTTGTTTGGCATAGGCATCGCTTTTTTGTGGGTTTTTCTCACCACTAGCAACCTCACAGCACTCACGCAAGGCAGCCCCAAAGCGCCCGCAGTAGATTCCAAAAAGCAGCGCGCGCAGGCTTATGATAGGCTCGCAAAGACGATTGCGACTATTGAGGCGTATTATGTCGATGAAGTGGGGATAGATGATATCATCGATAAGGCGATAGATGGGCTTATCGCCAATCTCGACGCACACTCTGCCTATCTCAATGAGAAAAAATACAAAGAGCTAAAAACGCAAACCGATGGCGAGTTTGGCGGGCTTGGGATAACGGTTGGCATCAAAGATGGCGCGCTCACTGTCATAGCACCCTTAGATGACACGCCAGCGCAAAAAGCGGGGCTAAAAAGCGGCGATGTGATTTTGAAAATCGAAGACCAAAGCACGATAGGAATGAATATCGATGATGCGGTAAATCTCATGCGCGGCAAGCCAAAAACCGCGATAAACATCACTATCGTGCGAAAGGGCGAGGGCAAACCGCTAGAGTTTAAACTCGTGCGCGACATTATCAAAGTAAAATCTGTGTATGCCAAAGCCATCGATGATACGCCTTATCTTTATGTGCGTATCAATTCTTTTGACAAAAATGTCACAGAATCTGTAAAGCAAGCGCTAAAAGAGCATAGCAAAATCAAGGGCTTGGTGCTTGATTTACGCAATAATCCGGGCGGGCTGCTAGACCAAGCGGTGGATTTGTCAAACCTCTTTATAAAAGAGGGTATCATCGTCTCACAAAAAGGCAAGCTACAAGAGGAGAACATCGTGTATAAGGCAAATGGCAGAGCGCCTTACGCCCAGCTTCCTATCGCGGTGCTAGTAAATGCGGGCACAGCGAGTGCGAGTGAAATCGTAGCGGGTGCGCTGCAAGACCACAGCCGAGCGATAATCATCGGCGAAGATACCTTTGGCAAGGGCAGCGTGCAAGTCGTCATCCCCATAAATACGACAGAAGCCATCAAGCTAACCACTGCCAAATACTACCTGCCAAGCGGCAGGACGATACAAGCTGTGGGCGTGTCGCCTGATATCATCGTGTATCCCGGAAGCGTGCCACATAGTGAGAGTGGCTTTGAGATAAAAGAGGCGGATTTGCGAAACCATTTGCAAAATGAGCTAAAAAAGATAGAAAACAAAGACAACAAAGACACTGCCAAAGCCTCCTTGCAAGAAGCGCAAAAAAGCATCACGCATGCGGATGTATCTAGCGATATCCAGCTAAAATCCGCGATTGACGCGCTTAAGGCGTGGGCGATACTAGATACTGCCAAAAAGCCAAAAGATGCTAAGGCAAATGCCGCGAAATAAGGCGCGGCTAAACCAAGCGCAAATAAACAATAAAGGTGAGAATGTAAAAAATAAGGCGGCTAGAATCTAAAGTGCTAGAATCTAGTTTTGGATTCTAAAATGCTAGAATCTAGCTTTTAGAAGCGCTTGTTAGAATCCAAGCGGGCGAGAATCCAAATCGCAAAATCTGGATTTTAGATTCTGGCATTTTTGAAATCTAGATTTTAGATTCTGGCATTTGTGGAATCTGGATTCTGGCGCACAAATTTCACAAAATCTCACAAAAACTCAAAGGAGGAAAAATGAGCCAAAACACACAACAAACGCAGCAAACACAACAAACGCAGCAAGCACAATTAGGCAAACAAAAAATGCTCCAAAAAATGCTTTATGAAGGCAAGGGTAAAAAGCTTTTTGCTACAGAGAATGCAAACGAAGTCATCGCGGAGTTTAAAGATGATTTGACCGCGTTTAACGCGCAGAAAAAAAGCAGCGAAGAAGGCAAAGGCGCGCTAAACTGCCTCATAAGCAGCGTGCTTTTTAAGCTATTGGATGAAAACGGCATCAAAAGCCACTTCATCAAATGCCTAGATGACACGCATATGCTTTGCCAAAAAGTAGAGATAATCCCCATCGAAGTGGTAGTGCGAAACATCGCGACTGGCTCGCTTAGCAAGCGGCTAGGCATCGAGGATGGCAAAGTGCTGCCTTTTACGCTTGTGGAGTTTTATTATAAAGATGATGCGCTGGGCGATCCTATCATTACAGATGAGCATTGCAAGATTCTAGGCATCATCAAAAGCGAGCAGGATTTAGACATTTTGCGGGAGCAGGCAAAAAAGGTAAATACGATATTGAAAGATTTTTTTGACAAAAAGGGGCTAAATCTTATTGATTTCAAGCTAGAATTTGGGCGCAATGAAAAGGGTGAAATCTTGCTAGCGGATGAAATCTCGCCAGATAGCTGCCGCTTGTGGGATAAAAAAACGGGCAAAAAAATGGATAAAGACCTCTTCCGCCAAGATTTAGGCAATCTAAAAGAGGCGTATAAAGAGGTGCTAGAGCGCATACAGCATTGATTTGTGTTTGGCAGGAGCGCGTAAAATAGTCGCAAAGCGCGCCAAAACGCTTTAAAATAGCGTGGCAAATCACGACACGCACGCCACACGCCAGCAAAGCAGAATCCAAACGCAAAATAGCAAATCACGACAAAATAGCAAATCACAAAAAAGGCAAAACATGCAAGCAGAAGTAACCATAAACCTAAAAAACGGCGTCCTTGACCCGCAGGCAAAGGCGATTCACCATGCGATAGGCACGCTTGGATTCTCGCAAGTCGCGCGCGTGGTGGTAAAAAAGCAAATAGTGCTAGAGCTAGAAGGCGTGGATGCCAGCAAGGCAAAAGACATCGCTACAGAAATCGCGCATGATTTGCTAGCAAATCCCATCATCGAAGACTATGAAGTGCGCATAAAGGAATAGTATGGTAAGTATCGTGCGATTTGCCGGGACCAACTGCGAGTTTGATATGCAGCATGTTTATGAGGGGATTTTGGGTATCCCTAGTGCTATCATCTGGCATCAAGAAAAGGCGCTGCCGCGAGAGACCAAACTCGTGGTGATTCCGGGCGGATTTAGCTATGGGGATTATCTTAGAAGTGGTGCTATCGCGCGCTTTGCGCCTATCATGAAAGCGGTGAAAGATTTTGGCGCAAAAGGCGGGCGGATTCTAGGCATTTGCAATGGCTTTCAGATTCTGACAGAGGCGAAGCTGCTGCCCGGCGCGCTTATGCGGAATAAAAACTTGCATTTTATCTCAGAAAATACGCCGATAAAAATTGCTAGCAATGAGAATCCATTTTTGCGCGATTATCAAAAAGATGAGATTATCTCGCTGCCTGTAGCGCATGCCGATGGCAACTATTACATCGATAAAAAGGGCTTAGAATCCTTGCAAGAAAACGACCAAATCCTTATGCGCTATGCTTGCGATATAAATGGCTCGATAGATTCTATCGCTGGCATTTGCAACAAAGAAAAAAATATCTTTGGGCTGATGCCTCACCCCGAGCGCGCAAGCGAGCACATCACGCAAAAGCTTGCTTCAAACGCGCATTATGCGTGTGAAATGTGGGGTGCGCAAGATTTAGATTCTGCTTCTACTTCTGCTTCTGCGCGCACCACACCGCATGGGCTAAGCATGCTAGAATCTATCTATAAGGCATAGGATGCGAGATTTTGTAGCAAAATCAGCGGCTTTGGCAGCTTTAGGAAAAATAGCGCTAAAGGCGATTTTTGGCGCGTGCCTTTTGACGCTCGCTGCTATCGCCGCGCCACAAGATGTAGATGAAGAATCAAACACATCAGTGCAATATTTGCCAGAAAGAGCAAATCCAGCACAAATGCCACCAGCACAAATCCCAACTGAAAGCATCATCCACCTCCAAAACATCACGCCAGAATCTATCCTAAGCGCGCCAATTTATATCGGGCAAAAAGTGCCTATCACCTATAGAGCGATATTTTTCAACCACGCCTCGCTAAACCAAAGCTCTTTCAAAGAAAAAACCACCAATGACAAAATAGTGCTAGAGAATCCAAATGAACCTTGGCAAAAAATATCAGAAGATGGCGTATCAGAGGAAGGCGTATCAGAATCCACGCGCGCGCAAAATATGGCAATAGCAAATCAGTTTGTAGTCCTAAGCGGACAAAAAACCTACGAAATCACCTATATCTTTAAAATCACCGCCAAATCCGCGCGCATCCCAGCCTTTGAAGTCTCTGCCCTTTCAAGCGATGGCTCGTATGTGGATTCTGCGACAAGTGAGCCGATAAATCTCGAAGCCAATGATTTATACCAAAACAAAAACTATGTCGGCGTCATCGCGGATGATTTGGCGCTAGGAATCTACAAGGCAAAGCCCTATGATGAGCATAATAACTTGCTAGCCTTTGAAATCACTGCAAGCGGCGCAAATCTAGAAGACTTCAAGCTGCCAAATGTCGAAAAGCAGGGCATCGAGCGCTCAAACTTTGGCGGGGCAAAATCAAGCGCGATTTTTTATGCGATATTGCCTAGAAGCATCCAGAATCTAAACTTTGAGTATTTTTCACTTAGCACCAACCGCTTCGAACAAATCCGCATCCCAGTCATCCCCACCACCCAAAGTGTCGCCACACAAGAGAATCTAAAGCCCAAAAACACCTATCTTATGTATTGGACGCTTTTTATCGTGGGTGTGATAGTGACGCTTGTGCTACTTAGCTTTTTTGCTAAGCGACTGCGTAAAATCCTTTGGGTGCTAAGTGCTATTATCTTTTGCTATCTTTTGTATTATCTTTTTTATACCAAAACAGCCACCCTCGCGCCAAAGACGAATATTTGGATTCTGCCTACGCATAATTCCACGCTGCTAGAGACTATATCAAAGCCTATAGATATCAAAATCATCGGCGAGCATGGGCAATACTACAAAATCATAACGCCTGATGAAAAAATCGGCTGGATAAGGAAAGATGATGCTAAATAACCTAAAATGCAAGCTAAAAGGCATCTATGAAGGCGTGCTGATTCTTATCGGTCTAGCTATCATCATCTGCTTTATTTTCATAAATCGCCAAAAAAACAACGCCAGAAGCTCGCGCAAGGGCTGTCGGCTGTTTTTTTGCTTTTCAGGCATACGATTGGAGCAAATCGGCGATTTTGATGAGAGCGCTGATCTTATCATTATGAATCATCAAAGCGTGGCGGATATTTTATGCCTAGAAGCCTATCATCCGCGCAATATCTGCTGGGTGGCAAAAAAGCAGCTAGGCGAGATACCATTTTATGGCTATGCGCTGAATGGTCCAGAGATGATACTCATCGATAGGGAGAATAAAAAGGGCTTGGCATTTTTGCTAAAATCTGTCAAAGAAAAGCTCGCACAAAACCGCCCGATAGTGATTTTCCCAGAGGGCACGCGCGGGAGGGGCAAGGAGAAGTTTTTGCCTTTTAAACCCGGGGCGAAAATCATCGCCGAGCGCTTTTCGCTAAAAATCCAGCCAATAGTGCTAATAAACACGCGCAAAATATACAATACTTCGCCTATGGAAGCCACCTCAAATGTCGCTAGGATGGTATGCCTTGAGCCTTTCACCATAGGCGAGATGCCAAAGGCTAGGATTTTCAAAAAGGCGGAATCTCTAGATTCTCTAGATTCTCTAGATTCTGGCGTGGAATCTAAAGCAGGTGGCGATAGTGGCAATAAATGCGCGAAGCGCGTTGGGCTGGTGCAAATACAAGGCGAAGCGCTGGATGCTAGAGATGCTAGTGCGCACGATTTGGATTCTAGCCAAAATGCAGAATCTCAAAATGCAGAATCTAAAGGCGCAGAATCTAAAAAAGTGGATTCTAAAAATCTAGATTCTAACCAAAGCGCAAATGTAGAATCTAAAAACACAGAATCCACCAAAGCAGATTCTAATGATTGGTATGGCACGCTTGCATCGCTTATGCAAGAAGTGCATTTGTATCATTACAAACAACTAAACAAAGATAAATAAATGACTAGAATCTATATTTTCGCATCCAAAACGCGCACCAAAGCGCCACAAACGCCAGCACCACAAAGGCGCAAGCATGGTAAATAAAATCCTTTGCGCCACAAGAAGTGGCATCGGCGGGGCGATAGTCGAGGTGCAGGCGACTTTTGTGCGCGCATTGCCCGCATTTGTCATCACCGGACTTGCTAGCAACTCCATCCAAGAAAGCAAGCAGAGAATCCAAAGCGCGCTGCATCACATCGGATTCTCCTTCCCTCCGATAAAAATCGCTATCAATCTAGCGCCCGCTGATTTAGCCAAATCCGGCAGTCACTTTGACCTGCCTATCGCCTTGCTAATCGCGCTGCAAAAGCAAAATATCACGCCAGATGATTGGTTTGCCTTTGGCGAGCTTGGGCTAGATGGCAGCCTCACTTATAGCGATACTATCTACCCGCTGCTTTTGGAAGTCTCTTTGGGCCACAAAAACGCCAAAGTTATCTTGCCAAAAGCGGGCGAGGAGCTGTTTTGCCATATACCAAATTTGCAGATTTTTTATGCTAATACTTTGCAAGAAGCGCTTGATATCATCGCGCATCCAGAATTTGCTAGCAGTGCAAATCCCGCGAGTCTCAAATTTAGCGCGCTAGATATTAAGGGCGAGTCGTTTTATTTTATGCGCGATTTTGCGCTGGATTTTTTGGAAGTCAAAGGCCAAGAAGTCGCCAAACGCGCCGCGCTAATCGCTGCTAGCGGATTTCACAATATCATCTATGAAGGAAGTCCGGGCTGTGGCAAAAGCATGATAGCAAAGCGCCTGCGATACATCCTCCCGCCTATAAGCCTAAAAGAGATGATAGAATGCGTCAAGCTCCAAGCCCTAAGCGCGCAGACGCCCTCATACTCGCCCCTGCGCCCATTTCGAGCGCCTCATCAAAGTGCGTCCAAATCCTCTATCATCGGCTCTGCCACGCAAAATGAAGCAAAGCCCGGCGAAATCGCGCTAGCGCACAATGGAATCTTGTTTTTTGATGAGTTGCCGCATTTTTCCAAAGAAGTGATAGAGTCCCTGCGCGAGCCGCTGGAGAACAATGAGCTAGTCGTCTCGAGGGTGCATAGCAAGGTGGCGTATCCGACTTCTTTTATTTTCATCGGCGCGCAAAATCCATGTGCTTGCGGGAATCTGCTAAGTCCTACCAAAGAGTGCCGCTGCACGCCAAAAGAGATAGCCGCTTACAAATCGCGCCTAAGCGAGCCATTTTTGGATAGGATAGATATGTTTGTGCAGATGCAAGAAAATGAGACAAACGCTAAGCCCTCTATTGATTCTGCGCGGATGCAAGATGCGGTGTTTGGTGCGTTTGAAGCGCAAAAATCGCGCGCACAAAGTAGCCTAAATGGCAAGCTAAGCGAGAAAGAAATCGCGGAGTTTTGCGTGCTAGATGAAGGCTCGATGACGCTTTTGCACCAAGCCACGCAGCGCTTCAACCTCTCGCACCGCAGCATCCAAAAGCTAAAAAAGCTGGCGCGCACGATAGCAGACATCGATGCGAGCGAGCCCATAGAGAAAAAGCATTTGCTAGAGGCGCTTAGTTATAGGCGCATTTCATAGTGGATGTGCTAAAATGCGTAAAATCGTGGCTAGATTCTGGGCGCAAAAGCGAGGTGGCAAAGGTAGAATCTTGGGTAGAATCTTAAGTCAAGCGAAAATTTGAGGCGTAATTTAATCAAAAGCGGAATCTTAGGCAAAGGTGGCAAAAATGTTTAAAATGGTAGAAATGTTTTGGGTAAAGAAAATATTTTTGGGAGTTTTTAGAAAAATGAAAAATTTTGGAAATTTTGTAAAAATGAGCGGCTTATCAGAATCTAACAGCTTATCAAAATCTAGTGGCTTGCTAGATTCTAGCAACTCATCAGATTCTAACAGCCTGCCAGAATCTAGCAATTTGCCAGAATCTTTGGCGCCAAAGCTTTTTAGCGCTGGCAGATTGGCGCTGGCAGATTCTGGTTTCGCAGAATCCAAAATTTTGGCATCAAAACCTTTTGGCGTTAGCGCTGGCAGATTGGCGCTGGCAAAATCTAGTTTTTTAAAATCCAGTTCCACAGAATCTATTTTCGCAGAATCTATTTTCGCAAAATCTAGTTTCGCAAAAATCTCTCCCCTTAGATTCTGCCTTATTGCTACATTTTGCGCGCTGTTTGCGCTGCTATCTTTTGCACCACTCACGCTACACGCCAAAAGCTCGATAATCTCGCCCCTGCCACTACCCACGCAAAAAATCCTAGACATCGATGATAAACAATGCAATGAGAGCTGCCTAAAAAAGCTTTACAATCAAGGGCTAATTTTTTCATTTCTCGCCAAATTTAACCAAACCACCAATGACAAAAAACTGCTAGGCTACTATGCTGATGCGCTAGCCCAGCTAAATGGCGCGATAGGCAGAGAGCCCAGCGATTCTAGCCATTTCAAACTCGCACTCATCATCCCAAAACAGCTTGTAGGCAGGTATTCTGTAAGCGTGGCAAACACGATTTTGGCATATCTCATCGCTAGGGGGATAGATTTTGAGCTAGAAGTGTTTGATTGCGTGGATGAAAGCGTGGCAAACTTAGAATCTAGCTACAATCAAGTGATACAAAAAAACTTCGATTTTGTCATCGCGATGCTAAGCCACCAAGGCGTGCAAAACCTCATAAGCTATGGCAATGTGCTCTATCCGACATATATTCCCACGATAAACAAAGAGCGCATTTTGCAAAACATCGATGAAGGCGAAATCCCGGCAAATCTTTACTTCGGCGGTATCAGCTACCAGCAGCAAATCCAGCTCCTAATGCCAATCATCAAAGATTCTTCTGTCGTAGAATACGCCGATGATAGCCAAATAGGCAGCTATCTCTCCGAACTTTTCGCTTCATACAATCCTAAAATCATCCGCAAAAAAGCGATGAATAACCAAGATGCCTCGCATTTCAACAAAATGCTAAATGTCGAGGAGCGCTATTTGGAGAATAATGTTTTGATGCTAAACACCGCCGCATCAAAAACCGGGCTCATCCTATCCCAGCTAGAATACGCCGAAAATCCGCCAAAAATCTTTCTCTCCACGCAAATAAATTTCAACCCCGTGATATTGCAGCTCGCCTCGCCAAAAAGTCGCGAAAATCTTTTTGTCGTGAGCTCTATAGATGCGACCAACCAAAGCCTCATCGAATACGCGATGCTTTTGAATAGCGATTTGCGATATGACTGGGTGAGCTATGCGACTTCGGTGGGGACGGAGTTTGGCTTGTGGATGAGTGATAGGAGCACGAAGCGGTATTTCAAAGAATCTATCAAAGATAGGCAAGTGGAGTATCAAAACCAGCTCTATACGACAAAGGGCGCGAATTTTGTGCTGGTAAAATAGGGGCTAAAGGGCAGAATCTAAAAAGCAAGATGCAAAAAAGCAGAATCTAAAAATATCAATAATGCAGAATCTAAAAAAATAGGATGCGAAAAGGCAGAATCTAAAAAGGCGGAGTTTAGATAAAGCCTCGCTAGATTCTAGATTCCATATTTCAAAATCTATTTTCCAAAATCTAGATTCTAGCGCGTTTCTACACATCGCGCCAACCTAAACGCGAAAAATTATCAAAACGCTAAAAAATCTTGCCAAAAAATTACACTATTTGTATATAATCGCTCAATTCCAAAATCACAAGGAGACAAAATGGGACAATATATCGAGCTAAAACAAGACAACTTCGAGAGCGTGACAAAAAGCGGCGTTGCGTTGGTGGATTTTTGGGCGCCTTGGTGTGGTCCATGTCGTATGCTAGCGCCAGTGATTGATGAGCTAGCCGGCGAGTTTGAAGGCAAAGCGGCTATCTGCAAGGTAAATACTGATGATGAGAAAGATTTGGCTGCAAAATTTGGCATCCGCTCTATTCCTACTATCTTGTTTATGAAAAATGGCGAAGTTATCGACCAAGTCATAGGTGCCGCCACAAAAGATGTCCTAGAAGGCAAACTAAACGCTCTTCTTTAATACTTCAATTAGATTCTCGCTTTGGCTTTTGCTAGGCGAGAATCCCCTCTTTAGGAGAATCTTATGATAAATTTAGCGATTATTGGTGGAGGACCTGCGGGTCTTAGTGCTGGGCTTTATGCCACAAGAGGCGGGATAAAAGATGTTGTGCTGTTTGAAAAAGGCATGCCCGGCGGGCAGATTACAGGCAGCAGCGAGATAGAAAACTATCCCGGTGTCAAAGAAATAAAAAGCGGGCTTGATTTTATGGAGCCATGGCAGGAGCAGTGCTTCCGCTTTGGGCTAAAGCAAGAAATGGTAGAAGTAAATCGCATCAGCAAAAATGGCGATGTGTTTCAAATCCACCATAGCAATGGCAAAATGGTAGAATCTAAAGCGGTGATTCTAGCCACAGGCGGGCGTCCAAAGCGCATGGGCGTGAAAGGCGAAAATGAGTTTTGGGGCAAAGGTGTAAGCACTTGCGCCACTTGCGATGGATTTTTCTACAAAGACAAAGAAGTCGTGGTAATCGGCGGGGGCGACACTGCGCTAGAAGAGGCGATATACCTTACCAAAATGTGCGCCAAAGTCTATCTCGTGCATAGACGCGATGGATTCCGCGCCGCACCTATCACGCTAGAGCACGCTAGGGCAAATGAAAAAATCGAGATTCTCACACCTTATGTCCCGCTAGAGATTCTAGGCGATAATAGCGGTGTCACTGGCATCATGCTGCAAAATACGCAAACAAAAGAGACAAAAGAGCTAAGCGTGCCGGGTGTTTTTGTGTTTGTCGGATATGATGTGAATACGCAGGTGCTCGATCAAGAAGATGGCAGCAAGCTTTGCAAATGCGATGAATATGGCTCGGTGGTGGTGGATCTCTCCATGAATACCAATGTCAAAGGGCTCTACGCAGCGGGCGACATACGCATAAACGCACCAAAGCAAGTGGTGTGCGCGGCGGGCGATGGCGCGACAGCGGCGCTTCAGGCGATTGGCTATCTTGATTCTTTGGCGCATAAATAGATTTTGGTTGGATTCTGCTAGATTTGCTAGATTCTGTGCCCTTGCGTTTGCCTTTTGTGCGCTTTGGTTGCCTTGCGCGCTGGGTGCTTTAATTTGGGCGCGCTAGTTGCTATCTTGCGCGCGTTTTTTTGTGCAGATTTAAACTTTTAAAATTTATAGATTTAGCAAACTTAAGGAGCAAAAATGCTAAAAATCGGTGTTTTTGGTGCGAGCGGACGCGTGGGACAGCTCATCATCCAAGAAGTGATGGCACATAGCAAAGAGCTAGAAATCGGCGCTATTTTTGTAAGAAGAGAGCTTGATTTTTCTCTGCCAGAAGGCAGCTTTGTGACTAATAACATAAAAGAGTTTTTGGAATGCTGCAGCGTGATTATCGATTTTAGCCAGCGCGAGGCGACGCATCTGCTCCTGCAAGCGCTAAAAGACACGCCAAAGCCTTGCATCATCGGCACTACCGGCTTAGAAAAAAGCGATTTTGAGCTACTAGAATCCGCTAGCAAAAAAGCACCCATTTTATACGCGGCAAATATGTCTCTAGGCGTGGCGGTGCTTGATAGACTCGTAGCCCTCGTGGCAAAAGAGCTAAAAGATGCCGATATCGAGATAAGCGAGATACACCACCGCTTCAAAAAAGACGCGCCTAGCGGCACAGCACTCCGCCTAGCAAACACTTGCGCCAATGCGCGCGGCAAAGCGCTAGAATCCGTGATGATAACTGATAGAGCAAGTGCTGGCGAGCGCAAAGAAGGGCAGATCTCTGTCACCTCGCTTCGCGGTGGCGATGTGGCGGGCAGGCACACGGTGGGATTTTATGTGGATGGTGAGTATCTTGAGCTCACGCACAACGCCACCTCTAGAGCGACTTTTGCCAAAGGCGCTATCAAATGCGCGCGCTTCATCAAAGACAAAAAGCCAGGCCTCTACGACATAAACGATGTGCTTGCGTAGGTGCTAGGTGCAAGCACACATCAAAGCCGCCGCGCTTCACGCCACTTCCATATACTATGACTATCTAGATTCTCACAATCTAGGCTGCGAGCAGATACAAATCCTAAGCTTTCACATCGATGACAATGTCCTGCACTTCCATATCAAAGCGAAGTTTTTAAACACCGATTCGCTGATGATAGAGGTGGATTCTAGCTATATGCCAATAGTCGAGGATGGCGCGCTTGGCGTGCTTTTTTATGATGAAAAGGCTAGTATTTTGGCGATAGAGTGCTATGATGAAAAGCTGCTAAAAAAACTGCGCGCGCTTCAAGATTCTAGCGAGTTTGCAGGCAAGGTGAAGCTTTTTAGCGATTTGAAATTTTTGATACAAAATCTTGAGGCGTTTTTTGAAGAATCTAGCTATTTTGCGCTGCCTTCCAAAGCGCCTTTGGCATCGCTAAAGTCCAAGCCAAAAGTGCAGGCAGAATCTGGCGCGGCTGTGGATTCTGAAGTGGCTGTGGATTCTGGCGCAGCTTTGGATTCTGAAGTGACTTTGGATTCTCGCTCCGCTTTAGATTCTAGTGGCGCTTTGGATTCTGGCGACAATTTAGATTCTAGCGTAGATTCTAGCGCAAATCGAGATTCTCATTCTGCTTTAGATTCTGATGTGGCTTTAGATTCTCGCGCACAAAATGCAGAATCTAGCCCCGCCACCACCAGCGCACCAAAATCCACGCCAAAACCAGCACCAAAATCCACGCCAAAACCCACCACCGCCACGCCTCTCACTCCCGAGCAGCAGCGCGCACTAAACACCATTTTTGCCAATCCTTTTAGCTACATCTGGGGTGCGCCGGGCAGTGGCAAGACGCAGGCGGTGCTGTTTGAGGCGCTTTTGCATTATATTTATAGTGGCGTGCGCGTGTGCGTGCTGGCCCCGACAAATGCCGCTTTGGAGCAAGTCCTAAAAGCGCTTATCAAAAAGTTTGACGCGCTTGGGCTAAACCGCGAGAAGCTGCTGCGTCTAGGCACGCCGAGCAATGCGTTTTTGGAGCAGTTTGTGGAGGTGTGCGACCCGCAGTTTTTGCAAAAGAAAAAAACCCAAAGCCTCTTTAGCGCGACAAACCCCAAAACAAGGCTTAAAGAATCGCTAGTCATTGGCATGACGATGGATGGCTTTATCAAGCGATATAAGACGCTTGGCGTGGAGTTTGGGCATATTTTTTTGGATGAGTGTGCTTTCACTCCGCTCATCAAAGCGCTCACGCTGACTACTCAAAGCGCGCCCATCACGCTGCTAGGCGATCACAAACAGCTTATGCCAATCTGTGAAATGCCGCCAAAAGAGATAAAAGGCGAGGCCATTTGGGCAAATCTTTTCAATCTCTCATCGCTTTTTTTGGAGGATTTTTTCAAGCAAAAGCCAGAAATCACCGCGCCAATTTTCCAAAAAACGCAATTTAGCCTGCTAGAATTTAGCGCCACCGCCTTTGCCACACTTCGCAAAACGCACCGCTATGGCGACAATCTAGCCAAAATCCTAGATAGACACATCTATCAAAATGGCTTGCGTGGCAACGCTGAAAACACCGAGCTTTATTATATCGACTGCGGGGGTTCAGAGATTTTGGATAAGCAAAATCTAGCCGAAGCGCGCATGATAGCCACCATCATCGCTAGTAAAAATAAAAAATCGCCCAAAAATGCGCGCGAAAAAACAGCGCGCGCTGGCGATTTAAACGCTAGTGGCGCAAACACGCTTGATATAGCGGGTGTGGCGGAGATGATAGGCGAGGATTTTGCTATCATCACGCCTTTTGTGCGCCAGCGCAAACTGCTCGCAGAAAGCGGCGTGCCATACAAGCACATCCACACTATTCATGGCTCGCAGGGGCAGGAGTTTGAAAGCGTGATATTTTCGCCTGTGATGCTGCATCATCATCTGACTGATTCGCGCAACAAAAACGCCGCGCACGCGCTAAATGTCGCGATAAGTCGCATCAAAAAGCGGCTTATTATCGTGTGTGATTATGCGTATTGGATGCGCTGTGGCGGGCAGTTTTTGAGCGAAATCTTGCGCTATGCCAAACCACTTCTAGTGGATTCTGCACCGCGCGCGCAAAGTGTGGAATCCAAAAATATAGAATCCAAAAATACAGAATCTGGCTTTGCAAATCTAGATTCTAGCGCGCCAAATATTGCACCTGCAAATATTGCATCTAAAAATATTGCGCCCGCGCAAAACCCAGCAAACACCACGCCCGCGCAGCCCGCGCCAAAACCACAGCAGCCAATAGAAATCATCCAAATATAGCCATGCCACACCGCACTAAATCACACGCGCACCCCGCGCAAAAAGCACAAATACAAGCACAAATAAAAATAAAATCAAAGACACAAGCGATGCGATCAACAAACAGCAATAAACAAAATAACGATAAACAGAACAAAAAAGGGCGAGTGGTGATTCTAGCTAGTTTGGCGATTTTGGCAGTTTTGATTTTGTCGATTTGCGCGCTTTATGCGCCTTTGCGCGTGGTGGAATACCGCTTGAAACTGCCTAGCGAGCAAGCCTCTAGCGCGCCTATCACGATAGCGCTGCTTAGCGATTTGCACTCTGGCAAAATGTATCAAAAAGAGATTTTGGCAGCGCTTCGCGCGAGGATGCCAGATATCATCGCGATGCCCGGAGATATGATAGATGATAAGGTGGCGATGCGCGATGCGTGGGAGTTTTTTGATAGCCTAGATTCTCATGCGCTTAAAAATATCCCGCGGTTTTATGTGAGCGGAAATCATGAGTTTTGGAGTGGCGAGATAGTGCATATCAAGCAGCGACTGCGCGAGGCTGGCGTCATCGTGCTAGATTCTAGCGCGCCAAAGCAAAATCTAGCGATAAATGGCGTAAATATCGAGATTTGGGGCGTGGATGATCCATATGTGTATGCGTATGATGAGGAGGGCGCGCGCAAAAAAGAAGCCACCAAAAAGCACAATAAACAATGGAGTGAGCGGGTGATTGATAGGCAGTGGGAGGCGGGCATAAAAAGTATTTTTGAAAATGCGCTTGATTTTGATAAAAATGCAGATTTGGCGGATTTGGATTCTGGTGCAAAGTCTGGCGATTTAGATTCTCGCGCGCCTTTGGATTCTGGTGAAAATCTAGATTCTGCGCCAAAATCTAGCGCATCACCAAAAGCGCCTTTTAGGATTTTGCTCTCGCATCGCCCGGAGTTTGTGGAGATTTTTCGCACGCTTCCGGTGGATTTGATCCTTAGTGGGCATACGCATGGCGGGCAAGTCCGCTTGCCTTTTGTCAATGGGCTCTACGCGCCAAATCAAGGCATTTTCCCAAAATACGCCGGCGGACAATACACGCTAGAATCCGCCAGTCTAGATTCTAGCGTTTCAGATTCTGATATTTTAGATTCTCGCGCGCGGATGCAAAACGCGCGCCAAAAGCCCCAAAACATGCGCCAAAAGACACTTATCGTATCGCGCGGACTTAGTTTCAACCCCGTTTTGCCGCGCATTTTCAACCCGCCAGAGATTGTTTTTATCACACTAGAATCTATCTAAAATCATTGCAAATATTTGCAAGCTGCCGCGCGATAGATTGCAAACTCCCGCGCAAAACGCAAACTTTTATCCCAAATCTGCTATAATCGCGCAAATCACAAACAAAAGCAAAATCCACAAAAAGGCTGCAAATGTCTTGCATATCAAAAATCACAAACACATCACGCCTAGCGCACCTTCAGAATCTAAGTCTTGCCAGCATCGCGCGCGCTCGCCAAATCACGCGCCAAATCATCCACCAAACCACCCATGCTTCGCAAATCGCGCGCACCAGCAAAATCACCCGCCTTTTCCTCGCATTTACGCTATTTTTTGGTATCGGTTTTATTGCTAGCGGCTGCAAAAGCGATGAGCTAGTGGTGGCTACGGCGGCGGAGTTTAGGCCATTTGAGTTTATTGATGGCGATGATTTTAGCGGGATTGACATCGACATCGCGCGCGAGATTGGCAAGCGGCTTGAGAAAAAGGTCGTGTTTAAGGATATGAAGTTTGATTCTGTCATCATGGCGATAAACAGCGGCAGCGTGGATATGGGGATAAGCGGGCTTACGATAAACCCCACGCGCGAAAAGATTGTCAATTTTTCTACGCCTTATTATTCCGCCTCGCAGGTTGTTATCATCAAAGGCGGCGATTCGCGATTTGAGGGCTTGCAAAGCGCGCAAGAGATAGATGAAAAGATAGATTCTATAAACGGACTAAAAATAGGAGTGCAGATAGGTGCTACAGGCGCGTTTTATGCCAATGGCGATAAGGATTGGGGATTTGGCGGGTTTAAAAATGCGGTGGTAAAAGGCTTCACCAATGGCGCGCTAGCCACGCTCGCGCTAGAAAATAACCAAGTGGATATCGTCATCATCGATGAAAAGCCAGCGCAGATGCTAACCAAAGCGCGCCAGAATCTAAAAGTCCTGCCACACGCGCTAACGCAGGAGAAATACGCCATCGCGGTGAGTAAATCAAAGCCGGAGCTACTAGCGCAAATAAATGAGATTCTAGCGCAAATGCAAAATGATGGCACGCTAGAGGCGATATTTGCGAAATATTTGCAGTAGGGCGCGATCAAGATTCTAGCGCGCTACGCATGCAAAACACAAGCGCACCAACGCAAAACACCAGCAAAACGAAAGGCGATTTTAAGTGAGCGGATTTGAAATAGGCAAAAAGCTAGCGATTTTTTATGATCAGTTTGTCGAGAAAAACGGCTATGTTTTGGTGCTAGAAGGGCTTGGGACGACGATTTTGCTAAGCATTTGCGCTTTTATCATAGGCGTGATTATCGGCACGCTTGTGGCGATATTTTTGCATAAGCGCGACAAAAATAAACTCGAAAAGCTCTTGGCATGGATTCTCAAAATCTATGTGGGATTTTTCCGCGGCACGCCGATAATCGTGCAGCTGCTGTTTATGTATTTTGTGTTTTTGCCTCTGCTTGGGCTTGGCGGGCTTAGCGCGCTTTTGGTGGCGGTGGCGATTTTTGGGCTAAATTCTGGCGCGTATGTGAGCGAGATTGTGCGCGGCGGGATTTTGAGCGTGGATAGGGGGCAGGATGAGGCGGCGCGCGCGCTTGGGCTAAAATCGCGCGATAGCATGCGATTTGTCGTATTCCCTCAAGCGCTAAAAAACGCCATCCCAAACCTTTGCAATGAATTTATAACGCTGCTCAAAGAAACCTCTGTGGCAAACTACATCGCCGTGCATGACTTGACTTACGCATTTAGCGCGATAGCCAACGCCTCTTATGAGACGATGATCCCCTATTTTTGCCTAGCGGTGTGCTATCTCATCATGGTGATAGGTGCTAGCTCGCTTATCAAAATCTATGAAAAAAGGCTAAGAAAAAGTGATAAGCATTAGAAAACTTACCAAAAGCTATGGCGATGAGAAAAGCGGGGGCAAAAAGCTCGTGCTGCGCGGTATTGATCTAGAAATATCGCGCGGAGAGAAACTCGTGCTAGTGGGACCTAGCGGGAGTGGCAAAAGCACGCTTTTGCGCTGTATGAATCTGCTTGAGATTCCGGATTCTGGCGAGGTGTGGTTGGATGGCAAGCGCATTTGTGAGCTAAGCCCAAATCTTTATAGCGAGCTGCAAGGCTTACCGCCAAAAGCCCTGCGCCAAGCTATCGCCAAATACGACAAGCAAGACAGAATCCCGCTTGATCTCGCGCGCTCGAAAATGGGTATGGTGTTTCAGCATTTCAATCTTTTTGAGAATCTAAGCGTGATGGAAAATATCACGCTAGCGCCCGTGCGCCTAAAGCGCGCTAGCATAAGCGAGGCTAGGGAAGTGGCGGCGGCACTGCTTGCGCGCATCGGGCTGTATGACAAGCGCGATGAATACCCCTCGCGCCTAAGCGGCGGGCAAAAGCAGCGCGTGGCGATCGCTAGGGCGCTTGCTATGAAGCCAGAGGTGATGCTTTTTGATGAGCCTACAAGTGCGCTGGATCCGGAGATGGTGGGCGGCGTGCTTGATCTTATGAAAGAGCTGGCGGAGGAGGGGATGAGTATGGTGTGCGTGACGCATGAGATGAGTTTTGCCAAAGAGGTGGCGAGCCGCGCGATATTTATGGAGGGCGGGGAGATCATCGAAGATGATGCGCCAAGCAGATTTTTCACCACGCCCAAAAGCGAACGCCTCGCGGCATTTCTGCGACATATAAGGCATTAGTCTGACTCGGTGCGCGAGTTAGGCAAAAAAAGCGAGCGCCGCTTTTGATATGTGGCGGATAAAGATTTGTAAGAGATGCCTATAAGGCTTGTTTGCCAAGAGATATTTGCAAGGGAATATTTATAAGGAAATGCTTATAAAGTTTATTCGCGCCTAAAATCTATCTCAAGCAAAACTTGCGGCGTGGGCGTGATGATGCGCGTGCAAAATTCGCGCGCGTTTTCTAAATCATGCGTGATAAAATCGCGCTTTGTGGCAGCTTGTAGCGCATCGTTGCCAAATAATGCGTGGCATGCAAGAAAAATGCGTTGTTTGTATCTGGTGCATTCTAATGTGTGACAGAAAATATTTGCAAGTTTTGCTAGTATCTGCAAATCCATCTCGAGCAAAACTTGGAGCAAGCCCCGCAACATAAGCGCGATAATATGCATGCAAAATCCACACTTTTTTATGGATTGCAAAACCCCATAAGTTTTGTGTTTTACTCCTTGCAGAACAATGAAGTAAAACATCAATTTCTTCAGTAATTTAAACCCCCCCCTGTTCCCCTGCGAAAACAAGCCGCAGACGCAGTTTCTTTAGAAAAGGAAGGTGACTAGCAACAAGGATAAAGGCAAGAGTTTGCCGACCAAAAAGCTAGAATCTAGATTCTAGAAACTTTGCGTTTTGACCTCCTGCGCTTGCTATTTAAACGCTTTTTCAGTATCTTTGCATATAATGCGCTTTTGCACGACGCAGGCGCAACCATAAAAACGCCTAGAATCTAAAAGTCACGCACAGCAGCAAGCGACAAAATCGCAACACCAAATCAAAGCAAATCGTAAATAGGAATTTTTATGATACAAGTAGCCCACAGCCCCGATGCAGACGATATTTTCATGTATTATGCCATAGCGTTTGGCTGGGTGGATTCTGCGCTTGGCTTGCGCTTCTCAAACATCGCCCAAGACATCGAGACGCTAAACCAAGCCACCATCAAGCAGCAATACGATGCGAGCGCGATTTCTTTCGCGCTGTATCCTTTGGTGTGTGATAGCTACGCGCTTTTGCGCACAGGCGTTAGCTTTGGCAATGGCTATGGACCAAAGCTGATTCGGCGCAAAGATTCTGTCTTAAAGCGTAATTTCAAAGTCGCGCTAAGTGGCGCACACACGACAAACGCACTGCTTTTCAAGCTCGCCTATCCAAACGCAAAAATCGTGTATAGAAACTTCCTAGACATCGAGGGCGCCGTGCTTTCAGGCGAGGTGGATGCGGGCGTGCTGATACATGAGTCTATCTTGCACTTTAGCGATGAGCTGGTGGTGGAGGCAGAGATTTGGGATATTTGGCACGAGCTTGCCAAAGATGAGCTGCCGCTGCCGCTTGGTGGCATGGCACTCCGCCGCTCTATCCCGCTAAATAAGGCGATAGACATAGAATCCACTCTCACAAAAGCCGTGCAAATCGCCACGCAAAACAAATCGCTGCTTTCCAAAATGCTGCTCTCGCGCGGGCTCATCCGCGTGGATGCAAAAGCACTTGACACATACCTAAATCTCTATGCAAATGATGAGTCTATAAGCCTTTCAGAAAAGCAGATTCTAGCGATTGATAAGCTGTTTGCGCTTGGGTTTGATGCTGGAATCTACCCGCAAATCATAAAAAGCAAGGACTATATGATACCTTGTGAGTATGCTGGGCTTAGGCATTCTTAGGCGTTTTAAGAGGCTAGCGACTTTTAGATTCTAGCGCGCCCCGATACATGTGCTAAATTTGCGCGCCAAATTTAGCGCGCCAGAATCCAACATTTGCCATTTTTTAAATTTTGCGCGATACAATGCCAAATCTAAACACCAAGCACAAAGGATGTACCATGATAAACAAATGCCTTTTCCCAGCCGCCGGCTATGGCACGCGATTTCTCCCAGCGACCAAAGCCATGCCAAAAGAGATGCTTCCCATCCTCACAAAGCCACTCATCCAATATGGCGTCGAAGAAGCACTAGATGCGGGCTGTCACACGATGGCGATAGTCACAGGGCGCGGGAAGCGCAGCATAGAGGATCATTTCGATGTGAGCTATGAGCTAGAGCATCAGATAAAAGGCACTGACAAAGAGGCGCTAATAGCCGATGTGCGCAATCTCATGAGCTACTGCACCTTTTCTTACACGAGGCAAAACGAGATGAAAGGCTTGGGGCATGCGATTTTGACAGGTGAGACACTGATTGGCAATGAGCCGTTTGCTGCGATTTTGGCGGATGATTTGTGCGTGGGCGAAGGCGGGGGCGTGCTGGCGCAGATGGTTAGGCTTTTTAACAAGCACAAATGCTCTATCGTGGCTATCGAGGAAGTCCCTATGGATGAAGTCGATAAATATGGCGTGATAGAGGGCGAGGAGATATCGCCGGGCGTGTATCGCGTGAGTAGGACTATCGAGAAGCCATCCAAAAAAGAAGCACCCAGCAACCTTGCGATAATCGGGCGCTATATTTTGACGCCGGATATTTTTGATATTTTGCGCGTCACGCCTCCGGGCAAAAAGGGCGAGATACAAATCACTGATGCGCTTATGGAGCAGGCAAAACATGGGCGCGTGTTGGCGTATAAGTTTAAGGGCAAGCGGTTTGACTGCGGAAGTATCGATGGCTTTGTGGCGGCTACGATGGCGTTTTATGAAAATATGAAAAATGGGAATGGCGTGAAATAGGCTAATGGCAATAGGCTGGATTTGGCTTAGGGGCTAGATTGGCGGCGCAAAAACTTTTAATAGCAACATAAGGGGCGAAATGTATAATCAAGGATTCTATGCGCTATTTTTGGTGATATCATTTGTGCTGGGACTTGTGGTGTTGCTATTTGGCTTTTTGATGCGAAGCCTTTTTGACCACAAACCAAAAATCAAGCGCAAAAAGCTAACCATCGCCGACTTCCGCGCAAAAATCCCAAGCGGCAAAACCACCGAGGAAGCACTAAAGCTAGTGGCGCTATTTAGCAAAAAGTTTGGCGTTATGCATTCAGATTCTGCCGAGAAGCAAGAGTGGCTAGATGCCATAAGGGAGCTAACCACGCTAGAATCTATCGACACAGATAAGGCGGCTGAAATACGCGAGCAGCTCATCGCCAAAAACCCAAGCCTCAAAAAAGAAATCGCCGATGCAGTCGGCATGGCACTAAAGACAAAGAAGGATGTCAGGTAAAACGCTAAGCAAAGAGCAGATTATGCGGATTCTGACAAGATGAATGCTAGATCTAAAATAAAAGCCCCTAAGATAAAAGAGGTTTTGGATAGATGATTTTGAGTGAGATTCTGTTTGATTGGCCTAAATGCAAACGCGGCTTTTGCTAGTATTTTGGTATGTTATAGAAAACAAAATAAGCAGAATCTAAAAACGCCAGGCTAAGCCCGCAGGCTAGAATCTAAAAAAGCAAAATCTACTTTTATAGATTCTAGATTCTGATGAAAAATAGATTTTGCATTTTTGAATGGGCGGGATAAGAAAATGAAGGTTTTGTGTGAGTATGTGCGAGATGGACGAAAACATCGCTAAATCCATGCCAAAACTCCATAAAAGAAAGGCGGTTGGCAGCTTATATGCGCTTAAGCAATAACGCAGTATAATGCGCGCTTGTGATCGCGTAGCTCAGCTGGTAGAGCACTACCTTGACATGGTAGGGGTCGTTGGTTCAAGTCCAATCGTGATCACCATACAATTTTATGGATATAGAAAATCCCTGACAAGCCTGTTTGCAATCTCTATGCTGCGACATGGCAAGGCTCATTGATTAAGCCAAATTGCAATTGCCATACTTCGAAATATTCTAACCGCGCGAAATAGGCGCAAATCCTTGGCTCAAACACAAGGAGAATCCCATGCAAGGAAAATCTTATGCAAGGAGAATTCCATGAATGAAGAAACCAAAAACGCATTAGAATCCGCCAAAGAGGCGCTAGAATTCACCAAAAAGGCGCTGAAAAATCTCGATGAGTGCCTAAAAGACGAGGCGCAAGATGAGTATAAAGAAATAAAAGATGCGATAAAGGATTTTCGCGACGAGCTAAAAGATAGCGTCGAGGAGCTTTCTAGCACGCTTTCTGAAGAAGCCAAGCGCAAGGCAAAATCTACGCTAGAATCCACCAAAGATGCGTTTAGTAAGTTTGGCGACGCGCTCAAAGAAAAGGCAAAATCCACCACCAAAGACGCGCTAAATAAAGCCAGCGAGTCGCTAGAAAATCTAGCTAAAAAGCTATAAAATTTAGCGATAGATTTTGCTATAGATTCTGGCTATTTGGCATCGAGTTTTTTGAAATCGCTTTTTGTGCGCGGATAGTTTTTGCATTTAGCTGACATTTGGCTAACATTTAGCTAGCACCGGTGCGCCAAGCGGGAATTTTGTGAAACTTTATCATCACGCTTGTGTGCTGCTGCACTTTTGTGCGCATTTGGATTCTGCGCTTGCTTTCAAGCGCTAGTTTCAAAACCTATAGAATCTCTTTTATAATCTTGATAAAATACGCCAAAATTATTCGCGCCCAAAAATAAAATCTAAAAAGCAGAATCTAAAAACGCCAGAATCCAAAAAGCGAAATCCAAGAAAAATAGAATCAAAGAAAAAATAGAATCCCAGAAAAAGTAGAATCAAAGAAGCCAGAATCCAAAAACATCAAAACAATCAAAAATAAAACCAAGCCTCAAGCAACCAAGATAAAAAGTCTAAAAACCAAAAGCGCACCAAACACCAACCCAAAAACACACAAACCCCGCCCCAAAGGAGCCGCCAAATGTATGCAGAATCCGCGCTAAGCCTCATCGTGCCGCTATCTGTGATAGCCCTCGTGGTGCTGACAAGGCGCGTGATGCTAAGCCTTCTGCTAGGCATCGTGATTGCTGGCGTGATGATGAGCGATAGCGCGCTTGGGGTGCTCGCGTATGTGTGGATGCGCGTATCTAGCGTATTTTACAGCCACGATGCAGGCAGAATCCACATCGAGCAAAACAGCCTTTATGTCTTTGGATTTTTGCTGATTTTGGGCGTGCTTAGCCAGCTTATGGCATATTCTGGCGGCGTGGGCGCGTTTGTGAGATGGGCTAGAGGGCGGATAAAAACCGCCAAAGGCTCGGAGTTCGTGGCGTTTATCGCTGGCATCGTGATTTTTATCGATGATTATTTCAATGCACTTAGTGTCGGGCAAATCTCCAAATCGCTAAACGACGCCAATGGCTCCACGCGCGAGCGTCTGGCGTATATCATAGATTCTACCGCCGCGCCTATTTGCATCCTCATGCCTATGTCTAGCTGGGGCGCGTATATCATCGGGATTTTGGATAAAAAAGACTTAGCACTAGAATCCGGCGCGCTTTTTACGCTAGTTTCTAGCATTTGGCATAATTATTACGCATGGCTGGCGCTTATGGTGGTGTTTTTTAGCATTTATTGGCAGATATATCTAAAAGCGATGCGCCAAAATGTCAATGTCGGCGTGAAAGATGCGCAAAGCGAGGTGCGCGCGCATTCTGCATCTAGCGTGTGGCTGCTTGTCGCGCCCATTGGGCTTTTGATTTTGGGCGTGCTTGCGATGCTATTTTATAGCGGATATGCCACAAGCCAGAATCCAAACCCCATAATCATGCTGCAAAACACCCAAACCGGATTCTCGCTATTTTGGGGTGGGCTTTTTGCGCTCATCATTAGCGCGCTGCTTTGCGCTAGACATCTAGAGACGGGCTCGATTTTCCCTATCGTGCGCTATGGCATAGGCTCGATGATGCCTGCTATTTTGATTTTGGTGCTGGCGTGGGCGATAGGACCCGCGATAAATGAAGACATGCAGACAGGGCAATATCTAGCCGCGCTCACGCAGGCGCACTTCGCGCAAAATGCGGGGCTGGCGCTGCCGATGATTTTGTTTGTGATATCTGGATTTATCGGATTTGCGACGGGCACTAGCTGGGGGACATTCGCGATAATGCTGCCAATAGCCGCCAGCATGGCTGCCGCGTGTGGCGCAGACTATATGCTAAGCATCTCGGCAGTGCTTGCGGGCGCTGTGTATGGCGACCACGCCTCGCCCATTTCAGACACCACGATACTCTCTGCCACAGGGGCGGGCTGTGATGCGAGGAGTCATTTTATCACGCAGCTGCCTTATGTGAGCTTGGCGGCGGCTGGGGCTTTGGTGGGCTTTGGCGTGGCGGCATTTAGCGGAAGCGTGGCGCTAGGCTGGGTAGCGAGTATCGGCTGTGTGCTAGCAGCGCTCTACTTCCTGCGCGGCAAATACGCCAAACCACAAAGCATAACAAACGCAGAATCTGAATGCGAAAAGTAGTTTTTCTGTTTGTAATTTAGATTCTGGATTTAAGCAAAATAATCCATGAAATTTTGCAAAAATTTATAAATTCTAAATATATTGCTTTGCAGGCGGAGCAACGCTTGCAATATTGGTTGCAATATTCTTTGACTCCGCCTTATGGAAAAGCCCTAAAAATCATACCTTATCCAAGCAAAAGCATGGCTTCTATCAGCGATATTTTGGGGCGTGCCGGCTGTATTGCCATTTGCGCCCGTTCTATACCCGGCTTTTGTTATATCATTGTAGTATTCAAGCTTCGCGCCGATTCGCAAGCCCCCATCAAACCGATATCCCACGCTTCCCGCCACGCTATGCTCTTGGCTTCTGGTGGATTCTGTGTAGCGCGCTAGAATCTGCCATTCAAACTTTTTGCTATAGTGCAAACCGCCCACAAACAAAAATGGCGTAATAGCGTCATTGCCGATGATATCGCTTATCGAGCGCCCTAGCTCATACGCACTCGCCGTCCAAAAATCAAGCGCCACCGGATTCCCAGTAGTCCCTATGCGCGCATTTGCATTGCCAAAGTTTTTATACAGCCCAAGCCCGAAATTATACTGCGCATAATCCACGCGCTCATAGATATACAGCGTCTGCGTGCTTTTGCCCGCCCTATCGCCATAAAAATACTGCCCCACTATGCGATCATCATGGATAGGATTGATAAAATGCAAAATCGTTTGCGAGCGCCAGCCCTCTTGCTCAAAGCCTCGATTGGTATCATAGCGCAGCTGCAATGCTGGCGCTGTGTAGGTGCCGGGCGAAAAATAAATAAAAGGAATGACATCAAGCCCGCCTATGCTATATGTGGCTTTGAATGCGTGGATTCCATAGTTTGCAAACCTTCCGCCATCGGTAAAATACCCGCGCGGCGAGTAAAAATCCACCATCCACTGCCCAGATGCAAACGCCCTGCCATACGAGCTAAACCACCAAAGCTTCAGCGCTTGCGAGTCGCTAAACCTAAACCTAGCCGCAAACTCAAAGCCTTGTGTAAAACCGCTCATATACTCCGCGCCCGACTCATAGCGCCCGCCTTTGAACTGGAAGCTAAACGCGTCATTGGAAAAATCGCCGAGTTTGTAGTCGATGTATGCGTTGTTGATGACATAGAGGCGCCTTTGCTCGCCATATGGGAGATCGCCTTTATAGCCGCTCCAGTTACCCACATACTCGTTATTTACGCTGTCTCTGCCTAGCGGGAATCTACTATCGGTAGAATCCAGCACCAAGCCCCCAGCCGTCACGCTAAGCCCATAGGTCATTTTGTGCTTGGCGTTTTCTTGGGATAGGATATTGCCATCGATGCCAAAGCTACCAATCATTGTCGTAAAGCTATCGGTAGGGTATTTGCCTAGATTCTCATCGATGCCATTATCGACAAAGCCCACTTTACTAAAGCTTTCCAGCCAGCCATTGTATTTGATGTCAAACGCACTTAGTGGCGCAAAAGTCGCGGCT
Source organism: Helicobacter sp. CLO-3 (assembly GCF_001854545.1). Classification (GTDB taxonomy): domain Bacteria; phylum Campylobacterota; class Campylobacteria; order Campylobacterales; family Helicobacteraceae; genus Helicobacter_B. The sequence continues at coordinate 29,212 of NZ_MLQN01000021.1, forward strand.
ATCAGCGCACAAGCGCTAAGCGCGCGCTTGGCTGGCGTGGCGATAGCGTTTGCATGTGTGGCGCGTTTTGTTGGCGCGGTGTGGCTTGCGTGCTTTGCAAGTTTTGCGTGCGCAGTGTGATTTGTGTGCGCACTAGAATCTAGCGTCTCGCTGTAAGCGGTGTTTGTAGCGGTTTGGCGTGCGTGCGCTGTGTTTGCACTATTTGCACCCTGTAGATTTTTCCCCTGAAAATTCATCATAGCTTGCTCCTTAAAAGCTCTCAAAATTAAGCGTCATTGAGACGCCAAGACACGAATGGATAAAAAACACGAGGCGGATTCTATCATAAAAATCTATCAAACACAATATGTGTTTGCAAAAATTTATGATATTTTTCGCAAAAAGCCAGAATCTTGAAACTAGAAAATTCTATGTGTGTTTATATTAAATATCACTTAAGCAATGGTATATCAACCTAGCACCAAAGGCTTGATAGCAAAATATACCCAATATTAGTTTGAGCTGGTTTGTTTGGAGTTGGGTTTTGTTTGGCGACTTATCAAGGATTTATTTCTATCAAACATTGATAAGCATTGCGCTGGCTTTGGCAAGCAAATCATTAAAAAATCATTGGCGCATCATAAAAATTGCGCTTATAGCTTTCTCACGAAATCGCTTAAAATCACGCGGACATTGCCGCCAAAATTTATTTTTAGCTTGTTTTGTTGCACTTCTAGCACCACGCCAGCGCCAAAGATTTTATGCATCACAGCATCGCCTTTGCGTATAGTGCCGCTGCTACCGCTACTATTTGATGCTTCATTTATGCTATCTTCATCGCTAATTGAAGGCAGAATCTCCGCTTCCCTAGCAAAGCGCGAAAGCCCCAGCGTCTCGCGGTTGCCCTTGTAAAATCTCGATCTGGCATGCGAGACAAAAAGCTTCTCTTTAGCGCGCGTGAAAGCCACATAGCCAAGCCTGCGCTCCTCTTGCATATCGCCCTCTTCGCGCAGCAGTGGGAAAAACCCCTCCTCAAAGCCCACGATAAACACATAATCAAACTCCAAGCCCTTAGAGCTATGCACGCTCATGCAGGTTATGCAATCTTTTGTCTCATCATCTAGGCTAGATGAGAGGCTTAGCTCATTTAGGAAATCATCCAGCGAGCTATGCGGATTTTGCTTCACAAAATCGCGAAAATATCCATAAAATTCCTCGATATTTGCGCGCCTATCGATATCATCTTGCATTGCCTTGCTATCAGCGCGCAGGGCGAGCTTCTCATCAAAGGCATCGATAAAAGACATGGTGCTTTCTTCTAGCTTTTCTTGCAGGCTTTTTATCGTATCAAACAGCGCGCCTAGCTCGCTTTTTTGCGCGCTTGACAAAATAGAGTCAAAATAGCCGCGACTAAAAGCTTCATAAACGCTTAGATTCTCGCCTTTTTCGCCTATTTTTGGCGCAAAAATCTTTTCTTGCGCGACTTTGCCAATACCCCTGCGCGGCACATTTATGATGCGCGAGAGCGAAAAATCATCATCGATATTTATCACTAGCCTAAAATACGCTAGCACATCTTTTATCTCCGCGCGCTCATAGAATCTTGTCGCACCGATTAGCTTATATGGAATCTGCGCGCGGTTTAGCCCCTCTTCGATGCTGCGCGAGAGGGCGTTTAGGCGGAAAAGTATGGCGATTTCTTGCGGTTTGACGCCTTTTGCGATAAGCGCTTTTATCATTGCAGCGATGGTGTTTGCCTCCAAAACTTCATCGGCGCTTGATATCATCTCGACTTCATCGCCCTCACCGCGCGTGCTTTTTAGCTCTTTGCCAAGGCGTTTGTTGTTGTGTGCGATGAGTTTGTTTGCCGCGCGCAAAATCGGCTCTTTGGAGCGGTAGTTTTCTTGAAGCTTGATAGTTTTTGCTCTCTCAAATGTCTTACCAAAGCCCAAAATATAGCCAATATCAGCGCCCCGCCAGCCATAGATGCTTTGGTCATCATCGCCCACGACGCAAAGATTCTCATGCGTGGTGCATAGCTTTTTTAGCAGCTCTACTTGCAAGTGGTTGGTATCTTGGTATTCATCCACCATGATGTATTGATACCTGCTAGAAACTTCAAGCGCTATGTCTCTATGCTCCTCTAGCACGCGATAGCTAAGCAAAAGCAAATCATCAAAATCTAGCATATTTTTCTCTATCAAAAACGCCTCATATTTAGCATAGGCTTTGCTTAGGTCTTTGAAAAGCGGGGTTTTGGCTTCTTTTTGCGCTTGATCGGCAAAAATCATTTTGTTTTTGCAAGAAGAGATGAAGCCTAGAATATTTGCTGGCGTGTAGTTTGCCAAAAGCGCAGAATCTAGTTTTTTGACAATGCGCTTTTGGTCGTCTGTGTCGATTAGCACAAAGTTTGGCTTGCGTCCTAGGTGGTGGATGTAGAGCTTTAGAAACATCAGCCCAAATTTGTGAAAAGTGCATAAAAGTGGCGGGGGGAGATTCTGGTTTTTTAGCATGCTAAGTGCGCGGGTGCGCATTTCATTGGCGGCTTTGTTGGTAAAAGTAAGCGTGAGCGTGGATAGCGGATCGATGCCTACCACATCGATGAGATAGGCTAGGCGCGTGGTGAGGGTTTTGGTTTTGCCACTGCCTGCACCTGCTAGTATCAAAAGCGCGCCATCGATATGCGTGGCTGCCTCTCTTTGAGAAGGGTTTAGAGAATCTAGAATCTCATCCATTATATAGACTCTGTGGCGGTGTCTGGCGGGGTGGCACTATTTAGATTCTGCGCGTTTGTCGCGCTAGCTGGATTCTGCGCGGCGGGATTCTGCGCGCTAGAAATAGAAGTATTTGCGCTATTTTGCGCGCTAGATTCTGCATTGTCCCCATCTAGCAATTCATAAGAATAAATGCGCTGCGTATCTATCTGAAAATCAAAAAACTCCGAGCGAAAATCCGCCAGCGAGATGAAATTATAATTCGTCGCGGCGGCTTTTAGATTCTGCGCGCTTTGGTATAAAAGCCCCAGCGCATAGCGCGCTTCATAAGCAGTTGGCGTCTCCATTTTGGTAAGCTGAAGCAAAAGTGTCGCATCGCTATAGTTCCCAGCCCCCACAGCAGACACAGCGGTGAGAAATCGCGTCCTGCTATCATCCTCTTTAGACTCATCAAGCAGGCTATTATAAATCGCATAAGCCTTCTGGAAGTCTTTCTGATAAATGCTAATCGCGCCAAGCGTTTGCAGCGCACCGCGTGGATTGCCCTCTTTTGTCATGAGGTGGCGCTCGATTATGCGCGCTTGGTTTTGCAAAGAGCCTGTGATAAACCCGGTATATACATAAAGCTCGCGTGGCAGCGCACCGCCATAATATATAGGGCGCAGATCAAGGCTATCTGAACCAAAAAGATTATACATCCCGATACTTATCTCGCGCACACTCTCGCCAAAGCTTTTGGTAAGCACAGCTAGGATATTTATCACGACATCATCGCTATAAATATTTTTTAGCGCGTTTATGTTTTTTAGCATCGCTTCTTTGTCTTTGTTTTTTAGCGCATAGACATACTCTAGCGCGTAGTATATGGGCTCTTTTGTCGTGGCATTTTGTATCCAGCTGTCATCTTGGAGCTTATTATCGATGAGGTAGTTTAAAAAATTGCCGATAAAGGCGTGCTTTGTCTTATCATGCCCTGCTTGTTCGTGCTCATCATCGCTATGAAAGGCTTGCAGCATATCATATACCACGCGCTCGGTGTCTTTGTGGCTAAAGCGCCCGGTAAGCACAGCAAAAATGCCGGATAAAAAGTCGCTTTGATCTAGATAATAAGCGCGGATAAAGTTGCCATACGCATCATCATACTGCCCAAGCTGCGCATAAACAAGCCCTAGGTTGTAGTATAAAATCGCATGATTTGGGTTATTGGCAGTGGCGTTTTTCAAAAAACTAAGCGCGGCGCGCAAATCCTTGCTCTCTAGCTGCACTAGCGTGCGGATGATTTCTCTATCGATTTTTGAAGTGGTAGCGGAGCGCAGGAGGATGTTTTTGCCCTCTGTGATATTTACATGCGCGAAGTTGCTAGCTTGGGATATCTCCTCTAGCGCGCGCTTAGCGTCAAACACGCGATAGGGCGCGAAGTAGAAAAGCATTTTGTATCCAAGCTTGTCTTTGTTCTCAAAATCCCGCTCCCAAAAGGTTTTTTGCGCGATGCTGACATCAAAAAGCTCTGGGTTTATGATGACTTTTATCGGGTAGGTGGTTTTGGCGGCTTGGGAGAGGTTTTTGTTGGATGCGATATAATCAAGACTTTGCGCGGATGCAGTGTAGTTGCCAAGCTTTAGATCAATGATTTGCAGCGCCATTATGGATTCTACATCGCCATTGTGGTCTTGCAAATATCGCATAAGGTAGCTTTTGGCATTGCCATAGTCGCCTTTGCGCGCATACAGCAAGCCTATGGCTTTGTTGTCATCTTTGTTTGCGGCGGCTTTTAGATGTGTTATCGCATTGCTATCATCACCAAAAATCGTAAAAATATGCGCGGCAAGGCGGTTGTTTTGCGGCTCAAAATCCTTGGTGTTGGGATTTAGTAGCGGGCTAAGCGACTCGAAATAATGATCGCCATAATAAGACAAAAGCGCATAAGAGTAGCTATACAGCGGCTCATTTAGAATCTCATTTATGTTGTCATTGGCGATTTGCAAATAATAGCTATGCAAGTCAAAGCGCCCGAGTTTTAGCGCTGAAACTGCCGCATTTATCGCGCTTACAGAGACATTTTGCCCGGTTTGTATAGAATCCCCATAGGCTGCTATAGAGTTCTCATAGAGTTTAGATTTTAGCTCAATGGTGCCTAGGTTGTAGTTGGCTATTGATTGCGAGAAATCCGCGATTTTGCGAAACACTTCATAGGCTTCTTGATGATAGCCTTGATCGTATAAAAGATTGCCTTTTATGATGAGATTATCCACGCTAGAATCCGGCGTATCAGGCGTAGGATCTGGCAATGGCGTGGCTAGCAGTTTTTGGACTTCATCTTGTGAGTGCGCCTCTTCTTTTGGCGCTTCTTTTTTGGCATCGCTTGTTTTGTCATTTGCCTTATCACTTGGCATAAGCGCTAGTATAAGCAGCACCAAAAGTAACACCACAAGCAGCCCAGCCCCTCCCAAAATCCCATAAAAAAGCGGCTTGTTTTGCTTGATTTTATTTAGCGCTTGGCTATCAGGTAGCTTTAGCTTATCGCCTAGCGCGTTTTTTAGTGCATTTTTTATGGGTGAGAGAATCTTGCCTAGCTTGCCAGCAGCGCTATTTGCACCGCCCGCACTATTTGGCGCTTTTTCTTGTGCTTCGTCTTGGATACTATTTATATCTGCCATTTTTTCTTAGCTTTTTTGCATTAGCTTTGCATATTGAGATATGGTTTTAGCACGCGCGGGATTTCTATGCTGCCATCTTTTTGCTGGTAGTTTTCCATGACTGCTACTAGCGTGCGCCCTACAGCGAGTGAAGAGCCATTTAGCGTGTGCGCTAGGATATTTTTGCCATTTTCTTTGTAGCGGATTTTAGCACGCCGCGCTTGAAAATCGCGCGTGTTAGACACCGAGCTTATCTCGCGATAGCAGTTTTGCCCCGGAAGCCACACTTCTATATCTACTGTGTTGCTAGCGCTAAATCCCAAATCCCCGCCACAAAGCTGCACGAGTCGATGCGGCAGCTCTAGCGCGCTTAGGATTCCACTGGCTGTCTCTATCATCTTTTGCTGCATCGCCTCGCTATCCTCTTGGCGCGTGATAGCCACTAGCTCGACTTTGTCAAACTGATGCTCGCGTATGATCCCGCGCGTATCGCGCCCCGCACTGCCCGCTTCTTTGCGAAAGCAAGGAGTCTGCGCGGTGAGGCAGATAGGCAGCTGCTCGGAAGGGATAATCATATCATTATAAAGGTTTGTAAGCGTGATTTCAGAGGTGGAGATGAGGTAGAGCTCGCGGTTTTTTACCTTGTCGGCTTCATCCTCTTCATCTTTGCTACTCCACGCGATTTTAAACATATCAGATTCAAACTTTGGCAGCTGCCCGGTGCCAAAAAGCATATCGCTATTTACGATAGCAGGTGTTACTGCCATCTCAAAGCCAGCTTTTTGGTTGTGATCTAGCATGAAGTTTATGAGTGCGCGCGAAAGCTTAGCGCCCATACCGCGCAGCACCGAGAATCTAGATTTGGCAAGCTTCACGCCCGCGGCGAAATCTATCCAGCCATTGGATTCTGCTAGCTCCCAATGCTGCTTTGGCGCAAAATCAAACGCGCGCGGTGAAAGGATGCGCTTTAGCTCGACATTATCTTTCTCATCCTCGCCCGCTGGTGTGTGAGAATCTGGGATATTTGGGATGGTGTAAAGCAGGCTTTGCATGCTAGATTCTACCTCGCGAAGCTCCGCCTCGCTAGAAGCGATTTTTGCTTTGTTGGCTTCTAGCTTTTCTTTTAGCTCGCTAAGCGCGGATTCTGGCGCTTTTTGCGCGCGCAGTGCGCCAAACTCTTTGGAGGATTTGTTTTGTATTTCTTGCAAGGATTCTAGGGCTTGCTTTTTGGTTTTGTATTCGCTGACTATAGCTTTTAGCGCGGCGAGTTCTTGTTCTTTGACCTTTTTTATCGCAAGCTTTTTTGCTACGCTGTCAAAATCGCTTATAAGGGCTTTGGTGTCTATCATTGCTTTTCCTTTCTATAGAAATTTATCGGCAAAGCTTTATTTAGCACAAGCATAAATAAGCGCAATTTTACCAAAAAATCCTTGAATACACGCAAAGCTTTGCAATTTATTGCGCTATTGCGCTAGATTTTAGCTTGTTTTGAAGGCTTTATTTATCGACACGATTTATATCTCCATGAGATAGTTTCGCCAGCGCGTAGTGGGATGAGCGTTTGCAAATCTTTGTGTTTCGCGCCAGAATCTAGATTGCCAGAATCTAAAACGCCAGCATTTGCCACGCTAGAATCCAAAAATCTAGCTTCTGCTTCGCTGTAGTTTATCTCGCTAGGCATTTGGGTAGCGGCCTTTTCTAGCGTGATGAGTTTTGGCGAGACTTCCCAGCTTTGCGCTTCTTTGTGCCATGAGAGCAGGTCATAATTTTTCATCGCATTGTCGCTGACAAAAGCCTGCAAAGACGCCAGCGCGCCGTGTTTGTCAAAAAGCTCGGCAAGTTGAGGCAGCAGAAGTGGCGCGCTGAAAATCCCCGCCGCACCTTTTTGCAGTTTGGATTCTAGCGTGTGGGGCGCAGAATCCGAGCCAAAACACACTTTGTGATGCGCGCTAAGGGCGAGCTCTAGCAGGGCTTGCGTGTCCGCGGGCGTTTTTAGCGTGGGTTTGCAGAAATGATGCGCGCAGAGATGCCCGCCCACCACGCTATCAAGATCAAGGCTAATGTGATGCAGCGTAAGCGTGGCGTAGAGATTCTCATAATCCTCAAGCAGCGGGATCGTGCGCCTATCGCTCATATGCTCGATGATGATTTTTAGGCGCGGATAGGCACTCGCGATGCGCTTAAACACCTCGCCAAACTTATGCTCGCGCTCCATCATAAACCCGCCGCTTTCGCCATGCACGCACACAATCATCCCAAGCCGCTCAGCGATTGCAAAAATCTCGCGCGTGTGCTTGCTCATGATTTCTTGCACGCCTTGATCGCTATTGGTCGTCGCACCTTTGGGATAAAGCTTCAATAGCCTAAATCCCTGCTCGGCACAGCGCTCAAGCTCCGCGCCACTAAGGCTATCAGTGATATAAAGCGCGCAAAGCGGATCAAAGCGCATATCAAAATGCCGCGCGATGAAAAATCGACTGGATTCCGCGCCAGAATCTATTTTGTCAGAATCCACCTTATACGACTCCAGCGCCTTTTGGATTCTGCGCTTGTAGCTTAGCGCGGATTCTAGCGAAGCTACTGGCGGCGTTAGATTTGGCATGACTACAGCGCTTATGAAGCCTTGCGCGCTATATGGCGCCACCGCGCGCAGCATCGCGCCATCGCGCAAATGCAGGTGCATATCTAGGGGGTTTTTTAGCGTGATTTGCATGGATTCTCCTTTAGTAGATTCGGTATGTGATGTGAAATCGTATGAGCGTGCGCTGTTTGGGGCGCGGATAGTCTTTGAAGGCGATTTCTATGGTTTTTGTCGAGTTTTTATCAAGGATCACAAAGCCAGAAGATAGCAGCAATTTCAAGCCATCAATGTCGCCATTTGGCAGGAGGTAGAACTCCACGGCGTTTTCGCCGGATTGGCGCAGATAGGCTGCGGTTTGGGGGTATTCGAGGTAGCTTTGTGTGATGCGCGCGATTTCTCGGAGGTTGCTAGTGACATAGTCTTTTTCGGCATTGCCTAGATCGCCCCATTCATCGCCATAGAGCTCGTTTATCGCGCGCGAAGTTAGTCTATCTAATCCTTTGTCGTTTTCGCTTGATCTAGCGCGCGGGTTGCTTTGCGCCATGGATTCTAGGGGATTGAAAAGTTTCAAATCTCGTGGGTTATAGGATTCTGCGGGCGAGGGCACGCCAGAATCTGTCTGTGGCTTTGGCATATTTTGCGCTTGCTTTTGGCTTGGCGTGGGGGCGGATTGGTTTGGGATTGGCGGTGTGTATGTGCTTGGCGGGGTTGGCTGGCTTTGTGGCATGGCGAGGCTTGGCTTTGGCGCGCCGGGCGTGTTAGCGTTTTTATCAAGGCTTTGCCCGCGTTTGAGCACTAGCATATTTTCTAGATTGACTTTGTGGAGTTTTGGCGTTTGGTGCGTGATGTAGTCATGAAGCCACCACGCAAAAGCAAGCACAAGCGCGTGCAAAACAAAAGAGAGCGCAAGGCTTATATAAAAGCGGCTAGAAGCGCGCTCATCGCGGAGGCTTAGGCTCGGGCGCGCGTGGCTAGTGTGGCTTGTTGCTTGGCTGGCGTAGTTTGTGTAGCCTGCGTGGTTTGCGTGGTTTGTTTGGCTAGCGCGAGTTGTTTGGTTAGTGTGTGCGGGCGCGCCTAGATTTTTCATTTATTTTCATTTTTTGATGTTTTGTAATGAGTTCCAAAAATCCTCGCCAAACGCTTTTTCATTGGCTATCGTGTTTTGGGTGATTGGTCTTTGTTTTGGTGTTGTGCTTGGCGTGGTTTTTGGCGTGTTTTGTCGCGTGTTTTGCGCGTTGTTTGGCTGGGCGCTTTGCGCGCTTTGCATTTGCTGCAATGCTTGGCTTAGAGGCATATAGCTTGGGGTGGATTCTGCCTCTTTGGCGCGCGCGATTTTATCTAACAGCACATTGCCCTTGTCGCCCAAAAGCACCATGTAGAAAAAGTCTTTGGTCTCAAGGATGATGACTTTGTTTTTGGCATCGATTTGGCTTTGGGAGACGACTTTTATCGCGTCATTTAGGCTCGAGCGGCGCAGAACAAACGCGCGAAGTAGCAGCAACGCAGCGATGATGCCCACAAATCCTATGATATAAATCAGATAATCATCGCTATTGAAGCTGTCTTTTAGATTCTCGGCAAATGCGCCGGTGGTGTTTGGCGCGCCAGCGGTGTTTGCGCCTTTGGCGGCGTTTGTGTTTGCATTTGCGCCGGTCGCGTTTGGCGCGCTTGGGAAACTGCTAGAATCTAGCGCAGCGTGCATCGCATATGAGTTGGCGTATGGATTGGCATTTGCGCTGGTGGCGCTGGCAAATGCGCTGGTGGTAGAGCGCGCACCGGCTTTTGCGCTTAGATTCTGCGCGCTAGAATCTAGATTGGCCAGATTTGATTTGCTAGAATCCACTTTTTTAGATTCTGCACCAGCACCTGCCATACTCGTAGCCCCTGCCACATTTGCAGCCCCTGTTTTGCCCGCGCTCACAGCACTCCCAGCACTTAGATCCTTTTCTAGCATATCTTTTATGGGCGCTGGTTTTATCGTCGTGGGCGCTTGGAGGAGGTTATTTATGATGCCATTATCCGAGGCAAAAAAGCTTAGCCTTATGGTGTTTCTATCTTTGGTAATGCTAGGCTTTATGTAGTGGGCCTTGCGAGAATCCACCATGATGTAGAGATTGCCATTTTTGGAGATGAGCTCTAGCTTTTTGATAGGCGAGGTGGTGAAGGTTTTGCTCCATTTGCTAGGGCTTGAGACGCCAGAGATGATGGTGATTTTTTCATTTTGGATATTTGTCGTGCCCACCTCCCCGCCAAACGCAGAATCCAGCATCAAAAGCACATCTAGCTTGTCTTTGTCCGGATATGTCTGCACCTGCTTTAGCGCGCTAGCTTGCAAGAATCCAAGCCCCGCCACAAAGATACCAAAAACTATGATAAAAGCCCATTTAGCGCGCGCGCAAATCATTTTCTGCTCCAAATCTTACTTCCACAATCTGGCTAAATCATGCCAAACATCAATCATAATTGCTGCTTCTAGCGATGTAATACACAATCGCATTGGAATCCAAAATCTCATTTAAGCGGATAGCGAGGCTGCGCTCATACACCATCACCTCGCCTTTGCCGATGATCCTGCCATTTACAAACACATCGATGCTCTCTCCCGCCGGCTTTTGCAAATCGATAATCGAGCCTTTTTCAAATTTCAAAATCTCTGCCAAAGGGATTTTGGTCGAGCCAAGATCAGCGGTAAAAACCACGCTCATATCAAGCAGTCCGCCATAGTTTTCTATCATATCTTCAAGATAAGTAGCAAGCTCGATTTCCTCTTGCGTGTGGGCTTTTTGTTTGTCTAGTATGGAGTTTGGTCGCTCTGCCATAATGTTCCTTAAAAGTGTTTTTGCGCTTTTTGCGTGCTTCGCGCCTTGGTTTATCGCACCTCTAAAATCTAGCGGGGCTAAAATCTCGGAGTCCTAGAATCTAAAATCCCAGAATCCAGCGCCAGAATCAGAATCTAGTTTTAGATTCTAGCTTTTGGATTCTAGCCTTTAGATTCTAGCGCCAAATCCCAGAATCTACGCGCCCGCCTTGTTTCGCATAAAAATGCTGCAATGCCCCACGCCGCTAAGGCGGAAGTGGATTCCGTGGTTATAGTTTGATATCGTGCGGATGCCTAGAAATTCTGGCGTTGAGATGTTGAAGCTTTTGTTGTGCTCTTGGGCTATGACTTTGGCATGCCCCACGGTGAGGTTTGCCACCTCGCGCGCCATGTCTTCTAGGGATTCTGGCGTGGGATCATCATCGCCCAAAAAATGATGACACATGATTTTCAAAAACGGCTTGTTAAACACCAAAAACACCTCAACGCCGCTTCCCACCATCTCAATCGATGCTAGATAGCCCCTTTTTAGTGGGATGATCGACTCCTCTGGCTCCACACCGATGGACTTTTTGATGACTTCAAAAAAGCTCTCTTTTATAATCTCCATTGCCGCCCTTTTTTTGAGATTTTGCGTATTATATCCAATTTTTCTGATTTTATGCTGGTTTGAAATTGGAACGAGTGGTGCAAAATTCCTGCACGAAACATTGCGCGCACTCTGGCCTAAGCGCCTTGCAAACATATCTGCCAAAAAGCACAAACGCCTGATGCAGCGCAAAAAGCTGCGTTTTAAACGCTTTTGTCAAATCCGCCTCTGTGTCTATCGCGCTTTTGGCGCGACTCACCCCAAGCCTATGCGAGACGCGGAAAACATGCGTATCCACCGCCATCACATTGGCATTAAAAAACTCTATCAAAACGACATTTGCAGTCTTTTGCCCGACACCCGCTAGCGATTTTAGCGCCTCTTGCGTGGTAGGCACCTCGCCGCCAAAATCCGCTAGCACCTGCTGTGCCATCGTCAGCAGATGTCTGGCTTTGTTGTTGAAAAATGACACGCTTTTTATGAGCTCTTTGATGTCATCAAGGTTAGCGTTGGCAAGCGATTTGATATCCGGGTAGCGCGCAAAAAGGGCTGGAGTTACGATATTTACGCGCTTATCAGTGCATTGGGCTGAAAGCATCACGCATACCAAAAGCTCATAAATATTGCGATAGATAAGCTCGGTTTTGGCATGTGGGTAATGCTCTAAAAAGCGCGATTTTATCGTGTCTATTTGCGCTTTGGTGCGCCGGGTGGTGCGGGGTGAATTGGGCTTAGTGGCGAGTTGTGGCGTGCGCTGGGCGGTGGATTTTGATTTTGCGGATTTGGCTTTTTGTTTTGAGGCAATCGAAGTTTTGGATTCTGCCTTTTGCGCGAGCTTAGATTCTGGTTTTGATACAGGATTGGATTTTGTTTTTTTCTTTGTCGTGGTCGCGCGCGCGGATTTGGATTCTGGTGTGGCTTTGGTTTTTGCCCTAGAATCCGCAGAATCTTTTTTGGCTTTTTGCGCGGGTTTTATGCTGTCGCTAGGCATCATATTCCTTTGGCTTTTTATCGTGGTGCGATTTGCGTGTATTATAGATTTTTAAAGCGCGCATTATAGCATTTTTCTACCACTTGCCAAGCCAAAAAGCAGAATCTAGAAAGCCAAAATCGCCAAAATGACAAGCCAAAATCCAGCGCCAAAATCTAAAACGACTCCACCTTGATATGCTTCGCCTCCTCGCTGCGCATCGCGACTAGCGTTTGATTGACCTGCACGGACATGGTGGCTTTTTTGGGCGATATGCAAAGCGGGGTGAGGATAGCGCCTACGATGATGCCAAGTGACTCGAAGCGCTCTTTTGCCGCGTCGCTGCCTAGCGTTATGGATGATATTTTGTAGTCGTGGTTGCATTCGCATTGATCTAGTGTCATTTTATCCCCTATAATGATAATATGTGTTATCATTATAGCACTAATTTGACTGAAAAACATTAAAAATATACACAAATATAAAGCGTGCTTTAAAATTAATGTAAAAATTATCTATTGCCTGCTAAAATCATACATCTTTATGTAAATCTTAAAGTCGTCATTTTTTATAAGGAAGTAAAATGAAACAAGGAGACTTTACCAAGGTAGCCAAATACTACCACAACCGCCCAGCATATAGCGCAATGCTATTGGAAAAGCTGATAAGCTGCATCAATGACAAAAAATTGCCAACAAAAGATTTGAGCGTAGTAGAAGTGGGTGCTGGGACAGGAAAACTAAGCAAAATGCTCTCGAACTTTGGCCTAAAACTAACCGCCATAGAGCCAAATGACAATATGCGCAATGAGGGCATAAACTATACCAAAAATACCTCTATCGTATGGAAAAGCGGAAGCGGAGAAAACACCGGAGTAGAATCTAATGTGGCGGATTGGGTGATTATGGCAAGCTCATTTCACTGGACCGACCCGGCTCAAAGCCTACCAGAATTTGCGCGCATACTAAAAGATGGCGGATATTTCACGGCCATTTGGAATCCGCGCAATATCAAGCCAGATTCTGTATTTTACGAGATAGAAGAAGAGATAAAGCGCATAGTCCCAGAGCTAAACCGCGTTTCTAGTGGAAGCCAAAACACCAAAAAATGGGAAGAAGTGCTTGTTTCTACGGGGGATTTTGAGGATTGCTTTTTTATGGAATGCGACTATATCGAGATGATGGATAAAAGTCGCTATATAGGCGCATGGCATTCGGTAAATGATATTCAAGCGCAAGCTGGAGAAGAGCGCTGGAATCAGATCATGCAAATGATAGAATCTAAAATAAAGGATATGCAAATCATTGAAATCCCTTATAAAATACGCGCTTGGACTGCAAGAAAAGCAAATAGGGCTTAAAACCCCCAATCTAAACTTCAAGGAGAACACGATGAAAAAAATTGTCGAACAACACTGGGACTACACAAAACACGCGAAATTTTACGAGTTTCGCCCTAATTATGCGAATGCTACAATCGATATGCTGATCGCTTGCGTAAGCAAATATGGCGGCATTGGGGGGGGGGGGGGCAAACCTTTAGCACCCAAAAATGCAAATAATGCAGCAAAAAATAGCTTAAGAGTAGCGGACATTGGCGCTGGGACAGGGAATCTAAGCATAATGCTACTTGAGCGAGGATGCGAAGTGGTGGCGGTAGAGCCAAATGATGCTATGAGGGAAATAGGAATCTCGCGCACTAAGGATAAAAATATCAAGTGGGTGCGTGCTACTGGGCTAGAATCTGGCCTAGAGGATAGCGGATTTGACTGGGTGACATTTGGCAGTAGCTTTAATGTGATGGATAGAAGTCAAGCCCTAAAAGAATCTCATCGCTTGCTAAAACCGCAAGGATATTTTTCTTGCATGTGGAATCATAGGGATTTGAATGATCCTATCCAAGAAGTGGCAGAAGAGGTGATATTGGAGCTTGTGCCAAACTACACTAGAGGCGTGCGCAGAGAGGATCAAAGACCTGTGATTGAACAGCACAAAGATTTGTTTGATACTATCATATATATAGAAGAGGATTTTTATTTTCATCAAAATATAGAAACATATATTGCGGCATGGAAGAGTGTAAAAAATCCATATTGGGATCTAGAGACGAGTGAGGGGCAAGAACTTTTTGACAAAATAGCTTATCAAATGCGACATAAACTACCAAGCGAATTTGATATCAAATATACTACAAGATGCTGGAGTGCCAAAGCACGCAATTAAAAGTCTAGCTTGAAAGGCGTGCGCGCTCTGGTTTTTTGCAGTAATGCTTGGGTATATTTGGGTTTGATGGTTTTAAAATCTAAGGAAGCGCATGACCGAAAAATCAAAAAATACTGGCTTAGTCATATGGCTTACAGGGCTAGCAGGAAGTGGCAAAAGCACGATTGGAAGAGCGCTTTATGAGCGACTCAAATCGCAAATATCAAATGTAATATATCTTGATGGCGATGAGTTGCGCGATATTTTGGGCGCGTATGGATATGATAAACATAGTCGCATAGAGGTAGCAAAAAAGCGCTCTGATATCGCTCATTTTTTGGCAGAGCAAGGCATGGTCGTAATTGTCACGACTATATCAATGTTTGATGAGATTTATGCCTATAATAGATCTCGCTTGAAGCGTTATTTTGAGGTTTATATACAATGTGATATGGAAGAGCTATGCGCGCGCGACCAAAAGGGGCTATATAGCAAAGCAATGCAAGGCGAAATAGAAAATGTGGTAGGTGTGGATATAGATTTTGATAAGCCAAATCCGCATTTGATTATCGATAATCGTGCTCAAGACCGGCTTGAGGATAAGGTCGAGCGTGTTTTAAATGCTGTTTATCCTGTGCTAAATAAAAAATAAAATCAACATATTAACAGGAGAATGTATGAAAAAAATATTTAATAAAATTGTCTACAAATGGTCTAACATAAAACAACATTATCTGGAATATGGATTGTTTTTTGTGTTTAAGCTAGGGTTTTGCATAAGATTTCCAAATATTTACTTAAAAATTAAGCCTTATCCAAAATGGGACTTTGCAATTCTTGGAACACACGGCGTTGGGTTTCATGCTTTTTTGTATTTTATTTCGCTTTTAAAAACAGCAAAAAACCAAAATACCACAAATAATATGGTTGCCGGGGGGGGGGGGGGGAAAAAACCTGTAAATTTTTCTTTTGTGCTCCCTATGCCTATGTTTGCGTTTAGAGAAGGGGTTTTTACTACACCGTCAGTCCCAATAAGGGCAAAAA
>NZ_MLQN01000022.1 GCF_001854545.1 Helicobacter sp. CLO-3
AAATAACCCAGCGCACCAAAACCATAGGCAAAAATAAGCGCATAGATTATCAGTTTCTCCTAGTGCTTACAGATCTCAAAAGCGGGCGAGTGGTATGGGATACCGATGAGACTATATCGAAGCTAGCGCAGATAAATGCAGGGGCAGAATCTATCGCGGATTCTAGCGCAAATGCCAATGCTAGCGATGCAAAATCCAGCATAGATGCCTCTCTAAAAGCGCTAGAGCGCAAATGTAATGGTGGTGATGTGGATTCTTGTAGCGAGTTGGCAAGTATGTATTATGAAGGTGAAAAAATAGCGCAAGATTATGTCAAAGCGGCAGAATATACCACGAAAGCATGCGATTTGGGACACGCTAGGGAATGCAGAAGGATTGGGTATTTGTATAACTATGGACAAGGAGTAAAACAAGATTATATCAAAGCCAGAGAACTCTATCAAAAAGCGTGCGATGGTGGAGATGCCGGAGGTTGTTTTAATCTTGGCAATTTATATGCTGAAGGGCAAGGGGTAAGGCAAGATTATGCAAAAGCTAGAGAATATTACCAAAAAGCGTGCGATGGTGGAGATGCTGGCGGATGCCTCAATCTTGGCAATTTATATAATGATGGACAAGGTGTAAAACAAAATTACCCCAAAGCAAGTGAATATTACCAAAGGGGCTGCGATGATGGAGATGCTGACGGCTGCTTCGGTCTTGGCCTTTTATATAAGAATGGACAAGGTGTAAAGCAAAATTACACCAAAGCAAGTGAATATTACCAAAGGGGCTGTGATGGTGGAAATGCTGGCGGTTGTTTTAATCTTGGCAATTTATATAATGATGGACAAGGTGTAAAGCAAAACTACACCAAAGCAAATGAATATTTTCAAAAAGCTTGCGATGGCGATATTGCCGGCGGCTGCTTCAATTTTGGTGTTTCATATTACAATGGCAGAGGCATCAGACAAGACTATACTAAAGCAAAAGAATTTATGGGCAAGGCATGTGATTTTGGGTATCAGCGAGGTTGTGATATATATAAAGACCTCCAAAACTGGGGCTACTAACCCTGCCCATAAATCGTCATTGCGAGGCTTGCGCCAGCAAGGCAAAGCAAAACGAGCACAGCGAGTTTCTTTAGTAATTCAAGCCCCCTTGTCCCCCTGCAATAAGGAAGGCGACGATAGATAAGGATTGATGGCAAAAGTCTGGCGACTAAAAACCAGAATCTAAAAATCATAAAAATACAAAGTTTGGATTCTAGCTTTTAATATAGATTGCTTCGGATTTTTCAAATCCTCGCAATGACGATTTGGCGATTTGGACTACCAAAGAAGCTGGGCTTTGCTTTGTGGGAAACTCGCTCGCAATGACAAAAAAGCTTTTGTCAAAATGCAGCCTTCTTTAGCAAAGCATAGCTTCTTCTTCAAGTAATGACAAACTAGATTTTGCCAAAATAGATTGCTTTGTCGCTTTGCTCCTCGCAATGACGGAAGTGAAAAGCTCCTAAAAATGTGTCGCGGTGCGCAAGATGCGCGATTTAAGACAAGGCATAAAACTTGGCACACCTTTTGCTTCATCCTAGCT
This sequence comes from Helicobacter sp. CLO-3, assembly GCF_001854545.1. Lineage (GTDB taxonomy): Bacteria > Campylobacterota > Campylobacteria > Campylobacterales > Helicobacteraceae > Helicobacter_B. The sequence continues at coordinate 1,573 of NZ_MLQN01000022.1, forward strand.
AACTTTTAAAAAAGGATGTTTAATGACGAGCATAACACACAAAATCAAGGCAATGTCAGCTACGACTATCGCCGGGCTTACTTTGGTTGCATGCGCAGCGACTCAAGAGAGTGTAGGACTCACTCCACCAAGTGCAAACTACCAGCCAACAGGCATCGAGAATCCGGGCTTTGGCGCTGGGTTTGGCGCACCGGGCGTAAATGGCAATGCTATAGGCGGAAATATAGGGATGGTAAATCCCCCTATGGCAAACCCACTCCCAACCCCCATCATCAACAACAACCCCATCATAGAGGATGATGAAGACACCCGCTCTCCGCGCGGAAATGAGCCTATCATACAAAATAGCCCAAACCTCACTCCAAGCAACATCATCGAGCTGCAAGTGACAGGCACTGGCGTAGCACCGCAAAACTCCATCTCGCCAGCGCAATCTACCGCGCTTGCCAAACGCGCAGCGATGATAGATGCCTATAAACTGCTAGGTGAAAAAATGTATGGCGTGAAACTAAACGGCCAAGACACCGTCGAAAATATGGCAATCACCAGCTCTAGCGTAAAATCCAAAGTCCAAGCACTCGTGCGCGGCGCGGATGTCGTGAATGTCGATTGCAAAGCGGGACTTTGCCAAGTGACAATGGAGCTAAAACTAGATGGACGCGTGTGGTATCGCGCTCTTGGCGGACGACAATAACCCTGCTAAACACTAAGCGATTTTATGCGTAAGCTTGTTATATTCATCGCTTTTGCGCTCGCTTTTATGCTGGCGGGCTGCGCGCAGCTAGGCATCGCTGACTTGTTTTCTGACAAGCCTGTAAGCCAAGAAGCACGCAGCGAATACAACAAACAAAAGCAAGAAAACGCCCCCAAAAAAGAGGCTGGCAAGCGCCTATTATACATCAATGCAAAGACTTTCCGCTATTATGACTATGTGACATTTAGCACTAATAAAAAGCAAGAGATTTTCATCGAGCTTTTTGCCGCTGGCAAAACCATAGGCACGCTGGATGTGACAAAGCGCAAAATCTGCATATTGAAAGACTGCGCGCGCAAATGGCCTGCGGCGAAAAACTTCTTTGGCAAAGTGAGCTATGGTGATTTGTTTGATGACATATTTTTTGCTAGGGATATTTTCGGCGGTATTGGCAAAGTCATCGAGCCCGGCGGCGCGCTCGTGCAGAGATTTCAAAAAAATGGCGAAATCATTTACTATCGGCGCACAGATTCTGGCGTGCTTTTCAAAAATATGAGTAATGGCGTCACCATCTCGCTAGATAAATACCAAGAGCCAAAGGTTGTGGAGTAAAACGCGTTTGGTGCGTTTGTGCTTTTTGGGGCGCTTGCTTTTGGGCGCGTTTTGCTTTTGGTGTTTTGTTCTTGGTGCGCTCGCTTTTGGTGCGTTTGTGCGTAAGTGTTGCGTAATGCGTTCGCGTTTGATGTGAATTTGGCGCATGATTGGCTGATGCGCGACTGGGTTTCACAGCCTTGCTAACACCAAGCTAACACCAAAGATTTAGCCTAGAATCCAGAATCTGCTTTTATCTTTTTATCACTTTGCTATCTTGCATACCCAAAAATATCTCACTAAATTTTAAAGTCTTGGATTCTGCATTTATGTGCTAGAATCTGTTTTTATTTTGACTTTGTGACGCGGCTAAATCTAGCTAGATTCTGCTTGGATTCTAGCTGGGATTTTGGCTAGATTTTGGATTCTAGCTAGATTTTAGCTTTGCGTCGCGCGAGATTTGGAGGAAGGATGATAGAGATTTTTGGGGCGCGGTTTGTGACTTCTGCCAGCAACATCGCGCAATGCCCGCCAAGCACTGCCAGCGAGATAGTGATGCTGGGGCGCAGCAATGTAGGCAAAAGCACGCTGATAAACAAGCTGCTAGGCGCAAATCTCGCCAAAAGCTCATCGACTCCGGGCAAAACGCGGCTTATAAACTTTTTTTATTCGCAATGGCGGGATTTGTCGCAGGTGCAGGATTTGCCAGCTGGTTTGTCGCAAGCGGATTCTACACAATCCGCAGAATCTACGCGAATCACAGAATCCACACAGCCCGCGCAATCCATGCGCACTACAGATTCTACACAGCTCGCAGATTCTAGCATTTGCGCGCCGATTATGCTAATCGATCTGCCCGGCATCGGCTATGCAAAGGTGTCGAAAGAGGAGCAGAGGCGCTGGGAGCGGAATCTGTGGGATTTTTTGCAAAAGCGCAGTAGCATCAAGCTTTTTTTGCATCTCATTGATGCAAGGCATCCAAATATGCCAATAGACAGCGCGCTTGATGAGAGCACTCGCGCGATTTTGCGCGGCGATCAGCGACTGCTGTATATCTACACCAAGGGCGATAAACTCAAAAAAAACGATCTGGCAAAATTGCGCCAAAAAAAAGCGCTAATTATGTCAAATCACGATACAATTACGCCCAAAAATCCGCATCATCACGCGCGACAAATGCAGGCGCAAAATGTGGCACAAGATGTAGCTCAAAATAGAGCGCGAAGTGCAGAATCTAGCGTGGATTCTGGTGTGGATTTTGGCAGAGATTCTAGCTTGGATTCTAGCGCGCAAGCACCGCGCAAAACACAGCCACAAGCGCCGATACATCGCATAAGAAAAGCGATATTTGATGCGGTGATTTTGGGCGAAGTGGATTCTGGCGAAGGTGATTTTTTGTGAAGGTGGATTCTGGGCGAAGGTGATTTTTGCGAGGCATTTTTTTGCAAGGCGGATTCTAGCAGAATCTAAACTTGCGCCAAAAATGCCAAAAAAATGGAGCGAAACTGCAAAACATAGCATTTAGAAAAATATAGCATTTGGCAAAAAATGGATTCTCAATAAGCCAAATAAGTAAGAATAAACAAGGGGAAAAATGCGCATCATCAAAGAAATAAAGCACAATGACACTTATAGAGAGATTATCAAAGCGGTGGTGTTTTGCGCGATATTTTTTGTCTGGACGATGCTTAGTCATATTTTTTTATTTTTACCGCCGATGATTGGGCTACTTTTTATTATTTTTATCGATTTGTATCAGAAAAAAAACTTCATAGGAATCATCGCGATAATGTTTTGCCTAGTCGTGTTTGAGTCGGAAAATCAGCTGCCTTTGGGCGTGCTGGCATTGGTATTTTTGATAATCAACTATATAATATCAGAAAAATTCAATCTCATCTTCGGACATAATATATTTTTTATTTTTTGGTATGTAGGATTGCTTTATTTGGGATATTTTCTCGTGATTTATATTATCAAAATGTTTGGTTCTGGGCTTGGATTTAGCCTGCATTTTATTTTTATTTTTTATTTTTTGTGTGAATCTTGCATCGGGCTGTTTTATGAAAAGTTTAAATACTAAAAATGCTAGCGCGACAAATACCGCACGCGCTGCGACTACAGCCACAATCAAGCAAAATCCCACGCCACAAGAGCGCGCATGAAAAATCTTAGCATCCCTTACAAAATTGTCCTAGTCGTTTTTGTGCTGGTGTGGCTACTGCTTATTTTAAAAATCTTTATCATCACCATACAGCGCCACGACCACTACGACAGGATCGCCAAGCGCAACACGCTAAAGCAAGAAGTTTTGGTGCCAGCGCGGGGCTTTATATTTGATAGAAAAGGCGAGCCTTTGGCGGTGAATGAGCTGTTTTTCAGCGTGTATCTAGAGCCGCTGCTTAGTGGAAAAGAGCTAGAAAAAGCTGTCAGCAAGATAGTAGAAAACCTGCAAGGACAGGAGCGCGAGGCACTCATCCAAACCTATAAAAAGCAAAATTCTGCCTATAATCACGACCTCATAAAAGTCATAGATTATGTGTATGCTAATGAAATCCAAACCGCCTATCCTATGCTAATCCAAGAGGATAATATCCATGTAAAGCCGACATTTAGGCGCTTCTACCCGCACGACTCGCTGGCATCGCATGTGATAGGCTATGTGGGGATCGCGGATAAAAACGATGTGTTTTATGACCCCATCAGTAAATACACTTCAGTGATTGGCAAAGAAGGCATCGAGCGCGAGTATAACGCTGTGCTGCAAGGGCAGCTAGGCTATCGCAATAGCATCGTAAATGCCTACAATCAGCGCGTCTCTGAAGCAGATGAGTTCCTCCCGCAAACCCAAAACAACATCATGCTAACTATTGATGCCAATCTGCAAAAAGTCATCGATGATGAATACGCGGATAAAAATGGCTCTGTCATCGTGATGGATGCCAAAAATGGCGAGATTTTGGCAGCGGGCAGCTACCCAGAATACAATCTCAACGACTTCGTGGGCGGCATCAGCGTGGCAAAATGGAGCGCGCTTATCGACAATCCGCACACGCCTCTTATCAATCGCTTTGTCAATGGGCAATATCCGCCGGGCTCTGTTATCAAAATGGGCGTGGCGATGGCGATTTTGGAGTATGGCAATATCGATGAATACACCAAAATCGACACGCCCTATGCGGTGAAAATAGGCGAGTGGCAGTTTCGCGACTGGAAAGCGGGCGGGCATGGCAGCAGCGATGTTTTCAAAGCGATTGGCGAGTCTGTGGATGTGTATTTTTACAAACTATCACAAGCGATTGGGATTGAAAATATGGCGCAGGTGCTCGAGCAAATGGGCTTTGGGCTAAAAACAGGCGTGGATTTTCCCGGAGAATCCGCTGGCATCCTTCCCACGCCAAACTGGAAAGCCCAGCGCTATGGGCTCTCATGGTATGTGGGCGACACGGTGCAGACTTCTATCGGGCAGGGCTCATTCCTAGCTACACCTTTGCAAATCGCGCGCTACACAGCACTCATCGCTTCTGGCAAGCTTCCCACGCCGCATTTTCTCAAGAAAAAAAATAATGAGGATAGTGTATTTGAGCCAAAAGATGTGCTAAATGATTTTCAAAAATCCAAACTCTGGGCGCTGCAAAAGGGCATGATAGAGGCGTGCAACGCGCCCGGAGGCACTGGCACTAGGCGCGTATATGGCGCGAAAGTAAAAATCGCTTGCAAAACAGGCACCGCGCAAGTAACCTCTATCCCGCAAGAAACCAAAAAGCGCATCAAAGAAAGCGAGATGGCGTATTTTCAGCGCTCGCATGGCTGGATGACAGGCTTCATCCCTGCCAATAACCCGCAATACGCTATCACCATCCTAATCGAGCATGGGCAAAGCGGCGGGAATGCCGGTCCCATCATGGTGCGTATCGCCAATGAGCTCTATAATCTTGGGTATATAAAGCCATAAGTTTTGAATTTGCGCGCTTTGGCGGGTGGCACGGTTGGCGTGTGCTTTTGGTGTGTGCTTTGGTTGGTGGCGGTGCGTGCTTTGGCGCGCGGATTTTATTTGGATTCTAAAATCTGCAAGCGTCGCGAAAAAATGAATTGCCAAAAAGCAGTCGCGACATGATTAATATCCAATATGCAAAAAAATAGATTCTGGCAAATCTTTAAGAATCCGCGATTGTAGGGCGCAAATAATAAATCTTGCAAGATTGGCAATATTTGGCAAGCGCGAAAAAAGATAAAAAGCAAGATAAGCAAATGCTAAAGATTAGCAGAATCTAAAATATTCAGAATCTATTTTTGCATATTATATTGATAAAGGAGGGAGGGCGTTTAAAATAAGTTTGCAAAAAGCTAGGCAAATATAAAAAACTCAATCGCCAAAAGCCTTTGTAAATCAAAAACGCTAGCAAGACAAATATCAAGCCTGCCAGCAAAACTAGGCGGCGAGATGAGCAAGATGAGCCCAATAAACTTAAGCGTCACCAAACTCGCAAAAAACTAACAAGTCGTGCGCCCAAACCAAAGCCCAAGCAACAACGCCAGCCTTTCTAGCCATTTAGTGCTTAATATAGAAATGCCAAGCTTTTAAGCCTTTTTAAACCTAGCAAGCATTCAAGCAGGCATCAAGTCGCCCGCCTAGCCTAGCTGACACCACAAAGCAAAAGTATCGAGCTAAAAAGCACCTAAAAAGCCAAAAATCAATGCGGACTTTGCAAGCCACAACGATAAACCGCAAACCAAACAAACGCCCAAAAAGCCAAGAGCCAAAGCCCAGCGCCACCAAAAAACCCCAGCCAGCGCCACAAAGCAACAGCGCCAAGCCAGCCAGCGCCCAAAGCTTCTTAGCGTTTGGAGAATTGTGGGCTTCTGCGCGCTTTGCGTTTTCCGTATTTCTTGCGCTCTACCACGCGAGAATCACGAGTTAGCAAGCCTTTTGGTTTCAATATCGCGCGGAATGCTTTGTCATATTCATTGAGTGCTTTTGAGATTCCATGTCGCACCGCTTCAGCCTGCGCGGAATACCCGCCGCCAAACGCATCTGCCTTGATATCTACAGATTTTTCTTGTTTTGTTAGCACGAGTGGCTGAAGCACCTTTTTCTTTATCGCTTCATGCCCGCCTAGCCACGCATCTAGCGTCTCGCCATTTACGATGATTTTGCCGCTACCATTGCTTAGCCATACTTTTGCTATTGCTGTTTTTCTTTTGCCTGTCGCATACACTTTTGCCATAAGAAGTTCCTTTATTTACTTTTTGAGATTTGAGCGGTGTGTGGATGCTCATTTCCTTGATATACTTTTAGCTTTTTTATCATCGCTCTACCTAGCTTTGTTTTGGGTAGCATACCGCGCACAGCGAGATGATAGAGCTTTTCTGGGCTTTTTTGTAGCATTTCTTCTAGGGTTTTGGATTTGGTGCTGCCAAAGTAGCCAGAATGCGTGAAGTATTCTTTATCTTGGAGCTTTGTGCCGCTAAACTTCGCCTTTGTCGCGTTGATGATGACGACGAAATCGCCACAATCCACATTTGGCGTGTAGCAAGGCTTATGCTTACCGCGCAAAAGCGTCGCCACCTCGGTGATAAGCCGCCCAAAAGTCTTGTCTGTAGCGTCTATCAAGTGCCATTCGCGCACCACCTCGCTAGTCTTTATCGCTCGTGTCATATCTTGTGTTTTACTCATTTTATGCCTTAGATTGGGAAATTAAGTTGGCGATTATACAGGCTGTTTTATAAAATTAGGCTTAAATTAATAATATTTTAAAATATTTAGATTCTGGGTTTTGTGGCTTGGCGGGTGATTTGTGTGGTGATTTGTATTTTTGTGGTATAATCCATAAATTTGAGTCTAAAAAATCGCAAAATTATACCATAAAAAAATGGTGAGAAATGGTGAATGCCATAACCGGAGCAAAAATGAATCAAAGCTTTAGCGCATCGCAAGCGTCGCAAGTGCTGCAAGTGCCACAAGTCTTGCAAATGTCGCCAGCGCCCTTGTCGCTTTTATCGCTTTTATCGCCCTTGCCACCAAACCAAGCGCCAGAATCTAAAATATCAGAATCTAGCATACTAGAATCTAGCGTGCCAAAATCCGCCTTTTTAGATTCTATGGATTCTGGGCGTTTAGACTCTACGCGCTTAGATTCTATGCGTTTAGATTCTGGTGCGCTCTCTCCACTACCACACGCCAGCGCCCTATCACGCGCGCCACACGCCAACGCCCAAACAAACACCAAAACCAACGCCGACGACAACTCAAAAATCGACTTCGCCACCGCCCGCGAGCTTTTATTTTTGGCCCCGCTTGCAGGATATACAGATTTACCTTTTAGAAGCGTTGTGAAGCGCTTTGGCGTAGATGTCACAGTGAGTGAGATGATAAGCTCGCACGCGCTCGCCTTCGCCAGTGCCAAAACTTTGAAAATGGCAGAAAAATCACCGCTTGAGACGCCCTATAGCGTGCAGATAGCCGGCTCCAAGCCAGAAGTGATAAAGCGCGCGATAGAGATTCTAAACCAAAAAGAAGGCATTGATATTTTGGATTTCAACTGCGGCTGCCCCGCGCCAAAAGTCGCAAATCATGGCAATGGCAGCGGGCTTTTGCAGAATCTAACGCATCTTGTTTCCATGCTAAAACTCATCCGCGAGACCTCCACCACGCGCCACACCAGCGTCAAGGTGCGGCTAGGATTTGACAAAAAAATCCCCCTAGAGATAGCGCACGCGCTAAATGATGCGCCGGTGGATTTCGTCGTGGTGCATGGGCGCACGCGCAGTGATGGCTACAAAAAAGAGCGTATCGATTATGATGCGATCGCTGCTATGAGGCAGATCCTGCGCCACCCTGTGATTGCCAATGGCGAGATAGATTCTGCGCGCAAGGCGCATGAAGTCATGGAGCGCACAGGCGCAAATGGCGTGATGATAGGGCGCGCCGCGCTTAGTGCGCCTTGGATTTTCTGGCAGATAAGACATCGAAGTGACGAACTGCCAAACCTTATCAAAAAAGAGCTTGTATTGGAGCATTTTGATGCGATGGTGGGATTTTATGGTGAGCGGGGCGTGGTGATGTTTCGCAAAAATCTGCACGCCTATGCCAAGGGGCATGAGGGTGCGAGCGCGTTTCGCAATGTGGTAAATACTATCACTTCGCCAAAAGAGATGCGCGAGCGCATAGAGGCGTTTTTTGATGATTCTTTTGTGGCGTGGGCGAGCGAGCCCATAGTCGAGCTAAACAAAAAAAGTGTGTGAAATGCAAAAAATACGCGGCGCGAAACGATATTTTGCCAAATATTTTACTAGATGTTTTGCTAGATATCTTGCTAAATATTTTGAGGGGCGCTTTAAAAGGCACGCTACCAAATATTTCACAATGCACTGGGCTAGATTCTGCGCAGCACTTTTTGCTAGCCTGATATTTGCTAGCGCACTAGAATCTAGCCCGCTAGATTCTGCCCCTATAGATTCTAGGGATTCTAAGGATTCTAGCATCGCGACACTGGCAAAAGCGCCCACTAGAGCGATTTTGGGCGATATTTTGCATCCATACGCCAGCTTTGGCATCGTGAATGGCGGCGCGACACACACCGACAACACACAAAGCATGAGCAAAGAAGTCGCCACCTGCCCGAGCCAGCTTTGCTATGGCGACACCACCAGCGCGCGCTATGAAGGCAGTCTCAAAAGTGGCTACAACCTCGAAGTGGGCGCAGAATACTATTTTGACAAATGGCATATCGGCGGGATAAGGCTTTTTGGCGAGATGAGTAGCATCAGCGGCGGGCTTGGCGACAAAGTAGCTGGCAGCGATAGCCGCGATACGAGTATGAATAACATCCCAGCTGGCGGGATCGCCACCATAAAGCCCGGCAGTAGCGGTAGCACCACCGTCTATGATGAAAAATACACCTTCCGCACCACGCCAGACGCGCAGGCGCAAATCGCCAATAATGGCACATGGCAGACTATCGGCATAGGGCTTGATGGGATGCTAAATGTGCCGATAGACTCGATTTTGAAACGCTATGTGGGCGCGATAGCAGAGATAGATAATCGTTTTAGCAAAAATTGGTTTTTGCGAAGGCTGCTCTACTTGAAAGCGGGGGTTTTTGTGGGCGGTGGCGTGGAGTTTTCTAATTTCTCACAAGATAGCTACACCAATGAAGTCGCCGCCAAAGGCAGAAAAGATGACATCTCTGGCATCAAAGACAATGATGCGTTTTTGGCGGCAAACAGCGGGGGATTTTTGCGCTATGGCGTGCAGATATATCTGACGAGATTTTTCCGCGTGAATTTTGGCTACAAAAAAAGCTTCTATGAAATCACCTCCGAGCGCTGGTATGGATTCTATGGGAGAAATCTCACAACCGCTGAAGGCTGCACTGCTGGCGCAAATGGCTTGCCTCCGGCGTGTGATGGCGTGATAAGGGATGAGATATGGGCGCAAAATCAAGGCTTCACCGCCCAAAGCGACACAGATTCTGCGCCGGGCTGGAGCGAGGCGCTTTTGCGACAAAAATTTGTGCTAAGCAAGGGCGATGAGTGGTTTTTGACATTTGCGCTTAGTTTTTAGTGCGCCTAGATTCTGCGCCCTTAGCGCATTATTGCTACTTTTTTGCTACAATGCGCTTTTGTAACACCAGAATCTACAAATCCATATAAGCGAGCGAAAATGTTTAGCGGACTAGTCAGAGAGATAGCAAAAGTCAAAGAATATCAAAACAACATCCTATCCATAGAATCCGCCTACACCCCAAGCATCGGCGATAGCATCGCGGTAAATGGTATGTGCCTAACCGTGATAGAGACGCAAAAATGGGGCTTCAGGCTAGAAATCTCCGCGCATTCTGCCAAAAAAGTAGCGATAGAAAACTACAAGGGCATGGTGCATATCGAGCCGGCGTTGCGTGCGGATTCTCGGCTGGATGGGCATTTTGTCCAGGGGCATATCGACTACATCGGCGAGATAGTCGCCATCGCGCCGCAATCTAACCAAACGCTACTCACTATCAAACCGCCAAAGCACGCCCTCTCACTCATCATCCCGCAAGGCTCTATCACAATCGATGGTATAAGCCTAACAATAGCAAGCGTCACTAGCGAAAACTTCTCGCTCACCATCATCCCGCACACCATGCAAAACACGCTTTTTCACACATACAAAGTCGGGCGGCGCGTGAATATCGAAACAGATGTCATCGTGCGCTCTATCGCGCATGTGCTGCAAAAGCAGGGGCTGGTTGGCAGGGGCTTTGGCGCGGATTCTCGCGGGCTGGATTCTGCTATGTCGGATTCTCGCGCGAAAAATTTCCGCGCATCAGATTCTCATGCGCTAGAATCCGCTAGCTGGAGCGAGATAGATGACATCCTCATGCGATACTAAGGCGCAAAAAATAGCCAAGCAAAAATAAGGAAAACCATGCAAAAAGCCGCCGCACTAGCCTATGACTCCCAAAAAGACAGCGCGCCAAAGGTGCTCGCCAGCGGCAAAGGCGAGATCGCCAAGCGCATCATACAAAAGGCGGAGGAGTTTGACATACCGCTATTTGCGAATGAGGAGCTGGTGAATATGCTTTTGCAAGTCGAGATCGATGAGGAGATCCCGCGCGAGCTGTATGAGGCGGTGGTGGGCGTGTTTGTGTGGCTAAACAATATTGAGCGCAAGTCGCAGCTGAGCTTCAATGGCTAATGGGCTAGGGACTAGGTGGCAAATGCTTGCGATAAGACAGAATCTAGATTCTAAGCGCGCTTTTTGCGCTGGCTTTTGTGGTGTGAAGTTTACAAAAGCAGAATCTAAATGCATGGATTCTAGTGGCGCAGAATCTAAAAAACCAGAATCCTCGCGCGCCAGCCTCATCGCAAGCGCGCTTTTGGCATGCTTTGCTTTAGTGATGCTAAGCGGCTGCTTTATACAGGATTTCAACGCGCACGCAAGGCAGGCAGGCTATAGCCAATCCGGCAAAAGCGCGAGCGCTGGCAAAACCGCCAAAGCCACAAAATCCACAAAAAATACGCGCGCCTCTGGCACCGCATCAAAAGTGGATTCTCTATTTGACTCCGGAAGTAGCGCGGGAGGCGGCGCAAAAGCAGATTCCGCTTCCAAATCACGCATGCTAGGCGCGAGCGAGCGCCAAGTGCTAGATGAGCTACTGCGCCAGCAGAAGCGCTGGGGTGCTACGCCTTATGTCAGCGGCGGCGTGAGGCGCGAGGGTGCGGATTGTAGCGGGTTTGTGATGAGTGTGTTTAATGAAAGCTTTGGGCTTAGCGTGCCGCGCGTGACGGTCTCGCAGATGGAGCAGGGCAAAAAGCTGGGCGGCAAAAACATCGCCGCATCCAAGCTAAAAGCGGGCGATTTGATATTTTTCAAAACTGGGCGCGGGATGCATGGCTATCATGTGGGGATTTACCTGCAAGATGGCGAGTTTATGCACCTTTCCACCAAAGGCGGCGCCAAAATCGCCAGTATGTCAAATAGCTACTGGAAGCCAAAAATCATCAAAGCCGTGCGCTATCCGATAAAGTAAGCGGCGATGATTGTGGTGATGATGCGGCGCGCTTGATGTTTTCTGCGCGCTTGATGTTTTGTCACGCGCATTGTTTCCTGCGCGCATATTTTTCGCGCGCGTTTTGCACGCGCTTTTGTGATAAAGCACTTTTATTGAAGCGCAGAGCACTTTTAACGCTTTTGACACTTTTAATGCTTTTGACACTTTTAATATTTTAAGCATTTTTTGTCATTGCTAAAAAACTCGTTTTGCTGAAAAAACTCGCTGCGTTTGTTTTCTGAAGAAACTCGCAAAGCTCGTTTTGCTCGCTGCGCTTGACTTTGTTGTCATTGCGAGGAGCAAAGCGACGAAGCAATCCACAAGGCAAAACCGCGCAAGGCATAGATTACTAAAGAAGCTAGCGCTTTGCTTCGCAGGCAAGCCCGCTCGCAAAACGAACGAAGTGAGTTTCTTTAGTAAAACGAACGAAGTGAGTTTCTTTAGTAAAACGAACGAAGTGAGTTTCTTTAGTAATGACGATGACAAAACTTAAAAAGTGGCAAAAGCGCTAGAATCTAAAAAGCGTTTTTGAAGTATAATGCCAAAGCTAAATCGCAAGGAGTCAAAATGACAGCGCAGAATCTAAAAAAGCTAAATCTAAAAATGCCAAATCCAAAACAGCTAGTATTTATCGGCATAGCCGCGCTTGACTTAAATATCTGCCTAGCCAATACCAACCCTTTGACTGACAAATCAAAGCATATTTATCACCCGCAGACGCGCGATGAACTCGTGCAGCTGCTAAATGATGAAAATGTCAAACTTGACACGATAGATACGAGCAAAATAAAAGACATGAGCTATTTGTTTGCGAATACTCCTAGCGATGAGTGCGGTAAAATAATGGAGCAATATATAAAAAATTGCAAAAATTCCGCCAAAAGACGAAAGGATTTTAGCGGGATTGAGACTTGGGATGTCAGCAAGGTTACAGATATGAACAACATGTTTGATTCTGCAATATCTTTTAACCAGCCGCTAAATTCTTGGGATGTAGCTAAGGTCACAAATATGTCATTTATGTTTGATTCTGCAATATCTTTTAACCAACCACTTGATTCTTGGGATGTTGGCAATGTAAGAGATATGAGCGGTATGTTTGCCGATGCAAAATCCTTCAACCAGCCACTTAACTCTTGGAATGTAGCTAAGGTCACAGATATGGCATTTATGTTTGCTTCCGCGAAATCTTTCAATCAACCGCTTGATAAGTGGAATGTCAGCAAGGTAAAAAATATGAGCTGGATGTTTGCTTATACAGAATCTTTCAACCAGCCACTAGAATCTTGGAATGTCAGTAATGTTACAAATATGAGCTATATGTTTGTCAAAGCGCAATCTTTCAACCAGCCGCTAAATAAATGGAATGTAATCAAGGTAAAAAATATGTATGCTATGTTTCAAGGCACGAGCGCCTTCAACCAACCGCTAAATAAGTGGGATGTGTCTAATGTCAGAGATATGGAATTTATGTTTGCTTGGGCTGAATCTTTCAACCAACCGCTTAGTTCTTGGAAAGTAAAAACAAGCACAAAGCAGCAAGGTATGTTTTTTGGCTCGCTGCTAGGATCTAAACCGCCTAAGTGGCATAAGGAATAAGACAAAAGCGCTAGAATCTAAATTTGTCGTTGCTAAAAAAGCTGTGCCTTGCCAAATAACTCTCGCCCTTCTTTCGTCATTGCGAGCGTTAGCGAAGCAATCCACTTGCATTTTTATAGATTACTAAAGAAGCTAGCGCTTTGCCAAAAACCTCCCTCGTCATTGCGAGCCGACTTGTCGGCGAAGCAATCCATTTAAGCAGATTTTGTAGTTTTTGTGGATTGCTTCGTCGCTTCCGCTCCTCGCAATGACGATAAGGCAATATTTTTGGCAAAACAAGCAAAGTGCTAGCTTCTTTTAGTAAAATGACGATGACAAAACTTAAAAGGAGCCAAAAATGAAACACATAAATCAGAATCTAAAAAACCTAGCCTTTATCAGCATAGCTGCGCTTGGCTTAAATATCTGCCTAGCAAACACCAACCCTTTGACCGACACATCAAAGCACATTTACCACCCGCAGACATACGATGAGCTCGTAGAACTACTGCGCAATGAAAACATCAAACTAGACACGATAGATACCAGCAAAATCACAGATATGGACTCTTTGTTTGAAGATAGCGAGCGCAAGGATTTTGGCGGGATTGAGACTTGGGATGTCAGCAATGTTACAAATATGGAGAGTATGTTTTGGGGTGCAAAATCCTTCAACCAGCCACTAGAATCTTGGGATGTAAGTAGCGTTACAGATATGGGTGGTATGTTTTATGAAGCAGAATCCTTTAATCAACCACTGGATTCTTGGGATGTAAGTAGCGTTACAGATATGGGTGGTATGTTTTGGGGTGCAAAATCTTTCAACCAACCACTAGATTCTTGGGATGTTAGCAAGGTGAGAAATATGAGTAGTATATTTGCTGGTGCAGAATCTTTCAACCAACCGCTAGATAAGTGGAATGTTAGTAATGTTATGGATATGCGAGGTATGTTTGCCGGTGCGAAATCTTTCAAGCAGAATCTAAATTCTTGGCAAATAAATAAAGATGCAAAGCAAGAAGATATGTTTAAAAACTCGCCGCTAGAATCTAAACCGCCGAAGTGGTATAAAAAGCGCTAATGCAGGATAAAGTGGCAAAGTGTGGCTAGATTTTAGATTCTGGTAAAATCTAGCAGAATCTAAATGCGAGCTTTGGCTTGCAGATATCTAAAATCCAAGTCAAAATCCGGGCAAAAATCAGAATCCAAAATCCAAATCTAAAATTAAAGCCCACAAATTTCAAGCTTGCGATTTTTTAAGCTCTTGCATCAATCGATATAAAAATATATTAAAATATCAAAATCATAATCCACAGCAAGCACAAAACACAAACAGGCACAAATAAACATCAACAAACATGGGCAAAAAGCAAACACAGGCAAGCACCAACCAACACGAACAAACATCAACCAACACGAACAAACATCAACAAACGCGACACCCAAAACAAGGAGAATCCATGCGACAAAAAATATTTTGGCTTTTGCTAGTTATCGCCGTCATCGCGCTAGACCAGCTTATCAAATCCATAATCCTTGGCGGATTCCGCTGGCATAGCGAGGCGCTATCCATCGTGCTAGTGTATAATGATGGCGTGGCGTTTTCGATGCTGGCGTTTTTGCAGGGCTATCTCAAGTGGCTGCAGATTGGCTTCATCGCGCTGATTGTGGGCTATATTTTCACGCAGCGCGAGATTTTTGCGCGGTATTGGCTGGGCTTTGGCTTGATGATTGGCGGGGGGATTTCCAATGTCATCGATCGCTTCGTGCATGGCGGGGTGGTTGATTATGTGTATTGGCATTATTGGTTTGATTTTGCGATTTTCAACTTTGCTGATGTGATGATAGATATTGGCGTGGCGTGCCTTATCATAGCATGGCTCATCCACGAGCGGCGACAAAGGCGCGCGGTGTGTGAGTGAAAATATAGTGCAAAATAAAGTCGTGGGTGGAGAAAATCGCAGGCAGACTTGATTTTGCGTTTTAGATTCTATAATGTTGGATTTTGCATATTGGATTTTGTAATGCTAGATTTTTGATAAATTGGATTTTATAATGCTAGATTTTGCATTGGATTTTGTGATATTGGATTCTGCAATATTGCGTTTTGCGATACTGGATTCTGCGATTCGCTAGTCAAAATATTTTGACTAGAATCTGGGATGCTTGACTTATTTTGTCGGCTTGTTTGCTGGAGAATCTAAATCTTGTTGGGCTAAAGATTCTCGCTTGACTTGTTTTGGCAAACCCCGCCACTTGTTTGGCTAGAGATTTTGCTTGACTTATTTTGGCTTTTGGTGTAGTATTTCACTCGACTAGGCGATGAAAGCATCCTTTGAGGTGCCAGCGCGGCTGCCCCACTTTATGTGAGGGAGTGTTGGGGAGTGTGCCGCTCCCAACCATCGCCGAGTCTCATATTAGATTCTATCCACTTTTTTATCAAAATTACTTTTTCAAAAATTACTTTTCGCTCACAAAGTTACTTTTCTTTTTGATAGCTTTGCATTTCTGATTCTAGCTCCCTATCTATTTCTGCCACTTCTTGCGGGTGCTGTTTTTCCCACTCCTCAATTTTCTTTATTGCTGGGCAGTTCTCTAGCGTGTAATATTCCGGCTCGTTTGCGTTTTCTGCGATTTTTACTTTTAAATTTGAGTATTTGTGAAAATCAGTTTTCATCGTTTTCCTTTTTTGACAAGTTTTTAGGCAATCAAACTATGTGAGATTGTAGCAAAACATTGCAAAACGCCAAAATAAAAGTAGCAAATAAAAGATAAGCCAAACAAAGATTTGAGGCGAAATGAAGATTTGAGGCAGGTCAAAGATTGAAGCAAGATAAAGATTTGGATTCTAGCTTGGGTGGCCTTGTAAGCGAGAATCCGCCCGCCACAAAGCCTACACAAAGCCACCAATCTAGCGCAAAACATCCAAGCACCAGAATCTAAGGTGTTAAATATTTGCGACACAAAATATTTGCGACACAAAATATCTGTAGCGCCAAAATCCGCAGAGTCAAAATCTACAGCGCAAAATCCTTGATTTTATCAAACTCTAGGTAGCGATACACTTTTGCAGCATTATCACCCAGCTTTTGTGGGACGATTTGCAGATATTCCTCCACACTTGGCAATCGCCCGAGCTTCGCACACACAGCGCCCAGCTCCGCGCTTCCTAGATACACTTGCGCGCCTTTACCCATGCGGTTATCGAAGTTTCTAGTCGAGGTAGAAAACACCACCGCATTATCGCGCACGCGCGCTTGGTTGCCCATACAGAGGCTGCATCCGGGCACCTCTATACGCGCACCCGCCGCACCAAATAGGCTGAAATACCCCTCATCGCTAAGCTCTTTGGCATCCATTTTGGTAGGTGGCACTAGCCATGTGCGCGTCGCACTTTGCCCTTCGTTTTTCATGATCTCGCCAAACGCTCTAAAATGCCCGATATTTGTCATACAGCTACCGATAAACACCTCATCGATATGCTTTGGTCGCTTAGGATCTGCCAAAATCTCGCTCAAAGTCGCGACATCATCCGGATCATTCGGGCAAGCCAAAATCGGCTCTTTTATCTCGGCTAGATCGATTTCTATCACCGCTGCATATTCTGCATCTTTGTCCGCGCGCAAAAGCTCTGGCTTGTTTATCCACTCACGCATTTTTTCTGCGCGGCGTTTCAAGGTAGTGGCGCTTTGATAGCCATCTTTTATCATCGCCTCGATTAGCGTGATATTGGATTCTAGGTATTCGATGATTGGCTCTTTGTTTAGCGCTATGGTGCAAGCCGCAGCACTTCGCTCCGCGCTCGCATCAGATAGCTCAAACGCCTGCTCGACTTTGATATCTTCCAGCCCCTCGATTTCTAGAATCTTGCCGCTAAAGATATTTTTCTTGTTTTGTTTTGGCACGGTGAGCAAGCCCTTTTTTATCGCATAGTAGGGGATCGCATTTACGAGATCTCTTAGCGTGATGCCCGGATTCATCTTGCCTTTGAAGCGCACAAGCACAGATTCTGGCATATTTAGCGGCATGCTTCCAGTCACCGCTGCAAACGCCACAAGCCCGCTCCCCGCTGGGAAGCTGATGCCTATAGGGAAGCGCGTATGTGAGTCGCCGCCCGTGCCTACGGTGTCTGGGAGGCAGAATCTATTTAGCCAAGAGTGGATGACGCCATCTTTTGGGCGCAGTGCCACGCCGCCGCGACTTGTCATAAAATCTGGCAGCGTCGCTTGCAGGCTAACATCCGCTGGCTTTGGATAGGCTGCTGTGTGGCAGAAGCTTTGCATCACAAAATCAGCGCTATAACTAAGGCTTGCTAGCTCTTTTACCTCATCGCGAGTCATAGCGCCGGTGGTGTCTTGGCTACCCACGGTGGTGGCTATTGGCTCGCAGTATTCGCCAGCCCTCACGCCCTCTTTGCCACATGCGCGCCCTACCATTTTTTGCGCTAGGGTGTAGCCTTTGTTGCTGGGTGCTGGTTGTTGTGGTTTGGCAAATAGTTCAGATTCTCCGAGTCCTAGGAATTTGCGCGCTTTGTTGGTAAGCCCGCGCCCGATGATAAGCGGTATCCGCCCGCCCGCGCGAATCTCATCAAAAATCGTATTTGGCGTGAGGCTAAATTTACTCACCACCGCACCATTTTTGACTATCTCGCCATCATAAGGCTTTAGCGTGATGATATCGCCTTCTTTTAGCTCATCTACATTGGCGATAACCGGCAGACAGCCGCTATCCTCGCATGTCGCGAAAAATATAGGCGCAATGATCCCGCCGATGACAAAGCCGCCGCTTTTTTTGTTTGGCACATAGGGGATCTCATCGCCAAAATGCCATACGATAGAGTTGCACGCGGATTTTCTACTACTCCCTGTCCCTACAACATCGCCGACATAAACCACGGTGGCGTCATTGTCTTTGGCGATTTTTTTGATATTTTCTAGACGCGCTTCATAGTTTTCTACGCGAGATTTTAGCATGGCTTTTGCATGCAGTGGTATGTCGCTTCTGGTGAAAGCATCGCTTGCTGGGCTTAAATCATCGGTGTTTGTCTCGCCATCGATTTTTAAAACCGCTAGTTTGATTTCTTGTGGCAATGCCTTTTTGCGCTCAAACCACTCTGCATTCGCCCAAGATTCTACTATCTCTTTGGCAAGCGTGGCGGATTTGCCGCTGCCTTTACTCATATTGGCGATAGTGTCAAAATCGCCATACACCAAAAGCGTGTTTTTTAGCCCCTCTGCGGCGATTTTTGCCACGCTTTCATTGCTAGATTCTAATGCTTTGATGAGATAGGGGACATTATACCCGCCAAGCATCGTGCCTAGAAGCTCGATAGCAAGCTCGGGGCTTATGAGATCGCATTTTTTGCTGCCATCCACGATAGCACCCAAAAACTCCGCCTTGACTTTTGCGCCATCATCCACGCCGGGGCTTACGCGATTGATAAGCAAATCTTTGGCAAACTCTTTCTCCTCTTTTGAGCTAGCAGAATCTAGCAGTATTTGGACGACTTCCTCTACCGCGCTTTTGTTTAGCGCAAGCGGTGGGATGCCCTCATTCGCGCGCTCTTGCTTGGCGTTTTTGTAGTTTGTGATAAAAGTCTGTGTTTGCATGGTAACTCTCCTTTTGGCTATGCTTTCTTGATGCTCTTCCTTACGCTATACGCTATCCAAACGCGCCCAAATCCCGATAAACTAAAGCTACCAGAATCTAAATGCGGCTTGGTTTGAAGTGCTTAGTATAGCAAATCTTAGGCTATCATAAGTTTAATTATTTCTTAACTTTTTGCATTTTTGATGCTTTTTGATATTTTGGCAGGTGTTTATGTGGTGATTTGGCGTGGTTTGTGTGGCGTTTTGGCTAAATTTGCGCGCGATTCTGGCGGATTCTAGCGCGATTTTGTGGCTAGGATTCAAGCAGATTCCGCGCGCATTTTGGCTAGATTCTAGCGCGGATTCTACGCTATATATGCGCGTTTAGCTTATAGCCTACACCGCGCACCGTCTCTATGCGCGCGCCAAAAGATTCTAGCTTGTTTCTAAGCGTATTTATATGCATATCTATGGTGCGCGTCTCGCTGCTATACTCATAGCCCCACACGATTTCTAGCAGCTCCTCGCGGCTAAAAGTCCTATCCGGATTTTTCATCAAAAACGCGAGCAGCTCAAACTCTTTTAGCGTGAGTTTTATCTCTTTGCCTTGAAGCGTTATCATATGCCGCTTTGGCGAAAGCGTAAGCTCGCCTAGCACCAAATCACCAAAATCTAGGCTATCGCAGCGCCTAAGCAGCGCGCGGATTCTGGCTAGCAGCTCTAGCGCGCTAAAGGGCTTTGAGAGATAATCATCCGCGCCAAAATCAAGTCCCTTTATCTTGTCATACTCGCTGCCAAGCGCGCTTAGGATGATGATGGGGATGTTTCTTGTTTTGGATTTTTCTTTGAGGCGCTTTAGGATGCTTAGCCCATTTTCATTAGGCAGCATGATATCTAGCACGATGAGGGAAGGCAGCTTTTGGCTCATCGCCTTATCAAAATCTCTGGCATTGTCAAAGCCTTGCGCCTCCATTTTCTGCGAGGAGAGCGCGTATAGCACGAGCTCCAAAATACTGCTATCATCTTCTAGCACATAAATCACTTTTGCTCCTCTGTTTTGGTTGTATTGTTGGTATAGAATCTAGGTTTAAAGTAGAATCTAGATTCTGCTAGAATCCAAACTTTTCGCAAACTAACCCTTGGCGGATTCTTGGGCTTTTGTAGATTCTGCGTTTTTATAGATTTTGCATTTTTGGCAGAATCTAGTTTTGCTTATCTTTTTGGCTACCTTTGTGGCGGGCGCGGGCGCGGTGCCTGCAAATGCGAAACATCGCACATTTTTGTATCTGCTACAAAATCATGCAAAAAGCGATGATTGCGACTGAAAAACACACTTACAAGCCCCACCACTAGCCCCGTGCTAGCCACCCACATCATCACGCGTAGCCACGCACGCCAGAATCCGACTTTGTCGCTGTTTTTGTCATTTGTGGTGCTAGATTCTGCGCTGTTTTTTACATCATCGCTTTTGGCGCTAGATTCTGCGTGCGCTGGCGCGCTGGGGCTAGAATCTAGATTTTTGGATTCTATATTTTTAGATTCTGCGCTTTTAGATTCTACATTTTGGCTATTTTTCACAAGCTTTAGCCCGACAAATCGCAGCCCGGGCGTCTGCCCAGACACCGCGATAAACACCGCGCACACCACCGCATAAATCATAATACACACAAAAATCGCCGCCTGATTCTCGCGAAAATTCTGCGCGCCGCCCAGCACCACATAAGTGGCGATGTATAAAATAGGCGTGTAAATCATAAAAAGATCGGTAATAAAAGCCTTGATACGCCGCGTGATAAACTCGACTTTCCACACATATTTGCACCACGCCAAAAAACTCATATCGCGCGGATTTTGACGCGGATTTAGCGCGGTTTGTGCGCTGGTGGATTCTAGATTTTTGGATTCTCTATTTTTAGATTCTGTGCTTTTTGCGCTTTTTTTGGCATTTGTGCTTTTTGCGCTAGAATCTGATTTGTGCGTGATATTTTGCTTTAGTTTGCGCCATTTTGGCGCTCTAGCGTCTCTTGTGGCGTCTTTGGCATTGGTAGTATTTGAAGTATTTTTGCTTGATTTATCACGCATTTTTGGCTTCACTTTATGCTTTTAGATTCTGCTTTTTGGCAGGCGCAAATTTAGGGTGCAAACTTCTAGTTTCCTCGTTAATTCCCTCTAGAGCCCGGTTTTATCGCTTTTGAGTGATTTTGTGCGCAAAGCGGGCATTCGCTTGGCTCATACATCGCAAAGATAAAATCCTCAAGCGCAAAAAGCGGCAGATTATCCGGCAGTCTGCATTCTGCCTTGCGCGACACGCTAGAGCCCACGCGCGCGCAAAATCCTCGATTGGCAAGCCCTGCATAAGCCACCACATCACCACCGGCAAACTCCACACATCTTGCAGATTCTAGTGCTGAGCCGCCTGTAGTTATGATATCCTCGCACACGATTATTTTCTCACCCTCTTTCACGCCAAATCCGCGCCTAAGCTGCATCTCGCCATCCACGCGCTCGGTAAATATAAATCGCACGCCAAGCGCACGCGCTAGCTCATACCCCGCGAGAATCCCGCCAAGTGCTGGCGAGCAGACGCATTGCACCTCTAGCCCAGCTTCTTTTATCTGCATAGCCAGCGCTTCTCCTAGAATCTGCGCCGTGCGCGGGTTTTCTAGGACTTTGGCAGATTGCAGATAGTGGTCAGAGTGGTTGCCGCTGCTTAGCAGAAAATGCCCTTTTAAAAGCGCGTGCGCGTCCTCATAGATTTTTTTGATATCTAGCTGGCTCATACTTTCATCACCTCTTCTTCTTTGTGGCGCACCATTTCATCGATTTTTTTGGTAAATTCATCAGTCAGCTTTTGGATGTCATCTTGGGATTTTTTGCTGATGTCTTCGGTGATTTCTTTGTCTTTTTCGAGGCGTTTTATGTGGTTGTTGGCGTCTTGGCGGATGTTTCGTATCGCGACTTTTGCCTTCTCGCCCATCGCCTTTGCTTCTTTGGCGCTTTCTTTGCGCTGGTCTTGCGTCATCGGCGGGAAAAATAGCTTCACGCATTCGCTATCAGAATTTGGATTTACTCCGATATTTGCCTCTTGTATCGCGCGCTCGACATCTTTGATGAGTCCCTTTTCCCAAGGCGTGATGACGATGGTTGTCGCATCTTGGGCTATCACAGAGCCGATTTGGTTTAGCGGGGTTGGCGTGTCGTAGTAGCTTACGCGGATGTGATCTAGCACGGAGAGCGAGACTTTGCCGCTTCGTATCGTGCCAAAATCGCGTTTGAGCGCATCGATAGATTTTTCCATGTGTGCTTTGGTGTTTGTGAGTATTTCTTGTGTCATTGTTTTCCTTTTGTCTGGTGTCGTGTCGTGCTTGTTTGTGCCTATTTGCGTTTGTTTGTGCGTGGCTGGCGCAAATACTAGAATCTAGATTCTAGCCAAAATTCTAGCTAAATCTTTGACGCACTCCCAAATCTTTAATAAGCGCAAATCGTAGCAAATCTAGATTCTGCCTAAAACCCCTAGAATCTTGGGGGCTTAAGAATCTTGGAATCCCAAAATCTTAGAATCCAAGTCGCAGAATCTAAAGAACCCGCCCTTTATGGAATCTTTTGCGAAATCTTTAGAATCCGCGCGTTTGGATTCCAACTTTTAGATTCTGCCAGATTCTGCGCTTTGTAGATTCTGATAGATTCTAGATTCTAGCGCGCTTTCCTCATTATGCGCGCGCATCGCTTTATTTTGCAGAATCCACCGGCGCAGTGCTTGCCCCGCTATTTGCAGGCGCAGAATCTGCTGGCGCGCTATTTAGATTCCAGTTTGGCACGCCAGCAGTGCCAGCCGGTGCGCCTAGCGGTGCGTTTAGCGGGCGATTTAGCGGCGCGCCGCTTTGCGTGCTGCCCTCTATCGCTTGGCTGTCAAATACGCTTTTTTGCTGCTTGGTATTAAACTGATAGCCTAGAAATATCGTATTTGCCAAAAACACCAGCGCCAAAAACATCGTAAATTTCGCCAAAAATCCCGCCGGACCCTTCGCGCCAAAAAGCGATTCATTGCTCCCGCTATACACGCCAAGCCCCATGCTGCTGGATTTTTGAAGCAGCACCACGCCCACAATAGCAATCGCCAAAATAATCTCGATAACAACAAAAAGTGTGCTCATCGCATCTCCTAGATTTCATAAAATAAACTTAGGATTTTACCATATTTTTGAGAAACTGCAATTTAAGCTGACAAAAATAAATGCTACCAAAATCCACAAAACAAATCCGCGCAAAAAATCTCAATCGTAACAAATCTAAACAATCCGCGCCCCAACACCCGCATAAATCACAAAATCACCAAAATAAACCATTTTGACAAGGTAGCTTTAAGTTTGCTTGGCTACAATGCGCCCTACAAACCACATAAAAGGAACTCGATGAAGACTTTGACAAAACTAAGTAGCGTAGCACTGCTAGGACTAGGGCTTATCTCCTCTGCAAATGCAGTAGAGATCAATGTAAACCCTTATGGTAAGCTAGGTGGCATCGCGTCACTAGATTTTACCAACTCAAAACAAAGCTATGGCGGCGTGCTAGCAAATGCTGGAGCGGATTTTTCTTTGACAAATGGCTTAAGATGGGGGCTTGGCGCTATCGGTGCATGGACTCCATGGGAGCAGACAAACAATATTAGCTCGCCATACGCAAGCGCAGGTGATGCATCAGAAGCATACATAGGATACAAAAACAAGCTAATCGAATTCTATGCTGGACGCTTCAAAAATGGCTTTACCAACTTCGACTGGCTACAAGGCAATGTGCAAGGCGCGTCTATCCGCTTCACTACTTATGAATCTAAAATGATTTATTGGCTAACCTATGCCAACTCCTATCTTTACAATGGCAAACAACACAACTACATCCAAGGCGACAGAATCGCAGCAGACCTTACTAGCCTAACAAGCTACAACACAACAGGCGGCAAGAAAAACTCTATGGTAGGCGGTGAAATCATCGCTGGTGGTGTGGATTTTGCCTACAACAATTTCTGGCTAAAGCCTTATGTGCTGTTTAATACCAATGCAGCGGGCACAAAGTCTATCTTGCTACAAGGTGGGCTAAAAGCTGGCATTAGCTTTGATATTTCCAAGTTTAAATCCACTACCATATTCCAAGCCATGTATCAATATTGGGATTTGCCAACTTTGGCAGCAAATGACTCTGCAAGCTCGATTTTGCTCTGGGCTGATCAGACATTCCGATACCAAAATTTCTTGATGTTTGGTGCTGGTATAGTGGGAATACCCGGCAATGAAAAAAGCACGATATATGCACTAAGCGATTCTTCTAAATTCTATGGAAGAATGTTTGCTAGTGGCATGTCAGGTCCGCTAAGCGGCTTTGCGCCATATTTTGCAGGGACTTCACTCTATGGCTATGTCTTTGGCGGGCTAGATATGAAATGGGTGCGCGTCGATGGAATGGTGAGCTTTGGGACATACAACGAATACTCTATCATGTCAAACTTCCCTGTATGGCAGCAAAAAAATATGAAGCTTAGCCTAGGCGTAGGATATGCGTATATCAAAGGTGATTTTGGCGGTGGGACAGATAATGTAAGTGGCAACTCGCTAAAAGCATTTGCTAAATTCTCTTACTAGCCAACGCTAAGCTAGGCGCTTTTGGCCTTAAACCTAGAATCCACTTTTGGATTCTAGGTTTTCTTATTTTGGATTTTCTCCACTTTGGCTTTTTGCTTGAGATTTTCTCCACTAGATTCTTTAGGATTCTACGCTTTTTAGATTCTCGTTTGGATTCTGGCTTTTTGCCAGCTTTATGAAGCTTCTTGATTTTTGCTTTTTGTTGCTTTTTATTTTTGCAATCCACCAAAATTTTAGTTTTTATTTTTTACATTTTTCGCTTTTGATTTTTTACTTTTGCGCGCGTGTATCAAATAGATTCTGCTAATTTATGCTATAATGCGCGCTTGTGTAAGGCTACAGCAAAACGCAGAATCCAAAATTACAAAAAGGCTTGCATTTTTCGTCATTGCGAGGAAGTCGCAGGCTGACGAAGCAATCCATAATAAATGGATTACCAAAGAAAGACATTTTGCTTTTTAAAGACATTTTGCTTCTTGAGGTAGGCCATACAAACACCCCTAAACCACGGAGGCTTTTATGACTATCAGTATTTTGTGCGGCGGCTCTGGCACGCGGCTTTTCCCTATCTCGCGCGAGCTTATGCCAAAGCAGTTCGCACACATCCTGCCTAGCACGCAAGGCGCACCGCTCTCACTTTTTCAAGAAACGCTAAAGCGCAACACCACCCTGCTAGAATCCCACGCGCCCCAAATCCAAGTCATCACCAACGAATCACTTTACTTCATCGCCAAAGACCAAGCCCAAGAAATAGGCGCAAAAATCGATAGCTTCATCCTAGAATCTTGTGGCAAAAACACAACCCCAGCGCTTGCTTTCGCCGCACTTCAAGCGAGCAAAAGCGCCTCTAGCGATAAAATTGATGGAGGCGATGAAATCATTTTGGCACTGCCAAGCGACCATCTCATCGCGCATGAAAATTATCAAGCATGCATAGATGAGGCGATAAAACTAGCAGAGCAAGGCTATCTAGTGACTTTTGGCATCGCACCAAGCTCCGCACACACCGGCTATGGATACATAAAAGTAGATTCTAGCGACAAGCACAAAGTGCTAGGATTTTACGAAAAGCCAGATAGCAAAAAAGCGCAAGAGTTTTTAAACGCGGGCAATTATTACTGGAATAGCGGGATGTTTTGTTTCAAAGCAAGCACCATGCTTGAAGGCTTGCAAAAGCATTGCAGCGATATTTACGCGCAATGTGTGGAGGTGTTTGAGAAAAGCGATAATGTGATTATAGATAATCAACAATGCCTGCGCCTAGATAGAGAATCTAGCGAGAATCTGCGCGCGGAGAGCATCGACTATGCACTTATGGAAAAGGTGGATAATATCGCTTGTGTGGCGAGCGCACTAAAATGGAGTGATGTAGGCAGCTTTGAATCGCTAAGCCAAGAATACCCAAAAGATATGCAAGACAACACCTCAAACACCCACTTCATCGCCAAAAACAGCAAAAACAACTTCATCCTATCATCGCGCCCAGTCGTTGGCGTGGAGATAAACGACCTCATCGTGATAGATAGCGATGACTGCCTTTTGATAAGCAAAAAAGGCGAATCCGCGCAAATCAAAGAAATCCTGCCAATTTTGCGCGAGACCTACCCAGAGCTTACGCGCACGCACCGCACGACATATCGCCCATGGGGAAGCTACAGCGTGCTACTAGAATCTAAATACTACAAAATCAAACAAATCGTCGTCAAACCAAAAGCGCGCCTAAGCCTGCAAAAGCACTTCCACCGCAACGAACACTGGATAATCGTCAATGGCTCTGCTATCGTGCGCGTGGGCGACCAAGAGATATTTCTGCAAAGCAACCAATCCACCTACATCCCCATGGGGCAGGCACATAGACTTGAAAATCCGGGTAAAATCCCGCTAGTGGTGATAGAAGTGCAGATGGGCGAATATCTAGGCGAGGATGACATCGTGCGCATGGAGGATGACTATCTAAGGAAATAATTTTAGAATCCAAAGAGGAGCAAAGCGACGAAGCGCGGCTTCTTTAGTAATGACAAAAAAAGTTTTTTGGCAGTTTTAAATTCCCTGCTTTTTGGATTCTAGCGCTTGAATTTTTTGTGTTACATCCCACAATCTGTCCTTTAGATTTCGGCTATTTTTATACCATTTCGGCGGTTTGGATTCTAGTGGCGAGCCATTAAACACATATGCTGTGTTCGCGCCTTTATTTATTTTCCAAGAATTGAGATTTTGATTGAAAAAATCTGCGCCATTAAACATAAAATTCATATTTGTAACCCTGCCAACATTCCATTTATCTAGCGGTTGGTTGAATGATTTTGCATAATCAAACATAGATTTCATATCTTTTACCTTGCTGACATTCCAAGAGTTTAGCGGCTGGTTAAAAGATGTCGCGCCCCAAAACATACCGCTCATATCTATCACATTACTCACATTCCAAGATTCTAGAGGCTCGTTAAAGGATTCTGCTACATAAAACATACCGCTCATATCTATCACATTACTCACATCCCAAGTCTCTAGCCCGCTAAGGTCTTTTCGCGCGTTAGCGGCATTTTTGCAATTTTGTATATATGGCGCAAAGCCTTCGTATTCTGCCAATACATCACAATCAGCGCTAAAAGCATCTGTAAATAAAAAGCTCATATCTGTAACCATGCTAACATCAATAGAATCTAGCTTTATAGATTCATCCCATAGTAGCTTCACTAGCTCATCGCGATTTTGCGGGCGGTATTTATGCCCTGTTTTGTTAGGTGAGTCATGCCGCTTAGACGCGTCATGCCACCTAGGCGGGTTAGATTCTAGTGGCGAGTTTTCAAACATACCACTTGTTTCTGTCCTTTTATTTACTTTCCAAGAATCTAGATTCTGGTTAAAGGATTTTGCGCCATTAAACATACCATACATCTTGTTTACATTGCCGACATCCCATTTATCAAGCGGCTAGTTGAAAGATTCTGCTTTGGCAAACATATAAGCTATTTCCCTTGCATTGCTAATATTCCAATTATCTAGCGGTTGGTTGAAAGATTTTGCACCATAAAACATACTATACATATTTGTAACCCTACTCACATCCCAAGAGTTTAGCGGCTGGTTAAACGATATTGCATAATTAAACATTTCTTCCATATCTTTCACCCTGCCAACATTCCAAGAATCTAGATTCTGGTTGAAAGATTCTGCGCCATAAAACATCTGGCTCATATCTGTAACCTTGCTAACATCCCACTTATCTAGCGGCTGGTTAAAGGATTCTGCACCATTAAACATGCGGCGCATAGTCCTCACATTGCCTGTATTCCAAGAATTTAGCGGTTGGTTAAAAGACACCGCATTAAAAAACATAGATTTCATATTTTCCACCTTGCTGACATTCCAAGAATCTAGCGGTTGGTTGAAGGATTTTGCAATGCAAAACATATCACGCATATCCACAACATTACCCACATCCCATTTATCCAAAGGCTGGTTAAATGTGCGCGCTTCTTCAAACATGCTAACCATGATTTCTACCTTGCTTACATTCCAAGAGCCTATCGGATAATTAAAGGATTCTGCACGATAAAACATACTTCGCATATCTCGGACATTACTCACATCCCAAGTCTCTAGCCCGCTAAAGTCTTTTCGCGCGTTAGCGGGATTTTGGCAATTTTTGATATATGGCTCAAGTCTTAACTCATCGCACCCATAGTAAATATCCGCAAACAAAAAGCTCATATCTGTGATTTTGCTGACATCAATGGTTTCTAGCTTTATATTTTCATCTTTTAGCAATTCCACTAATTCATCTCGGTTTTGTGGGTGGTATTTATGCTTTGATTCATTGGATGGGTCATACCACTTAGGCAGGCTAGATTTTTGCAGTGCATAATTAAACATATCTTTTTGCTTTGTGTCTTTATTTACCTTCCAAGAATCTAGATTTTGGTTGAAAGATTTTGCATAATTAAACATAGATTTCATATCTTTTACCTTGCCAACATCCCAAGAATCAAGCGGCTGGTTAAATGATATCGCGCGAGAAAACATTTCTGTCATATCTGCGACATTGCTGACATCCCAAGAGTTTAGCGGCTGATTGAAGGATTTTGCATTGGCAAACATATAGCGCATATTTTCCACCTTGCTGACATTCCAAGAGTTTAGATTCTGGTTAAAAGATTGCGCATCATAAAACATATAGCCCATATCTATAGCATTACTCACATTCCAAGATTCTAGTGGCTGGTTGAAAGATTTCGCGCCAAGAAACATAGCATTCATATTTGTAGCATTGCCGACATTCCAAGAATCAAGCGGCTGGTTGAAAGATTGCGCTTGCGCAAATATGCCACGCATATTTTTTACATTGCTGACATCCCATTTATCCAAAGGCTGATTAAAAGATAGCGCTCCAAAAAACATAGAATCCATACTTTCTACCTTGCTGACATTCCACTTATTTAGCGGCTGATTGAAGGATTTTGCGTGGCTAAACATACTATTCATATCTTTCACATTACTCACATCCCAAGTCTCAATCCCGCTAAAATCTTCTCGTTTGCCAGCATTATTTTTGCAATTTTGTATATATGGCGCAAGGTATTTGTCCGATGATAATTTATCGCATTTATCTCTAGGAAAATCCGCAAACAACAAACTCATATCTGTAATCTTGCTAGTATCAATAGAACTTAGCTTTATAGATTCATCTCTCAATAACTCCACTAATTCATCGCGATTTTGCGGATGATGCTTTCCGCAAGCGCTAAATAATAAGCCAAGCGCGGCTATGCTGATAAGGGCTAGTTTTTTGGGATTTGGTATTTTTAGATTCTGCGCTTCGCTCGCGTTTTGTGGCATTTTTAGATTCTGGATTGGCATTTTGACTCCTTAGCAATTAGCTTTGGCATTAT
Source organism: Helicobacter sp. CLO-3 (assembly GCF_001854545.1). Taxonomy (GTDB): domain Bacteria; phylum Campylobacterota; class Campylobacteria; order Campylobacterales; family Helicobacteraceae; genus Helicobacter_B. Next base: position 31,087 of record NZ_MLQN01000022.1, read on the forward strand.
ACTTTAAGCCGCTTTTAGATTCTATCGCTTTTTATACCATTTGGGTGGCTTAGATTCTAGCAGCGAGTCTTTAAACATATTATTTGTGTTTGCCTCTTTATTTACATTCCAAGAATCGAGATTCTGGTTAAAGGATTTTGCGCCCAAAAACATTTCTCTCATATCTATGACATTACTCACATCCCACTTATCTAATGGCTGGTTAAAAGACTTTGTCTCACCAAACATGCCAAGCATTTTTTCAACCTTGCCTACATTCCATTTATTCAGCGGTTGGTTAAAAGATTTTGTTTCTGAAAACATAAATGTCATATCTTTTGCATTACTCATATCCCAAGATTCTAGCGGTTGGTTAAAAGAGTATGCGAAACAAAACATACAGCTCATATCTTTTGCATTACTCATATCCCAAGATTCTAGCGGTTGGTTAAAAGATTCTGCTCCGCTAAACATACCATGCATATTTGCAACCTTGCTGACATTCCATTTATCAAGTGGCTGGTTAAAAGATTTTGCATCAGAAAACATAAATTCCATATTATTCACATTAGAGACATCCCAAGAATCTAGTGGCTGGTTAAAGGATTTTGCATCTCGAAACATCCCAACCATATTTTCTGCTTTGCTGACATCCCAAGATTCTAGCAGTTGATTGAAAGATTTTGCTTCATAAAACATATAACTCATATCTTTGACATTGCCAACATTCCAAGAGTTAAGGGATTGATTAAAGGATTCTGCGCCACGAAACATATAGCTCATATTTTCTACCTTGCTAACATTCCAAGAATTTAGTGGCTGGTTGAAGGATTTTGCTTCTACAAACATACTACTCATATCTTTTACATTGCTGACATTCCACTTATCTAGCGGTTGGTTAAAGGATGTTGCCCTATAAAACATATTATTCATATCTGTTACCTTGCTGACATCCCAAAATTCTAGTGGGTGATTAAAGTATTCTGCGCTTTCAAACATTTTATGCATATCTGTCACATTACTCACATCCCAAGTCTCAATCCCGCTAAAATCCTCGCGCCTGCTTAGCGCAAACACAAAGCTCATATCAGTGACTTTGCTCGTGTCAATAGTTTCTAGCTTTATGCTTTTATTTCTTACAAGATTCATGAGTTCATCGCGCGTCTGCGGGTGGTAAATGTGCTTTGATTTATCAGTGAGCGGGTTTGTGCCTGCTGTGTTTAAAAAAATATTACAAGCGCCAAATATCAAGCCAAACGCAGCTATGCCGATAAAGGCTAGCTGTTTTAGATTTAGCTTTTTGAGATTTGGCATTTTTAGATTCTGCGCCTTGCTGGTGTTTTTTGGCGTTTTTAGATTCCGGGTTGGCATTTTGACTCCTTGCGATTTAGCTTTGGCATTATACTTTAAGCCGCTTTTAGATTCTAGCGGTTTTGCCACTTTTTAAGTTTTGTCGTCGTCATTTTACTAAAAAATGGCGCTTCTTTCGTCATTGCGAGGAAGCCAAAGGCTGACGAAGCAATCCACAAAGCGAAATAAAAACTACGCATAAATGGATTGCTTCGTCGCTTCGCTCCTCGCAATGACGAAAGAAGCGCGAGATTTGTTTAGCGAAGCGTTGTTTTCTTTAGATTGCTTCGCGGGCAAGCCCGCTCGCAATGACGACAAGGCGAGTTTCTTTAGCAAAGCGAAGCTTCTTTAGCAAAGCACAGCTTTTCAGCGGCGACAGATTTAGATTCTACCGCTTTTTATACCATTTAGGCGCTGATATTAGCCAGCCCTCAAACATCCTATCCATATTTTTTACCTTACTGACATCCCATTTATCTAGCGATTGCTCGTAGTTCTTTGCATAATAAAACATCCCCTCCATATTCTCCACACTAGAGATATCCCAAGATTCTAGGGGCTGATTGTATATGGTTATCACATCAGCCCCACCAAATCCGCCAAAAGTATAGCTCATATCCACGATATTGCTTGTATCCCAAGCTTGCAGATTTTGATTAAAGGACACTGCGCCATGAAACATATAGCTGATACTCTTTACATTACGCATATCCCATTTATCCAATGGTTGGTCAAAATCAAGAGCCTCCATAAATGCGCCTTCCATATTCTCTACCTTACTGACATTCCAATCATTGATATTTTCGCTAAAACTTGTGCGGAAAAAGATATAGCTCATATCGCGCAAACTCGAAGTATCCCATTGCTCTATTTTTAGATTATCTTTTATGTAATGAAGGCTCCAATAAAACATACCACGCATAGATTCGACTTTGCTGACATTCCAATGCGATAGATTATCTTTTAAAACCCATTCAATAGGATGAGACCATGTCATATAATCTGCAAACATATAGCTCATATCCCTTACATTGCCTACATCCCAAAAATCAATATATCCGAGATTTTTGTGAAGCTCTTGCAAGGTGGATTCTGCGATTTCTTTTTGTTGTTTAAATATGTCTAATTTACTCAAGCACTCTCTATCTTGCGTATGTATGCAGGATTGATTTTCTTTTATGACCTTTTCTCGCACTTCTGCTTTTTGCTTAGAATCTAGCGTTCTTTTTTTGACATATTTTCCAAAGTGCTCATCAAAATACCCTTCCAAATATTTGATTTGGTGTTTAATTTCAGGCTCGATATATTTTTGAAAGTCGCTTCTGCATCTATTTTCGCTATCCAAAATAGCATTAATATCGCCAATTTCCCGCTCTAGCTCGAGTATCTCAATGTAGAGTTTTTCTATTTTTTCTAAACGCTATCTCGCATTATTTTTGCACTTTTTGCGCTCTTCGTCATTGAAATCATTAATCTCGCATTCGCTATTTGTCGTAAATAAAAAGCTCATATCAGTAATTTTGCTCGTGTCAATCTCATCTAATCGCACAGATTCATTATTGATAATCTTAACTAGCTCATCGCGTGTTTTTGGGTGGTATTTGTATTTTGGCTTGCTGGTGGGTGCTTTGGCGTTTATAGAGTCCAAACGAGAATCCGGGCTGGAATCCAAACTAGAATCCGAGTTGGAATCCAAACTAGAATCCGAGTTTGCGTTGCTAGAATCTAGGCTGGTGTTAAGCTTGGCGCTGGGTTTGGAATCTGGGCTGGCGTTAGGCTTGGCGTTGATTTTGGAGTCAAAGCAGGCGCTAAACATCAACCCAAACGCCGCTACGCTAATAAAGGCTAGCTGTTTTAGATTTGGCATTTTTGATTTTAGCGTTTTTAGATTCTGTGCTTCGCTCGCGTTTTGTGGCAATTTTAGATTCCGCGCACTGCTCGCGTTTTGCGGATTTTTTAGATTCTGCGCTGTCATTTTGACTCCTTGTAAGTTTTGTCATTGTCATTTTACTAAAAGAAGCTAGCGCTTTGCTTGTTTTACTAAAGAAACTCGCTATGCTCGTTTTGCCAAAAATATTGCCTTATCGTCATTACTAAAGAAGCTACGCTTTGCGAGCGAGAGCGAAGCAATCCATTGTCGGCACTTGTGGCTTGCGCTGTTTGGATTGCTTCGTCGCTTCGCTCCTCGCAATGACGAAAGAAGGGCGAGAGTTATTTGGCAAGGCACAGCTTTTTTAGCAACGACAAATCTAGATTCCAGCACTTTTGGATTCTGGGCAATCTTGCCTTATTCCTTATACCACTTTGGTGGATTAGATTCCAGTGGAGACTCATTAAACATGCCTTCTGCGTGCGCGCCTTTATTTATTTTCCAAGAATTGAGATTTTGGTTAAACGATTCTGCTTCGACAAACATATAGTCCATATCTACAACATTGCTAACATCCCACTTATCAAGCGGCTGATTAAATGATGCTGCACGAGAAAATATGCCTTTCATATTTTTTACTTTAGAAACATTCCATTTATCTAGCGGCTGGTTGAAGGATTCTGCATAACAAAACATAAGGCTCATATCTTCTACCTTGCCGACATTCCAGCTATTAAGCGGTTGGTCAAAGGATGCCGCACCAAAAAACATACCAATCATATTTTTTACTTTAGAAACATTCCATTTATCTAGCGGCTGGTTGAAAGATTCTGTGAAGCAAAACATACAGCTCATATCTGTAACCTTACCAACATCCCAAGAATTTAGCGGCTGGTTGAAAGAGTCTGCGCCACCAAACATACCGGTCATATCTTTCACATTACTCACATCCCAAGTCTCAATCCCATCAAAGTCTTCTCGCGCGCCAGCGGAATTTTTACAATTTTTTATATATGGCGCAAGATGTGGTGTAAAGATTTTGCTTGCTTCTGCTAATTCATCGCAGTCATCGCTAGAGACATTCACAAACAAAAAGCTCATGTCTTTTATCTTGCTGGTGTCTATGGTGTCGAGTTTGATGCATTCATCATTTAGCAGTTTCACGAGTTCATCGCGATTTTTTGGGTGGTATTTATGCTTTGATTTGTCGGTAAGTGGGTTGGTGTTGGCTAGGCAGATATTTAAGCTAAACGCGGCTATGCCGATAAAGGCTAGGTTTTTTAGATTTGGTATTTTTAGATTCTGCATTGTCATTTTTGACTCCTTGTAAGTTTTGTCGTCGTCATTTTACTAAAAAACTTGCTTTTTCGTCATTGCGAGGATTTAAAAAATCCGAAGCAAAGCATAGCTTCTTTAGTAATCTATAAAAATACAAGTGGATTGCTTCGTCGCTTCGCTCCTCGCAAAACGAATGAAGTGAGTTTCTTTAGTAATGACAAAGAAGGTTTTTGGCAAAGAGGAGATTCTTTAGCAACGACAAATTTAGATTCTGGCACTTTCAGATTCTGCGCTTTTGGATTCTATCGCTTTTTATACCACTTCGGCGGATTGGATTGTAGCGGCGAGCTTTTAAACATATATTCTCGTTTTGTGCCTTTATTTACATTCCAAGAATCTAGATTCTGGTTAAAAGATTCTGCATCATAAAACATTGCATGCATATCTTTTACCTTGCTAACATCCCAAGAATCTAGTGGTTGGTTAAAAGATTCTGCATCATAAAACATTGCATGCATATCTTTTACCTTGCTAACATCCCAAGAATCTAGTGGTTGGTTAAAAGATATTGCTCTTGCAAACATATATTTCATATCCGCAACATTACCAACATTCCACTTATTAAGCGGTTGATTAAAAGATATTGCTGTCGCAAACATAAATTTCATGCTTTCTACTTTGCTGACATCCCAAGAATCTAGGGGCTGGTTGAAGGATTTTGCGAAACAAAACATACCGCTCATATCTGCGACATTGCTGACATCCCAAGAATCTAGGGGCTGGTTAAAGGATTCTGCGCGATAAAACATACTTTTCATATTTGTAACATTGCTGACACTCCAAGAATCTAGGGGTTTGTTGAAGGATTTTGCACCCGAAAACATATTATCCATATTTGTAGCATTACTGACATCCCAAGTCTCAATCCCACTAAAATCTTTTCGCGTCCTAGCGGTGTTTTTGCCATTTTTTATATATGGCGCACAGTCTCTATTTTTTGTCATTTTATCGCACTCTTCATCAGAAATATCTGAGAACAAAAAGCTCATGTCTTTTATCTTGCTTGTGTCTATCGTGTCGAGTTTGATGTTTTCATCTTTTAATAACGCTACCAATTCATCGCGGTTTTGCGGGTGGTATTTGTGCTTTGATTTGTCAGTCAAAGGGTTTGTATTGATAGCACAAGCGCTAAACATCAAGCCAAGCGCGGCTATGCTGATAAAGGCTAGGTTTTTTAGATTTAGTTTTTTGAGATTTGGCATTTTTAGATTCCACGCTTCGCTAGTGTTTTGCAGATTTTTTGGATTCTGCATTGTTGTTTGCCCTGTAAGTTTTGTCGTCGTCATTACCAAAGGACAACCCCTTACAAATCCTTTTTTAGCACCTCTGCAAAGCTTTCAAAAAAGAGTTTTCTAGCCTGCGCAAAATCTAGCGATAGAGAATCTATGCATATTTTATCGCCCTGCACGATGCCTATTTGGCGCGCTTCTAGCCCTTGCGCGCGCGCGGATTCTAGCAAACTTGCCACATCGCTAGAATCCACACTAGAATCCACCTCCACCACCACGCAGCTAGGCGTCTGCGCAAAAAGCATATATGCATCCGCCAGCGCGCTTTGCACTTCTATGCCCTTATTTCCTAGCAGAGCCATTTTGGCAAGTGCGATAGCTAGCCCGCCTTGCCCCACATTTTTGGCGCTCAAAATCTTGGATTTTGTATTTGTAGATTCTATTTGCGCGCAGAGGAAGTCCCATAGGCGCGCTTCTTTGGCTAGGTCGATGCGCGAAAGCTTGCCATAGATTCTGCCTTCACAGAGTTTTTGCGCGAGGCTGGCGCTGAAATTTGCCTCGATATCACCTAGCAGCACTAGCGCGCTTCCTTCGCGCTGCAGTGCGCTTCCTATCACTTTGGCGCTGTCTTTTATCACGCCCACACCCACGATGCTAGGCGTAGGATAGATGTCTTTGCCATTGCTTTGGTTATGCAAGCTTACATTGCCGCTGACTACGGGCGTGCTTAGCGCTTTGCACGCTTCTTTTATGCCTTCGCATGACTCTTTAAACTCCCACATCACTTCTGCATTATTTGGCGAGCCAAAGTTCAGACAATCGCTAATCGCCCGCGCGCGCACGCCGCGTGTCGCACAGTCGCGCCCCACATGCGCTACGCTTAGTTTCGCGCCTTCTTTGGGGTTTAGATAGCATGCGCGCACATCGCAATACACGCTCATCCCGACTCCCGCCCCGCTATCTTTGATACGCACCACGCTAGCATCGCATTCGCCAGAGCCTATGATGGTGTTTGTCTGCACGCTAGAATCATACTGGCTATACACCCATTTTTTATCGCTCACTTCAAGCGAGCCTAGCAGCTTTTCAAACACTGCTTGCGCGCTTAGCGAGGTTTGCAGAGTCTTTGCGGGTGTGGATTCTCGATTGGCTTCTTTTACTTCTCTATCTAGCATGGGGGCGTTTGAGCTAAGCTCGGCTATCGGCAGGCACGCGCACAAATCGCCATGCCAATAAAGCTCCATAAGCCCGCTATCGCTCACCTCGCCAATCACCGCGCAATCCACCTCCCATTTTGCAAAAATCTCTAGCACTTTGGCTTCATAGCCCTTTTTGGCACATATCAGCATGCGCTCTTGCGATTCGCTAAGCATGAGTTCATAAGGATTCATCCCGGATTCTCGCATCGGCACTTTATCAAGGTCTAGTCGCATACCAGCGCCGCTTTTGCCCGCCATCTCAAAGCTAGAGCTCGTAAGCCCCGCCGCGCCCATATCCTGAATCCCCACGATATAATCCGTCTTAAAAAGCTCCAAGCACGCTTCTAGCAGCAGTTTTTCAGCAAATGGATCACCCACTTGCACGGTGGGGCGCAAAGATTTGGAGTCATCATCAAAGCTATCACTACTCATCACCGCTCCGCCCAAGCCATCGCGCCCGGTTTTTGAGCCGACATAAATCACCGGATTCCCCACACCTTCAGCTTTGGCGTAGAAAATCTCCTCTTTTTTGGCAAGCCCCAAGCAAAAGGCATTTACCAAAATATTGCCATTGTAGCAGGACTCAAAGCTTGTCTCCCCGCCAATAGTTGGCACGCCCATGCAGTTGCCATACCCGCCGATACCCTCCACCACGCCGCGCAAAAGATAGCGATGCTTTTTGCCAATCTCGCCAGAATCCGCCACATCGCCAAATCGTATAGAATCTAGGCTTGCAATAGGGCGCGCGCCCATGGTGAAAATATCGCGCATGATGCCACCCACTCCTGTCGCAGCACCTGCATGTGGTTCGATGAAGCTTGGGTGGTTGTGTGATTCGATTTTAAACACCGCTACATTTTTGCCATCTATGTCTATCACGCCCGCATTTTCGCCCGGTCCTTGCACTACCCAAGGCGCGCTTGTGGGAAATCCATTGAGATATTTTTTGCTTGATTTGTAGCTGCAGTGCTCGCTCCACATAGCAGAAAAAATGCCTAGCTCTATGAGGTTTGGCTCGCGTCCTAGAATCTGACAAATCACTTTGTAGTCTTGTTTGTCTAGCTTGTGTGAAGAAAGCGCAGAATCTATGTTGTCAAAATGCTTATCCAGCGCGAATTTCTCGGCATTTTTGTGTGGCGTTTTGGGTTGCTTGGTGGCGGATTGTTGTTTTATTGATGGCATAGTAATCCTTTTATGTTAAACTTTTGGGCTTTTGGCTTTGAGGCAAAATTGTAGCAAATAGATTTTTGCATTTGCATTAAGTTGCAAATAAAGATTTATAAAATACAATTATGCTTTTTATGCTTTGTGAGCGCGCTATTGGCGATATTTGCCTTAAAATCTTGCGAGAATTAGGAGAGAGGATGAAGTATATCAAGTTTTTCAAAGAGCTAAATAACAAAGATGTCCCACTAGTAGGTGGCAAAAATGCAAGCATTGGCGAGATGTTTCAAGAGCTTGTGCCGGTGGGGATAAAAGTCCCAAATGGCTTTGCTATCACGAGTGAGGCGTATTGGTATTTGCTAGATTCTGGCGGGATTCGCGAAAAAATCAGAGAGCTGCTAGAAGGTGTGGATGTCACTGAAATCGATGTGCTAAAAACGCGCTCCAAAAAAATCCGCGAGCTAATCTTTGGCACGCCTTTCCCGGAGGATTTGCGAAAAGAAATCTTTGAAGCGTATAAGATTCTAAGCGAAGAGTATGGTATGAAAGAGGCAGATGTCGCGGTGCGAAGCTCGGCGACTGCGGAGGATTTGCCAGATGCTAGCTTTGCTGGACAGCAAGATACTTATCTAAGCGTCAAAGGGCAAACCGAGCTTATACACTATATCAAGTCTTGTTTGGCGTCGCTTTTTACAGATAGAGCGGTGAGCTATCGTGCATCAAGGGGATTTGATCATTTTAAAGTCGCGCTTTCTGTAGGTGTGCAAAAAATGGTGCGCGCGGATAAGGGAAGCGCTGGCGTTATGTTTAGTATCGACACGGAGACGGGATTTAAAGATGCGGTGTTTATCACTTCTTCTTGGGGGCTTGGTGAAAATGTCGTGGGCGGGACGGTGAATCCTGATGAGTTTTATGTGTTTAAACCCACACTTAAAGAAGGCAAACGCCCTATCATCAAGCGCCAGCTAGGACATAAACACCAAAAAATGGTATATGCGCCAAAAGGTAGCGATCATCCCACCAAAAACATAAAAACCACGCAAAAAGAGATGAAGACATTTTCTATCACTGATGCGGATATATTGACCCTCGCACGATATGCGATAAAGATAGAAGAGCACTACACCAAAGAAGCTGGCGAATATCGCCCTATGGATATGGAGTGGTCTAAAGATGGCGAGAGTGGAGAGATATTTATCGTGCAAGCGCGCCCAGAAACCGTGCAAAGCCAAAAAGACAAGCAAAAAGATAGCGGGCAAAAGCTAGAAACTTTTAGCTTCAAAGACAAAAATGCAGAGCGCGAAGTGCTGCTAACCGGGCGTGCTATCGGCGGGAAAATAGGGCATGGAAAAGTGCGGATTATCAATGATCTTGAGCATATGAATACCTTTAAAGATGGCGAGATTCTAGTAACTGACAACACCGACCCAGACTGGGAACCCGTGATGAAAAAGGCGTCCGCTGTCATCACAAACCGAGGCGGGCGCACATGTCATGCGGCAATCGTCGCGCGCGAGATCGGCGTGCCAGCGATAGTGGGCGCTATCGGCTCGACTGATAGGCTCTATACCGGCATGGAAGTGACCGTTTCTTGTGCGGAGGGCGAAGAGGGGTATATTTATGCGGGAATCCATCCTTTTGAAATCGAGACTATCGAGCTAAGCAACCTTGGCAAGCCAAAGACAAAGATTTATATGAATATCGGGAATCCAGAAAAGGCGTTTGGATTCTCGCAACTCCCAAATGATGGCGTGGGGCTAGCAAGAATGGAGCATATTATCCTAAATCAGATAAAAGCGCACCCGCTAGCCCTGCTAGATCTGCAAAATGGCAAAAAAGACATAAAAGATCGCGCTGAAATCGAGAAGCTAATCTCTGGCTATGAGAGCCCCAAAGACTTTTTCATCAAAAAAATCGCAGAAGGCATGGGTATGATATCTGCGGCGTTTTATCCAAAGCCTGTCATCGTGCGAACAAGTGACTTCAAATCAAACGAGTATCGCGGGATGATCGGCGGTGCGGCGTATGAGCCTATGGAAGAAAATCCGATGCTTGGCTATCGCGGGGCGAGCAGGTATTATTCTGATTTGTATCGCGTGGCGTTTGAGTGGGAATGCGAGGCGCTGGCAATGGTGCGCGAGGAGATGGGGCTTACCAATATGAAGGTGATGGTGCCATTTTTACGCACGCCAGAAGAGGGCAAAAAGGTGCTAGAAATCATGCGCCGCAATGGGCTAGAATCCGGCAAAAATGGGCTAGAAATCTATGTGATGTGCGAGCTGCCGGTGAATGTGATTTTGGCTGATGACTTTTTGAGTATGTTTGATGGATTCTCTATCGGCTCAAACGACCTCACACAGCTCACACTTGGTGTAGATCGCGATGGGCAGCTGGTGAGCCATATATTTGATGAGCGCAATCCGGCGATGCTAGAGATGTTTAAACGCGCGATAGATTCTTGCAAAAAGCATAAAAAATACTGCGGAATCTGCGGGCAAGCGCCTAGCGATTATCCAGAAGTCGCGGAGTTTTTGGTAGAGCATGACATCACTTCCATCTCGCTAAATCCGGATTCTGTCATCTCGACATGGAGTAGGGTGGTAGAGCTAGAAAAGAGGCTGAAAAGCTAGGCAAAATCAAAAAATATAGTAGAATCCGGCAGGCAAAGCAGGCGGCAAATAACGCCAATCAGGCAAAGCGGCAGGCTAAAGGTAGGCTAAAAGTGGCAGGCTTAAAGTGACTTGCTAAAAAGGAGCAAATATGAAAACAAACAACGCGGCATTTTTTGCCCTTTCCGCGCTGGCTATGCTGATGCTAGCAGGCTGTCCGGGCAAGGTGGAGTATGTGGATAATGCGGATTCTAAAGAGTATGCGTCCATGGGGCTTGACTATCATGACCTAGAGAGCGCGGCTAGCAAAAATGTAGCCTCGCTGCTTGAGAGTGGCTATGTCAAGGGGCTTGCCGGGCTAGAAAAACCAAAGGTGCTAGCTATCTCTGATGTGGTGAATGACACGATGCAGCACTTCTCCACCGAGGAGCTGACGCGCAAAATCACGCGCGATATGCGAAATAGTGGCAAATTTATCCTTACGATGGCGTTTGCTGGAAGTGGCGGGAGCGAGGATAAAATGCTAGACAAAGTGCGACAAGCGCGCGAAAATGAAGAGGTAAATCAATATAGTGTGCCAGAAAAAGGCAATATCATTGCGCCCGAGCTCTCTCTCTCTGGCAAAATCATCCAGCGCAACACCAAAGTAAAATCCAAGCAGCGCACGGATTATTTTTTCTTGCTGACACTGACGGATCTCAAAAGCGGGCTTGTCGTGTGGGATAATGAAGTAAATATCATAAAAGTAGGTAGTGGCAAAGCATCCGCGTGGTGATTTAGCGGCGGGGGTTTGCTTTTAGGCTCTAGTTGAAGGTGTGTTTGGATTTTGGTTTTTGTCATTGCGAGCAACGAAGTTGCGAAGCAATCCAAAGAATAAAAATCCGCAAGGATTTTTATAAAACAAAAAAGGCGCGTCAGCGCCAAACCTAGATTCTAGTTTTCTCAAAACTAGAATCCAAAATTTGCAAAGCAAATTTTCAATAAAATCAAATCTTCGCGCGTAAGCGCGGCACCTTGAAAGCGTCGTCGGGGGCTTGGGGGTGCAGGGGGATAAGGGGAGCGACTTCGCAAAACGAAGTTTCTTTAGCAATTCAAGCCCCCTTGTCCCCCTGCGAAA
>NZ_MLQN01000023.1 GCF_001854545.1 Helicobacter sp. CLO-3
GGGCAGATCGGGCAGGTGGGGCAGGGGCGGATTCTGCGATTTGTGAAAGCCTGCCAATAGTGGCGATAGGCGGGATAAATCAGCAAAATATAGCAAAACTCGCAGGCATAAACATCGCCGGCATTGCTGTGATAAGCGCGATAATGAGCGCACAAGATCCAAAAACAGCGACGCAAGAGCTAAAGCGGGCATTTTTAAATCTGCCAAAAACTAAATTAGTTTGATATAGATTCTGCGATTGGGGGAGGATTTGATGGATTTGGCAAGTCTGGCAGGTCTGGCGTATTCGGCAAGCTTGGTGTATTTGGTAGATTTGGCTTGGCATGCCAAACGCCAGAATCTAGCTATTTACTTTTGGTGCGGAGGAGGATTTCGCGGCAGAGGGCGCTGGTGGAAAAAGGGCATTTGAAAGAGGGCTGCACGCTAAAATCGCTTGGCTCTATGGTGAAATTCACGCTAGCGCCCGATGCTTTCGCGCCGAGCCGCCCGCGCGTGAGCCCAAAAAAGCAGTTTTTGGAATCTATGCGATGTGCATCGATTATCGCCATCACTTCGCTTTGTGCGGGTCTCGTGGAGGCGAGCGTGTGCGCGGCATAAAGCAGCGAGATTTGCTCTTGCGCTGCGGCTAGGTTGTTGGCGATGCTGTGGTAGCAGGATTTTTTGGCGATGGATAGTGTGTAGGGCAGCGCGGCGATAAGCACGCCAAAAAGCGCGATGACAAACACCAGCTCGATAAGGCTAAATGCTGGCGTGTGGCGCGTTTGGCGGGTGTGTGGCATGTGGCTATGTGGATTTTGGCGGGCACTTTTGGAATCTATGCCAATGGGGTCTATGCCAATCGAATCTATGTCGGGTTTTGCGCTGGCATTTATGATGTGATTTCTATGCTTTTCGCGCGGATTCTCGCTTTTTTGGCGCGCGTTTTGTAGTGTATTTTGGCGCGTGATTTGTCGCAAGGTTTGGCGGGTATTTTTGCGCGCGCCCTGCGACACACCTAAGCCAAAAGCCCTAAAAAATCGAGCTGGCAAGGTTTATCTGCAAGGGGTTGGGATAGGTTTTTGCTAGCTTTTGGCAGAGCGGCGAGCTTTGCAGTGGCTGGATTTGGATGTTTAGCGATTGGGCGCTGATGTCTATCATCACGCAGTTATTGGCAGAATCTAGCGCGCCATTTTTGCCTAGCCGCACACCGCTGCCTTGTGCTATCCAGCGCGAGGCAGAGAGCCCTGCTGTCTGCATGATAAACGCGCCATCGGGATTTTGCGCGCTTAAATCCTGCGTAAGCGCTGCGACTTGCACGGAGCTTATCACGGCTTGTATGTCGCTGTTTAGCGCGGCGTATAGGGCGTCGGTGCGCGTGGCGCTAAGCTTTGGTATGGCAATAGCTGCGAGGATCCCAACCACCGCGATGACAAACACCAGCTCGATGAGGCTAAATGCGCGCGAAGTTTGGGGGAAAGAGGTTTTAGGCAAAATAGCGGAAATGCTGGCGTTTGGCGCGCCTAAGATTTGTGTGCTAGTATTTGTCGCGCTAGATTCTAGGGCGCTGGATTTTGGTGTATTGGATTCTAGTGCGTTGGATTCTAGTATTTTGCGGACAAAATGCTTTAAAATAGCCGCGCCACGCGCGCGCCAGAATCCATTTCGCAAGAATCCATTGCGCCAGAATCCATTTCGAAAGAATCTAAAATTTTGCAAGCACGATTCTCTCGCCAAACGCCAGCACTTGAACCGCCCAAAACAAAGCACTAAACAAAACGCCATCCGCGCGCGCAAGATTCTGCATATATCGCGACTTTTGGCGCGAGTCATTTGCCCTAGCTTCTCGCGTAGATTCTGGCGCAAGGTGCTTTGGCGCATCGTTTGGCGCGGCGGTTTATGCATCGCTATCCTTTTATGACAGAATCCTATCGAGCATCTTTTTGACAAATTCTGCGCAGATTTTCGCCGATGAGTCCAAAAACTCATCAAAGCTCACATCCGCACTCCCATCCGCGCTGTCACTTATCGATCTAAACACACAAAATGGCACGCCAAAACTCTCACTCGCCACCGCCACCGCAGCGCCCTCCATCTCTACCGCCGCCGCGCCAAACTGCTCGATAAGCCACGCTTTTTTCTTCGCATCGTGGATAAACTCATCGCCAGAAGCGATGATGCCCTCTTTCAAATCGATGCTAGATTCTGCCGCGACCTGCCTAGCTATCGCATTTAGCGCGCTATCTGTGTCTATAAACACGCGGCTCTCTGGGATGAAGCCCAGCGGATGTCCAAACGCGCTGATATCCACATCATGCTGACAAAGGCTCGTGGCTATCATGATGTCGCCCACTTTGAGATCGCTGCGAAGCCCGCCAGCCACGCCGCCAAAGATGATTTTCTCGCAGCCAAAATGCGCTATCATCGTAGTCGCTGTGATAGCGGCATGCACTTTGCCTATTTTGCTGTAGGCGATGTAGATTTGCGCGCCTTTGTAGGTGAGGCGGTAGAATGTGTTGCCGCCGAGCTTTATCGCCTCATGCTCGCCAAAAAGCGCGAGTAGCGGGGTGATCTCCTCTTGCATCGCGCCGATTATTCCTATTTTTTGCATGGTGTGTCCTTGTTTGGTGGTTTGAAATTTTGTCGCATTTGAAACGCGTTTTGACGCATTTGCGCGTAGATTCTAGAGCGCGGATTCTCGCCCCTTTCTCGCCTATATAGATTCTCGCGCGCGGGATTTTCACTCGTGTAGATTCTCGCGCTTGAATCCTTACCCGCGTAGATTCTCACTCGCGCGGAGCGGCTAGCTTACTGCTCTTTTTGGATTTGCGCGATAGATTCTTGGAGTGTTTGGGTGTTTGCGATATTTAGCGTTGGTTTTTGGCTTAGGCGCTTGTTTAGCCCCTTTAGCACGCTATTATGCCCTAGCTCGATATACGCATCCACGCCCTCATCGCACGCCAAAATCGACTGCTTATAAAGCACGGGCGAAGTCAGCTGCAGCGTGAGTAGCTTCAGCGCGTCATCGGCGGTGTCATAGGGCTTTGTCGTGGCGTTTGAGATGATAGGCAGGGCAAACTTTGGCTTTAGTATTGTTTTTAGCAATGCTTGAAAATCCGCGCACATAGATTCTAGCAGCGGACAATGGCTAGCCACAGACATCGGAAGCAGCAGCGCGCGCTTCGCGCCAAGCGCCTTTAGCCCCTCTTCAATGCTTGCCAGATCACTTTTTGTGCCAGCGAGCACGATTTGCCCATCGCCATTATAGTTGGCGCACCACACGCTTTTGCCTTCTTTGCGCCATTTCTCGCACGCCTCTTCCAAGCGCGCATCATCAAGCCCGACAACCACCATCATGCCCGCATCTTTGCCCTCGCACGCCTTTGCCATAAGCGCGCCGCGCTCTTTGGTAAGCCTAAGCCCATCCTCAAAGCTAACGCCAAGCGCCACGCAAAGCGCGCTAATCTCGCCCAGCGAATGTCCCAGCGCAAACTCCGCCAAAAGCGGGGATTCTTGCTGCAAGATAGTGTGCGCGATCTGTGAAACTAGAAATATCGCAGGTTGCGTGTATTGCGTCTGATTTAGCAGATCATTTTCCTCGAAAAGCAGCTTTTTGCAGTCCGTATTTAGCGCATCGCTCGCGCGCTCAAACATCTCTTTTGCCACATCAAAATTCTCATAAAAATCCTTCCCCATGCCCACTGCCTGCGAGCCTTGCCCGGGGAAAATAAAAGCGTATTTCATAGCACAACCTTTTGGATAGATTGGATAAGCTTGTCGTCCTGTCGCCGGATAAGCTTGATAAAGCAAGCTTTCAAATAAACGCAACATTTTAACAATTTATTGCTTATTGTCAAATAATGCTTGGATTTGTTAATTACTTGTTTGCATAGAGTATATTTAAAAATTTAAAATAATTTGTTTTAGCATATTTAATTATGATTAAGTGCGTTGAGCATTACTCAAAATCTCCATTTCTAAGCGGTTCGCCGCGTTGTAAGTCGTGCGTGGCGCGTTTGCCTAGAATCTCTGGCAAAAGCTTTGGTGGAAGCCCGTCATTTGGGCGGATAGCGCGGATATTTTTTGCATCCAAAATCTCACCTTTCGCGATGTCCTCGCAGACAAAAAGACTCCTAGCAAAGCGCGCTTGACTTGCCCGCACCGCCTCATCTTTGCTGGGCTCTGGGCTTCCTAGCGCAGTGTGTGCGTCTTTGATACGCTGCACCATCTGCGCAAACTCGCGCGCCTCCATGCTAAACGCGCTATCCACGCCGCCAAGCGAGCGCTTGATGATGAAGTGCTTTTCTATCATGCTAGCCCCAAGCACGCTAGCCAATATCGCGCAAATATCGCCCTGCGTGTGATCGCTAAGCCCAAACTTCGTGCCATATCGCGCGAGACTTTGCATAG
The DNA here is from genome assembly GCF_001854545.1 of Helicobacter sp. CLO-3. Classification (GTDB taxonomy): domain Bacteria; phylum Campylobacterota; class Campylobacteria; order Campylobacterales; family Helicobacteraceae; genus Helicobacter_B. The sequence goes on from NZ_MLQN01000023.1 coordinate 4,387, forward strand.
AGGCGATGTTGGCAAGCTCGAGTGGTGCGGGGTATGAGCTCGTGCATAAAAGCAGCGTCACATCGCTGTTGCCAGCCTTGTCGCAGGCTTCTAGCGCGTCCATGATTTGCGCGTGCGTGGCGATGCCTGTGGAGATGACGATAGGCTTTTGCGTGCTGGCGACTAGCTCGATGAAAGGCGTGTCGGTGATTTCAAAGCTAGCGATTTTATACATGGGGCATGCGAGCCGCTCGAGCAATTCAAGCGCTTTTGGCGAAAATGGCGAGCTGAAAAGCCCCACGCCAACCGCGCGCGCATAGGCAAAAAGCTCGGCATGCCACTCAAAAGGCGTGTATGCCTGCTTGTAGAGATCATAGAGCGTCTGCCCATCCCACAGCGTGCCAGAATCTATGCGAAAATAAGGCTTGTGCGAGTCGATAGTAAGGCACTCTGGCGTATAAGTTTGCAGCTTCACAAAATCAGCGCCCGCGAGGTGCGCTGCGCGGATGCTGCGTTTGGCGAGGTTTAGTGATTGGTTGTGATTGGCGGAGAGCTCGGCGATGATGAGGCTTTGGCGTGTGGGGGCGATGCGGGGCATAGCGTTTGTGTCAAAATCTGCTTGGCTAATGCGTGGCGCGGATTTTGGGGTTTGCGTGGTGGGCGCGTGGTTTGTGGTGCGTGCTGTTTGCGTGGTTTGCGTGACGGGCGCGATTTGCGAGATTTGTGTGGTTTGTAGGCCAGAATCTTTGGTGTCCGTATCTTGTGCGACTTTTTCGCTGGCTAAAATTTTGCCATATACGGACACATCGCAAAATCTAGGGGCAGAATCTTGCGGACTGGATTCTTGGGCGGTGGATTCTGTGGCGTGTGACTTTTCTGCTAAATATTCTGCCTCGCCAGAATCTAAAGCACGAGAATCTTGCGCGCGAGATTTTTTTGCGTGAGATTTTTTCGCGTGGGATTCTAGTGCGCTAGATTCTGCCATATCGCGCGCTGGCGTATGTTGCAAATGCTGCTGCATAAAATCTTTTAGCACGCCGCTCATCACATATCCATGCCGCTCATAAAACCGCCTCGCATGCGCGTTGGTATCAATCACTTCAAGATAGAGCGCATGGAGTGCGAGCGAGTCGCGCGCATAGGATTCTAGCGCGTCGAGTATAAGCGCGCCGATGCTTATTTTTTGCTGGCTTTTTTCGCTCGCCTCTATAGAATCCGCCACAAAATCCGCCGCATTCCTCACCCGCTCATTTTTCACTAGCTCATATATGCTCTGCTTATCATCAGCGCTCAAAAATGGGTTGGCATAGATGCCGATATATGCGTGCTTGTGCGCGATAGAGATGCGGCTTAGCGAGCCTACGCCAAGGCAGAATCTATCTTTTTTGAAAAGCCAATAAATGCTAGCACTACTCCCGCGCAGCGACTCGATGAAAGAAAAATGCGCCTCTTTGGTGATGTGGCTTGCATACATAAATCGCGCCACGCGCGCATCATTACGCATCTCTAGCACGCGCAATGCGTCCGCCTCGCTAAGCGTGGTAAAATCAAGCCCAAGCACGCCTTGATGCCATATCTGTCTCATGATGCTCCTTTTTGCGGTTGGCGCGGGTTTGGTGTGTTTAGTGCGTGTTTGGCACTGGTCTGGCGTGGTGGATTTGCTTCCTAGCACCAGAATCTAAACGCCTAGATTCTCGCCTCCAGCAGCTGCCTCGTGTATGCGTCTTTTGGCGCGCCAAACACCTCTTTTATCGCGCCCTGCTCGACCACGCGCCCGCTTTTTAGCACGCACACGCGCGAGCACATGGACTCGATCACGCCTAAATCGTGGCTTATGAGGATGTAGCTAAGGTTCAGCCGCTGCTGCAGCGCGTGCAATAATCCTAAAATCGCCTTTTGCGCGGATTTATCAAGCGCGCTGGTGGGCTCATCTAGGATGATGACGCGCGCGCCAGATGCGAGCGCACGAGCGATACACACGCGCTGCGCCTGCCCCCCACTTAGGCTTTCTGGATAGCGATACAAAAAGCTAGAATCCAGCCCCACTTCCTGCAAAAAGTGGGCGATATGCGCGGGCGCGGTGGCGGATTTTTGACTAGTGTTTGTTTGGCGCGCAGAATCTATGTTTTTAGATTCTAGCGATTTAGATTCTGGCGCGTTTGGTGGCGTTGGCGCGGTTTTTAATTCTGGTTTAGATTCTGGCGCGCCCCTTAGCTCTAGCGCTTCTTGCAATATCTCAAACACGCACATTCTAGGGTTAAGCGCTAAAAGCGGGTCTTGAAACACGATTTGCACGAAGCGTTTAAATGCTTTGTCGCGCTTTTTGCTAGGATAGCTCTGAAGCGCGATTTGGTGCGTGCTAGATTCTAGGGCAAAATCCTCCAAATCCGCGCGCGTCGCAGAATCTGATAATATCGCAGAATCTACTTTTTGAGAATCTGTTTTAGCAGAATCTGAACGCGTTGCAGAATCTATTTTGTCAGAATCTATAGAGCGTGCCTCGCCACTAGCACAAAAAATCTCACCGATATGCTCCTCCAGCCCCAAAATCCCAAGTGCAAGGCTTGATTTGCCACTGCCGGATTCTCCGATGATGCCTACATTTTCGCGCATTTGAAGCGTGAAGTTTATCCCAGAAATCGCGCGCGTGGAGGTTGATCTCAAAAAGCCCTTTTTCTTATACACCACGCCAAAATCCTTTAGCTCTAGCACCTTGCGCGGCAGCGGCAGCGGGGCGAGCGGGCGCAAATGGATAGCGTCCAAAAGTAGCCTCGTGTAAGGGTCTAGCTGGCGCGCTTTGGGTTTTGCTGGCGCGGTGTCGCTGGATTCTAGCGCGCGTGAAGATTCTAGCTTGTCTTTAGAATCCGATTTATTTTTGGATTCTAGCACAGAATCCAATTTTGCAGATTCTGCCAAAACCGCAGAATCCCTCATCCCCGCCATCTCAAAAAACTCGCTAGTCGTGTCCCTATCGATAATTTTCCCACTTTTCATCACCAGCAAGCGCGAGGCAAAATGCCGCATAAGCGCCAAATCATGGCTGATGAAAATTATCGCCATATCAGCAAATGAATCAAGCAGTGCTAGAATCTGCTTTTGGATATGCGCATCTAGCGCGGTCGTGGGCTCATCGCATATCAAAATGCGCGGGCGCAGGATACTCATCATCGCGATACACACGCGCTGCGCCTGCCCGCCGCTAAGCGTGTGCGGCAAGCGGTGCTTGATGCTAGGCTCTAGCCCCACGCGCGCCAGCGCCTCATCTAGCAAACACTCCTGCTCGCTTTTGGCAAGATATGGGCGATGTAGCGCAAACATCTCTAGGATCTGCTTTTGGATTGAGTGCAGCGGGTTTAGCGCCAGGAGCGGGGATTGGGGTATGTAGGCGATTTGCGCGCCGAGAATCTGTGACATAAGGGTTTTTGACGCAGGATTTTTTGAGGTGGCAGAATCTAGCAGATTTAGATTCTGTGGATTTGATTTTTGCGCTGGCACGCTGATATCTTTTGCGCGCGCGCGAGAATCCGCGCTAGAATCCACTTTGCAAGATTCCATTTTGTGAGATTCCAAACCAGAATTTGGCGCACCAATCCCGCCAAAAGCGCGAAAAAGTATCTCCCCGCTAGGCGCATCACTTGGGCGCGCAAGCCCTAGGATGAGCTTTGCTAGCAGGCTTTTGCCACTGCCAGATTCTCCGATGATGCCTACGCGCTCCCTAGGCGCTATGTCAAAGCTAATGTCGCTTAGCGCAAAATCCCCAAACCGCGCGCCCACGCCCTTTAGCGAAAGTATCGGCGCAGAATCCAAATCGCGCGCCAAAATATCACATCTAGAAACATCGCCTGCCAAAGCACCCCGCCTTAAAACATCGCGCCCTCCAAGATTCTCGCGCAAACTCACGCCGCCACCTTTGCGCGCGGATCTAGCGCATCCCTCACGCCCTCACCGATAAACACCAGCACTGAAAGCAGCACCGCCACACTCACAAACGCGCTAAATGCGAGATGTGGCGAGGTGAGATTGTTTTTGGCTTGATCTAGCAGCTCGCCTAGACTCGCACTCCCCACCGGCATGCCAAACCCCAAAAAATCAAGCGTCACAAGCGTCGTGATACTGCCCGCCATCAAAAAAGGCATATAAGTGATCGTCGCTATCATCGCGTTTGGCAGCAGGTGGCGGAAGATGATTTTACTATCACTCACGCCGAGCGCTTTGGCGGCTTTGGCATAGGTGCTTTGGCGCACCTTTAGAAACTCCGCGCGCACGACTTGCGAGAGCGCTATCCAGCTAAACGCCAGCACGATAAGCAGAATCCACCAAAAGCTAGGTGTGATGAAACTAGATAAAATGATAAGCAAAAAAAGCAGTGGAATGCTCGCATATATCTCGATACCCCGCTGCCCTAGCAAATCCAAAAGCCCACCATAATACCCCTGTAGCCCGCCCACACACACGCCAATCACCACGCTAAACGCGCTAAGCACCAGCCCAAAGATGATAGAAGTGCGAAGCCCATACAAAAGCCTCGCCAGCACATCGCGCGCCTGATCGTCTGTGCCTAGCCAGTGCGTGCTATCTGGGGGCGTGGGCGAGGGTGTATGCAAATCCAAAATAATGCTATCATAGCTATAAGGAATGGGTGCTTTGATGATGAAAGAATCGCGCAGCAAATGCTTGACATAGGGGTCGTTGTAGTTTGCCTCTGTCTCAAAATCCCCGCCAAAGGTGGTTTCTGGGTAGGCTTTCATCATCGGGAAAAATGCTTTGCCATGATGATAGATGAAAAGCGGCTTGTCATTGGCGATAATGCCAGCACTAAAAGAAAGCGCGCAAATGATGATAAAAATATAAAGCGAAATCATCGCGCGTTTATTGGCGCTGAAAATGCACCATTTTTGCGCCCAGAGGTGCTTTTTGGCGGATTTTAGATTCTGGGGGTGATGGGGCGTTGTAGCGTGGGTTTTTGCTTTGGTTTGGATTTTCGCTTGCGCTTGGATTTTGGCTGAAGCGGGATTTTCGGCAGAATTTTTGGCAGGATTTTCAGCGGGGACTTTAATAGCATTTTTAAGCGGCGCGTTAGGTGTTGCTGGCGCGCTTTTTGCCACTATTTTACCACTTGCCAATCTTTCGCTTGCAGAATCCAAATCATACTCCCAAAATCACACTCGCCCAAAACACTCTGCCAAATCACACTCGCTTCGCTAGCTCAAATCTTATCGCTTCACTAACTTATCATTTGGCTGGCTTACCACTTGACTGACTTCATCGCGTGCTTGCTTATTCCCAACGATTTTGCACGATTTCGCACAACTTTGCACGATTTTTGCGTCAAATCTAGCCGCGCACGATTAGCGCATTTGCGCTTAGATGCGGGATAAGCAGCTCCTCGCTAATCTCTTGCGCCTTTTTCTCGCCTAGCAGATATCGCACTATCTCTAGCGCGAAAAATGGCGCAGTAGCGGGCGCGGCGGAGGTGATGAGATTATCATGCGCTACCACACTTGCTTTTTTGTTATACGCGCCTTTTAGCCCATTTTCACAACTTGGATAGCAGGCAAACTCACCACTTAGCACGCCAGCCGCATCCAGCACGATAGGAGAGGCGCATATCGCGCTTATGAGCTTGCCTTTGGCGTGCATGTCTTTTAGCATATCGATGATGAGCGGGCAGGATTTGAGATTTTGCATGCCTTGCGCGCCGCCGGCTAGCGCGATGCCATCAAGCGCGTTTTGCTCTTTGGTGCTCATGAGCGCCAGGCTGTGGCTGGCTAGCATCTCGATGCCATGCGCGCCTTTATACAGCCGCTCGCCATCTATCCCAACGACCACCGCATCTATCCCAGCGCGGCGCAAAATATCCACGATAGAGACAAACTCCATCTCCTCAAATCCATCGGCAAGCGGGACGAGGATGGAGCGTTTGGGCGCATTTGTCGCGTTTTGTGTGGCGTTTTGCGTCGTATTTTGTGTAGCGTTTTGCGGCATGGGTTCTCCTTTTATTTTGGGTTTTTGGGCGGATTGCTAGAATCTAAATCGCCTTACTAGAATCAAAGCTAGCATCAAACGCGCGCATTGTATCCAAAATACACACAATCCACAAGAAAATCGCCATTTTGGCGCACGCAAATGACGCAAAAAGGCGCGCCAGCTATAAATAAGGTGCAACAAACGCAGACAAACAAGCGCAAAAATGATAATTTTTACAAACTAGGAGTGATTTTCTCCAAAACTTCGCTAAAATATCCAGAATCTCAAACACAAAGGATACCACATGAACGCAACAAAAACACTCGCAAGCATCGCTCTAGGCGTAGCACTATTTGGCAGCACGCTCTCTGCTGCTAGCATCGACACTGCCAATGCAAAGGCCTCTTTCACCGCTTTCAAAACAGCCAAAAAAGCGGCGGTAAATGGGACATTTAACAACATTGCATTTAAGTTTGGCAAAGGCGATGATATCGCAGCACAGCTAGAAGGCGCGACAGCTACCATGGAGGCTATGGCGATAAATCTAGGCGATGATGTGAAAGATAAGAATCTGAAGGACAACTTTTTCTCATTTTTCAAAAAAGACAAAAAAGGCGCGCAGCCTATCAAGGTGACTTTCCGCAATGTGAGGGCTGGCGAAAATGTCGGCACCATCCTTGCCAATGTCTCCATGAATGGCAAAAATCAAAAAGTCCCCATGCTCTACACTATCGAGAACAACACCATCACAGCAAAAGGCGTCATCGATGTGCTTGATTTTGGGCTAGGCGATGCGTTTGACAAACTCGCGGCTGCGTGCAAAGATCTGCATGAAGGCACTAGCTGGACGCAAGTAGAGATAAGCTTCAGCGCACCGCTGAAATAGCTTGACGCTGGCTTTGGCTTTTTTGTGGCGCTTTTTTGGCTTTTTGGCGCGCTTGGCTCGCCGACTTTAGCTTGCTCGCCGGCGCTATGCTTTTGACTTTTGTGGCACTTGGCTTGCTGGCTTTTAGTCGACTATGCGCCTTGGCTTTTGCCTTGCTTGTCACATGCTTTGCTTTTGGCTTTTGGCGCACTGGCTTTGGACTGACTAGTTTGGTGGTACTACGCCGTTAAACTTGATGGCGGCTGGTTTTAGATTATATGCGCACTTCGGTTTTGCTTAGCATAATCTTGAACGGATTTAGTGCCGGTTCGGTTTAATCTGTAGTGGTTAATCCCGCGAATTCTATCCAAAGCACAAGTTTGTTTAATTAATTATCTTTGAGATTCATCTTGTGAGCAGACTTGCCTGCGAAGCGATCCAAATAAATACTCATAGTCCTTCTAAACGCGTAGATTTTTCACCATTGTTGAAATCAAGGCTTTCTTAGTATTGTCTCTAAATGACAAAATTCTTCAAACCCAAAGCGAAATATTGGTTTTTAGCAAACCATTAAAAATCATAAAATTTGGGATTTAGGCGTCAATTTGCGCAAGTCGAGTGTTATTCTATATGCGCTAATCGTTTGCGGGCAAAATCCAGCGCTTCTTGCGTGATTTGCGCGCCGCTTATCATTCTTGCTAGCTCTTTTATGCGCCCTTCTTTGTTTAGTAGCGTGACTTTACTTATATTTTGGCTTGTAGCTTGGCTTGGATTCTCGCCAGCACTAGATTCTGCACCCGCTTTAGATTCTGCGCCCGCTTTGCTTACCAAAAAATGATAATCCGCGAGGCTTGGCATATGCGGCTGATGCGAGATAGCAAAGATTTGATAAGAGCTTGAAAGCTCTTTTAGCACGCGCGCCACGCCCTCGCTCTCCTCGCCGCTAAGATTTGCATCTATCTCATCTAGAATCAGCACGCCCTGCATCTTCTCAAGTCGCGCACTCATGCACATCACCGCCAATCGCAAGCGGTTAAACTCGCCCGCAGAAAGCGTGTGTATCGCGCTATTTCCTAGCGATATGTTTAGCGCATCTTTGCCATCTTTTTCTAGCGCTTTGGATTCTAGCGTGACGCGCGGGGCTTGGAGCTTCAAGCTCTCACAAAGCGTGGCGAGGCTAGATTCTAGCGCGCTTATGTGCGATTGGCGCGTGCGCGTGATAGTCGCACTCATGGCGTTTAGGCTAGATTCTAGCGCGCTTATGGATTTTTCTAGCTCTTGCTTCGCGTGGCTAAAATCCGCGAGCTCCTCTAGCTTTTTTTGCTGGGCGTCCCTGTGCTGCAGCGCGCCCTCCACGCTGCCATATCGGCGGATGAGATCAGAAAGTGCCGAAATCCTATGCAGCATCTCTTCAGAATCTAGCGCCTCTAGGCTTTCAAGCTTCGCGCTCTCCTCCTCTAGCAGGGCTTGCGCGTCATTTAGCGCCTCGCTTAGCGTGTCGGCTAGTGGCGTGACTTTGTCATGCGATTGGCTAGCGTTTGGCGCGTTGTCGGCGTTATCGGCGTCATTTGGCGCGCTAGAATCCACACTCGCGCCCGCGCTAGAATCTGCGCTAGATTCCACCCCAGATTTTGCATGGCTTGGCGTATCCGGCGCGATTTGCGCTAGCGCGGACAAAATCTTGCCTGTATGCTCAAACGCCTCAAACGCGCTCTCTATCGCCTCTTTTATCTTTTCTTTGCGTGAAAGCGTCTTTTTTAGATCGAGCAGATTCTCGTATTCGCCGGGCTTTGGCTGGATAGAATCTATTTTGGCGATCTCAAACTCCGCCATCTCCTTGATGCTCTCCATCTGGCTCTCTTCGCGCAAAAGCGTGGCTAGCTTCTCGCTAAGCGCCCTATGCTTTTCAAACTCCGCTTTTAGCGTGGCAAGATGCTGCGCGTGGGTTTTGTCACTCGCGCTTATCTGTGTATCAAGCAGCGTCAGCAGCGCCGCAGCGCCCAGCTCATCGCCACCGCGCGAGTGGATATGCTTGATATAGCCGCCTAGCATATCGCTTAGGTGTTTTTTGGCAATCGGTGTGAAATTGACAAAATAGCGCACTTTGTCCTTACGCACGAGCTTGATGTTTAGCAGCTCGCCCTCAAGCCCCAGCTCATCAGATAGCGTTTTGGCAAGATTTGGAGAGAGCAAAACATCAGTCTCGATATTTGGCGCGTTTGGCTCTCTAAGCCCAAAGCACGATAGCAGCGACTCCATAAGCACGCTTTTCCCGCTTCCGCTAGGTCCGCTGAAAACGCAGAATCCGTTTTTGAAATGCAGCTCAAAGCTCCCAAAAATCGCAGAATTTTCCACGCTAAGCTTGGCTATCATCGATTCTCCTTAAAATTTTGTGGTGCAAAATGTTGTGGCGTAATTTGTGGCGCAAAAATATAGCAAATGTGGCGTGAGAATATAACAAATATAGCGCAAAATATTGCCTCATAATCACTTCGCGCCACCCCAGCTAAATTTCTCTTTCATCACCGCAAAATAGCTTCTTTTGGGGTGCTGGATGAGATTGACACCGCGCCCTTTACGCACCACCAGCACATCATTTTTGCCAAACTCCACGCGCTCCTGCCCATCAAGCATAATCATCGCATCCTCATCCACCTCAAAACGCAGCACAAAATCATCGCTAATCACCATGGGGCGCTGCGTGAGCGAGTGCGCGCAAACTGGGGTAAGCAGCATCACGCGACAAGCCGGATGCACCACCGAGCCGCCCGCAGAGATGTTATACGCGCTAGAGCCCGTGGGCGTGGCGATGATGAGCCCATCGGCATAGTAGGCGTTGAGCGCTTCATCATCGACTTTGGCGTAGATTTTCACCATGCCAGAGATGTCTTTTTTGGTGATTAGCACTTCGTTTAGGACATAGAATTTTTGGGTGCGGAGCTTTTGGGTATGGGATTTTTGGGCGCAAAGTTTTTTGGTGTGGAGTTCTTTGGTGGGGACGCATCCGCCAGATTCTACCAAACTAGATTCTAATACCGCAGAATCCATTTTGGCAGAATCCATTTTTTTGGAATCTGCGTTTTTAGATTCTGCCTCATCTAGCGCGGCGCCCGCGCACAGCTCGACTTCTAGCATCTGATGCTTATCCAAACTATACTCCCCGCTAAGCAAAAGCGGGATAAAATCCTCTAGCTCGCTAGGCTTTATCGCGGTGAGAAACCCAAGCCGCCCCATATTTATCCCAAGCACAGGCAGCGCGCTACCTAGGCTTTTATGCACGGCAGATATCAGCGTGCCATCGCCGCCAAGGCTCACCATCGCCTGCGCGCGCGCGAGAATCTCTGGCAGCGGCAGTGCCAGCTCTGGCGCGCCCAGCATCGCCGCGCCCGCTTCCTCCATACACACGCCTATGCCATGACGCGTGAAAATCTCTATCACTTGCAAGCAGTCGTCTTTAAGCTGGGGAGAATCCGGGCGGATGATGAGCGCTACTTGATTTATAGGCGGATTTGGCGCGCGATTTGCCTGCGTGCTTGATGCGTGGTGTGCGGATTGGCTTGCTTGCGGATTTATCGCGGGATTTTTTGGCATGGACTCTCTTTTGGCTTTGGTTGTTTTGGATTTATTTGTTTTGGTTTTATCGGGTGCTTTTTGCGTATCTTTAAAATATATGCATTTTAGCATATATTTTGTACATTTTTATTTTTTAGTCCATGTCTAGCGATAGTATTGTTTTGCTGAAAAACCAGCTTGCAATGACAAAAATACATAAAACAACGCTGGACCAGAATTTAGGCATAAACTACCCTCCTCATTTATATCTGATTCTCCGGGAAAATACGCATAAGGATGTTTAGAAATCGCAACCACAGGCTCGTATCCGGCGAGCGCGATACGCACATATCCTCGATGCCTTCACCATTTGGATCGCTTCTAGCACACCATTTTATTTTGCGTTTATCAAGCTCGAGATGCCATGCCCTTTGCATATCGATGTGTATGAGTTTGGTCGTCTCTTTGGCAAACTCTTCGTTATCAAATATCGCCACGACTTCGGTATTTATGATGCTTGAGCGCGGGTCGAGGTTGAAGCTGCCAATCCATGAGATTTTATTATCAAACACGAGCGTTTTGCTATGCAGGCTCGCTCCAGAAGTCATACGCCCGCGCACTTTGATTTTGCCTGCACCTTTGCGGTATTCATACACTTCCGCGCCCATTTTCACTAGCTTATCTCGGTAGCGCTCCCAGCCCGCATACACTGGCAGCGAGTCGGTGCTTGAAAGCGAGTTTGTCAGCACATAGAGATTTATGCCCTTTTCTATGGCATCTTGCATCTGCGCTAGCCCTCTTTTGCCCGGCACCAAATAGGCAGAAGAGATATATATCGAGTCGTTGGTATCAGCGAGGATGCGCTGCAGCTCTTCATAGATTTTGCTTGCTGGATTTTTGGCATCGATTTTCTCCGGGTCATCTGCCACGAGATAGGCATGCCCCCAATACATCGCATTTACGCGGTTTTCATACTGCTTCTCCACATCCTCCATAGCATGCGAGTATCGCTCCCACTCGCTAGAATCCACCTCCAAATCAGACACCATTTCATTATAGTTTTTCATAAATTTTTTCATCTTGCGCTTTGAGGGCAAAAACTCCACTGGAATCGCGCGATGATACTCCCAATACCGCTTGAAGCTTTTCCGCGCCTGCACCGCCACATCACCTATGAAAAACGCATCTGTATCAGAAAAATTCACATCTAGCTTATTATCAAAATAATTATCCGCGATGTTGCGCCCGCCAATGATGAGCGCTATGCCATCAGCGATAAAAAGCTTATTATGCATACGACGATTTATGCGATTGAAGTGAAACACCATCTCTGGCAGGCGGAAAAGCTTGATTCTGTTGCGGTAGGGGTTGAAAATCTTTACCTCGATGTTTGGGTGGTTGTTTAGCGTGATGATGTCAGAATAGTCAGAATCTAGCCCATTGTCATCGACTAGGATTTTTACCAGCACGCCGCGATTAGCAGCCTGCCATATCTCGTGCATAAGCACGCGCGAGGCGATGTCGTTTTTGTAGATATATGTCTGTATCTCTAGGGAAAACTTCGCCTGCCGCACCAAATGCGCCCTATGAAGCAGCGCATAAGAGCCATCACTCACTAGCATAGCGCCACTTGTGCCTTCTTGTGCTAGCTCTTTGAGATATGGCAGGGCGAGGGGAGAATCTAGGCGATTATACACGCCAAAGCCTTTGGATTCTAGCGGCGTTTTGATATCGCGCGTAGATGGCACGACAGACGCGCAGCCCGCCAGCAAAAAAAGCAGCGCACATAGCATAAGTGCCAAATGTGTGTCATTCATCATTTTACCTCATCTTGCCCCTATGGAATCTATGGTTTGTTTGGCGCGAGAACGCGAGAATCCAGAATCTGCAAAATCTAGATTCTGCCCCAAAGCCACGCCAGAATCCACTTTTGTCAAGCTCTACTCAAGCGGGCTATAAATCAACCTGACATTATAGCGCATTTAAAAAGCGAAATTTTATTGAAAATTTTTTGCATTGTCCGATTTAGTTTTTGTCAGGGCAAGGACGCCCTAGATTAATTTCCAAAAAGGAGTTTCACATGGCTTTTCAGATTAACACTAACATCAACGCACTCAACGCTCACGCACAAGGTGTAGGAACACAACTAGGGCTCAAAAATTCTCTAGAAAAACTAAGCTCTGGTCTTCGCATCAACAAAGCGGCAGATGACGCTTCTGGTATGATTATCGCGGACTCTTTGCGTTCTCAAGCAAGCGCGCTAGGACAAGCGATTTCAAACACCAATGATGGTATGGGGATCATCCAAATCGCGGACAAAGCGATGGACGAAATGCTTAAAATCCTAGACACAGTGAAAGTGAAAGCTACCCAAGCAGCGCAAGATGGACAAACTACCGCTTCACGCAAGGCTATCCAAAACGACATCATTCGTCTAGTTCAAGGTCTTGACTATATCGGTAACACCACATCTTACAACGGGCAAGCGCTTCTTTCTGGTCAATGGACGAATAAAGAATTCCAAGTTGGTGCTTACTCTAACCAATCTATCAAGGCATCTATCGGATCTACGACTTCTGATAAGATAGGTCAAGTGCGCCTAGAAACTGGTGCGATGATTACTGCTGCTGGCGAAGTGTCATTGAAGTTTTTGGCAGTAGATGGTGTAAATGATGTGCAGCTAGAGACAGTGAAAATCTCTCACTCATCTGGCACAGGGCTTGGTAACCTAGCAGAAGTTATCAACAAAAGCTCTGACAAAACAGGTATAAGGGCTCAAGCAGTCGTCCTTTCTACTTCTGATGAAGAGGTAAAAGCAGGGGATTTGCGCGGTATAGTAATCAATGGCTTCACTATCGGTGATGTTCTTGGAATCAAGCAAGCAGACTCTGATGGTCGTTTGGTGCAAGCGTTTAACACTGCTACTTCTGAAACAGGTGTAGAAGCCTATATCGACAATGCAGGTCGCCTAAACCTACGAAGCACTGATGGACGCGGTATCGCAATCACTGCTGACAATGGACAACAAGCCGGTGGTGGTGGTCAAGGTCAAAATACAGGTCTAGCTATCGAAAAAATCAATGGCCAAACTTTGCAAGGGACAACTACCAACAATGTGCCAAATGGCGGATCTGTGAATTATGGACGCCTTTCACTTACTAGACTTGATGCACGCGATATCATCGTATCTGGGACAAATATAAGTGCCACAGGATATGGTCAAGGTCAAAAAGTCGCTGAATGGGTGTCAAACCTAAGAGATGTTCTTGGTGTGTTTAATGAAGCTGTGCGATCTGCTGCCGGTGGAAATGAAAACAATGCTATCGCTACTGCCAACCAAATACTAGGCGCTGGTGTTACCACACTACGCGGTGCGATGGTCGTCATGGATATCGCAGAATCTGCGACAAAAACGCTAGATAGAATCCGCGCTGACCTAGGTTCTGTGCAAGGACAAATGCTTTCAACCGTAAATAACATCACTATCACACAAGTGAATGTGAAAGCTGCTGAAAGCCAAATCCGCGAAGTGGATTTTGCTAGCGAATCTGCCGAGTTCAACAAGCTTAGCATCCTAGCGCAATCTGGAAGCTATGCTATGAGCCAAGCAAACGCAGCGCAACAAAACATCTTAAGACTACTTTCTTAAGTGCCTACGCCTTTGGGCGGGGAGTATTTGCTGGAGTAGAGGCAACCTCTGGTTTAGCTATCTTCTTTAGCTATCTTCCTGCGCCTAAAGCGCGGGATTTTTCTGCTTTAGATTCTATTTTTCGTCATTGCGAGCGTTAGCGAAGCAATCCATATTTGACTTTAGATTCTGCTTTTTCTTTTTTGATTCTTGATAGATTTTCTCTTAATTTTTTAGATTCTGTTTTTTTGATTCTTGCTGGATTTTCTTTTTTGTCATTGCGAGCGTTAGCGAAGCAATCCATATTTTACTCTTTGCTTGACTTCTTTTTTCTTTTTTGATTTTTTGATTCTCGCTAAATTTTCTCTTTAGATTTTGCCCCAAATCTTTTTTAGATTCCGCTTTATTTTGTCTTTAGATTCTATTTTTCGTCATTGCGAGCATTAGCGCGGTAGGCACTAATTCTTTCTCTAGCGCCGCTGTCCAGACACAACATGTTTTTTGGATTCTTGGATTTTGTTTGTAAATTCTGTTTTATAAAAAACTATGCCAAAAGGATGATGCATGTGACTTGATAAGCAAAAGCCAGAATCCAAAAATCTACACAAGTCCCATGCCGCGCAAGCCTGTGACTATCATTTTCGTCCCCATAGCGATGATAAAAACAAGCGCGATACGCGAGAGGATATAAAGCACAAGCTTGCCGAGCACGCGCTCGATCATCGCCGCGAAGTGAAAAAGCACCAGCATAAACGCAAACGCACCCACAATGCTGCCAAGCGCCACGATGATGCCGCGCTCCTCAGAAATCACGACAATCGTAGAAAGCGTGCCCGGACCCACGAGCATGGGAAATGCCATGGGGATGATGCTGTGCTTGAAAAGATTCTCAAAATCTAGCCCCTTATAATGCGAATAGTCTTGGTTGGTGCTAGAAAAAAGCAGGCTTTTTAGGCTCATCACCGCAAGGATGAGCCCGCCCGCCACGCGCACATCATCGAGGCTCACGCGAAAAAGGTAGTTCATGATAAATGAGCCAGAGAGCAGGAAAATCACGACGATGCAAAATGCCACGAAAATGATGTTGGCAAAGAGCTTTTGGCGCATGGATTTTTCCACGCCCTCCGTCATCGCGATAAACTGCGGGAGGTTGCCAAAGGGGTTTAGCACCGCGATAATCGCAATCGCGGCTATAAAAATCGCGTGAAAAGTGGATTCTATCTCGCCAAACATTGGATGTCCTTGTGCGTGGGGTTTTTTGGATTTTTGTTTAGTAGTGCCGATGCGCGCTATTTTATCAAAAATATGCGGCAAAATGGATTTTGTTTGGGGATTTTGTTTATGTATTTTACTTGGGGTTTTTGCTTATGTTTTGCTTTTTGCGCGCGTTTGGATTTTGTTTTTTTGGTTGGTTGGGATGCTAATTTTGCTTCTTTAGATTGCAGGTTTTGTTTTTTTTGGGATTTTATCTCTTTGGGGTTTTATTTTTCTGCCTTGGTTGAAATTTGGATTTTGCAAGCGTTTTGTAATTTTTCAATCGTCATTACTGAAGAAACTGCGCTTTGCGAGCGTAGCGAAGCAATCTATAACAAAGAAAAACAGGGGGGTTGTTTTTATGTGGAATCTAAATTTGTAAATCTTGCATTTATGGATTGCTTCGCGGGCAAGCCCGCCCGCAATGACAGGAAAGCTAGATTCTAGGTATCGGTGCGCTTGAATCCTAGAATCTAAGTTGTGCGAGGATTGAAATCTCGCTTGTATTTTTTATAGATTGCCGCGCCGCACAAGTGCGGCTCGCGATGACAAAAATATATGCGGGCTAGAAAGTCTAAGCTAGAGAATCTAGCCTAAAGTTCGCAAGGATTGAATATGTTTTCAAAGTTTTTCATCAATCGCCCGGCATTCTCGGCGGTGATTGGTATCATCATCGTGATTGCTGGGCTTTTATGTATATTTAATCTTGCAATCAAGTGGCATCCAAAGCTTGTGCCAAATCAAATTGTGGTGCAAACGACTTATTCTAGCGCTGATGCGCGCACACTTTCTGCCACAGCGGCAAGCGCTCTAAAATAGTATCAATGGTGTGGATGATAGCCCTATCTAACTAAAGCGGAAGCGGGAATCTCGCCTTTGTCTTTGGGCTTTTGTTTGTGTTTTTGATTTTGGTGGCACAATATGAGCGCTGGCTTATGCCTTTGGCGGTGCTTACGGCTGTGCCTTTTGGCGTGTTTGGCGCGATAGTGGCGACGAACTTGCGCGGGCTAGATAATGACATATATTTTCAAGTGGGGCTTTTGCTGTTGATTGCATTGAGTGCGAAAAATGCGATTTTGATCGTGGAGTTTGCGACACATTTGAGGGAAAAAGAGGGGCTTAGCGTGTTTGAATCTGCGGTGCGCGCGGCAAAGCTTAGATTCCGCCCGATTGTGATGACTTCGCTTGCCTTTAGCTTTGGTGTGCTTCCGCTAGCACTTAGCAGTGGTGCGGGCGCGCTAGGGCGGCATTCTATCGGCACTGGGGTTATTGGCGGGATGCTTGCGGCGACATTTTTGGCGATATTTTTTATCCCGCTATTTTATCTCTATCTCGCCCGGCTTGGCGAGTGGATAGCGGCATATAAACGCAGGAAAACGAGCGTATAAGATAGTAATCTGTACCAGCAGAATCTAAAATGAGATTCTAAACACGAAATCCGACTGGAGCGAATAAAATCTGGCTTTTGGATTCTAAAAAACTCAAGTCTTTAAAGAATCCGCCGCATCGAATATATTCTAAGCTGCTAGATTTATCCATGGTCAATACTACGCGAATGATTTTGATGAGCAAATAAAAGCAAAGTGGGAATTTTATTTTATAAATTTACATTTGAGGCGCATGCTGATGGTGCAGTCTTGGAGGATATCGGGTTTTTTTATCACAAGGCAGATGCGCTTGATACTTGGGAAGCGCTTTTTGAGCGCTTTTGCGCTGCCTTCTAGTGCGTCTTCTAGCAGGGCGTATTTTTGGGCTTTGATATGGCTAGCTAGAAAATCTTTCAGCTCCACATAGTCTAAATATTTATCCAAATATGGGCGCAAATCTTTATCCAAATGCGGCGCGGTGCTTGTGAGCGCCTTTGTGCCAAATGCTTTTCCGCGCTTCACTCGCTTGGAGTCGTATTTCACCTTCATATCGATGATGACGCGCTGTGGCGCTTCTCGCTCGGCTTCTAGCACGCCGATTATCGCTTTTATCTCTAGATTTTCTATGATGATTTCATGTAGCGCCATGTGATACGCCTTTGATAACGCCTATAAAACCGCGATTGCCGCGATTACAGCACTTTGGATTCTTGCCCGCTGAAGAGGCGTTTGATATTTGGGATGTGTGTGTAGATGATGAAAAGCCCTATCAGCACGAGCGGCACATGGCTGTGGATCTGCTCCTCCACACTTATGCACGCGGGCAGGGGCAGGATGTAAGGCACGATGAAAGTCAGCGCGATGCCGCTTAGCACGCCTAGCAGCGAGGATAGCGAGGATACTTTGAATACCTTGCCTACTACCGCCCACACGACAAGCCCTAGCGCGCCTTCGATTGGGATAAGCAAAATCACCGAGCCGATAGCGGTAGAGACGCCTTTGCCACCGCGGAAGCCAAGATAAGGGCTGTAGCAATGCCCGATGATTGCCAGCAGCGCTATCATCCACTGCGCGCCATAAGGCAGCCCGCAAAGCTTGGCGAGAAGCACGACGATGAGCCCTTTTGTCGCATCAAGTATGAGCGTGGCGATGGAGAAAAACTTCGCCCTCTTGGGGTCGATGTCTTTTAGTGCGCGATAGACATTGGTCGCGCCTATGCTGCCCGAGCCCACTTGCATGAGGTCGATTTTGTAAATCAGCTTGGTAAATAGCATGCCAAAGGGGATGCCACCTATCAAAAATGCCAGCACATAAAACACGACATTTATATAATTGCTAAAAAGATCCATTGTTTTGCTCCTTTTGGATTCTGGGGTTGGATTTTTGGGCTAGATTCTAGATTCTGGATTCTGCCCGCGCCCTAGATTCTAAGCACTGGGGTTGGGCTAGAATCTAGGCTTGGTTGGACTCGCGCTTTTGGATTCTGCGTTCGCGCCTATTTATCCACATGCTAAGCTTTACCCGCACTCCATGCAGTATCTATCGCCAAACTCCTCCACGCGCTCTTTATACGCGCGCAGCATGCACTCCGCATCGCCCTCGCACGCGCCAAATCGCTCCAGCCACTGCTTTTGGCTAGCCTGCAGCGCGCTCGCCTTATCGCGCGACATATTTTTCATAAGCTCATGATAAAAATCATTTAGCAGCACATCATAATAGCCTAGCATTATATCGCTACTTTGGCAGATAGCAAGCTCATTTTTGCTCCGCGCTTTGGCGCAGTCAAAGGCAGGGTAGGCTTTGTTTTGCTGGTAGCTTAGAGTAGAATCTAAGCGCGCGAAGCAGGAGTTTTCTAGCACGCTTAGATAGGGCGTCTCGGTGGTATCTTTGCCGATGTCGCTTGGGATTTTGGGCGTGGTTTGCAAAAGCAAAGTGCAGGATTTGTCCGCCACTTCGGCTTTGGTGTAGCTTAGCAGCCTTAGCTTTGCGCTAAAGCTTGGCTTATTGTTGCCAAACTTCCACACGCCAAGCGTGCAGAGGTTATCATTGCAGCGCGCGATATCGACATAATAATCGCCAAACGCCACCCAGCGCCCCTGCCAAGATGAGCGAAACGACACATCCGCCAGCGCACTAGAGATAAGCAGGGCGAATGCCAGCGCGGTGGCCAGGAGTGGCGCGGTGGTTACGGTAGCTTTGGATTCTGTCGCTGTTTGCATGGTGTGCCTTTCTTTGTGATGGTTTTGGTAGCGGTTTTGGCCCTGAATTATTTATGTTAATTATTATGTTTTAGATTCTGGTGTTTGCATTGCATTATTGCGCGACATATTAGCATAATTTCTCAAACTAGCGCAAAAGCCAGAATCTAAGAGCTAGAATCCAAGCTAGCGTCTGCTTTGGTTTGCGTGCTGCTGGATTTTTGTCGAGATTCTGCCGCGCGCGCAAAAGTGAAAAGCGGTATCATAGAATCGCCAAATCTTGGAATCTTAAAAATCCAAGAACCTTAGAATCTCAGAATCCAAAGCCCAAAATGCCTAGAATCCACATTTCACCAAGCCGCTCCAGAATCTGCACGCCGCCAAACCGCTCCAAGCCGCCCAAAACCTCCGCCCTACCCCAAAATCTCCGCTAGCTTGCGTGGCTCTTGCACGCGGATTTTGCCCTTTTCTACGCGGATGTAGCCCTCATCCTTTAGCTCGCGCAGGATTCTGGATAGCGATTGTGGCGTGACATTAAGGTCTTGGGCGATGGTGCGCTGCGTGGTGGATGCAAGCGCGGCGGCGTGCTCGATGAGATAGTGCGCGAGGCGCGATCGGAGGTCTAGCAGCATGTCGCGGGCGATGCGCTTTTCTAGCACGCGGATTTTACCCATGAGCGAGGCGATGAGTGCGAGGTTTAGCTCGGGTGATTTGATGAGCTCATCGCAAAAGCGCGCAAAATCCACGCTAAGCACCACGCCATCAGTCTGAAACACCGCGCTCGCCGGGTATACCAGCCCCTCAAATAGCGGCATCTCCGCGATGAAGCTTTGGGGCTGCAGGCGGTGGATGGTGATTTCATTGCCGCTCGCATCGCTTTTATACAGCCGCACGACGCCCTCCAGCAGCACATACAAGCGCGTAGGCGTATCGCCCTCATAAAACAAAATGCTGCCCTGCTTGCGCGATATTTTGTTGCCGATTTTGCTAAGGATTTCTATGTGGTTATTCATGCTTTTCCGTGTTTGTGGAGGTTTGGCTACTTGATAAACGCGACACTTTACACCAAAAAAGCTAATATCTTGCCAAAAGCGAGGCTTCACAAGCCCCAAATCTACTTCCAAAATACCACATAAATAAAATAAAGTTTTATTTTTAAGGTCATTATAAGTTTATAGTAAGAATAATTCCACATTTTATAGTAAGGAGCATACAATGATAAAGCCTGTGATTATCTCTACTCTAGCAATGGTAGCGCCTATATCTTTGCTAGCGGATAAGGATTCTAGTCAAAGCATCGACAAAGACATCAATGCTAGCGCGCCCATAATTGCGGGGGGGGGGGGGTGACCTCGACGATCTCGACGACCCAAATAAACCACTCCAAAATAGCCTCTTCTGAAGCCGCCCCCTTCAAAATAGCCTATAACGCATCCACAGCCTCCAATCACAGCGCGACAAAACGCACCAATAGCGACAAAAGCACAGAAAATCACGAAGCAAAACTATATCTAGCCGAGCTAGATTCTGATACTGCCAAAAGGACAGATTTAGATTCTAGAGCTTCAGATTCTAGCGTCGCAGATTCTAGCACCACAGCTAGCGCCGCTTCAGATAGCGCAGCCTCTAGCGACACGCAAAATATCGCAGAATCCAAAGAACTAAGCAAAATAACCGCCTATGGAAGCAAGCAGACCTCATCGACAACTCGCTATGATTCTAGTGCTGGTGTCGTGGATAGGCAGCTACTAGAATCCGCACCTACAGGGAATGGCGACATCTCCAGCGCATTGCGAGTATTGCCAAATGTCGCTACCAAAAACGCCTCCAGCAGCTCGCAAACACCCGGCGAAATCAGCCCTGCAAATATCAGCATCAGCGGCGGCGTGCCATATCAAAACAGCTTCCAGCTAGATGGCTTTGAGATGAATAATGACCTCGATCCCGCCGGCTCTAGCTCCAACACCCAGCCACGCCAAAGAGGCGGACTATCACAAGGGCTAAATGTCGATGTTGGTTTGCTAGATTCTATAGTGGTGCTAGATTCTAATGTCAGCGCTGCGTATGGGCGCTTCAGCGGGGGCGTGGTAGAGGCAAATGTAAGAAAACCAAGAAGCGATGGCTGGCATGGCAATTTTTCATGGCAATACACCGCTAGCCAATGGACAAAATACTACGGGCTAGAAAACAGCGCGCTTGGCGATTTGGTAAATTCTAGCAACGAAAACTATCAGCCAAATTTCTACAAAAACCTCTTTCGCGCCAATGTCGAGGGCTATATCACCAAAAATCTAGGCGTGATAGCGAGCTTCTCCACCACGCGCGCAGTGATACCTCTGCAGTCATACAACAATGGCACAAGCCAAGAGAAACAAGACCAAAAGCGCACCAGCGATAACTACTATATCAAAATAAACTACAATCCAACCGAGAATCTAACCCTAGAATACAACTTCGCATATATGCCACAAGACAACACCTACTTCACGCCAAATTTTAAAAACTCGCGCTATACCATGCGAGGTGGCGGAATCCAAACAGGGCTAAAAGCGCTGTATCAGACTAAAATAGGGCTTTCTACCACCACTCTTAGCTACTCTAGGCTGGAAAATTCTAGGCGCAGCGATGCGAATTATTACACTATGATAAATGGCAGCGAGGGGCAATTTGGCAGCGTAGATCAAATACAAGATAATGTAACGCTAAAAAGCGATTTTCTAGCTTCGCCCATTGTCACAGGGATATTGGCACAAAGCTTGCGCGGTGGGCTAGAGCTAATCTATCAAGGCGCGACACGCGATAGGATAGAGGATTCTCATATGTATATTTATGGCGGAGGTCCAGTTACTGGGACAGGGTGGAATGGGCAAGCAGATAGCTTTGGCTTCATCTCAGCAAATGCTGAGCGATACTACAACACAATGGGAATCATAAAAGCTGGCAAAACAAGTTTCAATACTTTCACCTATGGAATCTATCTTGAAGATGATGCGACTATCGATATGAAAGGTGCTGGCAGTATCAATGCACGCTTTGGCTTAAGGCTTGATGGGGATAACTATCTATCTAAGCACAAAGTAGCGCCTAGATTCTCGCTAAGCTATGTCGCACCATGGGAAGAAGCCTACAAGACGCAATTTACCTTTGGGGCAAATCGCTACTATGCGCGCAATCTGCTAGCATATAGATTCTATGCTGATGCGATAAATTCTCGTGTGGCATATTGTCGCAGTGGCGTAAATGAGGCATGGCAGGAATATAATGGCGGAAATAATACATGCGGCACATTTACCGGAAATCTTAGCAATGGGGTAGTGCAAGGCTCCAATAAAAAGCTTCAAGATTTGGATGTGCCTTATGATGATGAGCTTATGGGAAGCTGGACGCAAAATCTAGCGCTTTTCACGCTAAACTTCAAATACATCCACCGCGATGGCAAAGATCAAGTAACCACCAAAACCCAACAAAGCGCTAATTTATACTATTGGGATAATAGCGGGCGGACAAAAAGCGATATTTTTACGCTTATGATTAGCAATGCTAAGCCTATAGAGACTTTTGGCGTGTCGCATCACTATCTTTTTGCGCTAGATTGGACTAACACCACGCGCAATTACAACACGCATAATGCGGATTATGATTTGGATGATGCGATTTTGTATAATGGTGTAAGCACCACTTATGCAAATATGCCAGCACAAAAATACAACCAACCGCTTACCTTACGCCTCAATACGACACATGCATTTAATATCTGGCGCACCAAATGGATATGGAATAACTTTTTCAAATACAGAGGCACTTATGAGCGAATCGTGCTAGATTCTCTAGCAAATAGCAGCAATGGAAATATGAATAGCTTCTCTGATGCAAAGCTAGGCAATACTTTTAGCTGGGATATGCGCGTGGGATTTGAAGTAAATGTATGGAGAGGCAACACTCTTTATGTAAATCTAGATATTTACAATCTGCTAAATAGCAAACATCTCACCACCCTTAGCGGCGAAGATGGCGTGCTGCTTTATGGCGTGCCAAGCAATGCGGCGGTGCTAGCGTATGGGCTAGGCAGGCAGATATGGATACAAACAGGCTATAAATTCTAATCATAGAATCTAGCTTTGCCACACAACTAAAGGAGAGAGAGAATGAGAGCAAATAGGATTCTAGTGGGGATTTGTGTATTGTGCGTGCTAGTCGCTATGGCTGCTATAGGCGCGCTAATGCTTAAGCCAAAGGCAGATTCTGCAAATGCGTATGCCAAATATCGCGCCATGTATGCAAAGCCCATAGCGCAGTGGGAAAAGCCAGAGATAGATGAAGGTGTGGAGTGGCAGGAGCTAGGCGAGCTACCTAGTAGCGTGAGCGCACCAGAATCTAATCCTTTCAGCGAGCAAAAAGCGCAACTAGGCGAAAGGCTTTTTAACGATCCAAAGCTTTCAAAAAGCGGGCAAATCGCGTGTAGCTCGTGCCATAATAGCGAGCTTGGCTTTGGCGATGGGCTAAAAGTGAGTATCGGGCATGATCGCGCGCATGAACGCAGAAATGCGCCAAATATAGAGACAAGCGCGCTTTTTGAAGAGCTGTTTTGGGATGGGCGCGTGAGCGGGCTAGAATCTCAAGTGATTTTCCCGCTAAGCGATCCTATAGAAATGGCTAGCACGCCAGAAATCGCGCAAAATGCAGTGAAAGAGAATCCACTTTATTATGGGTATTTTATCTTGGCATTTGGCAGCGAGGAGCAAAAAGCTCGCTGGGCTACGCTCTATAAAGACGCTTTGCCGCCTATCATCAAGCCAACGCCTAAGCCAAATATTGAGGCGCGCCTTTATCCACCGCAAAACGCAAAAAACACACCAGAATCTAAAGATGATCATAGCAACCTTGCTTCTCTAGCGCCAGAGCAAAAAGAAGAGGTGCGCGCGCAAGCAAATGCGCTTTTTGGCGAGGCGAGCTTTCATAAACTGCTTAGCCAACAAGAGCGCGCGAATGCTCTAAAAGACCCTGCTGGCGTGGCAAAAGCACAGCTTAATGTGATAGATAAAAAATGGCTGCAAGCCTCGCGCGCACTGCCACAATCCGCCAAAAATGAGGCACTAGCGCTTATGAGTTTTGAAAATATTGCCAAGGCGATTGCCACTTATGAGCGGAGTCTTTTGCCAAAAAATACGCGCTTTAATGCTTTTGTAAAGGGCAAATATAGCGCATTGGATGATTTTGAGCTGTATGGTTTGCATATTTTCCGCACTAAAGGGCGTTGTATGAATTGCCATTATGGCGCAAGCTTTAGCGATGGTAAATATCATAACATCGGACTTGCGCTTTATGGACGATCTAGCCAAGATCTAGGGCGCTATGAAGTCACTAAGGATATGGCAGATCTTGGCGCATTTCGCACGCCCTCACTCATAAATGTCGCCAAAAGCGCGCCATATATGCATAATGGCATTTCACCAAATCTTATGGGCGTGATACATCTTTATGATGTGGCATTCCCCGTGCCAGAGGCCAAAACTCTAGAATCTAGCGAGCCAAAAGCGCAAAAAACGCATCTCATAAAACCGCTAAACCTAAGCACAGAGGAGATGCAGGCAATCGAGGCGTTTTTAAAAGCGATATGATTGGCTTTGCCTAAACTTGCGGTATTTTAAGAGATTAACGCGCGTGGGCTAGAATCTGCAAGCATAAAATGCGCTAGAGTCTAGCTATGGGTGATGCAGTTGTGTCTTGCTTGGCGCTTATATTTGGCACTTATTTGGCTTACTGGTGTTTTGGTATTTTAAAAGATTAACGCGCGCGGTGTTTTATAGGCTTTATGCTTTTGTGCCAGCGCGCTTAGCTTTTGTGTGATATTTTTTGTTTTGACTACCGCTTTGCGCTGGTGTTTAATGCGTTTAGCGCGCTTGGCATATTTGGCGCGTTTGGCGCAGGATTTACATCCCCATTTGTTTGTGGAGTAGTTCTAGCACGATTGGCAGTTTGTCGCCGACCTCATCTTTCATAAAATGCCCGCCACTAGGCAGCTGGATAAACTCCGCATCAATCGCTTTTGCTAGATTCTCGCTTAAATTTGTTAGCACGACTTTATCATCTTTGGCGGACAGCACCACGCGATTTTTTATCATTTTGGCGAGTTTCGCGCCCTGCAAAGGCTCTGCGACAAAAGGATCAAGCTTTGGCAAAATGCTTAAAGGCTCATAAAATCCGCCCACCAAAACCACGCCGCCAAGCCGCTCGCGCGCATCCAGCCCCTCGATATAGCGTAGCGCGCTGATACAGCCCAAGCTATGCGCGACGATAAAGGTATTTTCATCGATATCGCCGATCGTCTCGCGCAGTGCCGCGATCCATGCTTTTGGCGTGGGGCTAAGGCTATCTGGCATATCAGGCGCCACCACGCGCGCGCCCTGCTTTTCTAGCTCATTTTTAAGCCACACAAACCAATGACTTTTAGAATCCCCGCCATAGCCATGCACGATGATGACGCGCTTTTGCGCGCTGGATTCTATGGTGTTTGCGGCGTCTGCGGATGCGGTGCCTGCGGTTTTTGCGGCGCTCGCGGCGCTTTCCTTTGCTACTTCCGCGCTCACGCCCGCGCCAAAAAACAAGCCAAAAATCATAAAAATCGAAAAAAGTTTTTTCATATCCGCCCCTTTTATGTAAGATATTCGTCATAAACCCGCGATTATAGCAGGATTTATCGCGATTTTTGCACGGCACAAAAATGGTTTTGTGCCTTGTCTGCCCTATCTCATCGATCTCATTTTGCGCTCGCTCACAAAATTTTCACCATCAAGGCTGTGCGCCATAAGAATCAAATACGCGCTATTGCTTTTGCTTGCCGGCGATGATGAAGCGCAGGGCATTTAGTTTGATAAAGCCCTCGGCGTCTTTTTGATTATACACGCTATCTTCTTCAAAGGTGCTATACGCCGCGTTAAACAGCGAGTTTTTGGATTCTCTACCTAGCACAGCTACATTGCCTTTGTAAAGCTCTAGGCGCACGCTACCCTCCACGCGCGCTTGCGTCTTATCAATAAGCGCCTGCAGTGCCTCGCGCTCGGGGCTAAACCAAAATCCATTATAAATAAGCTCGGCGTATTTTGGCATGATAGAATCTTTCAAATGCGCCGCTTCCCTATCAAGCGTCAAAGATTCTATCGCGCGATGAGCCTTGAGGTATATCGTGCCGCCGGGCGTTTCATAGCAGCCGCGCGACTTCATCCCTACAAAGCGATTTTCCACCAAATCAAGCCGCCCGATACCATTGCGCGCGCCGAGTTCATTTAGCTTTTCCCAAAATTTCGCTGGGCTTAGATTTTGACCATTTATCGCCACGCCATCGCCGTTTTTAAATTCTATCGTGATGACTTCCGCCTTATCTGGCGCGTTTTTGGGGCTCACACTCCAGCGCCACATATCCTCATTTGGCGCGATTGCCGGATCTTCGAGAATCTGCCCTTCATAGCTGATATGCAAAAGGTTCGCATCCATTGAGTAGGGCGATTGATTAGGTTTTTTATCGATTGGGATCCCCGCAGATTCTGCATAGGCTAGCAGTTTTTCGCGCGAGTTTAGATCCCATTCACGCCATGGAGCGATGACTTTGATATTTGGATTTAGCGCATACGCACCTAGCTCAAAGCGCACTTGGTCATTTCCCTTGCCTGTCGCACCATGCGCGATTGCATCTGCACCCACACTTTTGGCGATTTCTACTAAACGCTTAGCTATCAATGGGCGCGCAATGCTCGTGCCTAGCAGGTATTCGCCCTCATAAATGGTGTTTGCGCGAAACATAGGAAACACAAAATCGCGCACAAACTCTTCCCTCAAATCCTCGATAAAAATATTTTCTGGCTTGATTCCGAGCTTCAGCGCCTTTTGGCGCGCTGGCTCGACCTCCTCGCCCTGCCCGATATCCGCGGTGAAAGTCACCACCTCGCAACCATACGCATCGCCAAGCCATTTCAAAATCACACTCGTATCAAGCCCGCCGCTGTAGGCTAAAACCACCTTTTTTACTTGCTTTTTCATTCTCGCTCCTTGTGATGAGGTTTTGTAGATTTTGGCAATTCATAGGTGCATTATAGGCAAAAAATGTTTAAATTGCGGTGTTTTTGCGCGCCTTGCCAATGATTATTTTAAGCCAAATTCTTTCAAAACCTTTTTTGCTTTGATATAAAATCGTATCCAGCGCGGAAACTTAGTATTTGCACGCAAAAAAGCCCTGCCTAGCTTCATCGCCAAAATATCAGATTTTGTATCTTGATATGAGCTAGCACCCCTGCGAAAGGCAAGCGCTGGTGTCTGCAAAAAAATATAATCAAAAAAACGCTCCAGCCGCTTTTCATAGAATCTCACAGCATCAAAATCATCCAAAAACACCGGCTCTTTTAGCATCGCCAAATACGCCTCATCATCATTATCGATGCGCCTAATCTCTTCTATCAAATCATCCCAAGTGGCAAAATCATGCGCGTTGATGAAGGATTTTGGGTTTATTTTGTATTCTATCAATGATGGAGAAATCACAGGCAGTGCTTGATTTATGCGATTATCAAAGCTCATAGGGGGGGGGGCGCTAAAATCTATGGTGCTAGAATCCAAAGTGTCCTTAGAATCCAACGACTCCAAAAAATCGCCGCCTTTGGTGTCGCGACTAGAATCACAGCGCAAACTCGTATCGCCCCAATAAATAGGGATGCAGCCAGCACTAAAAGCCTGAAAAAGCTTCTCTGTGAGATAGCCCGGATAGCTTGAGTTTTCAAAGCAGAGGTTAAATTTATACCCCTTTAGCCACTCTCTTTTGCTGGCCGCAAAATCGCCAAATCTATCGCCCACAGGCTTGCCGATATTGTTTTTCCATTTGCCACCAGAATCTACTTTTTTGTATCGACAAAGCTTATCAAAAAACATATTTCTAGGCGAATGCTTTGCCGGATTTGCCGCCATAAATCCGCAAAATTTGCTCCTAGATTCTAAGCTTTGGCTAGCCCAAATATGCTTGCTTTGCGCCAACTCCATATCTTCTGAAAAATGCAAAAATGGCAATGGCAAGCGCAAATGCCTATCGCCAAAATCCAAAAAATCAAAATCCATACTATAATCAGCCACATTAAAATCAGCCCTAACATTTTCCCCAGTAAAAAAAATCCGCGCGCAATCATATTTCAAATGCTCCTGTCCAAACACTGAAAAAAATATAAAATCAGGCGCGTCGCTATATATCACATCATATTTTTTACGCAAAAGTTTAACAAAAAAGTCATTATCGAAGTTTTCTTGTGTGTCGCTATCCCACCAATCAACAATACGCAAATGGATAGTTTTTTTGGGTTCGCTCATGGCTTATCCTTAGGCTTTATTTTAAATTTTTGCGATTTCAAGCACGCATTATAGGGAAATTTAGAGCAAAGTTTGTTTAATTTGTGCAGGTGGATTTTCGTGGATTTTGGTGCGAGGGTTTTGATACAAAGATTTTGGCGCGTGGATTCTGGCGCGTGGATTCTATCTAGATTCTACTTGCCAGAATCTAGCCTAACTCCAAACTTATGCTACAATACGCAATTTATTGCGCCAAAATATCGCAAAACAGCGCACGCGATACAAAAAGCACAAACACCAAACAAAGCGCCAAGCAACAACTAAACACACCAAACAAGGCAAATAATGCAAAACACGCTAACCTTCGCCCGCCCCACGCTGCACCTCATCTCACTAGGCTGCACCAAAAACCTCGTAGATAGCGAAGTGATGCTGGGCGAGCTCGCGCATTGCGAGATGATAGACGCGCCAAGCGAAGCAGACATCATCATCATCAACACCTGCGGCTTCATCCAATCCGCCAAACAAGAAAGCATCAGCACCATCCTGCGCGCCGCGCAAACGCGCAAAGAAGGCGCGATGCTCGTAGTCAGCGGCTGCCTAAGCGAGCGCTACGCCAAAGAGCTCGAAGAGCAAATGCCAGAGATAGACATCATCATCGGCGTGAGGGATTATGACAAAATAAATACGCTTTTGAAAGAAAAGGGCTTTTATACGCCAAGATTTCGCGCGGTGGATTCTGCGAAAATGAGCGCTGGGGGCGCTTTGGGTGCGCCAAAAATGCCAAATATTGCCGGAGTGGCTGGCAAAAAGAGCGGGGCGGATTTTGGCGAAGTGGATTCTAGCAAGGCAGATTCTAACAAAATAGATTATGGCAAAGCGGATTCTGCGCCAGACAAAATATCAGATTCTACCCCAGAATCCAAACACGCGCCAAACCAAAACACCACGCGAGCTACACAAGCCATACAAAGCGCGCAAACCCCAAGCGCCGCGCAACACCACGCCATCATGTCAAGCCATGACAAAGTTTTCCTAGCCGATGAGACTTCCAAGCGCATCATCAGCAACTCCAGCATCCACGCCTACATCAAGCTATCCGAGGGCTGCAACCAGCGCTGCTCCTTCTGCTCTATCCCAAGCTTCAAAGGCAAGCTACAATCGCGCCCCATAGATTCTGTGCTAAAAGAAGTCGAGAATCTAGCCAAGCGCGGCTTTAGAGACTTTAGCTTCATCGCGCAGGATTCTAGCTCGTATTTGCTTGATTTTGGCGTGAAAGATGGGCTCGTGGCGCTGATAAAAGCGCTCGATAGCCAAGGTGCCGCGCAAAACGCCAGAATCCACTATCTCTACCCGACAACCACGAGTGCGAAGCTCATAGAGACGATTATCCACTCGCGCATCGTGCAAAACTATTTTGATGTGCCAATCCAGCATATCGCTGATAGCATGCTAGCGCGCATGCGGCGGGGCATGGGCGAAAAGGAGCTAAGGGATATGCTAACTCTTATGCGCCAAGCGCCCGATGCGTTTTTACGAAGCACGATAATAGTGGGGCATCCGGGGGAGAGCGAAGAAGAGTTTGGCGCGCTTTATGATTTCGTGCAAGAGGGGGTGTTTGATAGGCTCAATATTTTTGCATTTTCTAGCGAGGAAGGCACGAGCGCGCATAAAATGGCGCAAAAAATCCCCGCCAAAACCGCCAACAAACGCATAAGCGCGCTAAACAAACTGCTAAAAGCACAAGACAAAGCGCGCTACAATGCCCTAAAAGGGCAAAAGCTAGAGGTGATAGTAGAGGGCAGAAGCAGCGTGAGCGAGTATCTCTATAGCGCGCGCGATAGGCGCTGGGGGCTAGAGATTGACGGCGAGATACTGATAAATGATAGCGAGGTGGAGAATCTCGCCGCGGGGTTTTATGAGGCGGAGATTTGCGAGTATAAAAATCGCATGCTTTTTGGCAAAATCTTGCGCGCGCTGTGAGTGGCAGGGCATGGCGATGAGTCTAGATTCTAGGGGGTGCGCGGTGAGTGATTTTTGGCCAAAATTGGTGGATTTGGCAGATTTGGTGGATTCTAGGAGTGCGCGGTGAAAGTGGCGCTTGTGGGGTATGGATACTGGGGGCGCAATGTCCTAAAGGCGCTTATCAAGCAAAATCTTGCGTATAAAGCTTATCAAGCGCGCGGTGCTGGCGGGCACGATGCGGATGATGTAGATAATGCAGATTTGGCGGAATCTAAAAGCGCGCGAGATTCTAAAAACCGCGCTGATTTTACAAAATCCACGCACAATGCAGAATCTAAAAGCACGCCAGAATCCACCGCGCTAGATTTTGAGATCATCGGCGTGTATGATACCGATATGGCGCAATGCCTTGCCGCAGCGAGCGATTATCAAGCTTTGATACAAGAAGGCACAGAATCTATAAAAACCAAAACCCGCGCAAACTCCACAAAGTCTAATCCGCCAGAATCCGCTTTTGCAGAATCCACCCTTTTAGATTCCGCGCCTAACCAAAGCGCTCTGCATATTTACCCCACTTTTGAGGATTTGCTAGCGGATGAGTGCGTGGAGGCGGTGTTTATCATCACGCCGCCACAGACGCATTACACGCTTGCCAAGCGCGCCTTGCAAGCGCGCAAGCATATTTTCGTCGAGAAGCCGCTGGCTACAAGCCTCAAAGAGTGCGCCGAGCTTTACGCGCTAGCTAGCAAGCTTGGGCTTATCGTGCATTGCGATCATATTTTCCTTTATGCACCGGCGGTGGAGTGGCTGAAGCGGCATTTGGCGATTTTTGGCGAGGTTTTGTATGTGCAAGCGCGGCGGATAAACCTCGGGCTTTTCCAAAATAGCGTGGATGTGATTTGGGATTTGGCGCTGCATGATTTATCGATTTTGGATTATCTTTGGGGGCTGGATGTGCGCTCTCATCATACTTTGCGCACGCAATATCAGGGCTTTGACGCGCTAGCAGATATTCATCTGGAGCTAAAAAATGCGAGCGCAAATATCAATGCAAACATCAGCGCAAACATTAATGCAAACATCAGCGTCTCTTGGCTCTCGCCCATAAAAGTGCGCGAGATGATGATAGGCGGCGCGAAAAAAACAGCGATTTATGATGAGACGAAAAGTGAGAAGCTAGCGATTTTTGATTGTGGGATCGTCGTGCAAGATGTCGCCAAAGACTCGCTATATAGGCAAATGGTGCAATACCACCTCGGCGAAGTGAGCCACCCTACCCTGCCAAAGATTCTGCCGCTGGAGCGATCTATTTATGATTTTTACGCACAAATCAAGGCAAAACGCATGCGCGCGTGGCTCACAGAGCATACTTTGCGCGTGGTGGGTGCGCTGGAGCGCATCTCTAGCAAATAGCGCTTAAGGCAAAATCTACTATAATGTGCGAAAAATTTGGCTGGCGCGGATTGTGTGGCGCTGCTTGAGATGTGTGCTGGCGCGGCGATAAGGCGCAGAATCTAAGGCCTAGCCAAAATCCTAGAATCTAAAGCACCAGAATCTAAAAAGGAGCAATATGTATAAAAAATGCGGATATTTGATAATCGCGCTTGGCTTGTGTTTTGGCGCGCTAAATGTGGCAAATGCAGAATCTAGCGACAAGGCGGCAAGCGATAAAATAGCGGGCGATACAGCAAACAGCGCGCGCGCAGAATCTGCACTAGAATCTAGGCTGGATTCTGGTGCGGATTCTAGCAAAGATTCTACAAAAGTGGATTCTGCAAAATCTCTAGAATCTAGCAACGCCATAGATTCCAGCAAAAACGCCGACAAATACGGCGATGCATTTGAGACATTTGGCGATATGGCGCAGTTTTTGCCAGCAGCAAGCTTGGGCTATGCGCTTTTGCTGCGCGATTTTGTCGGCGCGAAGCAGCAAGTCATCGGCTTTGTCGCGGTAGTCGCCACCACGCACCTCATCAAATATTCCTTGCATTTCTACACCCTGCACTTCTCCGCCGATGACTCCAAAATCGCCCAGCTTTCCAAACGCCCCACCAGAGAATCCTACGAAGCCTTCCCGAGCGGTCACACCGCCGCATCATTTAGCGCGGTAGGCTTTCT
The DNA here is from genome assembly GCF_001854545.1 of Helicobacter sp. CLO-3. GTDB lineage: Bacteria > Campylobacterota > Campylobacteria > Campylobacterales > Helicobacteraceae > Helicobacter_B. The sequence goes on from NZ_MLQN01000023.1 coordinate 36,604, forward strand.
GCAAAAGCGCTATGGCGCGCGGCTTGGGATACCCGCGGCACTCATCGCAAGCGCTGTAGGCATCTCGCGCGTGCATTCTGAAAACCACACCATAGTGCAAGTGATTTGCGGCGCGATGCTAGGGTTTTTCCTAAGCTTTTTGCTGACGAGGGCTAGAAATCCGCATGATAAAACACACCCAGCAAAGCCGGAGCTAAAAGGCCAAGCGCCAAGCACAAAAACGATGCTTTGTGAAATAAGCCTGCTTGCGCTGGCGTTTTTATAGGATTTGCAAAATGGATTCTGCAAATATGGATTCTAACAATATGGATTCTGGCGGGCATGGATTCTTATAAAAATAGATTCTAGTAGATATGGATTCTAAAAAATGAGCCAAACACAAAGCGCACGCCAAGACACCGCGCCAAACGCGCAAACTACCACGCAAAGCGCGCCAAACACGAGCAATGCGAGCGATATAAGCGGCACTGGCAACACAAACGATGCGCCCACCAAATGCGCGCACTGCCAACTAGTCTATCCACTCTCCAAGCTCACGCGCTCAAAGCGCGCCGATAGTGAAGGGCGCGCGCTGTATTTTTGCTGCAATGGCTGTGAGAGTGTGTATTTTCTGCTGCAAAATAGTGGATTTGGCGGATTTTATGATCGTTTGGGTGAAAATGTGCTCTCTCCTATCGGCGACATCAGCGACGCAGGCAAAAACGCTAGCCAAACTAGCGCAAATACCAAAAGCTACCTCGATGAACCAAGCTTCCTCCAAAAGCATGCCAAACCCGCCAAAATCGCCAGCAAAAACAACAAAACCACGCCAAACAACAGCGCCCCAGAACTCCTAGAAATAAGCGCCATCATCGAGGGCATCCACTGCGCCGCATGCGTGTGGCTCAATGAAAATGTGCTAGGACTCAAGCCCGGAATCCACCAAGCGCGCATAAACTACACCAACAACAAAGCCAAAATCATTTTTGACCCAAGCATCATCAAGCTTTCTGAAATATTTGCGCTTATAGAATCTATCGGCTATCGCGCGCATATCTATGATCCAAGCTTACAAGAAAAGCTGCTGCTAAAGGCGCAAAAGTCGTTTTTCAATGCGTTTGTGGTGGGCGTGTTTTGCACGATGAGTATCATGATGGTGGCAATCGCGCAGTATGCGGGGTATTTTCGCGGTATGAGCGCGTCGATGAAAGATGTGCTAAACCTCGTCTCTTGCCTGCTCGCCACGCCGGTGTTGTTTTTTACCGGGCGGGTGTTTTTCAGCGGCGCGTATCATGGGCTGAAAAACAGATACATAGGCATGGATTTTCTCGTGGCATTTGGCGCGAGCCTTACTTTTATCTACTCGATTTATGCGGCTATCACGCGCAGCGGTGAGACTTATTTTGAATCAGTGGCAATGATTATTTTGTTTGTGTTTAGCGGCAAGTTTTTGGAGATGAAAGCCAAAAGTGCCGCGGGCGATAGCATCGATAGGCTGCATACGATTTTGCCAAATGTCGTTGATGTGGAGAGTGAGGGCAAAATCATCCAAAAAGAAGTCAAATCATTGCAAATGGGCGACATCGTGCGTATGAAGCCCGGTGAAATGCTGCCTTGCGATGGCGTGGCGCTACAAAGCGTGCTGCTAGATATGCAATCTATCAGTGGCGAAAGCATGCCTGTGGCAAAATCTAGGGGCGAGGAGCTGCTATCTGGGTCTATCGCGCTAGAATCTGCTTTTGCCTATGAGGTGCGCCAAAGCTATGAAGGCTCGATGATGAGCAAAATCATAAACCTCCTAGAAGAGAGCCTAAACCACCGCCCAAAAATCCAGAATCTAGCCAATGCGCTTTCTAAGTATTTTTCGCGAGTGGTGCTATTTATCGCGCTGTGTGGATTCTGTGGCTGGTGGGCGGCAAGCGGTGATGCACAGCAAGCGCTTATCATCACGATTTCTGTCATCGTCATATCTTGCCCTTGCGCGCTGGCACTCGCCACGCCTATCGCTAGCGTGGTGGGGATAGAGAGGGCTTACAAGGCGGGGATTATTTTCAAAGAGGCGCGGTTTTTGGAAAGTTTGGCGCGCGCTAGTATCGTCGTGTTTGACAAAACGGGCACGCTCACAAGCGGCAAGCATACGCTGGTATCTCGCAAGGATTTATGCGCGCTTGATGAAGCGGGCGAGAATCTGCTAGCAAACTTCGTCTCACTATCCGCACACCCCATATCAAAGGCGATATATGAGACGCTGACACTTAGCGAGCCTATCGCGCTGGAGGCGCATTCGCAAGTGGATTCTAGGGGGACGAGCGCGGTGTATAAAGGGGCGCGAGGTGGTTTGCGTGGTAGAGGTTTGGGTGGCGATTTAAGCGGTGATTTGAAAAGCAAGGTAAAAAGCGTGCGGCTGCTTGGCGGGAGCTTGGCGTTTCTAGCGGATAATGGCGTGGATATCTCTAGCGCGCGTGATTTGGAGGATGTCGATAGTGAGAGCATGAGCGTGTTTGGCTATAGTGTGGGAGGGGCGCTTGTGGCGGTATTTTACCTGCAAGATACGATAAAAAGCGACGCACTAGCGCTCATCAACTATCTAAAATCGCAGCATAAGCAAATCGCGCTCATAAGCGGCGATAGAGAGGGTGTGGTGGCTAGCGTGGCGCGCGCGCTTGGGATAGAGCAGTGGCATGCAAATATGCTGCCAGAGCAAAAGGTGGAGTTTATCAAAGCAAAGCGCAAAGAGGCGGAATCTAAAGCAGAATCTAAAAGTGACGCGAGTGCGAGCGCGGATTCTAGAAATACAGAATCTAAAAACGGCGCGGGCGGTTTAGATTCTGGCATTTCAGATTCTGTAGAATCTAGCGCGTTTGGCGAGATGCTGCATGATAAAGGCGGCGTGGTGATGATAGGCGATGGGCTAAATGATATTCTAGCGATACAAAACGCGCAGGTTGGCATCTCGATGGGTGCTGGCAGCGACATAGCGATCGCGCAAAGCGATGTCGTCGTGCTAGATGACACGCTAAAAAGCGTGCAAAAAGCCTTCGAAATCGCCGCGCAGACATACAGCCGCATCAAGCAAAACATACTGCTTAGCATCATTTACAACGCCCTGCTTATCCCGCTAGCGCTGGCTGGCTTTGTCATCCCGCTCATCGCGGCACTTAGCATGAGCGTATCCTCGCTCATCGTGGTTGGCAACTCGATGAGAAAACCAGCAAGAAAATAAAGGGAAGTGCAAAAATAAGCGCAACAAAGATGCTTTTAATGTAAAATACGCGGATTTACATAATTTACAAAGGAGCTTTTGTGAATATTAGCTTTTTAAAGATTAGCGATAAAACAAAGCAATATGCGCTATATCTATACGCTGCGCTTTTATTATTTAGTATCGCTGTGCTGCCGCTATCTGGCAATAGTTTGGTGCATAGACCAGCATTTCCTATAAATATTTTATACATCACTTCGGGCATTTTTTTATTATTTTTTATAAAAGATTTTTATAGAGATGAGTTTGTCGCTATCAAAAAGGTGTTTATATTTTTTGGCATTGTTTTAGTGGCAGGGCTTGTTTCTGCTTATTTTGCAATGGGCGCATTAGAGACGATACAAAATGTAAGGCGACTGGCATTTGATGGGTTTTTTATACTGATAGCTTATCTGCTGCTAAAAAGGCTTAATGATAAGGCTTTTGTCGTATTTTGTGTGGCGCTGCTTGTTGTGATTTTTATCCAGCCTTTAGCTACGATGCTTGATTGGCTGCTATATTGGGATTTGGAAAAGGGGGTGTTAAATTACCGCGCTACAGGCTTTCACAACCCTCTGCCGCTGGTGTATAGCGTGGTGCTTATGCTTTCTTTTAGCATGGCTGTTGCTATGCTGTGGGATAGGCGCTTTTGGTGGCTTGGCGCAGTGCTGTGTGTCGTGTCTATTTTGGGGATTGTCGCTAATGGTTCTAGGTCGGTATTTATCGCGGCATTTGTGGCATTTGTCATTCCTTTTATTTATTTTCCATACAGGCATAAAATAAAGATTCTAGTAGGTGTATCTATCGCGGCAGTGGCGCTAATAGTGGGGGTGTATATTTTTAGTGCCAAGTGGGATGAGCGGTTTAACTTTAACAAAATGGTGAATAATTTTTCGCTAGTTTGGAGCTATGCGCCAGCGGAGATGGGGCGGTTTGATGAGCTTTGCGCACCTAGTTTTTTGTATCAGGATGATATGGTGCATTGGCGCACAGAGCCAAAGTTTTCTGCACTTACCAAAACGGCCTTACAAAAGCACTGGCTTCTCACTTCGCGATATAAATATTCTGAGCCGCTGATTGAGCACTATAAAAAAATATATGCATATTCTGAACCCTCAACCAAAGATTATAGACAAATCTACAAAAAGCAGTATCTAAATATTTTTAAAAGTTTTGATGATAACTTTTTAAATTCCAATAAAATTTCTAACTATCGCATAGGTTATCTTGAATGTTCCCTTTACTCTTTTCCACAAGATGAAAATATGCGCTGGGAGCATAGCTCGCTAAATAGGCTTGGCATGAGCAAATCAACTTTGCTTGCTATACTTGATAATCCACTGCGACCTAATGGGCTTGGATTCCTAGGATATACATATAATATCCAAAATGTTTTTTCAAGGGATCATATCAATCATAATTATATTTTAAGTTTTCCCGGCAGACATCTAGGATACTCACATACACACAACCAGATTTTATCTTTTATCTTTGAGCTTGGGATTATTGGGTTTTTGGGACTAGTGCTTTTTGTGTATAGCATATTTGCTGCGCCAAAGAATGCGCGCAATGTGCTGAAAGAGACACATGCAGAATCTAAAAATGCAAAATTTACACAAACAGAATCTATAAAAATAGATTCTGTGGATTCTGTTGCCAGCACATTTTGTAACCAAAAAACCAAGTATCAGCTAGCCCATATTATATACAGAGGGCTAAAAATCTTTATCATCACGCTTAGCGTCGGACTATTATTTGATTGCATGCTGTGGCGATGGAGCCAGACATTTACATTTTTGATGTTTGGAGTGGCACTTGCTTGCAAGGATTATTTGTTTGGGCTTACAAAACTAAAAATATAGTTTTCCAAATACTATATAAATTTAAAACAAAAACTATTTAATATGGACAAAAATATGTTACAATTTTAATGCAAAAAAACAATATTTGAGGAAGCTTTTCATGCCCCAACCCACCAACACAAACCCAAAAGTCGCCATCATCATCCCAATCTACAATGTCGAAAAGTATCTTAGAGAATGTCTAGATTCTGTATGCAATCAGACATATAAAAACATATCAATAATCCTCGT
>NZ_MLQN01000024.1 GCF_001854545.1 Helicobacter sp. CLO-3
TTTGATTATTTAGAGAGTTTGCAAAGTCTAGAGAAGTTTTTAGCATTTTTCTTATTTCTTCTCCTAGTGTGTTTGTGACTACTTCTACTCTACCTTGTGCGTTTGCTACTTGGGTGGAGAAGTCAAGTTTGACAAAGCTGTCAAATACGCGATTTAGCTCGTGGAGGTCGTTGCCCACGCCTGTGGATAGAAGCTCTAGGAGCTGATTTACAGAATCTTTTAGCGTGTTTAGCTGTGGATTTGAGCCTTGTATGGTTATGCGCTTGGTTGCGTAGCCATTTTTGGCGTGGTCTATCGCAGCTAGCGATTCTTTGACTAGCTCGGCGTCGCGGTCGAGGTGTTCTCGCGATTTATCGACATTTTGGTTGATGATTTGTCCTATTTTGCCTAGCTCGTCATTGGCATGCACTTTGATGTGATGCACTTCGTTGCCTTCGTGGTTGATGTATTTGAAAAACATATCTAGCGTTTTTAGAATCAATGGGAATCTAGAAATCACGACGATTCGCACATAGAAAAACACCGATACCAAAATCACCGCCAAAACGATAAGCGACACGACAAGTATGCTTAGCTCTAGCTTATAAAGTGGCGCTAGTACGGAGGATTTGGGCGCGGTCACTAGGACGGAGAATCCGGAGCCATCTTGTGTTTTGAAAGATGAGACGCTGGCGTAGCTGTCGTTGCCTTCTAGCGTGATGTAGTCATCAAACACATCGCTTTCGCCATTTAGCACTGCTTGGAAAGCCTCTTTGGATTCTGGGCGGTTATTTACATCCATGATGTTTTTTAGTATATATTCGCTCAAAGTGTGCGCTACGATGCTTCCATCTTGGGTGAAAAAGCCCTTTACCTCGCCTTCAAATGTCGTATCTTTGGGGTTTAGCATAAAGTCAGAAATTTTGCTTATATCAATAGCGAAGCCATACACGCCGACTAGCTTTTGGTTGCTATCAAAAATAGGAGCGACGACATTCACCGCTTCAAACTCCACGCCATTGACGCGCGCCATAAAAGGCTTGCCAAAGGATACAGAATCCCCATATTTAGCGGTTTTGACTATCTTTTGCACGACTGGGAAATTTACCACACTTTCATCTGCTTTGACAAGTCTTAGCCCGCCTATATTATTCAAATCGGTGTCTTCATAAATCAGCACGATATTGCCTCGACTGGTGACGAAGGATTTGTTGTGGTTGGCGAAATTTTCGGGAGAATCTAGCAGGTAGATATATCCATATTTGGCGGCGGTCACGCTATCTAGCGATGATTTTAGCACCGCTTCAAAAGTGCTTGGCATATCGGATTTGCTAAGCGGTGCTAGGCGCAACATCTCTTTGAGCGTCTCGGAGCCACTGGAAGTGATGGCATAGATCTCGGCGAAGGAGTTTTCTATGTAGTTTGCGTATTTGCTAGAAGCGTTTGCGATGATGTCTTCAGCGCTGGTTTTTATCTGTGTGGATACTTGGCTGGAGACGACGAGCGATAGGACTAGAATCCCGATCACCACGATGACGGATACAAATGACATAATCTTGGCGCCTATGCCTAGATTGCGAAAAATTGGTAGCATATTTCACCCCTTGTGTTGCGAGCTATTCGCGGATTTGTGCGCTATTAGACGCGATTTATTTGCGCTTTGGCGCGTTTTGAATGCTATTTATAAAAATAGTGCGCGATTTTATCACTTTTTGGCTTAAAGTGCGATAGATTGTAAAGAAATTGCTAATTTTTTTACAAGATATGCAAAAAATACCCAAAAATGCAGAATCTACGCGGTGTTTTGTGCGATTTTGCTGTGGTGTTTTGTCGCTGTGGCGCTGGCGTTTTGTCGTTGCTTTGTCGCAGCTATGGTTTTGCTGTTGCGATGCTACTAAATCGTAAAAATCTACAATTAAGTAAATAAAATGTCGGGAGACAAAAATACAGAAAGACAAAAAAGAAGTAAGACAAACGTATATAATAAAGATAAAAGCAGGTGGTGTCCTCGGCGGGATTCGAACCCACAACCTTACGATTAGGAATCGTACGCTCTATCCTGCTGAGCTACGGGGACAAGCCCCCATAGGTAGGGGGAGTAGCTTATTTTTTAGCTACTAGGTCTTTTAGGCTTTTGCCAGGTTTGAATTTAGGAACATACTTATCTTTTGTGCTGTAAGTTTTGTTTGTCCCTGGAACTTTGCCTGTTTTGCCTTTTTGCATTACAGCTTCGAATTTACCAAAGCCTACAAGCTCAACGCTTTTTTTCTTGCTTAGCGCTTTTTCAACAGCTGCGATAAACGCATTTACTGCTGTTTCAGCGTCTTTTTTGCTAGGAAGTTTTCCAGCGTCTTTTATTAGATCTACGAACTCTGCTTTATTCATGGTATCTCCTTTTGGATGAAATTTTAAAGCGCGCCTATTTTAGCCACTTTATCCCACAAAATCAAGGGTTTTACGCGATTTTTGCGTAAAATTTGTGTAAATTTTTTGATTTAGCGCCCTATTTATCGATATTAGCCAATCTTTGAGAATCATTTTTATGCAATTTTGACACTAGCAAAGCGCTATTTTGCTACGCTAAACGCCCTGCCAAGCGCGAATCATCGCTAAGCCAAAACCAACGAGGCGTAAAATTCATAGGCTAAACGCTAATTTTTGCCAAACTAAAGCTAGCCAAGCACAAAAATTTGCCAAGCAAAACACCAGCAAAACGCTAACAATGCCAAAGCCAAACGCTAACCAGCACCAAGCTAAACGCCAGCCAAGCGCCAAAACAGCGCCTAGCCGATCTCTTTCAAAAGCTTAAGAATGCTATTTTTATAAGATTCTAGCTTTTCTTTGCTTCTCGCTTCAAACCGCGTCACAAGCACGGGCGTGGTGTTGCTAGCGCGCACAAGCCCCCAGCCCTCATCAAATATCACGCGCACACCATCGATGTCTATGATGTCTTTTATCGCCGGGAAGTTGGCGTTAGACTCTGCTTTGATACTTTCAAGCCTTGATTTCAGTCGCTCGATAGTTTTAAATTTCACCTCTTCTGTGGTGTGGATTTTCTCTTCAAGTGTCGAGAAATACTGCGGAAGCGCTAGAATCTCGCCTTCCACCTCGCTAGGCGTGCGCCCCACAAACAGCTCTAGCGCGCGCAGTGCCGCATACAGCGCATCATCATAGCCATAATATCTATCGTTGAAAAACAAATGCCCGCTCATCTCCGCTGCCAAATGCGCGCCGAGCTCTTTTAGCTTTGTTTTTAGGTTGCTATGCCCTGTTTTATACATCACACTTTTGCCTATTTTGTCTATCTCATCATACATCACTTGCGAGCATTTCACTTCGCCGATGACTATGGGGTTTGGCGTGGTTTTGGCGATATCTCTAGCAAAAAGGATAGCCAGCTCATCGCCTTTATAATCATGACGCGGCGTCATCAGCGCCACGCGATCTGCATCGCCATCAAAGGCAATTGCGATTTGCAAATCATGTGCCTTCATATAGGATTTGACAGATTCTAGGTTTTTGGCTTCGCTTGGGTCTGGGTGGTGGTTGGGGAAGGTGCCATCTGGCTTTTCATAGAGGCTTACATGCTTGATATTTAGCGCATCTAGCACGGATTCTAGCCCTATCGCGCCCACGCCATTGCCATAGTCAAACACCACTTCGTATTTGAAATCTTTAAGCCTCGCAAAATGCTTGATAAGATAGTCTTGATAGCGCGCTAGCATATCTATTTTTTGCACTTCTTTTTGGCTTGCTTGATAGGCGATGTCAGTGCTTTGTAGTCGCTCGCCAAGCGCTCTAATCATATCGCCATAAAAAGGCTTGCGATCGATAGTGATTTTAAATCCATTATATTGTGGCGGGTTGTGGCTGCCTGTTATCATCACAGAGTGGCGGATGCTAGATTTTAGCCCGCTTGGCACATCCTCTTGAAATGTCGCAAAATACGCCACCGGTGTGGGTATCATCCCCATAAACACCACCTCGCAGCCGCTCGCCAAAAGCCCATCTTTCAGCCATTCAAAAAGCACAGGCGAATGCACGCGCGCATCGTATCCTATGGCTATGGTGGTGGATTCTGGCGTGGTGTCGGCGATGTATTTGCCTAGCAAAAAGCCTATGCCAAAGACATTTTGGCGGGTTAGATTCTCCTCATAAATCCCGCGTATATCGTATTCTCGAAAGATACTCATATCTAGATTTTGCATATTTGCTCCTTTTTGGTGGTTTGCATGGTGTGGTATGGTGCGCTTTGGATTCTGGTTTGGCGCGCTTGCCTTTTGATTCTATACAAGCAGCAAGCTTGCTTTTTTGGCTAGAATCTATGCTGTCGCTTTTGCGCCTGCACTAGAATCTAGATTTTGGATTCTACACCACGATACACAACAGAATCTAAAGCAAGCTTTTATTTGGTGATTTAGGCTTGGTGATTTGGGTTTGGTGGTTTTGCTAGTTTTGGCTAGATTCCACTTCAGAATCTGCTTTCGCGCTAGAATCCGCGCCCGCGCCCGCGCCAGCATTTCCCGCGATTAGCTCTTTTGCCTGCACGCAAAGCGTGCGCCACTCACTTTGCGTGTCAATCTGTGCGCATTTATCAAAATACTCTAGCGCCTCCTTTGGCTTTGCCTGCGCGTTGTAAATGCTAGCGATACGATAGAAAAGCTGCTGGCTATCCTCTTTGTCTAGCTGTTTAGATTCTAGGGGTTTTAGCGTGCTAAGCGCTTGGGCAAGATTTTTATTTTCTCGCAATACATTTGCCAGCGCAAACTCCGCATAAGGCGTGAATTCATCCGTCTTTAGCGCGCTTTGAAGCTTGATAATATCGCGCGCATAAAGCTCGATACTCATACTATCTTTTTCATCTATAGAATAGCCCAAAAGCGTCGCATACACCGGTAGTATCCTTGCGTCATTTGCAAAATGCTCTTTCAGAAATGGCAGTGCTTTTTTGGCTTCATTCCTAGAATCTAGCGCGCTTAGGATATCAAACAGCGTAAAAGCGATGTCATAATGCTTTTTTTGGTTGATAGCAAGTGTAAGCGCATCGCGCGCGGCAAGCGAGGCATCTTTGTATTCGCCCAGATTGTAGAGATTGTTTGCCACGCGATAGAGCCACTCTAGGCGCGCATCTTGGGTTTTGCTAGATTCTACCATGCCTTGAGCGATGTATTTCGCACTCGCATTTAGCCCTGCCCCGCTAGCACAATCAAAGACAAAAAGCTTCTCTTGCGCGCTTAGCTCATAGGGCACATTTTGCGTGAGATATGGCACGATGCTAGCGCATTCTTTTTTGGCGGCGGCGTCTTTTATCATGGATTCTATGGCTTTTTTGCGGTAGGCATTATCCGGGTCATTTTCATAGATACTCATCACATCTTGGTATTTGCGCGCGCTTAGCAAAATCTGCGCGCTTAGCTCTTTTGCTTTGGCTGACTCATCGGTATCTGGGTATTTTGTGATGATATAGGCGTATCGTTTGAGTTTATCCACATCATCGCCACCTATAGCAAACAAAATCTCATCATCCCTATCCTGCACGAGTTTCGCTCTATCTTTGTAGTCTTCTTCAAACTCTTTGATATAGCTTTGATTATACTCATGCGCCTTATCAAAATCTAGCGCATTGGCATAATACTCACCTAGCCTAAAGCTATACTCCTCTTTTGTGGCGATATCTGGCGCGTTTTTTATCACGACTTGGGCGATTTTAGCAGGCGTGGCGTAGTCTTCATTTTCGATTAGCGCTTCGATGATTTCTTGAGTCTGCGCTAGAGAATCCACAAAAAATCGCGGATAATTATCTAGCACTTTTTGGAGCAAATCCTGCGCGCTTTGCATATCTCTCTGCTCTGCTTCAAACAGCGCCCACTGCGCGGCTATCTCGCTAGCACTTGGAATGTCTTTTGCCTCGGTGTAGGCTTTTTGGAAATAAATGCTAGCGCGCGTTGGCGAGTTTGTTTTGGCGAGGTTTGCCAGCTGCATTTGCGCTAGTGGCGCGATTTTGGATTCTGGATATTCATCGCTTATGCGCTTGTAATAATACTCCGCTTCATTTGGCACATTGTTTTTGACATAGGCTTTGGCAAGTATGTAGAGTATCTCTGGCACATCCGGATCTGATGCAAACGCCCTCACCCACTCAAGCGCTGGATTGATAAGCACCTCATTATCATCAAGCTCTAGCTTAGAAGTCGCGATGATTCTATCATAAGTGAGATCGCGGCGGAAGACGGAGTTTGGATTCTGCTTCAGCGCTTCATTTATCTCTGTAATCGCAGAGATATAATCCTGCCGCTCCATCGCCTGCTTCACTAGCGAATATATCTCAAAGTCTTTGTTATTTGTGGCTTTTAGCGGGCGATTGTCAGAATTTAGCTCGGGGATAAATGGCGTCTGCTCGCCTAGAATCTTTACAGGAAAATCTAGCCCTTGCCTTTGGTCTTGCATATCTTGTGAGAGGAAAGGGATTTTGTTTTTATAGCCCACGATTTGCCATATTTTGGCGTTTTGCTGGGGGTTTTTATCCATGGTAAAATCAGCTTTGGGATCTTTTGGGATGGCAAAGAGTTTTTGCTTGTGCTTTGGGTAAATATAAAGCCAAAAATGCCCATCTATCATTTTATAATTGATGCGAAAAAAGCTATTTTCTAGCCCCGGGAATCCCCTATCTGGAATCCGCGCGATCTCGCATTCTATGGATAGCACTTTGCTATACACATCAGTGATTTCTTGGCAGGAGAATGCAGAATCATTACGCAAAGAAAGCACAGAGAAATCCTCCCCGCCCTCTTTGCCAAAAGTCGTAGATATTTCTAGGGCATTGGCAGTCGTAAATACGCCCAATAAAAGCGCGCCACAGAAACAACAAATGCCAGCAAAAAAGTGTTTTTCGCGCAATCAATAAGCCCCAATCACATATTTTCCTATAAAATCAAGCAAGAATTGAACCATAAAAATGCTAATACAGCAAATAAAAGCGCTGCCGCCGATGATGATTTTGCCTAAAGTCGTGACATGGATGCCTGCGCGCGCTGGGGTTTGCGCGGGGTTTGGCGTATTAAAATTTGGCGTGCCAAAATTATTTGATGTGTCGAAATTTTGCGCGTTGAAATTATTTTGCGCGCTAGCGTTTTGTTTGGCGTTTTGCGCGCTGGCATTTGGTGCGCGCAAAAACATCGCCACCACCGGCTTTAGATAATAAAACGCCGCTATCGCGCTATTTATCATCATAATAACCGTAAGCAGCGGATAATCCGCGCTAAAGGCACTTATCACGACATAGATTTTGCCCCAAAAAAGCCCAAAAGGCGGAATCCCCGCCAAAGAAAACAAAAATATCGCCGAGAGCATTGCATACATGGGCGAGATTTTCAGCATACCATTAAAGCGGCTTATGGGATATGTGAAGCGCGCGGATTCTTGTCTGGATTCTAGCGCGGATTCTGCTTTGGATACCATAGAATCTAGTTTAGATTCTGCGCCAGAATCCATTCTTTGCGGTGCAAACCACAGCAAGCCAAACGCGCCAATATTGCTAAACGCAAACAAAAACCAATACAAATAAAGCGAAGTCAAGCTCATCTGCGTATCGATAAGCACGCACGCCAGCACAAACCCAGAATGCGAGATCGAGCTAAATGCCAGCATGCGCTTTAAATCTTGCTGCACGAGTGCGGCGATATTTGGGATGGTGATGGTTAGGATGATGAGCGCGTATAGGGCGTTGTTTATCCAAGTCACGCCAATCTCAATAAACGCGCCAAAAACCACGATAGCCACCGCAAACGCCGCGATTTTGGGGATGATAGACACCACACCTGCGATAAGCGCGCTAGAGCCCTCATACACATCTGGCATCCATGAGTGAAAAGGCACCATCGATGCTTTAAACCCAATCGCACCCAGCATAAACACAAGCCCGATAAGCACCGCAAACGCAGAAGTATAATGCGCGCTTTGCAATGCTTCTTGGATATAAGACAAATCAAAGCTAGCGCTTGCAAAATAAAAACACCACGCGCCAAAGATGAAAAACACGCTAGCAAGCACGCTTAGGATGAAGTATTTGATGCTTGCTTCTATTTCAAGATTTTGTGCGAGGCTTGGCAAGAGTGCGCGGCTGGTGGATTCTGCGCTTTTGCGAAAATCTAAATTGGTAGAATCTAAATTAGTAGAATCTAAATTAATAGAATCTAAATTAATAGAATCTAATTTGGCAAAATCTCGTTTGGCGCAAGCTTTGCGATTAGATTCTGTAGATTCTGGTGCGTTTTTGCCGCTAAGGGCAATAAGCGCGATAAGGCATAGCGAGCCTATCTCAAGCCCTAGCAATATGATAAGCAAATGCGTGCTAGATACCATGATGTCAAAGCCAGCGATCATTAGCAAAAATAGCGGGAAAAACTCCTCTATGCTAGCGATGCCACCATTTATGCTACGCACATTGCTTGCGTTTGCACCAGCGCCTCCCTCCCAAAAAAGCGCGACAAACAAAAGCGCGCTAAGCTCCATTAGCACCTGACTTAGCACGCTAATGCCTGTGATATTTATAAGCCCAAAAAACGAGCCTCCAAATGAAAGATTTAGGCTAAAAATAATGCTAAGTGTTAAAAACACCATACCAAGCGCGACATTTAGCCGCCGCAATGCATGCGCGCTAGCGGACAAAAACACATTGATGAGAAGCAAACAAAGCGCGCCAAAGACAAGCACCACGCTAGGCAAAATCGCGCCAAGCGCCAATTCTGAAAAATCTATATTTGCCAAATTCATTTTTGCCCTTTATTTGGATTGTTTGTCGCGCCTTCTTGCGTGACAGAAGAGGAAGAAGCGGCGGAAGTGGCGGAAGTAGCAGAATCTAAAGCAGAATCCGCAGAATCTATATTTTTAGATTCTGGTATATGGGGGCTCATAGTTTCATAATCAATAATTTCTATGGATGGCATCTCCTTGCCACCCTTGCTATCTAAGCCAAATGCGCGCTTAGTAGATTCTGCTTGCGCGCGGTATTGCGCTTGGTCTATCATCGCTTTTGCACCAGAATCTGCAAGGTTTAGCAAAGGCTTTGGATACACGCCAAAAAACACAATAAGCGCGATAAATGCACCGATGATAAACTTCTCTCTAGCATTTAAATCCAAAAATTGCCTTTTGCTAGCGATGCCCGCGCTAGATTCTGCGCCAAAAAACAGCCTTTTATAAAGGCTTAGCATATACACCGCAGAAAAGATTATCGTCATCCCGCCGATAAACGCCATAATAGGATGCGCCAAAAACATCCCAAGAATACTTAAAAACTCGCCCACAAAGCCAATGCTTAGCGGCAGTCCGACATTTGCCATAAGCACGATACCAAATGACGCGCAAAAATACGGCGCCACGCGCGCAAACCCGCCTACACTTGCGATATCTCGCGTATTTACCCGCGCGCTAAACATACCTATCATCATAAACAGCGCCGCGCTCACCACGCCATGCGCAAACATCATAAACACTGCACCGCCAATCCCAACCAGCGTAAAAGAAAAGCACCCAAGCACCACCACGCCCATGTGCGATATGGAGCTATATGCGATGACTTGCTTCATATCGCGCTGCGCGTATGCCACAAACGCGCCATAGAGGATCATCACAAGTGCTAGCGCGATGATAGGCATACTAAAATCATAGCTCGCATCTGGGAAAAGCGGGAGCAAAAAGCGCACGATAGCATAAGTCCCCATTTTTAGCAAAAGCGCAGAGAGCGCGACAGAGCCAAGTGTTGGAGCATTGCCATAAGCATGTGGAAGCCATGCGTGAAAAGGGATAATAGGGATTTTCACCGCGATAGCAAAGAAAAATGCAAAAAACAATACCGCTTGATACTCGCTAGGCAGCGGCATATTTAGCCAATCATTTAGCTCAAAGCTAAAGCTTTGGTTTTTCAAAAAATGCAAATACGCATAATAAAGCATGCCTAAAAGCATCATAAGCGAAGCTAGGAAAGTGTATAAGAAAAATTTGAGCGCGGCTTTTATCTTCTCGCCACTGCCCCACATGCCTATCATGTAAAGAATCGGCAGGAGTGAAAGCTCCCAGCCGATATAAAAAAGCAGAACATTTTGCGCGCTAAACACGCACATCAAAATAGATTCTAGTATCAAAAGGCAGGCGATGAAATGGTTTGGCGCGTGTTTGGCATTCATATAAATGCTGCTTAGTGCGATGATGAGCGCATTTAGTAGCATTAGCACTAGTGAGATACCATCAATGCCTACATGATAAGATATGCCAAGCGAAGGGATAAGAGGAAGCGATTCTACAAACTGCATGCCTGCGTTTTGCAAATCAAAGCCCGCCCAAAGCGCGCACACCAACAAAAGCTCGATGACAGCACTCATGATACCAAAAATTTTGGCGATTTTAGATTCTAGCATGAGTGCCAGCGCACCAGCAAGCAAAGGAAAGAAAATCACCACACTAAGCAAATGCTCTAAGTTATTTAAATATTCCATCACTTGCCTCCTAGCACTAGCACAAATACGCTCAAAAGCAAGACAAGCACGCCAAAGAGCATAACTCTTAGATAAGTGCTAATATTGCCATTTTGGCATTTGCCAAGCATTTTTGAAAGCCACAAAAGCACCACGCCCACCGCATCGATGCTTTTATCAAAAATAGCTTTTTCAACCTTTTGCCAAAGCAGCGTGCAAAACGCGCCAAAAAAGCGCACAAACACCGCATGATAGATTTGTGGGATGCAGTATTGATTTGTAAGCAAGCGATAGAAAAAATTACCAGCTGGTTTATAATCAAAGCTTCTATATCGCGCCCAAGCGTATAATATCCCAGCACTTGAAGCACCAAGCGCAATGCCTGCAAGCGTGTGCCCATCCAATAAGCCATGTGGCATTTCAAAGGCTAGAATCTTATTTAGCGCAAAAAATATTTTGTCATGGAAAGCACCAGCGATAAGTGCCAAAATAGCCAGCGGAAACATCGCAAAAAGCATGAGTTTTGAGGCTTCATGAGGATGTGGGATGTCATAGGCGTCGCTAGATTTTGGTGCGAAAAACACCAGCATAAACATCCTAAAGCTATAAAACGCGCTCAAAAACGCGCCAAACACCAAAATCCCCCACAAGATTTTATAATCGCTGCTAAAGCTAAATTCTAATATCAAATCTTTGGAAAAATACCCAGCAAATGGCGGAATCCCACAAAGCGCGAGATTGCCAATCAGCATAAAAATCATCGTGTATTTTAGCGGCTTAGCAAGCCTTCCCATGCGCGTGATATCAAGCCCATCATGCATCGCATGCATCACATTTCCCGCGGACAAAAAGAGCAAAGATTTGAAAAATGCGTGCGTAAAAAGATGAAACAGCGCCACCCAATACGCCCCAAGCCCCGCCGCTACAAACATATATCCAAGCTGGGATAGCGTAGAATAGGCGATGATGCGCTTCAAATCCTTACCAACAAGCGCCATCGAAGCGGCAAATATCGCCACAAACGCGCCAAGATACGCGATAAACTCGCCAATATGCGGAATCTGCATATAAAGCGGATGCGCTCGTATCACAAGATACACGCCAGCGGTTACCATCGTGGCGGCATGGATTAGCGCAGAGACGGGCGTGGGGCCTTCCATCGCATTTGCTAGCCAAGTATGCAAGGGGAATTGCGCGGATTTACCCATAGCACCGATGAAAAGCAAAATGCCTATAAGAGAGAGTATCCAAGGGTAAGACGCGCTTATATCCGCGCCTGCATTTATGCCAGCGCCCGCGCTAGCACCCATATCTAGGCTATTTAGATTCTCCATTTGTGCGAAGGCAAAAGTAGATTCTGCAAAATTCTGCGCGGCATGCGGCGTATCGAGCATAGCAAAG
This sequence comes from Helicobacter sp. CLO-3, assembly GCF_001854545.1. Lineage (GTDB taxonomy): Bacteria > Campylobacterota > Campylobacteria > Campylobacterales > Helicobacteraceae > Helicobacter_B. The sequence continues at coordinate 11,853 of NZ_MLQN01000024.1, forward strand.
ACTTGCTCAAAGTTTAGCGTCCCAAACACCCAAAAAATCAGACATATCCCAAGCAGCATGCCAAGATCAGCGATGCGATTGCTTATAAATGCCTCCATGGATGCAAAGTTTGCACTCTGCCTTTCATACCAGAATCCAATAAGCAAATACGAACAAACACCCACGCCTTCCCAGCCTATAAAAAGCCCCAAAAAATTATCACTAAGCACCAAAAACATCATCGCAAAGACAAAACCGCTTAGAAAGCTAAAATATCGATTAAAGCCCTTGTCATGCTCCATATAGCCGATAGAATAGAGATGCACGAGCAATGAAACAAATGAAATCATCACTATCATCACCGCATTTATCGCATCCAAGCGGAATCCAAAATCCACGCTAAACCCGCCTATCTCTATCCAATCAAACAGCGACACGCCAAAAGTGATGCCCTCCATCGCCGCAATCATCAGCACCGCACTCGCAAGAAACGCACACAATATACAAAAGCTATTAAACCAGCCGATAAATGCGAGTTTGCCACGCATACCAAACGCGCCAGCCACCAGCGCGCCAACAAGCGGGGCAAACAGCACTACAAGCAAAAGTATTTGCAGCGTATAAATATCTATAAATCTACTCATCTTATCCCCTCATCACGCTGATATGATCGATATCCAAGCTTTTATGCTTGCGATACCACAAAAGCACCAGCCCCAAGCCCACAGCCACCTCGCTAGCAGCGATAGCGATGACAAAAAGCGCAAAAATCTGTCCATTGAGATCATGAAACATAGCGCCCGTGGCGACTAGCGCGATATTTATCGCATTTAGCATAATCTCGCTCGATAAAAACAAAAGTAAAATATTTTTGCGCCTAAGCATACCAAAAAGCCCTATGCCAAAAAGCACGATAGCTAGCACGATAAAATGATAAACGCTTAGATATTCGCCAAATTGTGTAGTAATCATCATAAGCCTTTGCTTGGTGTGGTGTGATGCGCGCTTGTGGTTTTTGCTGGGTGCGCGCTAGATTTAAGGCTAGATTTGAGGCTAGAATCCAGTCTAGAATCTGGCGCGCTGGATTTTGTAGATTCTATAGATTCTGCGCTATTAGATTCTGCGCTAGAATCTAGCTCATCGCGCACTCTCATTTTTGGCTTTATCCCAAGCGCGATGCCAGCGATAAGCGCACAAAGCAGCAAAACACCAGCGATTTCAAACGCTATCAAATATTTGCCAAAGAGCACGCGCCCTATCTCAAAGGTGTTTGGCGCATCTTGCGTCATCATACTAGCTTCTAGCAAAATAGTGCGCCGCTCATAAATAGGCACGCTAAATAGCCCAACAAGCACAATCGCCACGCAAAACACCATGACACTTAGGCGCAAATCGCCTTGATAGCGCTCTTTTATATCACTCATCGCATCGACAAACATAAGCCCAAACGCATACATCACGATAACCGCGCCCGTATAGACAGCTATCTGCACCACGCCCAAAAACTCCGCATCCAGCACAAAAAAGAATCCAGAGACAAAAATCATACCGCTTGCCAGCGCGCTTAACGCATATAAAATATTGCTCGTGCTAACCACGACTAAAAACATCGCCACCACCAGCACTGCAAAAAAATAAAAAGCGATAGCTTCAAGCATTGTTGTCTCCTTGGGGTTTTTGCGCTTGGGCTTGCGTGGCTTGATTGTTTTGTGTTTGGTTGTCTTGCGCCGGATTCTCTTTTGTCGTTTTTTCTTGCGCTGGATTTTGTGGCGCTGGACTCTCTTTTGTTGGATTTTGCAACGCATTTTTTTGCGTAGCTTTTTCTTGTGGCGCGCTAGAATCTATTTTTGCGCTCGCGCTAGATTCTGCGCCAGAATCTACTTCTGCACTAGAATCCACTTTTTTGCTAGCCTCCGCGCCCGCACCAGATTCTACACCAGAATCTACTTCAGCACCAGCTTCCGCGCCTGCCACCACCGGTTTATCCCACAAAATCAGCGTGGGTTTTAGCCTGCTATCCGCATCCGCGCTTACACTGCCAAACCCGCTAAACTCCTGCTGCGCGTAACTTCTCGCCTCATCTATTGGCTTTAGCAGCTCATTTTTGCTGGCAAATTGCGCGCGCGCCTCGCTCGCATTCTCAAACCTACTCCCCATGACAATAGCAAGCTCCGGGCACACCTCCGCGCACAACCCGCAATAAATACATCGCCCCAAATTTATCGTATAAGAATCTATTTTTTTGCGCTTATCCTCGCCTTTGTGCGTGATGATGCGTATGCAATTGCTCGTGCAGATTTTCTCACAAAGCCCGCATCCGATGCAGCGCTCATTTCCAGAATCTAGCAGTCGCTGCAAGCTATGCACCGCCCTATATCTAGGCGATAGCGGTATGCGCTCGGCTGGATAGTGGATAGTCACTTTTTTGGAGCAAAATTCTTTGAGTGTCAGCCACAAACCTTTAAACAAATCCATCCCGCAAGTGATTTTTATCGTGCGGATGGCTCGCTCTATGGGAGTTTTGGGCTCTTTGCGTTTGGGTAAAACTACATAGCGTTTCATATTTTTCCTTATCAAAGCATTATCACTATGCTAGTTATGATGAGATTTAGCAATGCTAGGGGCATAAGCACTTTCCAGCACATCCCCATAAGCTGATCTGGGCGCACATGCGGGAATGTCGCGCGCACCCACATCGCCAAAAATACAAAAAAGCAAACCTTTAGCACTATCGCTAAGCCTCCCGGGATAATCCAAAGCGGTTGATAACCACCGCAAAATATCAATGCTATCACAAAGCCAAAGGCAAACAAATGCGCGTATTCCGCCAAGAAAAACATCCCCCATTTTAGCCCGCTATACTCCGTGCAAAATCCCGCCACGATTTCCGCCTCATGCTCTAGCAAGTCAAATGGCGTGCGGTTTAGCTCTGCATAGCTTGCCACCAAAAACAATATAAACGCGATTGGCTGCTTAAACATAAGCCAGTGAAAAATCCCGCCGGCTTGATAGTCATTCATCGCCACAAGCGAGAGCGAGCCCACAAGCATGAGTGCTGGCAAAATGCTAAGCGTAGAAACCACCTCAAAGCTAAGCAGCTGCACGCAAGCGCGCATCGCACCGATGAGGGAGTATTTGGAGTTTGATGAGAGCCCAGCAAGAAGTGGCGCATAAATCCCCGCCGCGCCAACAGCTAGGAAAAATAGCAAGCCGACATTTATATCAGAAATGATAGGCTGTATCGTGTGTCCAAAAATCTCAAACTCGCCAAAAAATGGAATCGGCGCCATCGCCACAAACGCGCTCATCATCGCAATCACAGGCGCTAGCATAAAAATCAAGCGATTAGCGCCTTGTGGGCAAATGTCTTCTTTGGTAAAAAGTTTGATAGCATCTGCTAGAAATTGCAAAAGCCCAAAAGGTCCCACATAGCTAGGTCCGAGCCTGCGCTGGAAAAAGCCTAGCACCTTGCGCTCGATATATGTCCCAAACCCGCCGAGAAAAGAAAACACCAGCACGACGACTAGAATCTTGATACATGTTTCGATGATAAAATCAGCCATGATTATCTCCTAAGGTGCTGGATTCTTTGGCTTTGGATTCTGCCAATCTAGATTCTGCTAGATTTGCTGGCGCGCTAGAATCTTGCACTCTAGATTCTGCGATGCTTTTAAACGCGCTAGAATCTTGCGCTTTAGAATCTTGTGATTTAGATTCTGCATTTGCCAGCATACTAGAATCCACCTCCACTAGATGATACAGCCCGCGCCATGATTTAGCGATATTTGGGCTGATAAGCCATATATCATCGCCCAAACCATAATCAATATAGACTTTTGCTTTGATTTGTAGCGCGCTTGCTTTGGTGGATTTTGGAGTGTTTGACGCACCAGAATCCAAAGCAGAATCCATGCTAGAATCCAATTTAGATTCTGCATTTTGCGCGCGAGAATCCACGCCAGAATCCAAAGCAAAATCCACTTTTCTAAGCGCCACTTCCTGCCCTTCTTTTAGCTGAAGCCTCTCTAGCTGCGCCTTTGAAGTATAGATACCATCTTTTTGCTGCATATTTTTATCCAAAATCGTTAGCTCGCCAAAAAGATTTTGCGGATATGAGACATAGGCATTATATGGCGTGCTTTTTGTCGCCTTAAGCGCGCGAGGCGTGGCGTTTGATAGCGCGTTTGGCTCTATAAGCGAGTCTAGGGCATAGCCGCGCACATCATCGCCGCCTTGCGTGTAGTAGTTTGGCAGGCTCTCATGCGCGCGCGGGGAGAATCCACGCATCCTAGGCAACGCGCGCGTATATTCGCTAAGCAGCGTGAAGTTTGCAAAATACCTAAGCGTGGCTAGCGTGCGAGAATCCACGCTGGAATCCACCTCATCTGACAGCGCATAATGCGCGATGCTAGCCAAATCATATCCGCCATACGCCAGCGCTTGCTCTAGTGGCAGCACGCGATTTTCTGCGTTTGTCATCGTTGCGCGCATTTGCTGGGGGGCTGGAAGTATGAAGTCTGGCTTTGCTACCAAAGCACCGCTCTCATCGCTCCAATACCCGCCCCATTTCACATCGCCATCCGCTCGGATACCAATAATCGCGCGCTTATTATCAGAATCCAAGTCGTTAGAATCTAAATTGCTAGAATCTATTTTTGCGCCGGCGCTAGATTCTGCCTCTAGCGCGCAGATTCTGGCGATACCGGCTACATTGCTGCCATTTGGGATGACAAACACTTTTGCACCGCATTTTTCTAGGAGTGCGAGTCCTGCGATGATGGGGCTTGTGGCGTTTTCGCTTTCGCTCATCTTTAGTGCCCTTTCTTGTAGCACGCTTTGCAATACATCCGCACCCACGATGATAGATGCTTCGCTTAAATCAATGCTAGATAAATCTTTCAAATCATCCAAAGAGATGTTGGCAGATTCTAGTGCTTTGTAGCCTATTTTTGGCGGTGCGGGTGGTGTTTCAAATTCGCCAGAATCCACTTTTTCACCAGAATCCACTTGCGATTTTTCCACATTTCCACCCTCTTGATACTCACTATTTTTTATCTCTTTTAGCAAAGACTCTAGCAGATCTTTTAGGCTAGATTCTGCGTTTTGCGCGCCAGATAGGCCAGATAGGCTAGATAGGCTAGGCTTATTTGCGTTTGTCTCTAACGCTTTTATTATGATTTCTTGCATTGATAAAAGCAGCGCGCCAAGCGCTATTTCTTCATTGTTTGGTGCGTAAGCGATGTGCTTTACCGAGCGCGAAAATGACGAGATGAGCGCATCAGCAATCGGATGCATATAAAAAAGCTTGATGCCCTTTTTTATGCGGATGGTGTTGTTTATCGCGTATTGGATGCCGGGCGCTTGGAGTCTAAAAGCACAGCCAAGCGAGATTATCGTGCTAGAATTTTTGAGATCTTTTAGCGTGTGATTTAGACGCAAATATGACAAAAACTGCTGATACGCGCGCGCTTCTTCATTATAAATCGCTAGATTATATCGCGCGGCAAGTAAGCTTGCTATCATTGCTTCTTCATTGCTGGCATCGCTTCCTAGTCGCAATGCTTTGGCATTTGATAGCGCATCAAGCGCTTTTTGCACGATAGCAGGCGCGCTGGATTCTGCAAAACCGCCAGCGCCCAAAACGCCAGCGCGCGCATTGCCCTCGATAGATGATGCCTCATCCACCGCTGAAAACACCGAGAATCCAAACCGCGCCGCCCCACAAATAGGCGCAAACTGGAAATCATTTGTCACGCGATAAACGCGCTTAGTCCCAAGCGTATCGCTATGTCGTATCTCTTGCACGATATGACAGCCCATCGCACAATGCGTGCAAGTGCTTGGGATCTTTTGTAGCTCCCATGCGTTTGCTGTGTAGCTGAAGTCTTTGTAAGTGAGCGCGCCCACCGGGCACACCGCGATACACTCGCCACAATCCACGCAAGGCGTATCACTCACAAAATCAATAAGCGATTTTTGCTTTTTGCTCCACACACTATAAGGGTCTTTTGGCATGGAGTCTTTGTAGGCATCAGGCGCGTGCAAATCTGCTTTGCCAGCCTTTAGCTTCGCCTCGCCGATATTGTCTTTGCAAGTGGTGACACAGCGCTCACAGACTATGCAGAGATTTGGATCATAGAGCGCTTGCGCCCAAGATTTTTCATGCTTTTCATCATCTATTAGCGCGTATTCTTGATGCGCTACTTTGGTATAAAGGGTCAGATTTTGCAGCTCGCACTCGCCGCTTTTGTCGCATACGCCGCATTCTAGCGGGTGATTTACATCATAAGTTTGCATAATCATCTGCCGCTCGCGCCTAATCTCTGGCGTGTCAGTAAAAATCTCTAGCCCATCTTTTGCTTTGGTGTTGCAGGTATAGACGCGCTTGCCATCCTTCGTCTCGCCCATACACATTTTGCACGCCAAAGTAGGCGAGCAGCCGCCCAAATAGCAAATGGTAGGGATAAAAATACCATGCTCCCTTGCCACATCCACGATAGTATCGCCCTCTTGGCATTGCAAGGTGCGATTATTGATTTTGATGGTTACCATTGCCATTTTAAGCCTTTAGTGTTGGTGGGGATTGTGTCAAAAATCGCTTTGCAAAAGGTTGCTTCGCGCGTTGTGGATTCTGACGCGCTAGAATCTACTTTGGATTCTAGCCCCAGCGCTTTAAGCCAATATTTTCTTTTGAGCCAATATTTTCTCGCGATACTCACTGCGCACCCCTGCGGACTACTAGCGTCCAGTCTCGATGATTAAAACGCACCGAGTTCATTATCTCACAGCCCTTTTGGCTCGCAAACTCCACACTTTTAGATACATTGGCAAAATCATCCACCACAAAAAGAAATATCCCAACTTCACCCGGCGCCAAAGCAGAATCTATCACCTCGCCCATGCGCGTGTAAAAATCGCCGCCCAAATGTCGCAAATCAAAGCGCTTCATCATCTCCCCCTATCTATCCACTTCGCCAAATATCGCATTGCAAGAGCCCACAATCGTCACAATATCTGCGATATAGCAGCCCACTAGCATTTCTTGCAAAAGTGCAGTGTGCGCAAAGCTTGGCGTTTTGATTTTCACGCGCTGTGGGTAAGGCTCTCCGAGTGAGTGGATAAAAAACCCAAGCTCACCGCGCGGGGATTCTGTGGGTGCATAGACTTCGCCTTTTGGCGGGCGCATACCTTGCGTGACTAGCACAAAATGCTGCATAAGCGAGTAATTTTGCGTCATTATCTCTTCTTTTGGCGCGGATATGTATTCTGGTGCGCGCGCCATGAGATCGCCGCCACCGCTTTTTTCGCATTCTCTATACATAGCGATGAGCTGTTTTAGCATTTTGATAGATTCTAGGATTTCTAGCATATAGAGTCTATACCTATCATAGCTATCGCCCACATTTCCCACCGGCACGCTAAAATCTAGCTCGCTATAAAGCTCATAAGGCTCTTCTTTGCGTATATCATAAGCGATGCCAGTAGCGCGCAGCATGATGCCACTCACACCCCAAGACTTCGCGCTCTCTTGCGTGATAGCGCCCACTCCTTCAAGGCGCATTTTCCAGATTCTATTATTATCTAGCAGTCCTTCAAAAAGCTGCACGCCTTTTTGCGCCTCTGCCAGAAACGCCTCTAGATTCTCTAGCCACCCAGCAGAAAAATCTAGCGGCACGCCGCCTATGCGGATGGCATTGTGCGTGAGTCTCGCCCCACAATAATCCTCTATCAAATCAAGCCCATACTCGCGCGTCTTAAACGCATACAAAAACATCGATAGCGCGCCCACATCCATAGCATGCACGGCGATAAAGAAAATATGCGAGATGATGCGGTTTAGCTCAAGCAGTGTCGTGCGTATGACTTGCGCTTTGCGCGGGGCTTGTATGCCTAGCAGACGCTCTACACCAAGCGCGAAAGCGTAGTTATTGCCAATAGCTGAAATATAATCAAGCCTATCAGTTGTTGGCATAAACTCATTATAAATCATATTTTCTGCTAGCTTTTCTATGCCACGATGCAGATAGCCTATCTCTGGCGTAGCCTTTTTGACCCGCTCGCCATCTAGCTCTAGCACCAGCCGCAGCTGCCCGTGCGTGGAGGGGTGCTGCGGACCAAAATTTAGCACCATCGTGTCTTCTTTGCGCTCGAAATGTATGTTTTCAAACTGCGGTTTGAGGCGCGTATATACCTGTCCCATTATGCGTTTCCTATTTTTGGCATTTTGTTTTCTCTCACTATTTCTCTCTGTGCCATTTTTTGTGCCATTTTTCTTGGTGCCATCATTTTTTGCCATTTATTTTCTTTTTGGCAGTAGCGTTTTTTTGGCTTGGGCGATATTTTTGACAAATAGCGCTTTTGCCGCATCCATATACAGCCCCTCGCCCTCTTCACCTATCGCATCGATACGCGAGAAATCGCGCGGATTCTTTTCATCCACCCTCGTACTATCGCGCTGCTCTTTGCCAACGACCTCGCGATACTCTTTGCCAAAAATCTTATCTATCTCATACCACGATGCACTTTCATCGCCTTGCAATGGATATGAGCGGCGCAAAGGATGCCCCACCCAATCACGCGGCATGATGAGGCGCGAAAGTTTTGGATGGTTTAAAAACTCAATACCTAGCATATCATACGCCTCTCTCTCACTCCAAAGTGCGAGCGAAAACACAGAAGAGATAGAATCTATCGCTTCATTTTCGCCCAGATAGCATTTGACACGCACGCGCCTTTTGCCCTCAAAGCTACTTTGCAAAGAATGCAGCAGATAAAACATCTCAAACCGCCCCTCATCCGCTAGCCTATCCACCGCGCTCATATCGCTCAATGTCTCATATCCTAGCCTATGCAGCCGCTTCATCACGCCCAAAATATCATCCTTTTTCACCCAAAACACCGCTATGCCAAGCTCTATATATGCCCTCTCTATCGGGAAAAAATAGCTAAGATGATTATATATCACTTCCCATGCGCTGCCTTCTATGGGGCTTTTGGCAGTGTGTGTGGGCTGGTAGAATCTAGGCGTATGCGTGCTTTTTTTCTGCACATCTTTATGTGTTTGGCGTGTTTGGTGTATTTGGTGCGCTTGACATGAAGCGTTTGCGCTAGAATCTAATGCGTGCGCTGGCGCATTGTGTGTATGGTGTGCTGGCGCGCTAGATTCTGGTATCTGGCGTATCCAATCAGCAGTGCTTGGCATATATGTCCTTTTGGCTAGATGATGCGCTTTGGCGCTATGGCTTTGTTGGAGCGGATTTTGCGCTGGAGCACGAGGAGTGCGTATTGCAGCGTCTCTGGGCGCGGCGCGCAGCCGGGCAGATAGATATCTACTGGGATTATGCGATCCACGCCTTGCACGGTGGCATAGGTGTTAAACATACCGCCGGTGTTCGCGCAGCTTCCCATAGAGATGACCCATTTTGGCTCTGGCATCTGATCATAAAGCCTGCGCGTAAATTCTGCGTGCTTTTTAGTAAGCGTGCCTGCGATTATCATCACATCGCTTTGCCGTGGCGAAGCGCGGAAAATCGTCCCAAACCTATCAAAATCAAACCGACTCCCGCCTGTCGCCATCATCTCTATCGCACAGCACGCCAAGCCATAAGTCATAGGCCAAAGCGAGTTGCTTCTGCCCCAGTTTAGCAGTTTGTCGATCGTGCTTAGCACAACCGGAGCGGCCATATTATTAGACATTTTTGCTCCTTATATCTTGTGTGTGGTGCGCGTGTGTTTGGCTAGATTCTCGCGCAAAACTAGATTCTGCCGCGCTTTTATTTATAAAATTTGTTGCAGAATTCGCAGAATCCATATTTGCAGAATCCATATTTGCAGAATCCATATTTGCAGAATCCACTTTACCCATCACGGGGTTTGAAAGCTTATTATCCTGCCATTGCAGCGCGCCTTTTTTCCACGCATAGATGAGCCCCACCACAAGCAAGCCCACAAAGCTAAGCATCTCGATAAACACAAACGCACCCGCGCCATTTTCCACAAAGCTTTTATACACGATAGCCCAAGGGATCATAAACACCACTTCGATATCAAATAGCACAAACAAAAGCGCGATGATGAAAAAATGATGCGAGATTCTAGCGGGCTGCTTGAGCGGCACAGGACCGCACTCATAGGGCGCTAGCTTTAGCTTGTCGCGGTTTTTGCGAGCGATTTTGCGGCTGATGAAGCGCTGGATTTTTAGCGTGTAGTTAAACGCCACAAAGCTAAGCGCCAGCAATATAAACACGCCAAAATACGCGTGATTTGTCGCAAAAAGCTCGGGCTGGCTTGCTAAAGTGGTGCTTAGCGCTGGCTCTAATGTCGCTGGCATATGCTTCCTTAAAGTGTGTGATATGTCAAAGTCAAAATGCGCGTAAATCTAAAAAAAGCAACACAAATAAAATGATATGAAATCTCAAAATATAGAAGTAAATAAGATTGTAGAATGAAAAAGTTTAATAAATTCTTAACTTTTTAAAACTAACGAGGAATTTTGTAGTGTTTAATGCAGTATCGACACAACAATTCAAGATGGAATCTAGTTTGTGGCATTTAATAATTTTTGCCTTTTGTTAAGGCCTAGAATCCAGGAATCTAAATTTTAATTCTAGATTCTACTTTGTCAATGCGGCTACAAGTAGCCGTCACATGCTAATTTCTTGCCATAAAGATCCTTGCGATATTTGCCCTATCCTACCTTTAGTCCTTTTTTGTCATGCGCCAAATCCTATACTTTTCCTTATCCAATTCCAAAAACTTTGCTTGCGCAGCATGGGGTTTGCTTGCTTTAGAAGTCAAGGGATATCTTGGATTTAGTTAAAAAGGCACAAAATGTCGCTTGTAGCGATTCTGCTTTGGCATAGTCATAGAATACTAGCGATAAAATCAAATGCAAAAGCATACGGGCAGGTATAAAATTAGGATATAAATTGCCTCGTTGCGCTAAAAAAAATTTTCGCTAAAATATCAAAATCATATCTCATATGCCAAATTTGGGTGATAATTTATACCTTGCATCTCAAAAATCTATAGCTAAAATAAATGGATTCTGGAATAAGCAAAACGCGCCAGAATCTATTTAGCACGAAAGGAGTTTTAATGATTTTTAATAAATTATTCGCTACTAGTGTGTGCCTATCATTTACCTTGCTTCAAGCGCTAAATCTTGATGAGATGCTCAAACAGGAGTTTATAGAACCAACTAGCACTTGCAATATTGATTATAAAGACATTGTTGATTATGGTGATCTTCCTGTCTGGTGCAATGAGGCTCTTTTAATGAATGAATATGAAAGCAAAGTTACTGCAATAATGGATAATTTTTATTTCAGTTATCGCAAAATACTAGCAAAACATATAAATGTCAAAGATAAGAATAAAATTGATGTTATGGTTAAAAATATGCTTGCAAAACAAGGTGAGTGCCAAGAGATGGCTAATAATATTGAGTTGCCAGATGGTGCTAATCCTATAATTCCATTTTTTGGGCTAACTTCTTGCTTACAAGATGAATATGGTAAGTCTTTTTACGAATTGAGTAGTTTCATCTATGATAATCCTAAATATAAATATATCTTTGATGAAATATTTTCAACTAATCCTAAAGAGTATTATGAGTTTATGAAATCAAATAGCAATAGTGAATTTTTACTCAAAAATATACTTGAAAAAGCAGCCAAAGACAATCTAATCGATAAAACAGGAAAACTCATAAAAAGCTACAAATGAGCCTTATATGAGCCTCATATATAAACGCGCTTCGAAGGCAAAAGCGCGTGCTAGGCAAGACAAAAAGATTGCACGCTTTTGCTAGATTCTAGAATCTAGTTTTGGCATCTGCGCGCAATATCTTGCTAGAATCTAGGCTTGACACTTGCGCGCAATATCCAAATGGCAATGCGTGCAAAATATTATAAATCAACAATTCCGCTAAAATTTATAATTAGCAAAGGCGCACAAGGCGGCATAAAATAGTGAGGTGCGCGACAAACATTAATAACTAGCAAGGCGTAGCACAAAGCATAAATATAAAATTAGATTCTGGTTTGATTGAATCCATGCCAGAATGGAATAGACTAAGCTAACCCAGCCTATCCAAAAGGCGCGATTTATGGCTATTTTATGGCTATTTTGTAGCTATTTAATTAATAACCATTTAGCGACTTTTTGCCAGCCTCTAATCAATTTTAAGCACCGCGAGGAACGCCTCTTGTGGCAGCTCTACTTTGCCGATAGCTTTCATACGCTTTTTGCCTTCTTTTTGCTTTTCAAGCAATTTGCGCTTACGCGTGATATCCCCGCCATAGCATTTTGCAGTCACATTTTTTCCCATGGATTTCACGGTTTCGCGCGCGATGACTTTATTTCCCACGCTTGCTTGAATCGCTACTTCAAAAAGCTGGCGCGGGATAAGCTCTTTCATCGCTTCTACCAGCGCGCGCCCTTTTTCTTGTGCTTTGCTTCGCTCTACTATGGTAGATAGCGCATCGACGACCTCGCCCGCCACGCGCACATCTAGCTTGATGAGATCGCCCTCTCGATACTCGATAGGCTCATAATCAAAGCTTGCATAGCCTTTGGTGCAGGACTTTAGCTTATCATAAAAATCCATGACAATTTCATTGCTAGGGATTGCGTATTGCAAACTTACGCGCTGTGGGTTGATATACTCCATCTTTTCCTGCACGCCGCGCTTGTTGTTTAGGAGCGTGATGATATTGCCTAGAAACTCGCTAGGCGTGATGATATGTGCGCGGACAAATGGCTCTTTGATTTTTTCTATCTTTTGCACCTCTGGGAGCTGACTAGGATTTTGCACGAGCGTTAGTGATCCATCGGTGCCATAGACTTCATAGATGACGGTGGGCGCAGTGGCGATAAGGCTTAAGCCAAACTCACGCTCCAAGCGCTCTTTCACCACTTCCATATGCAAAAGTCCTAAGAATCCAACGCGGAATCCAAAGCCAAGTGCCACAGAAGTTTCAGGCTCAAAGCTAAGCGCAGAATCATTTAGTTTTAGCTTTTTTAGCGCCTCGCGGAGCTCTTCAAATTTATCAGTTTCAATCGGATAAAGCCCGGCAAAAACAAATGGCTTAGCCGGCTTAAAGCCTTCAATCGCTTCAGCCGTTGGATTCTCGGCATTTGTGAGCGTATCGCCCACAGCCAGCTCATCAAGGCTTTTTAGCCCAAGACACACGATGCCTATCTCGCCACACTCGATGCTTTTGGTAGGGATTTTCTGCACGGGGTGGGGATAGTAAAGCCCTAGAATCTCATGCTTTTTGCCACTACTCATAATAAGCGCGTTTTGTCCAACCTTTAGCGCGCCATCTTTGAGGCGCACAAGTGCTAGCGCGCCTAGATAGTTATCAAACCATGAATCATAAATAAGCGCTTTTGCCGGTGCGTTTGGCTCACCATTTGGTGCTGGGATTTTCTCGACTATGGATTCTAGTAGCGCGCTAATGCCAATGCCACTTTTTGCGCTCACTTCCAGCGCGCCCGAGCAGTCAAGCCCAATGCTAGATTCTATATCATCTTTGACGCGCTCACTATCTGCAGCGGGCAGGTCGATTTTGTTTATCACAGGCAGAATCTCTAGGTTATTTTCAAGCGCGATATACACATTTGCAATCGTTTGCGCTTCCACGCCCTGCGAGGCATCCACGACAAGTAGCGCGCCTTCACATGAGCTAAGCGAGCGCGAGACTTCATAGCTAAAATCCACATGCCCGGGCGTGTCGATAAGATTTAGGATATAAGTTTTGCCATTATGCGGGTATTCTAGGCGCACGGATTGCGCTTTTATGGTGATGCCACGCTCTTTTTCTATATCCATCGTATCCATGATTTGGCTTGTCATCTCGCGCTGGCTGACCGCGCCGCACTCTTGGATAAGCCTATCAGCAAGCGTTGATTTGCCATGGTCGATATGTGCGATGATAGAAAAATTGCGAATGAGTTCTTGCATAAAAGCCCTTTATAATGTGCTGGATTTAAAAGCTAGATTCTGAAAATCGGATTCTAAAAACTAGATTCCAAAAGTTGGATTCTGGAGCTGGATTCTAAAATGTTTGGCAAAATCTAGAATCTAAACTCGCCAGAATCTAAATTGCAAAATCAAAGCCCCAAAATCCAAATCCTTAAAATCTTGCAGAATCTAAGCTTGAATCAAACTTTAGATTCTAAGCCCCAGAATCTAAAACTCAAGAAGCCAAAACCACAAAATCCAAAACTCAAGAATTAAGATAGCGGATTCCAAGCTATAAAATCTAAAACTTAGATTCTAAGCAGCGTATTCCAAGCCCCAGATTCTAAGCCCCTTTGCCCTCCGCCTTTTTCTCTTTTTGGATTCTTTTTAGCTCTTTTTCAAACTTCTTGCGCCGCAAAATCGGCAGCTTATCCACAAAAAGTATGCCTTCCAGATGATCCATCTCATGCTGTATCGCTATGGCCAAAAGCTCGCTTGCTTGCATCACCTTTTTCTCGCCAAAGCGGTCTTGATACGCGATGCTTACCTCTTCAAAGCGCTCTATCTCCTCATAAAATCCCGGCACCGACAAGCAGCCCTCCGAGTAAAGCACGCTGCCTTGTGTTTTTAGGAAGGTGGGATTTATGATTTCTAGCGTGGATTCTGCGTTTTGCGCGCCTTCTTCATCGGGGATATTGATGATGAGCGCGCGTAGCGGGACGCCCACTTGTATCGCGGCAAGCCCTATGCCATTGGTGCTAGTCATCGTCTCATACATATTATCTAGCAATTCATGCAAGCTAGAATCAAACACCTCGACGCTGCTGGATTTTTTTTTGAGCGTGGGGTGCGGGTATTTAATGATGTTGAGAATCGCCATCTATGCTATCCTGCTGATAGATTTTGCAGTGCTGTTTTTCTTCGAGCGCGATTTTTAGCGTGGAGAGGCACGCACTCATGCTTTCTTCGATAGAGCGCTCATGCATGATTTTGGCGATGCTTGTGGTGATGTCAAGCTGCAAATTCATATCGCCCACAAACACATCTGTAATCTGCGCGGCTTGATAGAGCGACACGCAAAGCTCTTGCGCCTCTAGCATATCAGAGTATTTCAGCAAAATCCCAAAAATCCCATCGCCCATATACGCGATAAAATCGCTCGTTTGCACATGCTTTTGCAAAAATTTCGCCATCGTTTTTAGCAAAATCGCAAACACAGGAGAATCCTGCCCCACCTCGCGCGTGACTGCTTGGGATAGCGTGGTGTAGATGAGGATGGAAGAATGGTTAAACTCCATGCAAAGCTGCTGCTCTTTTTGTAGCACCGCTGTGAAATAGCTGCGATTATACACATCTAGGCTTAGGTCATAGACGGAGTTTTGGCTGATTTGCTTTAGGTTTTTGTCTGTTTTGGCGTAGAGATCGCGGATTTGATCGAGCTGTTTTGAGGTGATTTTGGTGACTTTATTCATATCGCGGATGAAAAAATCCATAACATTGCGAAGTGTCAGCTTATTGTCCGCTTGCTCCATATCTTTGGAGTATTGCTTGACGACATTTTGCGCGATGATGAAGTTTTGATACACCACAGACATACAGTTTAGCACCTGCTTGATGATACGAAGGCTCTCACCCACAGACTTTTCAAACACCAGCGCGCGATTTTCTAAGTCAGACTGCATACGCATGATAGTGCGGATTTTCTCGCGCACATTTGCTGGCTCTTTTTGCAAAAATTTCTCAAAATACAAGCGGTAGTTGGAAGGCAGACAGGGCAAGGATTCTGATTGTAGCGTCTCTATAGCTGATTGTGAGAGCCTATTTACCACCTCGATAAAGTCGCCACTATCCCCGCTGCCCGGCGCGATGTCATTGTCATGTGGCACATCAGGATTTATCCCTGATAGAAATGGGTTGGTGCCGATGTCAGATGCTTTTTCGTCGTCTTTCTTCATTTTCACTCATTCCTTTTGGGGTGTTGATGCGCCTTGAATCGCGGCACTATTTGATGCTTCTTGTCAAAATCTTGTCTATCAGCCCATAATCTTTGGCTTCTTGCGCGCTCATGAAAAAGTCGCGCTCGGTGTCTTGCGCGATTTTTTTGAGTGGCTGGGCAGTGTTTTTTGCCATGATTTCATTGAGGATAGAGCGCAGGCGCAAAATCTCTTTCGCCTGTATCTCGATATCTGTCGCCTGCCCTTGCGCGCCGCCTAGAGGCTGGTGTATCATGATGCGAGAATGCGGCAGTGAAAAGCGTTTGCCCTTCGCCCCACAGCTTAGCAAAAACGCGCCCGCACTCGCCGCCTGCCCGATGCAAATCGTGCAAATATCTGGGCGGATATAATTCATCGTGTCATATATGCTAAAAGCACTCGTTATCACGCCACCGGGCGAGTTTATGTAGAGGTTTATGTCTTTTTCTGGATCTTCAGCTTCTAGGAATAAAAGCTGGGCTACGATAGAGGATGCTACCATGTCATTTATCTCGCCGCTTAGCAAAATCACGCGATCTTTCAATAAGCGCGAGTAAATATCATAGCTGCGCTCGCCGCGCCCTGTCTTTTCGATAACATAAGGAATGTAGTTCATTTTTTGTCCTTATTTTGGTTTGGTTTTTTGGGTTTTTGACTCTTTTGCCTTTTGACTTTTATCTTGTGGCTTGCGGCTTGAAAAAGCCAAAGCGCACTAGAATCATTAAAAGAATCTAACAAATCTCAATCAAGAATCAAAATCTAGCTGGCTTGGCTTGTTGTGGCCTGCGCTAGATTTTGGTTTTTGCTTTTTGCCTTTGATGCTTTTTGGCGCGCTTTGCGTTTGTGGCTTTTACACCTTTTGCGCTTGCTTGCGCTTTTTGGTGCGCCTTATGCTTGTGTATTTTGTGTCTTTTATGCCCTTCCGCCACTTTTGGTTGCTAGCAAGTTTGCCTAAACTTTTGCACCTAGCTTTTTGTGCTTGGCTTTTTCGCCTAGCTTTTTGCGTTTGCCTTATTTGCTGGCTTTGGCACTTGATTTAGATTCTGCTTTGCTAGAATCTTTGGCTGCTGTTTTGCTGGCTTTTGGCGCCTTATTAGAATCTGATTTTGCAGAATCTTTCGCGCCAGCAGAATCCGCCTTGCTAGAATCTGCCTTGCCAGCATCCGCCTTGCTAGAATCCACTTTGCCAGATTCTGCCTTTTTAGATTCTGCCTTTTTCTCCGCCTTGCCTGCCTTATCCGCTGGCTTTATCCCCGCTTTTTCATCTAGCAGCATTGTAAGCACGCGGTTTTCTATCATAGACATTTTGATAGCCGGGATGAAGTTATTTTCTTTATAATACTCAAGCGTCTCTTTTGGATTCTGCCCGCTCATCATCGCTTCATAATAAATCGCGCTCATCACTTCATTATCCGTGATGTCTATGCCCCTTTGGCGCGCGATCGCATCGACGATAAAAGTCACTTTCACGCTACGTTTTGCATCTTCGCTGAAGCTATCGCGCTTTTTCTTAGCGGATTCTGGGTCGTTTTGGTAAGTCTTTAGCTCATCTTGAGAGATTTGCGAGATAGCATTGCGGAAAAGCACATCCGTCTCTTGCTCGACAATCACCTCTGGCAAGTCAAACTCTATCGCATTATGCAGCGCTTCAAGGCATTTTTCTTTCATCTCTTCGCTATAGTATTTGCCCTTTAGCTCGTTATTTAGCTCATTTTCGATATTTTCTCTTAGCTCTTTTAGCGTGGCTTTTTCATCTCCTAGCAGTTTTTGCGCTAGCGCATCATCGATTTTTGGCGCATCTGCTTCTTGGATTTTGTTGATTTTGACTTTGAAAGTCGCCTTTTTGCCGGCCAAATTGCTAGAGTGGTAGTTTTCTGGGAAATTTACTTCGATGCTTTTCTCTTCACCTAGATTTGCGCCCACCAGTGCATCTTCAAATCCCGGGATAAACTGCCCGCTGCCGATTCGCAAATCAAACCCGCTAGCCTTGCCGCCTTCAAACGCCACGCCATCGACAAACCCTTCAAAATCGATATTTGCCACATCATCTTTTTGCACTTTGGTGTGTTTGGATTCTTTTAGTGGTGCGCTATTTTTGGCGATGGCTTCGATGCGCTCATCGATCGCTTCTTTGGTGGCGGTGGGGATTTTGGGTGTGGGGATTTTGGATTCTATGTTTTCTACGCTAAATTCTGGGCGGATAGAGATTTTTATCTCGACATCAATGTCATTTTCGCCCTTTTCAAACTTTGTGATTATCGGATCGCCGATAAGCGCTTTGACATCGATAGCCAGCTCTTTTAGCGCATTATCTAGCATTTCTTGCACCATTTCTCTTTGTGCGTCTTGCTCGATAGAATCCTTATAGCGGCTTTTTACGATATTTACCGGCACTTTTCCGGGTCTAAATCCAGCGAGCTTGACGCTTTTGCTGACTTTTTGCGCGATAGATTCTAGCTTATGCTCTAGATCTTTTAGTGCGATTTTCCCTTTGGCTAGGGCGTTGGCAGTATTTACGCGAGTGGTTTGTAAGTTCATCATCCATTCCTTTTGTGACTTGATGTAAAATAAAGTAAATTTTATTTTAGCTAAAAAACACAAAAAACATTATAAAATACACCAAAAAACTTATAGGATACGCCTCAAAATGTCCTTAGATACGCTAAAATCCAAGCTCGCCCACCGCCCAAACCTCTCCCCACAATATGGCGTCATATACAAAATCACGCCCACAATCATCTATGCCAAAGGCATCACGCCCTCCGTCGGCGACATCATCAAAGCGATACATAAAGATTCTAGCGAGTCGCTAGGCATCGTCACGCTAAGCGAGTCTGGCTCGTTTGGATTTAGCCCTTTTGGCTTTGTGGAGGGATTCTCGATAAGCGATAAAGTATTTATAGAAAAAAACGAGCTAAGCTTCCCAGTGTGTGATGATATGCTAGGGCGCGTGCTAGACCCGCTCGGACAGCCTATCGATGACAAGCCACCATTGCAAAACACCATAAGCGTGCCTATTATCGCCCCACCCATCCGCGCTCTTAGGCGAGGTATCATCGATGAAGTCTTTGATGTAGGCGTGCGCTCGATAAATGGGCTTTTGACCTGTGGTAAGGGGCAGAAAATGGGGATTTTCGCCGGCTCTGGTGTGGGGAAATCCACGCTTATGGGTATGATAGTCAAAGGCTGTGATGCGCCGGTGAAAGTCATAGCACTCATCGGCGAGCGCGGGCGCGAAGTGCCAGAATTTATCCACAAATCCTTAGGCGGCGATCTCTCTAGCACCGTGCTTATCGTGGCTACAAGCGATGACTCACCGCTTATGCGAAAATATGGCGCATTTTCTGCGATGGCAGTGGCGGAGTATTTCAAATCACAAGGCAAAGATGTGCTTTTTATCATGGATTCTGTCACGCGCTTTGCGATGGCGCAGCGCGAGATTGGGCTAGCACTCGGCGAGCCCCCCACGAGCAAAGGCTATCCGCCCTCCGTCCTTACGATAATGCCCCAACTCATGGAGCGCGCGGGCAAAGAAGAGGGCAAAGGCTCTATCACCGCGTTTTTCACCGTGCTAGTGGAGGGCGATGACTTGAGCGACCCTATAGCCGACCAAGCGCGCAGCATACTAGATGGACACATTATCCTTGATAGGAATCTTACAGATTTTGGCGTGTATCCGCCTATTGATGTGCTATCCTCCGCCTCGCGCCTTAGCAATGACATCACCACCAAAGAGCACAAAGAGCTTGTGCGCGATTTTCGCCGATATTATGCGCTCATCAAAGAAAATGAGATTCTAGTGCGTATCGGCTCGTATCAAAAGGGCGCGGACAGCGAGCTAGACTACGCGCTATCCATCCAGCCCAAAATGCAAGAATACTTAAAGCAAAACGAGGATGAGAATATAAACTTCGAAAAAAGTGTCGCTGATTTACGCGCGATATTTGCCTCAAAGCCAGCCAGCAGGGCGCAGTCTCAAGCGCAAGCCCAAGCATCTTTGCAGCAAAATCTGCCAGACTTGCCGCAAGAGTGATAAGCAAGCAAGGATAATCAAGCATGATATATAACACCAAAAGTCAAATGAAAAAATTTATAAAACAATATAGCAGAATCTACGCAAAAATCGACTCTGGAATCTTCTCAAAAATCCCTTTTGCGATCCGCCCAAAAATCGCTTCAAACTTCTCCAGAATCCCCTTTCGCTTCCGCACTTATTGCAGAATCTTCCTTTTGATTCTCTGTCTAAATAGCCCAGCACTCGCCAGCGAGGATGTGAAACCCGCTAGCGAAGATATACAATCTGCTAGCAAAGATATACAATCCGCCAGCGAGAGTGCAGAATCTAGCGAAAATATAAAGCCCACCCGCGAAGCCATAAAATCCACTAACGAAGCCACAAAATCCACCTGCGAAGCCATAAAGCCAGCTAGCGAAAATATAGACCTCAATTTTGAAAGCTCAATGAAAGGAATGGCGATGCTATTTCAAGGCTATTCTTTTCATATAGGCTCTAGCACCGATTTTGGCTTGCCACACGCAGGCATAGATACCCAAACGAGCGTAAATGTGGGCTTTAGCACCGGGCTAAATTATCTAGCGCCCTTATGGCAGCTTGATGCTCCTTATGTGGATTTTGGCATGCGCTTTCGATATTTGTATTCGCACACTTTTGCCAGGACGCACAGCGTTGGCGCGGTGTTTTACATCCATCCATTTCAAAACTACAAAATCCCTTTCCTTAGCAAAAAGCGCGAGTCACAAGGCTATGTCTCGCTTGCTCTTGGCGGTGGCGGACTTTTCTCAAGTGTCAGTGTCCCAAACCTAAGCCCAAACTATAAATACAACTTCAATGGCAGCTACATAGAGGCGGGTGTTAGGCTTTTGGGGCTTTCTCCGATAAGTGTCGATATTTTGTATAGGGCTAATTTCTATGGAAAAGGCGCGCGCGAATTGGGGATAGATTCTATGGTGCATGGAGTTTATGTGGTGTTTGATATTTCCCCGGGCATTTTTGCACTTTCGCACTGGTTTAAATGATATCACAAATCAAAACCTCGCAAAATCGCAAGAATCAAAGCAGCCCAAAAAAGCGCCTTTATAAAAACTAAAAAATATGATAAAAATCGCTCATAATAAACAAATCAAAATAGAGTAAATCACAAGCGAGCCACAATGCAAAATCGTATAAAACAAGATTCTAAAATGGATTCCAAAATCCGCTCAAAAATCAGCTCTAGAATCTCAAAAATCTTCTTGAGAATCCCCTTGCGCTTCCGCGCTTATTGCAGAATCTGCCTTTTGGTTCTCTGTCTAAATAGCCCCACATTTGCGGATGAGGATATGAAAACGAGAGCCTCGATGTCTCAGTTCTTTTCTCTTCACATAGGCTCTAGCACGGATTTTGGCTTGCCACACACAGGCATCGACACCCAAACAGGCATAAATGTGGGCCTTAGTTTGGGGGTAAGTTATCTTAGCTTTGCTAACGAGCCGTTTAGGAATCCTTATGTGGATTTTGGCATGCGCTTTCGATATTTGTATTCGGATACTTTTACCAAAACACACAGCGTTGGCGCGGTGTTTTACATCCATCCGTTTCAAAACTACAAAACCCCTTTTCCTCTTAGCTACGAGCACGAGCCACAAGGCTATGTCTCGCTTGTCTTTGGTGGCGGCGTGCTTTTCTCAAGCGCCAATGTCCCAAACCTAAACCCAAACTATAGATACTACTTCAATGGCGGCTATGTGGAGGCAGGTGTGGGACTTTTGAGGCTTTTTCCTTTTGCAAATGTTGATGTTTTGTATAGGGCTAGTTTTTATGGAGAAAGCGCACGCGAAGTGGGGGTAGATTCTATAGTGCATGGAATCTATGTGGTGTTTAATATTTTGTAAAGAGGCTAGAATCTAGATTCTAGATTCTGCCTTGATTAGGGATTTGCAAATGCCAAAAGCCGCGCTATCGTGCAAAATATATAGCGCTAATTGTTTGGATTTACCCAAAGCATGGTGATTTTTGTGACATTGTTTGCTTTCATCCATTCTGCTGACTCTTGAATCTTAAATACAATCTCAAGTGGCACATTAAAAGGCTCGGCGCGCAAATCAAGCGTGCGCCCATAGGTCGGAAGTATGTCGTTATTATTTTTGTCGCCCATATCATTTGTGATAAGCGCGTATTTAAACTTTGGCAGAATGCTTACAAATTCTTGTATTTTTGCATTTGGCAAGTGCTGTAAAACATCCTTGCAAAGGAGCAAATCCGCACTCGGAAGCGTCGTGAAATCGCCATTATACTGCGTGAAAGTCACATTTGGCTTTTGGTATTTTGCATTATTTGCTTTGATGACAAATGATGCAACATCAAATCCTTTGTAGTCTATTCCGCTAAAATCGATATTTTTTGAAAACTGCCAGTCGCCACAGCCAGCATCAACGACACTTTTTATATCATGCTTTTTGAAAAAATCCTGCAAAAACGCGACATAATCTTTGCAGAGAATCTCATTTGACCCGCTACCAGAGCCATTTCCCCACATATTTGCTTCATAGATGGTGTCAAAAAGCGCACCTAGATTATTTTCGTTTTGTTTTAGAAGGAGGTTTTTAATAAAATGCACTTCACTAGCGATATGTGCTACCCCCCCCCCCCCCAATAATCTGTCTCTAAAGTTTTTAAGCTTTTGCTTCATTCCCATGTGTTCTCCTTATTTTAATGTTTTGGGTTTTGATATTTGGCTAGAGCGGGGGCTTACTTCACCCCGCAAAAATCTTTGATTGCTTCGATTTTGTCGGTTTTTTCCCAGCTAAATTCTGGCAACTCGCGCCCAAAATGCCCGTAAGCCGCAGTTTTTTGATAAATTGGGCGGAGCAAATCAAGCGATTCTATAATGCCTTTTGGCGTGAGGCGGAAAATGCTTTGCACGCATTCAGTGAGTTTAGAATCATCCACTTTTCCAGTGCCTTGAGAATCCACAAGGATTGACACCGGCTCGACCACGCCGATGGCATACGCCACTTGCACCACCGCTCTATCACACACTCCGCTTGCTACGAGGTTTTTAGCCACATAGCGCGCTGCATAGGCGGCACTTCTATCGACTTTGCTTGGATCTTTTCCGCTAAATGCGCCCCCACCATGCGGACAGCTTCCGCCATAGGTATCAACGATGATTTTGCGCCCTGTGAGCCCCGCATCGCCCTGTGGTCCGCCGATGACAAATTTGCCTGTAGGATTTACAAAATAGCGGATATTGTCATTCAAATACTGCTTAGGCAGCACTTTTTGCACGATTTCTTCGATCACCGCATCGCGCAAGTGGTTTTGCTGCGTCTCTGGGCTGTGTTGCGTGGAGATGACGATGGTATCAATCGCCACAGGCACGCCATCTTCATAGCGCACGGTCACTTGGCTTTTACCATCAGGGCGCAAAAATGGCAGTTTCCCGCTTTTGCGCGCTTGTGCTAGCCCTTCAGTCAAGCGGTGAGAAAGCCAAATAGGCAGTGGCATGAGTGTTGGCGTCTCGCGGCACGCAAAGCCAAACATAAGCCCTTGATCGCCTGCGCCGATTTCGCCATCTTCTCTATCCACGCCTTGATTGATATCCGGGCTTTGCTCGCCGATGCCATTTAGCACGGCTGCGGAGCGGTAGTCAAAGCCATAGAGCGCATCTGTGTAGCCGATTTCCTGCACGACTTTGCGCGCGATTTCTTGCATTGGCGCATATACGCTAGTCTTTAGCTCGCCGGCAATCACGCAAAAGCCATTGCTTACAAGCGTTTCGCACGCCACACGCGCATTTTTATCACGCGCGATAATGTAGTCAAGCACCGCGTCGCTGATTTGGTCAGCCATTTTGTCTGGGTGTCCTTCGGTTACAGATTCTGAAGTGAAAAGGAAGGTTTTTTTCATGTTTTGCCTTTTTCAAGATTTTAGGAATTTTGCCCTGCGATGATAGCAAAAATAGTTAAACACAATATATGTTTTGCCAAAAGTAATTATCACATATTGTATTTTGTGAAGTTTTTACATATTTTTTACAATTGACGCTTTGGACTTTACGCACGCGCTTTAGACTTTTGCCAAGCTTTTAGCGCACATTGACAGAATCTAAAAGTGGATTCTGGATATAAAAAGCGCAAAAATCAAATAAGGCAAAAATATGAAAAAACCATCCAAGCATCACAAAGATTCCAAAATAGATTCCAAATTAGAATCCACATACCCCACCCACCAGCCACTTGATAAACTCTCACTCACCCTCCGCGCGCTAGTATATCTAGCCATAGCCACCACGATAGGCTTGTTTGCGCTACTTGTGGGCTATATTTTGTATAGCGGGATTCCACATCTTTCAAGCCAACTTTTTGAGTGGCATTACAACACCCAAAATGTCTCCATGCTCCCAAGCATCATAAACACCCTCTCCATGGTGCTTTTATCCTTGCTTATCGCCACGCCTATCGCGATTTTTGGTGCGATTTATCTGCAAGAATACGCCAGAAGCGATTCTTATCTTGTGTTTATCATAGGCATGGCGGCGGAGACGCTGGCGGGGATCCCTTCTATCGTGTATGGGCTGTTTGGCTTTCTCGCGTTTGTGATATATGCGGGCATGGGCTATAGCATGCTAGCAGGCGCGCTGACACTTAGCATCATGGTGCTGCCTTTTATCCTGCGAAACACCCAAGAAGCGCTAAAATGCGTGCCACTCACCTATAAAGAAGCGGGGCTAGCGCTTGGGGCTAGGCAGCTTGCGGTGCTATTTCGCATTATCCTGCCTTGCGCGATAAGTGGGATTTTGTCTGGCGTGATTTTGTCTGTGGGGCGCATCGTGGGCGAGAGCGCGGCGCTTCTCTACACCTCTGGCAGCGTGGCGCAAATCGCCTCTGTGGCAGAATCTGGCAGGACGCTAAGCGTGCATATCTACCAGCTTTTGATAGAAGGGCTTTATATCAAGCAGGCTGCGGCGAGTGCGGTGGTTTTGCTGCTTTTTGTGGTGGGGGTGAATATGCTTTCACACTTCATCGCCAAAAGGCTTAGCCCGCCGCCGCTAGTGTAGATTCTAGATTTTTAGATTCTAGCTTTTTAGATTCTGGATTCTGGCGGCGCAGAATCTGCAAAATACCAGAATCTAAAAACGCGCAAAACTCAAACATTGCCTCAAAAAAGGAGCAAATATGAAAAGTGTTTTCAACATAAAAGATATGGATTTGTTTTATAGCGATTTTCACGCGCTAAAAAATATCAACCTAAACCTCGCCAAAAACGAAGTGAGCGCGTTTATCGGGCCTAGCGGATGTGGCAAATCAAGCCTACTGCGCTGCCTAAATCGCATGAATGACTTGGTGCAGGGCTGCAAAGTCGGCGGCAAGATTTTGCTGGAGGGCAAAGATATCTATGGCAGCTATGATGTAAATCTGCTTAGAAAGCGCGTGGGGATGGTGTTTCAAAAGCCAAATCCATTTCCTATGAGTATATATGATAATATCACTTTTGGGCCCAAAACACATGGAATCAAGGACAAAAACACGCTAGATGAGATCGTGGAGCGCTGCCTAAAAGGCGCTACTCTTTGGAAAGAGCTAAAAGATAGGCTCAAAAAATCAGCGCTTGGGCTAAGTGGCGGGCAGCAGCAGCGGCTCTGCATCGCGCGTGCGCTTTCTATAAACCCAGAAGTGCTGCTTATGGATGAGCCCACAAGCGCGCTAGACCCGATATCCACGCTAAAAATCGAGGAGCTCATAAATGAGCTAAAAGAAAAATACACCATCATCATCGTCACGCACAATATGCAGCAGGCTGCTAGAATCTCGGACAAAACAGCGTTTTTCTTGCTGGGTGAAGTGGTGGAGTTTGACAGCACTGCAAAAATTTTCAACGACCCAAAAGACAAAAGGACCAAAGACTACATAGGCGGAAAGTTTGGCTAAAACGAGAGTCTAAAAGAGAATCTAAAAGGGAATCCAAAAAAAGCGATATCACAAAACATTGAAGCCTCCAAAAAGCGGCATTTGCCATCCTTTGCCAGCAGTGGATTCTAGCAGCCCATTAAGCTTGCAGTAAGTCAAAAGCCTATAAAATACGCGCGCTATATTTGCGCGCACATGGGGCATGAGGGTATAAATGGGAGCATAATGAGGGCATAAAGGAGCATAGATGTTTCGTTCATTAAGCGGCAAGCTTACAGGCAGTTCAGTAGCGATTTTTGTCGTCATCATCGTGGTGATTAGTTTTTTTAATTTTCAAAAAAACAAAGGCGACATCATCGATTTGTATCAAGGCATACAAAAGCAAACGCTAGAATCTGCATATCGAAGCATATTTATCACTATGGGCGATGAGGCGCAGCACCACCTAAAAATCCTAGCAAAAAACCTAGTCAAAGTCGATAAAAACGACATCGTGCAGCAGCGCGCCATCCTTGATACCGCCGCTTCTTTGGTGAAATATCCGCTTGTCGTCGTCGTGTATGAGGATGATGGCAAGACGATTTTGCAATACTATGATGAAAATGGCATCAAGCATTTCTCGCCCAACTGGGACAATACCGATGGCATCGACCTTCGCACGCGCGCGTGGTATGTAGAGACTAAGCAAAAGGGTGCTGGCATCATCACGCCAGTATATGTAAGTGCGGCTGGCAAATACAAAGGGCAGTCGTTTTCCACCGCCACCATGCCACTTGTCAAAAATGGCAAGTTTATAGGTGTCGTGGGATTTGACATAAGCGTGGATGGATTCCAAGATAGATTTGTGTCGTTTATGAATTCTGAATTGCCCTCTACAAACATTTTCCTAACAGATTCTGATGGCAAGATTTTCTCATACAAAGAAGAGGGCTTCGTAGGCAGCCCAGCCGCCAAACAAGTAGAAGATGTGCTCGCAGATGTTTTGCATAAAGACCACTTGGAGGATGGCATCGTCGATTATGACTTCATCACAGAAGATGGTAAGGTGCTAGATAAAATCGGATTCTACAAAAGCTTCCCCTTTGGCTGGACTATCGTAACCACCGCCAACAAAACCGACTACACAGAAACCATAAACGCAAACCTTATCCAAACCATAATCCTCGCGACAATCATGATAATCATCGGTGCTGTGGTGATATTTTTCATCAATCGCTATCTAGCAAGCCCAATAAATAGCATAAAAACGCTGCTTATCGCGTTTTTCAAATACCTAAACCATGAAAGTAAAGTAGCGCCAAAACCACTCATCCTAAAAAGCCACGACGAAATCGGCGTCATGGCTCAAGCCATCAATGAAAACATCAAACGCACTGAAGAAGGCTTGCAAAAAGATGCCAAAACAATAGAGCAATCAGCTCACACTGCCAAAGAAGTAGAAGAAGGCAATCTCAAAGCAAGAATAGAAGAATCTCCTCATAATCCACAGCTAAAAGAACTCAAAGATGTGCTAAATCATATGCTAGATACACTAGAGCATAAAATAGGCAGTGATACCAATGAAATAGCAAGAGTGTTTGATTCTTATACAAGGCTTGACTTCTCCACCCAAGTAGCAAACGCACAAGGTAGAGTAGAAGTAGTCACAAACACACTAGGAGAAGAAATAAGAAAAATGCTAAAAACTTCTCTAGACTTTGCAAACTCTCTAAATAATCAAA
>NZ_MLQN01000025.1 GCF_001854545.1 Helicobacter sp. CLO-3
CCTTATCCCCCTGCACCCCCAAACCCCCGACGACACCTTCAAGGTGCCGCACTTCGTGCGAAGATTTGATTTGATTAAAAAATCCTTGCGGATTTTTTGTATGAGAATCTAAATCATACGACTCACTCTCATAATTTTGCCTTCTCTCTCTCTCTCTCTCTCTCTCTCTCTCTCTCTCTCTTAGAAGCTAGCTCAAATCTTTTGCATAAAAGGCGCTTTTTTAGGCTGACAAACGAGAAGCTAGAGAATCCACCAAAAGCACCAAAAAAGCTATGCAATCCGCCGCACAACCCACCGCGCGTGATAGCTAGTGCTATCAAAAAGTTTATAATAATCGAGCCAAGCAAAATAGGCAGATATTCCACCTTCCAAAAGGTATAGAAAAAGAGCGAAGCAAGCACCAAAAAGACTTTGCTAGAATCATAAGCGTTAAAATGTCGCAGCGTGTGATAACCAATCCAAACAATAGGCAAAAACGCAAAGATAAAAATATAAGAGGAGAAGATCATTGAGGTCCTTTGTGTTTGTTTTAATGGTTTAGTGTCTTTGGTTTATATGTTTTGGCGCGGTTTATAGTTTAGCGCGTTTTTTGATTTTTGGCTTTTTAGCCTTGTTTTTGGTGTATTTTACACTTTTTTGTTTGGTGTTTGTGATATTTAGATTCTGGTTGGAATCTAGTTTTTGCGTAACTTTTGTAACTTAGATTCTTGCTGGAATCTGAGTTGTTTGGCGCATTTTATGGTCTATTTTATTTTGTCATTGCGAGCGTCGCGAAGCAATCCATTTAGTGCTTTTGGATTGCTTCGTCGCTTTGCTCCTCGCAATGACGATTGGTAGATTCTAGTTTGGATGGCTTGCAAAAACAGAATCCAAATCAAAAAACGCGTGATTTTAGTCTAAAAATTTTTAATATCACATAAATGTTTGCTTGCGAAATTTTGCAAATTTTGCGCACCGCTAAATTTTTTGCATTAAAACGGCTGTAGCCTATCCCTCGCGTTTGCGTGATAGTATCCACACAGCTATGCCAAAGCTAAAAGCGCCAAGCGCGAGAAGTGCTAAAAAATGCCCGATGATGCTAGTAAAATCAGCGCCCATCTGATTTAGCGACAAAAATCCGCGCACACCATGAAATGCTGGCACAAGATACGCAATCTCTTGCAAAAACTCCGGCAGCAAATCGCTAGGCCAGATAAATCCCAGCAAAAACACCAGCGGCATCGATGAGATAAACACCACTTGCGTAGGGATGCTCTCATCCTCCAAACACACCCCAAGACACACGCCTACACTCGCGCAGCATAGGATAAACGCCAGCGCAAAGCACCAAAACTCCAGCAAATCCGCATGCACGCTCACCCCAAACAGTGGAAAGAAAATCCCAAAATACACCAAAAACCAGCACACATAAATCCCGCCAAACGCGACCACACGCGCACTCAAAAGCTTTAGCGGGCTGACTTGTGCGAAATACCCGCGCTCCCCTCGTTTATATAGCTTGTTTTGATACGCGCTCAAAATCCCACACCCAGCGATTAGTGTTTGATGCAGGATAAACACTAGCACCGCTGCTAGCGCGTAGTTGATATACCCAAGGCTTGGATTATAAAGCGCGATAGGCTCATACGAGATGATTTGCGCGCTCAAAAGATTGTGCGATTTTTGCTTCCTTATCTCATCATTTAGCGCATCTATGGCATTATGCACGCCTTCGACTATCGCGCCATACACCAAAAAATACGACGCATTTCCCATATACGACACCACCGAGCCCACGCCACTTTGCGCGCTTTTTTCAAATCCTTTTGGGATAGAGAGCGCGCCGCCGGCTTGTCCGGATTCTATGAGTTTTTGCGCTTCTTGCAGAGAATCCACTTCGCTTAGAAGCTCGATTTGCGGAGTCGCGCCCACGAGGAAAATGAGCCGCTTGCTTAGCGCGCTTTTATCATCATCGATGATGACTAGCTTTTGCGCGCTCACCACATCGCCAAGATATGGCATAGGATACAGCAGCCCATACACCATAGAGCCGATAAATACGACTAGCACGACTACTTTATTGCTAAAAATCGCTTTGTATTCTTGCAATATCAGCGCCCAAAAGCTCATGCGCGCGTCCTTTTTAGCGCATAGATTCCAGCACCCAATGCGAAAAACAGCAAAAATCCGCCAAGCCCGCCGATAATCTGAAACGCCTTATCCAAGCCCCCGCCATAGTTTGCCTGCTGGACATAGAGATTCATAAAATGCGAGATAGGCAAAAAATTGCTCCAAAAATACGCCAAAAAATTCATAGAGTTTTGCGGATAAGTGATGCCTGCAAATGCAAGTGAGGGCGCGGTATATACGGCAACTACGCCGATAGTGGCTTTGAAATCGCCAAGCACAGATTGCACAAACACCACCACGCCATTCACCCCGCACACCAAAAGCGCGATGCCAAAAAGCAAAATCCATATATCCCCGCGCGTCTCATAGCCGAGGTTTTTTAGAAACATCACCATGCAAGTGCCCCAAAACACAAACACCAGCGAGTTAAACGCGTATCGTATAAAAAGGCTTTTGGTGGTTGAAGGCGCGGATTTTAGCAGGTGTATCATGCCTAGCGCGCTTAGGATTTGCAGCATGCAGGGCAAAAGCAGCGTCAAGAGGAATTGCGTATAATTGCTGCTTGGGTTATAGAGTGCTGTGATTTGCGAGAAAATCGGCATCGCCTTAGCTTTGGCAAGCGTCATATTTTCGACTTCGATAAGGTTTGTCGCCACCCATTGCGTAGCATCTAGCGTGCCTATGACTTGCGCGAACGCGCTATTTAGCGATTTGCCCACCAGCACAAACTGCGCGTTGTAATACAGCGCGACTTTTGCGCCATTTTTTAGCTTGATGTCGCGCTCGTAGTTGTAGGGAATGACGATGAGCGCATAGATTTTGGCGGTGGCGAGATCTTGTTTGGCCTCTGTGATAGAGTGGTATGCGCGCGTGATTTTCATCGCTGGGAGGTTGTTGGCATTGTAGATTAGCTCATAGCTTGCGCTTGAGTGGTCTAAATCCACCACGCCCACAGGCAAATCGCGCGGCAAAGATGCCATAAACACCGCGTATATGAACCACGCGATAAGCAAAGGCAGCACGAAGTAAATCAGAAAAAGCACCTTGCGCCTGCTTAGGAATTTCCATAGCTGGATGATGAGCTTGGTGTAGGGTTTGGATGCGGGTTTGGGCTTATCGTCATTGCCAAAAAAATTTGTTTTTTTGTCATTGCGAGCCGCATTTATGCGGCGCGGCAATCCATTGTCGGTTTGATTTATCGCAGAATCTGCGCTTTTTGTTGATTTGGATTCTACTTTTCCGCCATTACTAAAGAAACTCACTTTGTTCGTTTTGCGAGTCGACTTGTCGGCGAAGCAATCCATTTGAGCGGATTCTGCATTTTCTGCCAATTTAGATTCTGCGCTTTGTGTGCCTTCTTTGGATTCATGAAAAAACTCGCTTTGCGTTATCTTTATGGATTGCTTCGTCGGCTGCGCCTCCTCGCAATGACGATTGGCAGAATCTACATCGCGCGCAGATTTTGGCGTGCTAGAATCTAAATTTTTGTCATTACTGAAAAAACTCGCCTTTTTGGATTCTGCTACATTAAAGAAAATTGTTTTTCCGTCATTACTAAAGAAACTCACTTCGTTCGTTTTGCGAGCGAGGGCGTAGCTCGAGCGCGGCAATCCATTATCGTTTTGATTTATTGCAGATTCTGCATTTTTTGCCAATTTAGATTCTGCGCTTTGCATGTCTTTTGTAGATTGCTTCGGATTTTTTAAATCCTCGCAATGACGATTGGTAGATTCTACATTGCCCGCAGATTCCAGCGCGCGTGCAGAATCTAAATCCTGCGCGGATTCTAGTATTTCTCTAGATTCTGGCATTTCCCTAGTCGCCTGCGCGGATTCTGCCAGCCTTTTAGGCTCCAGCCCAGAAAGCGCAGAATCCAAATCTTTTGCAGAATCCACCGACTTTTTGCCTTTCATATCGCGCGCTTTATTTTTCTATAGTGATGATAGCGCTCATGCCGATGCGATACTCGCCGCTATTTTCCAGCGGTAGCGCTTCTATCTCAAAGCTTCGCAAATCATAGCCTTTGGAGCCAGAAGTCGCGCGCCAAGTCGCAAAATCGCCAAGCACTGACACATACCGCACTCTAAATCGCCGCTCCTCCCCAAGCGCTGGCAAAAACGCGCTAAACTCGCTCCCCTCTTTGAAATGCTCCAAATACTCCTCGCTCACACTTAGCCTAAGCCACGCATCATTATTATCGACTATCATCACCACCGGGAATCCCGTGGGGCTTAGCTCGCCCTCATGCAGCAGGATATTTGCCACCTCGCCATCATTTGGCGCGTAGGCTTGCATATCTTTGATATATGCTTGCACCTCGCTTAGCTGCCCGCCCGCGGCGATTTCTTTTTGTTTGGCGGCTTCTTTGGTTTCTTTGGTCGCGCCATCAAGCGCTATTTTATACTGCTGGTATGCGGTGTTTTCGCTGTATTTGGCGTTTTGGAAGGCGGTGTATGCCTCATCGCGCCTTTGTAGGCTTGCGACACCGCTTTTATACAGCTCTTCTATGCGATTATAGGTGTTTTCGCTAAGCTCGCGCATGGCTTTGGCGCTCTGATAGATATCGCGCGCAGAAGTGATAGTCTCTACTCTCGCGCCCTTGTGTGCTTCTTCTGACATCGCTTTGGCGGCTTCATAGCCCGCTTGCGCTTGGGTGAGCTTGGCTAGCACTTCGGGAGAATCTATCGTGAAAATGAGCTCGCCTTTTTTGACTTTGTCGCCTCTTTTTACCAACACCGAGCCCACGCGCCCGGCGAGTTTGGAGCTTACGCTGTATTCTCTGGCTTGGATTTGCCCTTGGATTTGCTGGGGTTTGGGCGCGTATGCTTTGTAAAAACTTATGACAAGCCACACGACAAGCACCGCAGCGATGGTGATGACAAAGCCTATTTCAAATCGTTTTTTCATAAGTGGTTTGCTCCTTTGCAGATTTGGTTTAGCCAAGGGTTTGGCGGGTTTTGGTCGCGCTTTATCATCGCTCCATCTTGCATTAGCGCTTTTTATACCACTTCGGCGGCTTAGATTCTAGCGGGGAGTCAGCAAACATACCTTCTGTGTCCGCGTCTTTATTTATTTGCCAAGAATCTAGATTCTGCTTGAAAGATTTTGCTTCTTCAAACATGCCATCCATATTTATAACATTACTGACATCCCACTTATTAAGCGGTTGGTTGAAAGCTTGCGCGCCATAAAACATACTGCTCATATCTGTAACGCTACTTACATCCCAAGATTCTAGTGGCTGGTTGAAGGATTTTGCACCCCAAAACATACTCTCCATATTTGTAACATTGCTGACATCCCAAGTCTCAATCCCGCCAAAATCCTTGCGCTCGCTATCTTCAAACAAAGAGTCCATATCTGTGATTTTGCTGGTATCTATCGTGTCTAGTTTGATGTTTTCATTGCGCAGTAGTTCTGCGAGTTCATCGTATGTCTGCGGGTGGTAAATGTGCTTTGATGTGTCGGTCAAAGGGTTGGTGTTTGCTTGCAGGCTAGAATCTAGCATTAGCGCAAAAAGGCAGGCAAGGGCTAGCTTTTTAAACATTTTTAGATTTGGCATTTTTGATTTTGGCATTTTTAGATTCTGCGTCACGCTCGCGTTTTGTGGCATTTTTAGCATTTTTAGATTCCACGCTTCGCTGGCGTTTTGTAGTATTTTTAGATTCGGGGTTGTCATTTTGACTCCTTTGTAATTTGGCTTTGGCATTATACTTTAAAATCGCTTTTAGATTCTGCACTTTTTGGATTCTAGTGTTTTGCGAGGAGCAAAGCGTAAGCTTCTTTAGTAATCCATAAAAACCGCAGAATTTTGTCTAAATGGATTGCTTCGCCTTGCTAGCGCAAGTCTCGCAACGACGAAAAAATTTCTTTAGCAAAGCGTAGCTTCTTTAGTAAAGCGCAAATTTCTCCAGCAACGACAAATCCAGATTCTAGATTCTAGAATCTAGCCGCGCTTTGTCACCATCACAAAGCTATTTTTTAGACTCTTTGTCTATTTTCTAGCTATTTTTTTAGTTGCTTATCTAGCCACTCTTTGTGCCATTTTGGCGGATTGGATTTGAGCGGTGAGTCGGCAAACATGATTTCTTGCTGCGCATCTTTATTTACTTGCCAAGAGTCTAGATTTTGATTAAAGGATATTGCCATCCAAAACATATATCTCATATCTGTGACATTACTCACATCCCATTTATCTAGCGGCTGGTTGAAGGCTGTTGCATTGCGAAACATGCCAAACATATCTTTTACATTGCTAACATTCCAAGCTTCAAGCGGCTGGTTGAAAAAATCTGTGTAAGCAAACACCGAGTACATATATACAACATTACTCACATCCCATTTATCAAGCGGCTGCTTGAAAAAATATGCCTCATAAAACATAGCTTCCATATTTGTGACATTACTCACATCCCAAGAGTTTATATTTTGATTAAAGCCTATTGCATCGTGAAACATATTTTTCATGCTTGTGACATTGCTCACATTCCATTTATCTAAGGGCTGATTGAAGTTTGTTGCGCTTTCAAACATATTTTTCATATTTGTGACGCTGCTGACATCCCAAGAATTTAGCGCTTCATTAAAGGATTTTGCCATGTAAAACATACTTTCCATATTTTCTACACTGCTGACATCCCAAGTTTTTAGCGGCTGGTTAAAATATCGCGCATACTCAAACATATGGCTCATATCTTTGACATTACTCACATCCCAAGTCCAAATCCCGCCAAAATCCTTGCGCCCTCCAGCGGTGTTTTCGCAGTTTTGCCTATATGGCATAGAGCCTTTGTTTCTTACTTCCCTGCAACTCACAGATGAAGTATCTGCAAACAAAAAGCTCATATCAGTGATTTTGCTGGTGTCTATGGTGTCTAGTTTGATTTTTTCCTTGCGTAGTAGCTGCACGAGCTCATCGCGAGTTTGTGGGTGGTATTTGTGCTTTGATGTGTCGGTGAGGGGATTTGTGTTGGCTTGCAGGCTAGAATCTAGCATTAGCGCAAAAAGGCAGGCAAGGGCTAGGTTTTTAAGCATTTTTAGATTTGGTATTTTTGGATTCTGGGCTGTCATTTTTGACTCCTTCGTATTCGCAATTTAGCTTTGGCATTATACTTCAAAAGTCGCTTTTTAGATTCTAGTGCTTTTTAGATTCCAGCGCTTTTGCCACTTTTTAAGTTTTGTCATCGTCATTGCGAGGAGCAAGGCGACGAAGCAAAGCGCTAGCTTCTTTAGTAATCTATCAAAATGCAGAATCTGCCTCAAAATGGATTGCCGCGCTCGAGCTACGCTCTCGCTCGCAATGACGAGGAAGGTTTTTAGCAACGACAAATTTAGATTCTGCGCTTTTTAGATTCTAACACTTTGCGAATTCCAGCGCTTTTGCCTTATCTCTGATACCACCATTTTGGCGGTTTAGATCCCAGTGGCGAGTTTTCAAACATACTATGTCGCACAGCATCTTTATTTACTTTCCAAGATTCTAGATTCTGCTTAAAAGACTCCGCATGTCTAAACATCCTTCTTAAGTCCTCGACTTTGCGGACATCCCATTTATTAAGTGGCTGGTTGAAAGACGCTGCGCCATCAAACATGTTTCGCATATCTCTTACATTGCTGACATTCCAAGAGTTTAGCGGTTGATTAAAAGATGTCGCGCTATTAAACATACCGCCCATATCTCTTACCTTGCTGACATCCCATTTATCTAGCGACTGATTGAAGGATTTCACCCAAGCAAACATATTTTTCATATTCTCCACATTAGAGACATCCCAAGAATCTAGTGGCTGGTTGAAAACTTTTGCACCATGAAACATATCGCTCATATCTTTGACATTGCTGACATTCCATTTATCTAGAGGCTGGTTGAAAGATGTCGCCCCAGCAAACATAGCATTCATATCCTCCACTTTGCGGACATCCCAAGAATTTAGCGACTGGTTGAAAGATTGCGCATGATAAAACATATAGAGCATATTCTCGACATTGCCGACATCCCAAGAATCTAGTGGCTGGTTGAAGGATTTTGCTTCAGCAAACATACGATGCATATCTGTTACTTTACTGACATTCCAAGAATCTAGCGGCTGGTTGAAAGATGCTGTGCCCCAAAACATATAGCTCATATCTGTGACATTGCTAACATCCCAAGATTCTATCCCGCTAAAATCTTTTCGCCCTCTAGCTGCATTTTCGCAATTTTGCTTATATAATTCAGCCTCCTTACATCCCAGCAAATCGCATCTATTGCTAGAAATATCCGCAAACAAAAAGCTCATATCAGTGATTTTGCTGGTGTTTATCGTGTCTAGCTTGATGTTTTCATCTTTTAACAGCGCTACTAGCTCATCGCGCGTCTGCGGGTGGTGCTGGTGCTTTGGTTTGTCAGTGAGGGGATTTGTGCTGGCTGCATTGTTTGAAAAAATATTACAAGCGCTAAACATCAAGCCAAGCGCAGCTATGCTGATAAAGGCTAGCTGTCTTAGATTTGGCAGTTTTGGAGTTAGCCTCTTTAGATTTAGGCTTTTTAGATTTAATTTTTTTAGATTCTGCGCTTTGCTGGCGTTTTGTGGCTGGGTTAGATTCTGCATTGTCATTTTGACTCCTTGCAATTTAGCTTTGCATTATATCTTAAAAGTCGTTTTTAGATTCTAGCGGTTTTGTCTTTTAATTTTTGCCCTGCCTTTTGGCGTGGATTTTACATATTTTTTACATAGCGTTTGCAAATCTTTACGCGCAGAATCTATACTCGCAAATATCCGCAAAAGCGCAAAATCACAAATATCAAGGGTAAAAATGCCAGCAAAACGCATAAAAATCAAAGTGCAATTTCACATCGCCAAGCGCAATTACAAACGCCTCATCAAGCGCCTATTGCGCCAAAACGCGCAGAATCCAGCGCGAGATGCTTACAGCTCCGCTACGAGCCTAGATCCTAGCCTAGAATCCGCACTCCAAACAAGCGCACCAAGCGCAACCGCGCCTTTGTCAAGCGCGCTAAATCCTCATCCAAACCAAAGCGCACTACAAAACATCGCGCAAAATACGCCACAAAGCACGACTCAAAATCCATTCACACAAAGCACATTTACACAAAACGCATTTTTGCGAGACGCGCCACAAAGCATCACGCAAAACGCTTTGCAAAACACGCCGCCAAACGCAAGCACGCTGCCACATATTCCCCAAAACATTCCCGCGCAAAACACGCATCTTTCATACACCAAGCATTTATCAAGGCTATTTGGCAGGTGGGTTAGCAGGCAGATTTATATCCTAAAGCTGCTTTGGCGCCTAGCGTTGAGCCAGAATCCGCAGAATCTGAAAAATCCAAAAAATCAGCGCGCGCACCAGATTCTAGACCAGAATCCACTTTTGCCAAAATCCGCGCAAAAAAGCGCATCCAAAGCCTCGCCCAAAAGCGCACCCAAAACATCACAAAAATCCGCGCAAAAATCCGCACTTGATGACGCCTCATTCACCAGCGCATCTATAAGCGCGCTTCAGCTAGAGCAGCGCGCCCAGCTCAAAGCCATTTTGCTAGAAAAATTTATGAGCGCGTTATTTTTGCTTTGCGCGATTTTGTGCGTGATTTCTGTGCTTGCGATTTGCCTATTTTTGTTTGGCAATGCCATCCCCACCATCGCAAACATCGGCGTTGTGGATTTTATCTTTGGGATGACTTGGAAGCCTTCAAATGAGGTTTTTGGCATTTTCCCTATGATTGTGGGGAGCATCATGGTGAGCGCGCTTGCGATATGTTTTGGCGTGGGCGTGGGCGTGTTTAGCGCGGTGTATTTGGCGTATTTTTGCAGCGCCAAAGTGCGCGCGGCACTCACTCCTTGCGTGGAGCTGCTGGCGGGGATCCCTTCTATCGTGTATGGATTTTTTGGCTTGGTGGTGCTCGTGCCGCTGGTGGGCGATGTGTTTGAGACGAGTGGCAAAGGCTTGCTGACCGCTGGAATCCTGCTAGGGCTTATGATACTTCCCACCATCATCCTCATCTCCAAAACCAGCATCGAAGCGGTGTCAAAATCGTATTATGAAGGCGCGCTGGCACTTGGGGCTAGCAAGGAGCGCGCGGTGTTTTTTGTGCTGCTAAAAGATGCCAAAAGCGGGATTCTAGCTAGCATCATACTTGGAATGGGGCGGGCTATCGGCGAGGCGATGGCAGTCATCGTGGTGGCGGGCAACCAAGCCATGATACCAGAATCCATCACAGATGGCTTCCGCACACTCACGACAAACATCGTGCTAGAGCTCGGATACGCGCAGGATCTGCATAGAGAGGTGCTTATCGCGTGTGGCGCGGTGCTTTTCGTGTTTATCCTGCTTTTAAACCTAAGCTTTAGCGCATTATCCAAAAGGGCGTAGGGTTTTAAAAACTTTAAATGGTTTTTAAGAGTTATCTAAGATGCGGAATCTGCATTTTTTTGGATTCTAAACTTTTTGGATTGTTTTAGAAGACCAATAAAATTGAGTCAAAATCGCGTGATATGAGATTAGGGCTTGGAGATGATGCTTTGGGTTCGCATCTCAATGTAGGGGGCAGGATATTGCAATGCGTGTGGTTTTTTGTGGTGGTTGCGCGTAGTTGCTATGGGGCGCTTTTTGGCAAAAGTTAAGCATTTTTCAAGGCAGAATTTCTCTCTGCATCATTTTAAAAAATCTTAAAAACAAAAGCAATTTCAGAAAAAATTTATATATATATAATCGAGCCCTAATTCAAAATTAAGGAGTTCTTATGCAACAAGCATTGGCACTTGAGCGATATGCTGCATTGGATGCTGAGTATAGCTCGGTAAATTGGGACAAAATAGCTGTATGGCTACATAGCAAAGGTTTATCTGTGGAGATGACAGAATTATTGCTGGGATTATTGGAGCACACCGAAAAAGTGGGTAGCAAGGTAATCAATGTTGGCAAAATAATTGTTGGTAAGATTGTTGAGTTTATACATAAATATCCTGCTACTAGCGCTTCTATTCTGGCTGTGCTTGCACTCAATACATTAATAGCCAGTGTTCCTCTTTTGGGTCCTGCATTATCGACTATAGTTACTGCATTTGCTCTTCCTGCTGCATTGCTATTTGGGACACAAATTGATGGCAAAAGTGTAGTTGAGCTGGCAAAAGATTTTTTTTGCATTAACGGCAGAAATATTTAATGCTATCTTTGGCAAATAATATTATTAAAAGGAGATAAAATGAGTCAAGAAACAAAAAGTCCAGTGAAGGATATTGAAGAAAGCGTAACTAATGAGGATATAAAAAAACACAATGAGGAAAAGCCAATAATTGCTAGCAAAGTGCTTGGCGAGAATGGGGGCGCACTTATTGCAGGTGGTGCTGCTAGTGCTGCTACCGTAGCAGCGGTAACGCCTTGGGCTGCTGGCATACCAGTTGTTGGTGCTCTTTTTGCTCCAGCCGCTGCAGCTGTGGCTCTACCTGCAGTTGGAGTTGGGGTAGCAGCGTTTATATCTGTTAAGCTATTCCAAAGAATGGGAAAAAAAGGCAACAAGCTTAAAGAGCAACACGAAGAAAGAGTTGAAAGATTGAAAGAATCGGAAAAACTCAAAAAATAAGCTGACATCAAACCCAGAGTATCACCACCAAAATGGTGGTGATACATCAAATAAGCAATCTTAGATTCTATAGCCGTGCTTGTCGCACGCTATAGATTTATTACTACACTAATTCCTTGCGTGCGTTGCTAAAAAGTCTATCGACGAAGCGAAAATCAAGCTCCTAAAAAAGCGCGCAAGAGACAACGCGCTTTTTAAAGGTTTAGGCTAGTTCTTTGCGTGCGTTGCTTAGCATTAGCTTTATACGATTTTCTTGATTTACGCGCGTAGCGCTTGGATCATAGTCGATTGAGACAATGTTGCTTTGTGGATTTTTCTCTTTTATCACCTTCATCATACCGCGCCCGACGATATGATTTGGCAGACACCCAAAAGGCTGCGTGCAGACGACATTATTCACGCCCTGCTCGATAAGCTCTAGCATTTCAGCAGTGAGTAGCCAGCCCTCACCCATATTCATCGCCTCGCTCACATAGCCATCAGCAAGCGATTTTGTATGCTTAAACGGACTTGGCGCGCGGAAAACGCCGTGCTTTTGAATCATTTTTATCATATCTTTTTGCTTCCCGCAGAAGTATTCAAACACCACGCGATAAATCATCCTTGTAAGCCACTTGCCGCCATACATTTTGTTTTCCACAATGCTATCATTGATGCAATACAAGCAAAAATCTAGGAATCCGGGTATCACCACTTCGCAATTTTCACTCAACAAAAAGTCCTCAAGGTTATTGTTCCCCAATGGCGAGAATTTGATATAAATCTCACCCACGATTCCCACCTGCACCTTTTTCTCCGCGCTTCGTGGAATGCTTGCAAAATCATCGAGAATCTCTTTTATATCTTTTTTTAGCGCTTTGTAGCTTGTAAGCCCCTTGTTTGTGCCCGGCGTCGTGATTCTCTCCACCCATTTGGCGATTTTTGCCTCTGTATCGCCTTTGTTTAGCTCATAGGATTTGCATTGGTTTGAAATATGCATTAGCAAATCGCCATAAATGATGGCGGATAGGAAGTTTTGCAGCATTGGGCGTGTGACGCTAAAGCCTTGATCGGCCTCTAGCCCGCTAAAGTTTAGTGAAATCACTGGAATCTCGCCAAAGCCCGCTTTATTAAGCGCTTTGCGTAAAAGGTGGATATAGTTGCTCGCGCGACAGCCACCGCCGGTTTGCGTGATGAGAAGCGCGACTTTGCTTAGATCCCATTTGCCACTTTTTAGCGCGTCAATCATCTGCCCTATCACAAGAAGCGCAGGGTAGCAAGTGTCATTATGCACATTTCTCAAGCCCTCATTCACCACGCCTGCACCTTCATTGTGGAGCAGTTCAGCCTTGTAGCCATGCAAATGCAAGATATTTACCAAAAATCTAAAATGTATCGGAAGCATCATTGGCACAAGGATTGTGTGGGTGTCTTTCATCTCTTTTGTGAAAGGCACTTTGGTAATCTCGCGATTTGTTTTTAGGATGCTATCCGTGCTGGAACCGACATTCCACTTACCTATGCTTGGCGTTTTGCCGCTGTTTGGCAAAGCGGTAGAATCTGGGCGGAAATTCACAAGAGATTCTTTTGCGCTTTGCGCGATTCCTTGAGTTTTACGCACGAGATTTTCTGCGACGCCTTGCATAGAATCTTTGGCATTTTGTGCGACTTCGTTGGCGAGCCCTTTGGCGTTTTGTGCCACTTCACTAGCAAGTCCCTTAGCATTTTGCGCCACTTCGTTGGCGAGCCCTTTAGCATTCTGCGCCACGCCCTGCACGCTTGAAGCAACTTCACTTGCCACGCCTTTTGCGCTCTGTGCGGCGCTTTGTGCTTTTTGCGCTACGCTTTCGGCTACTTCACTAGCAAGCTCTTTTGCATTTTGTGCCACGCCCGCGACTTCATGTGCCAAATCTTGCGCGTTTTGCGCGCCTAAGCCAAGTGTTTGAGTGTTGATTTTTTGTGTCATGTGTTCTCCTTAAGTGTTTATCGCTTAGTTTATCAAAGCCATCATTTTACGCATTTCTTTTTGCGCGTGGGTGTTGTGGAAAAGTATGCTTTGGGTGAGCTTTGATTTTTGCCCGCTCATTTTTTCTTCCATAGCGCCTAGGAGCGAGCGGATTCTGATTTTTACAGCGCCAAGGTTACTAATCTCATCGATTTTTAGCTGAGTGTAGAATCTCCCTCGCGCTTCCAAAATCGCGCGCACCTCATCGGTGGTGATGGAATCTATCCCGCAGCCAAAGCTCACAAGCTGGACTAGCTCGATATTATCATGCGCGCAGACAAACTCCGCAGCATTATAAAGGCGTGAGTGGTAGCTCCATTGATTTAAAATCTGCAAATCTTTTGCCGTAGCCAAATGCGAGATAGAATCCTCACTCAAAACCACCAATCCAAGCGAGTTTATAAGCTTATCAATGCCATGATTTATCTCTGGGTCGATATGATATGGACGCCCGCTTAGCACGATCGCTTTGAGATTATGCTCTTTTATATATGCTAGGTTTTTCTCACCCTCTCTTTGGATATCATCAAGCCATGCTTCGCGGAATGCATACGCCCTATCAAGCGCTTTTCTAAACTCGCCTTTACTTGCGCCTAATTCTTTTTTGAAAAAATCTAGGCTTTTTGCAAAAAACTCTTCTTTTTTATGCAAGCCAAAATACGGATAGAGGAATTTTACCTCGCGCAGTCTATCGACATTTGCATTCAGCAATTCTGGGTAATAAGCCACCACCGGGCAATTGTAATTATTTGTGCTGGTGTCTTGGTGTTTGGCATCAGATTCGAAGTTGTAACTCATGCAAGGATAGAAAATCTTTTCCACGCCCCTATCCATGAGGTTTTCTATATGTCCGTGCTGGAGCTTTGCTGGATAGCATACAGTATCACTTGGGATGCTGTATTGCCCTTTGGCAAAGGTTTTTCGCGTGGTGATATCAGAAACCACCACTTCATAGCCTAGCTCGCTTAAAAGCGTATGCCAAAAAGGCAGATTCTCATACATATTGAGCCCTAAAGGGATGCCGATTTTCCCACGCGAGCCAAACTTCACCGCGCAATGCTCTTTATCAAAATCCTTGTATTCAAACATATTTTTGAGCTTACTAAGCTTGTAATCATACATATTTGGCAAGTGCAAGACTTTCTTAAAGCCTAGCGGTTTGTCGCAACGATTGCCAGAGATAAACTTTTTCGCTCCTTGCGCGTTACCAAATTTGTTTATCGTTAGGTTGCAGTTATTCCCGCAAATCTTGCAAACCGTGGCTGTCGCGGTGTGCTCAAATCCTTGCAACTCTTCAGGTGTAATAATGCTAGATTTTGCTAGATTTAGCCCTTGCGCGTAGAGTGCCGCGCCAAACGCACCCATAAGCCCGCTGATTTTAGGGCGGATAACATTGCGCCCGATTTCTTTCTCAAAACTTCTCAAAACCGCGTCATTGTAGAATGTCCCGCCCTGCACGACAATCTGCTGTCCCAAATCATCCGCATCGCGCGCGCGGATGACTTTGTAAATCGCATTTTTCACTACACTCATAGAAAGCCCAGCGCTGATATCTTCGATGCATGCGCCTTCTTTTTGCGCCTCTTTTACCGAGCTATTCATAAACACGGTGCAGCGACTTCCAAGCTCCACAGGGCTTTTAGATTCTAATCCTAGCTTTGAAAAGCTTGCCACATCATAGCCCATCGAGCGCGCAAAAGTCTCTATAAAGCTCCCGCAACCGCTCGAGCAAGCTTCATTTAGCATGATAGAATCTATCGTTTGGTTTTTGATATAAAAGCATTTGATATCCTGCCCGCCGATATCGATGATAAAATCTACTTGCGGATTGAAGTGCTGTGCGGCTTTGAGGTGTGCCATCGTCTCCACAAGTCCGGAATCTAGCCCAAATCCAGCCTTTATAAGCTCCTCGCCATAGCCTGTTACTGCGCTTCCTTTGATATTGATTTTATCGCCGAAATTTTCATAAATATAATTTAGCTGCTCGAAAATCACACTTGCGGGGTTGCCTTGATTTGAGTTATAAAATTGATAGAGAATGCGCGCGAAATCATCGATTATCACAAGCTTTGTCGTCGTCGAGCCACAATCTATGCCGATATAGCAATCTATCTTTTTAAATCCGCCCGCCTTGTAGGCTTCATCGATGCTTATCTCATCTACGCTTGCATCTTTATGACGCGCCACAAACTCCTCGTATTCTTTAGAATCTGCAAAAAGTGGTTCAAGATATTTATTTTTACTTGCGACATTTTTAGATTCTACAAGCTTTGCGATGAGACTATCGCAGGTATAGGATTTTTCATTTTCCCTCGCACAAAGTGCCACGCCGATAGACACAGAATACTGCGCGTAGTCTGGGAAAATCGCATGTTCGTTATCAAGCTTCAAACTCTCTTGGAATCGCTTCTGCAAGCCTTTGTAGAAAAACAATGGCCCACCCAAAAACATCACTTTTCCGGCGATTTTGCGCCCTTGCGCTAGCCCGCTTATGGTTTGATCCACCACCGCTTGAAAGATACTTGCGGTAATGTCTTTTTTATTCACACCTTGATTGAGGAGTGGCTGCACATCAGTTTTGGCAAACACGCCACAGCGCGATGCCACGGGGTAGATTTTATCCGCGCTCAATGAAATCTCATCAAACTCTTGCGCGCTAATGGCTAGCAGTGTCACCATTTGATCGATAAAGGCACCTGTCCCGCCAGCACATGAACCATTCATCCGCTCTTCTGTCCCACCGCTTAGGAAGAGAATCTTTGCATCCTCGCCACCTAGCTCGATGACACAATCCGTATCTGGCTCTAGGAATTTTATCGCTTCAGCCGTGGCAAACACTTCTTGCGCGAAGTCAATCCCAACAGCCTTGCAAATCCCAAATCCAGCCGAACCAGAAATGGAAACCTTAAACTCGCGCTCGCCGATAATATCGCGCAAGCCCTCCACAATCTCGATGCTTTTC
Source organism: Helicobacter sp. CLO-3 (assembly GCF_001854545.1). Taxonomy (GTDB): domain Bacteria; phylum Campylobacterota; class Campylobacteria; order Campylobacterales; family Helicobacteraceae; genus Helicobacter_B. Next base: position 16,639 of record NZ_MLQN01000025.1, read on the forward strand.
TCGCGCACCTTGGAATAATGGCGCTCATATTTTTTGTAAATAATCTCATCGCCATCCATCAATGCGATTTTTGCCGTCGTGCTCCCTATATCAATGCCTAAAGTCAGTCCCATATCTAACACCCCTTGAATCTATAAAAGTGCTTATTGTAGCAAAAATATTGTGAATTTGGGGGAAAAATTTGGATTCTAAATCGTGGGTAGATTCTGGCGGAGTCCGGCTGGTTTTTGGCTGGAATCTGAATTGGATTCTGCGTGGCGAGCATGAAGCTAACGCAAAAATTATTTGTGCTTTTTGTGTGTTTTTGCTATTATTTGCGGTTTTAGAATCTGGGTTATTGCCAATATTTATGCTTAAGGAGAAAATATGTCAGAAAATAGCGAAGCACAAAAGATACAGCCAAAAGCACAGCCGCTAAACCAAATCCTCTATGGATCTCCGGGCACAGGAAAAACTTATGCGACTATCGATAAGGCGCTGGAGATTCTGGGGATTGACATAGAGAATCTAAAGCGCAAGGAGCGGAAGGCTAAATTTGATGAGTTTAGGGAATCCGGGCAAATCGAGTTTGTGACATTCCACCAAAGCTATTCTTATGAGGAGTTTGTAGAGGGGATAAAGCCTGTTTTTGTAGATAAGGATAATGACAAGAAAGAGCATTTTGGCGGAAGAGAAGATGAGGCAAACCAGCTTGAAGATGGTATGGAAAGTGGTGAGTGTAGGGGCAAAATCGATAAGCTGGGAAATCTTTTTTATGAAGTTAAGGCTGGTATTTTTAAGGAGCTTTGCAATAAAACAATCGAATTTAGTCCAATAGTGAATGATAAAATCATCAATGATTTTATAGATTTTTTCAGGGGATGCTTTAATTTTGGAGCCATAGCATTAGTAGAGCACAAAAATTGTATATTTAAATTAGAGAATCAAAAAATCATGATGGATGCAGGTAGGTATCACATAATAACACATATGGGCTGCACTGATTATAGTCATGAAAATGGAGTTTCATCTTGTATACAAAACGTAATAAAATGTTTTAAAAGCGCCAAAGATTTTAATAGTAAAAGTCGCAATGACAGGTGGGGGGAATTTAGGAAGGTTTTTAATAAGGAAAAGATAGAAAAATTTCTCAAACACAGGCCAACATGCACTGAGGAATTTTTCTTCAAGCATTACGATGCGGTAGCAGATTGCTTTTTTAATATTTACTTAAAACAACGCCACAATCATGTCCTCATCATCGATGAAATAAATCGCGGGAATATTTCTAAGATTCTAGGCGAGCTTATCACGCTTATCGAGCCTAGCAAAAGACTTGGCGCAGAAGAGGCTTTACAAGTCACACTTCCTTATAGTGGCGAGACTTTTGGTGTGCCAAATAATCTTTATATAATAGGCACGATGAATACTGCCGATAGAAGCATCGCCATGCTTGATACTGCGCTGCGTAGGCGGTTTGAGTTTGTCGAGATGATGCCACAATGGGGCAATGAAAATATAAACAAGGATTGCGATGGCGTAAATTTACAAAAGCTTTTAAGGATTTTAAATGAACGCATAGAATTTTTACTTGATAGAGAGCATGCGATAGGGCATGCGTTTTTTATAGGCGTTGATAGTATCGAGGCTTTGCAAGGCGTGTTTAAAAACAAAGTCATTCCGCTTTTGCAAGAGTATTTCTATGATGATTATGCCAAAATCGATGCGGTGCTAAATGGTAATGGTATGATAAAAGCAAAAAAAGATTCGAGTTTTGCAGAGCTTTTTGACTCTAAATTTGGCGAGCTAGATAGCGAAAAAGTGATTTATGAAATCACAGATTCTAATAGCTGGAGTCTAGAAAACTTCCAAAAAATATATAATTTTAAAAAACCGGATGAAAACCAAAACCAATGAGCCTAAAAAATACCAAAAATACCCTAGCTATAGCAGAATGGCAAAGCTTTGGTATAAGTGACATAGAAAAATCTTTGGTGCGCGGTGGCGCGCTGGATTCTAGCGCCAAGACAAAAGCAGAAAGAGCATTTAAAGAACTACAAGATTTTGCCAAAGAAAAGGAAAATCAAAAATTTATTAATTTTTATGGTGCCAACCAACTAAAAGCGCAAAATTTTGTAGGACTCATACAAACCAAAAGCGGCTTTTGTCTAGAGATTTTGCCAAAGATTTTTCGAGATGATATCAAGCTATCGCAAGCAGAATCTATGCAAAAAGAGCCAAGTGAAAATAGCAAAAATAGCGCAGATTCTGCAATCTCACCAGAATCCAAAAACACAGAATCTAAAAATATAGAATCCAAAGACAAGGATTCCGCTAGCCCCACGCTCCAAGCGCGCACTTTGCTTATAAATCTTCTAAAATCCCTGCGCGATTCGCCATTTAAACAAAGCAATATCGCATCGCTACACACGCAAAATATGCCACTCCTTGAGGTGTTTGTGCGTATGTTTCTAGGCGAGCTAGACAGGCTTATCAAGCGCGGAATCAAAAGCGACTATATACTAGAGGAAGAAAATCGATTATTTTTAAAAGGAAAGCTACTTTTTAGCGAGAATCTAAAATATAATTTCGCACACAAAGAGCGCTTTTTCACCCAAAGCGATGAGTATAGCCCAAATATCGCGCCAAACCGCATCATATCAAGCACACTAGCACTTTTATCTACTCAAAATTTTTCATCCGAAACAAGCAGGATTCTAAACCAAATGCGATTTATTTTTGCCGACATTCCACCAAGCAGACACCTAGAATCCGATTTTGCCAAATCTCATCAAAACGCCAATCTGCGCCAGTTTGACGCGTATCAAAATATCCTTGCATGGTGTGCGATATTTTTGCGTCATCACTCCCCTACGCCTTATAATGGCGTGCATAAAGCATTTGCTTTATTATTTGATATGAATGAGCTATTTGAGTCATTTGTAGCACAAGAATTAAAAAAATATTCCAAAAATACTGATTTTTATATAAAAACCCAAGAAAATAGCAAATATCTCATCACACACAATGGCAAAAATAAATTTAATATGCGCCCAGATATTGTGCTGTATAAAAAAGAAGAAACTCAAAATAAAAATATCATCGCAATCGCTGATACCAAGTGGAAAATGCTAGATTTTGCTAGAGCAGATTCTGGCATCTTGCAGGCGGATTTATACCAGCTTTTTGCCTATCTTGCCAAATATGAGGCGCATCATGGCATCATCATATATCCGCGCATAGATGAGGTGCGCGAGATTTGCTATAAATATAGAGCGCATATTTATACTAGCGCGCCTACAGAATCTAGCGCAAATGCGGATTCTAGCGCAGAATCTAAAGCTGATGCAAAATCTAGCGCGCAAGATTCTAGCCACAAAAATCAGCCGAGTCTTACTATCGCATTTTTTGATGTGAGGGCATGGAGCGAGCCTGACACGCTGCATAAAAATCATGAAAAATACCAAATCGCGCAAGATGCCACCAGCGATTTTGCAGAAAAATATTTAAAAATCCTTGAGATACTTTAAACTAGGCAGATTCTATTTTTTTGCATTTGCGATAATTTTCGCGCGTTTTGGCGCGCTCGCATCGCGCCTATCCGCATTCATTGTTATTTAAGCATTGCTAGATTATAATCACAAATTGCAAACTTTTAAGGAGATTTTATGGTGGAGCAAACATTATCTATCATCAAGCCAGATGCCGTGAAAAAGGGCGCGATAGGCAAGATCATCGATCGCTTTGAGACAAATGGGCTTAGAATCGCGGCGGCAAAAAAGCTACAGCTATCCAAATGCGACGCGCAGGCGTTTTACGCGGTGCATAAAGAGCGCCCATTTTTCGGCGATTTGGTGGATTTTATGATAAGCGGTCCGGTGGTGGTCATGGTGCTAGAGGGCGAATCTGCTGTTAGCAAAAACCGCGATCTTATGGGCGCTACCAACCCTAAAGAAGCGGCTCCGGGCACTATCCGCGCGGATTTTGCGGAAAGCATCGATGCAAACGCAGTGCATGGCAGCGACAGCCCAGAAAATGCGAAAAATGAAATCTCGTTTTTCTTCGCTGCACGCGAGATTTGCTAGGCTAAGATTTACTTTAGGGTTGCTTGGATTTGCTAGGCTTTTGTTTGGGCTAGGCTCTGCCAAGTTTCTGCTGGATTTTGCCAAGATTTGCTTGGGATTTGGCGATGCAAATCCAGAATTTAGCCTGCCAAAGCAATGCACGCAGGCAAGCGATAAGCGATATAAAATGCTTTAAAGCACATAATCAAATCGCGCAATCGCCTTAAAATCGCATTAAAATTGCGCCAAATTTAGAAACGCCCGCCAGCCAAAAAAACATTAGCCAAAAAAGCGCTAGCCAAAAGTGCCAACCAAAACGCCAAACAAGCCGGCGCCAAAACCAAAGCCAAACAAAACCAAAACCAAAGAAAACGAAAAAGACACCAAACAAATGCGTATAGAAATGAGAAAGATTCACGCCACCCCTAGGGATTTTCGCCTAGAGAAAGATGGCGTGGTGTTTCATGGAAGCATAAGCGTCAAATCGCAGAATCTATATCTGCTACAAGCGCGCCTAGAAGGGCAGATAAGCCTAGTGTGCGACAGGAGCGGCGAGGAGTTTAGCAAGGCACTTAATGATGATTTGGTTTTGTATATTGCAGATGGATTCTGCGATACACAAAGCCAAAGCTTTGATACATTTGATGTGATTGAGTTTTTCGATGGCTTTATTGATTTGGATTATATCTTGGAAAGCGAGATTGCATCCATTCAATCCGACTATCACACAAAAGATTAACCTAAGGAGTTTCACATGGCAGTCCCAAAACGAAGAGTCAGCAAAACGCGCGCGGCAAAGCGCAGGACGCATTACAAAGTAGCGCTAGCTAAGCCTATCAAAGACAAAGATGGCAGCTGGAAATTGCCACATCATATAAATAAATTTAGCCGCTCATACAAATAATTTTTGCTAGCGTGCTAGTGTGCTGGCGCGGTTTGCGTGACTTCGCTCTAGTTGCGTTTATCTTGTGCTGATTGTGCGCCTCGCGCGTGTTTGCGCCCCCTTGTGTTTTTTATAGTTTGTGGCGTTTTAGATTTTGGTTTTGCTCGCGAGATCTAACAATCCAGAATCTAGATTCCGGAATCTAAAATGTGAGAATCCGCAAAACACCCACACAAGCCACCAAAGCACAAAAGCTAAAATTATTTGACAAAAGCCTTTGTAAAGTCTTTTAAGGAGAGGCTATGATGCGAATTGCAGTAGATGTCATGGGCGCGGATAATGGCGTGCCGCCTATCGTTCAGGGCGTGCTCGATGCCTTGCGCCACAAGGATTTCAAGGCATTGTTGGTGGGCGATGAGAAAGAGATCGCCCCGCTTGTGCCAAGCGATCTTGCTAGCAAAGTAGAGATCGTGCATGCGAGCGACTACATCCGCATGGAAGAGAGCGCGACAGATGCGCTCAAGAAAAAAGACGCCTCCATATACATCGCCACCGATTTGGTGCGCGAGGGCAAGGCGGATGCGGTGGTCTCGCCCGGACACAGCGGCGCTACCATGAGTCTAGCCACCTTGCGACTAGGGCGCATTGATGGCGTGAGCCGCCCAGCTATCTGCACGCTCATGCCTACCATCACAGACAAGCCCAGCATGATCCTAGATGCCGGCGCGAACACCGACTGCAAGAGCGAGTATCTAGTCGAGTTTGCCATCATGGGCTATGAATACGCCAAAAGCGTGATGGGATACGAGAATCCGCGCGTGGGGCTTTTGGCAAATGGCGAGGAGGATTCTAAGGGCAATGAACTCACCAAAGGCGCTTTCAAGCTGCTAAAAAGCTATCCATTTTTCAAAGGCAATGTAGAGGGCAACGACATATTTAATGGTAGCGCGGATGTCATCGTGTGCGATGGCTTCAGCGGCAACATCGTGCTAAAAGCGAGCGAAGGCGTCGCAAGCTCGATAAGCCATATCTTAAAATCCGAGATAAAATCCTCTGCGCTTGGCATGCTAGGCGGACTTTTGCTAAAAGGTGCATTTGCCAACCTCAAAAAGAAAATGGACTACGCAGAATACGGCGGCGCACCACTGCTAGGCATACAAAAAGTAGTCATCATAAGCCATGGCAAATCAAACGCCAGAGCGATAGAAAACGCGGTATATCAAGCCATCCGAGCGCTAGATTCTGATGTCTGCGGGCAAATCGCCCGCGCTTTCAAGCAAGGCTAGCGCGACTTTTGCCTAGATTTTGCATATTTTGCGCATTCTACATGGATTTTAGTTTAGATTCTGCCAAGGTCTAAGCCTGTCACTACTAGAGAAACCTTTTTTTGTCATGACTGAAGTGAAGAAACGGCACTTCGTTTGTTTTGTGGGGATTCTGCAAATCCGAAGCAAGCGTTAGCTTCTTTAGAAAAAGCTGGCGATTTGCAACAAGGATAAAGGCAGAAGATTGCAGACAAGAAAGTCAAGACCAAAATGCAGAATCTAGCAAGATTTGGATTCTGCTATAAATCCAGAATTCAAAAGCACCTTGCATTTATAGATTGTTTCGTCGGCCTGCGGCCTCCTCGCAATGACAAAAAAAGTGCAAGTGCCAAAGATGCAAAAGTATCAAGCACGAGCGCCAAAGGCAAAAAAGCAAATGGTAAAGCGCCAAAAAGGCGCAAGCCAAGCACAAAAACAAAAAAGATGAAGGGCGAAGCAAAAGCGTAATCTTCTTTAGAAGACAAACAAAGTGGGTTTCTTTAGAAAAGAAAGGTGACTAGTAAGCCAGGATAAATACAAAAGATTGGCGACGAGAAAGCCAGAATATAAAAATCATAAAATGCAAAGCTGATTTTGGCATTTAAATAGATTGCTTCGGATTTTTCAAATCCTCGCAATGACAAAAATATGCCAAATAAGAAAAACCGTCATTGCGAGCGTAGCGAAGCAATCTAGAAAACCTAAGAAAAATCAAAAAGCGCTTGCACTTCGTGCGAAGGTTTTGTTTTTATTGAAAAACCTTCGGATTTTTGTGGATTGCTTCGTCAGCTACGCCTCCTCGCAATGACAAAAAAGCGCGAGTGCAAATCCAAAGCAAAATGCCAAAAAACAAAAAAAGAGCAAAGGGCGAAGCGAAAAAGCGCGAGTGCAAATCAAACAAAGCGGCAAGCAAATGCGGGTGCAAAAACAAAAATTAAGCGCAAGTGCCAAAGGCAAAAAGCAAAGAGCAAAACACCAAAAGGCGCAAGTCAAGCAAGAAAACAAAAAAAGCACAGGCGCAAAAAGTAGAAAGCCAAAACGCAAAATTTTACAGCTTGAAAAATCCTATGTTTTCTCTAAGCTTGATAGAGATATTTTCTAGTTCAGAGATTGCGCTAGAAGTTTTGCCCATAAGCGTCATTGTGTCATTAGAGACTTTTACCATTTCTTGCATGCCTTCTTGCACCTTTTTCACGCCCTCTTCTTGCTGTCCTGATGACTCGCTCACATCTTTTGCCTTTGCCAGCGAGTCAGAAGCCTGCTCTTTTATCTCATCAAGCAGATTTGAAGTGTGCTCGGCGAGCTCCATGCTTTTTTGCGCGTATGGGACGGCTTGATTCATAGAATCTGAAACATGCTGGATTTCTTCTTGGATATGCTTTATCATCATAGAGATTTGAGAAGTCGCTGATGCTGTGCGCTCTGCTAGGTTTCGCACCTCATCCGCTACGACGGCAAATCCTCGCCCATGCTCGCCTGCGCGCGCAGCTTCGATAGCGGCGTTTAGTGCGAGCAAGTTTGTCTGATCGGCGATTTCTGCGATGAGGCTTGCGCTTGAGCCTATTTCGCTAGATTGTTTTTGTAGCTCTAGGATTTGGCTAGCGGAGGCATTTACCATTTGCGTGACTTCATCGATGGCTTGTTGCGTGTTTGTCATCACTTCTTGCCCTTTTTTGGAGAGCTCTAGCGTTTTTTCGGAGTTTTCTTCAGTTTGTCTAGCGATGGTGGCGATTTGCTCGATGCCTTGCGCGATGTTGCCTATCTCGCTAGCAGAATGATTGGCTGTGTCGCTTTGCGATACTGCGGCTTTTTGTGAGTTGGCACTTGCGCTTGCGACAAGCTGGGTGTTTTTGAATATCCCATTAGCAGAATCCAAAATCTCACTCACAATACCCCTTAGCTTCTCTTGCATCGCGGCGATATCATCTAGCATACTTCCGCGCTTGGCTTTTATGGATTCTGATAGATTGCCGCTGGCGATGAGTTTCACGCTGCGTGATGCGGTGTTGGGCTCGCCGCCTAGCATATGTGAAAGGTGCCTTATGATAAAAAACGCTATCAAAACGCCAAGTATGATAGAGATGACGACACTTGCGCCAAACACCGCTTCAAACACATCTACCACTCTTTCTACCACCGGCGTTATCGCTTGGTTTTTGCTCTCTTCTAGGTTGATAAACTCATTTATCACTGCAAGCCAAGAGACAAAAATCGGGCGCACTTCATTGAGCTTTGCCATCGCTTGATCTTCGCTGCCTGTGCGTTTTAGCTCGATGATGCTATTTATGAGAGGCAATGCTTTGGTATCGATAGCATCGATGCGCGATAGGATTTCTTTCTCTTGCGCATCTAGCATTTTGGTATCTTCAAAGCTAGACTTCATCCGCGCGCGTGCATCAGTGTAGTTGGATTCTAGCTCGCGGATTTCTTTCACGACAGAATCTAGCGTAAAAGGGCTTTGTGATGCGTGCAGCACGACATCTCTTATAGATATCGAGCGGTCATGCACGCTGCCGCGGAAGTCTATCGCCACGCGCTGTTTGGCAGAATTTACATTATTTATCTGCTTTAGCTGCGAGTCGATGAAGCTTATTTGCGTTATCGCATAGACACAAAGCGCTAGTATAATAGCGCCAAAAACAGCATATCCAATACCCAAAGTCACAAAAACACTCAAAGGCTTTTTTTCTTTCATTTTCTCTCCTATCATTTTGCGCTAGCAAACTGCTACAAACGCCCGCTTTGCTTTTGCAAATAATAAATTTTACAAACTATAGCAAAAATTTCGCCTACTTTGTTAAACATTTTTTCATAATCAAGAAATGTTCCAAAGCTTCTTTTTTAAGCGTGGGATTGCGAAGAAGCTGTGAGATAGAATGCGTAGCGATAGCATGCTTGCCAAACAAATCAAGCCGCACGCCTTTATGCGTAGAATCTAGCCCAAGCAAGGATTCTAGCACCACATCGCCAAAGACGATGACGCCTTTTGCGCTTGATTCTTTGATTTGGCTTATGAGGTAGGGTTTGCACTGCTCGCGCTCTTGCGTGCTTGACTCATGCGTGCCACATTTTAGCAGCGAAAAAACGCTAAAAGCGCCCATGCCCGCGCCAAAGACATTTTGCGCGATGTTGCTTAGCATCTGCGAGCCTTTGGAGTCAAACAGCTCTGCGCCCTCGCCCATAGCAAACTCCACGACAAAAATGATACTAGATTCTGGCTGTATGTAGCCAGCTTTTGGCGCTTGCATCTTGCTTCTAGGGCATAGGTGGCAGTGCGCTATCGTGCTTAAAAGCGTAGAATCTAGCGCGCGCATGGCGCTATTTTGCGCGATTTGCTGCGCGGCTTTTTGCGCGAGTGGTTCGACAAACTCCGCGCCACACATTTTGCCGACATAAAGGGCGTAGAGGTTTTTTAGATTTTGCGCGTGAATTTGCTTTTGCGCGCGCGCATCGTCTGGATTCTCGCGATTTGCGCTACTCAAACTCGCACCACTCAAGCCATTTGCATCATTTACCACAATCGCCACCTTAGAATCTATATTTTAAAAATCCGCGTTTCACAATAATCCGCGCTAGATTCTACTTCTCTTGCTCGTTGCGCTTGTCAAAGACTTGCGGATTTAGCATATTTTGCGTGGTAAATATCGCATCTAGCTTTTCTTTTGTCAAAAGCCCGCGAGAAAGCGCGATATCATACACGCTTTTGCCACTTTCTAGCGCTTCTTTGGCGATGCTCGCGGAGTTTTCATAGCCGATGTGTGGGTTTAGCACAGTCACTATGCCTATGGAGTTAAACACAAAATCATGGCAGACTTTCTCATTTGCGCTGATTCCATCGATGCATTTATGCGCTAGCGTTCGCATCGCGCGGCTCAAAGTCTTTATCGAGTTAAACAGCTCAAACGCAATAACCGGCTCAAACACATTAAGCTGTAGCTGCCCGCCCTCCGCTGCCATCGTGATAGTCATATCATTGCCAATCACGCTAAAGCACACTTGATTTACCACTTCTGGGATGACGGGATTTACTTTGCCCGGCATTATCGAGCTTCCGGGTTGCATTTTGGGGAGGTTTATCTCATTTAGCCCAGCGCGCGGACCAGAGCTAAGCAGACGCAAGTCATTGCAGATTTTGGAAAGCTTCACACTCACGCGCTTTAGCACGCCGCTGATTTGCACATATCCGCCCGTGCCTTGCGTGGCTTCGATAAGATCATTTGCTGTGATAAATGGGCGTCCTGTCACTTCTTGTAGCTTTTTCTCCACGATCGAGCGGTATTTGGGATGTGAGTTTATCCCGGTGCCAATAGCGGTGCCACCGAGATTTATCACGCGTATGAGATTCCTAGCATCTAGCACGCGCTCCATATCAATACGCACCATCGAGGCAAACGCGCCAAACTCCTGCCCTAGCGTCATAGGCACGGCGTCTTGAAGCTGTGTGCGCCCCATTTTTAGCACATGTTTAAACTCCTCTGCCTTGCGTTTAAATGCCTCTTCAAGCACCGCCATAGACTCGCTTAGCATACTAAGCCGCTCATAAAGTGCCACGCGAAGCGCGGTAGGATAGGCGTCGTTGGTGGATTGCGAGAGATTGACATGATCGTTTGGATGGCAGTATTGATACTCGCCCTTTTTGTGTCCTAGAATCTCTAGCGCGATATTTGCTATCACTTCATTGGCATTCATATTGGTGCTAGTGCCAGCCCCGCCCTGTATCATATCCACGACAAACTGATCGTGAAACTGCCCACCGATGATTTTATCGCATGCTTTGATGATGGCATCTTTTAGCGCAGAATCTAGCAATCCTAGCTCGTGATTTGCAAGTGCTGCTGCCTTTTTCACCTGCGCTAGTGCGACTATGAAAGTGGGGTATTCTTTGAGTCGCTGCCCTGTGATGTTGAAATTCTCCACCGCGCGAAATGTCTGCACGCCATAATATACGCTATCATCTATCTCTAGCTCGCCGATGAAATCATGCTCTTTTCTTGTCGCCATGTTGTCTCCTTTTGTAGCTTTGGGCGGTGCTTACCACCTGCTTGAAGCTTATTTAGATTCCATAGTGTCAAAAAATCGCTTAAAAACTAATAGAGATTTTGGGGTTTGTGTGGATTGTGGTTTGTATTGTGCGTGGGGTTTGGCATTGTGCTAGACGAGAATCCAATAGTGCTTAGATTCTGGCGCGCCTAAAATATCTAGCGCGCCAAACACAGAATCTAGGCGTGCCTAAAAATCTAGCGCGCCAGACACAGAATCTAGGCGCACCAGAATCTAGGCCAGCTAGCACACTTTAGAAAGTGTATTTTAGCTCAAAGCGTGTTTTGGTGAGATTGATATCCCCGGCAAACACCGCGGCAAACGCGCTTAGCTCGAGGTTTTTGGTGAAGTTATAAGCGATGCTTGGCGTGATTTCCACAAAATCTACGCTTTTAAATCGCTGCGAATGGTTCAAAAGCCCGCCATTAGCGGCGTTGTATTGCGTGACGCCTACTTTTGTCGCATCGCTTGCAGAGCTTAGAATCGGGAAGTTGTTATTCCCGCCGACATAGGTTGTATCAAGCGCGATTTTTATCCCCATGTCAAATTTATAGGCTAGGTTCAAATAGGCTAGCATGATGTCTGTGCCGCTTTTTGAGCCAGAGCCAAGTATCCCAAAGCCCTCATATGTGGCGGTGAAATATTCATTCCACGCTTTGCCAGAGGCGTCTATCCCGCCTTTGGTGTCAAATATGACGCCATAGCCATCGCCAAAGCTGCCTAGATAGCCTAGCTTTGAGCTAAAGCCGCCTATTTTGTAAGCGAGGTTTATGTTATAGATTCCGCGGAATTGTGCGTAATCTGACGCGTGCGCCCAGCCTAGCGGGAGTTTGGTGTTGGTATCGCTGGTGGAGTAGCCTACTTGGAGGTTGTTTGGATTGGCGTTGATTCCAGTGGCGACTACTTGGGCTTTTAGTGAAAGTCCTGTGTCAAGTATCTTGTAGCTTCCCTCTACAAACGCCATATAATCGACAAACTCATACGCATTTGCTAGCGTGACATTAAATCCAAATCCGCCAAAATCCGCATCTTTCTCTTTGCCATCTTTGCCTTTTACTTTGCCGGTTTTTACGCTTAGGATGGCTAGGTTGTTACCGATGCCTACTGCGCGCGTCTCTGCACTGCCGCCGGCTGGGTATCTGCGACGCAACGCATAAGAGGCTTTATCCGGGATAAAGCTGTCATAATACTCTAGCCCATAGGCGATTTTCCCGCTTTGGAATACCGCGCTACCGCCTGTCCCCATATCTAGATTTTTGTCATTGAGGCTAGATTTTAGGTTGAGTCTGCCTAACTTTATGGAGAGTTTGTCGCTGTCGCTAAATTTGAAGGTTTTGTTCGCGCTAAAGACGCTTATACCAAAGCGATCGGAGAAGTTGCCATTATCCACATATCCGCGCGAGCCTTGCACGCTGCCATGTGTGGTATATCCGGTGTCTGGCGTCGATGAGCCTTGAGAGAAAATGATACCCCCAGTGATGGAGTAGCCATTTATATCGCCACTTGTGACATCTAGCTTCAAGCGATACTGCTGGCTATAGCCCTCGCCATCCTCGCCAAAATTGCTAAAATACCTAGCAAAGCCAAAACCTTCTACCTTAGCACCAGAAAAAGCGCCTTTTATCGCTTCTTTTGTTGAGCTTTGTGCTGAACTTTGTGTGGCGCTTGGTGCTTGGCTCGTGGCTGGCGCTGGATTTTGCGCGCTAGATTCTGCTGTGCTGGCTTGTGTGCCTTGCGTGCTATCTAGCGCGACATTTCCGCCATTTGCCTCTGGCTGTGCCAATGCGATACTTGCGATAAGTGATACCGCCAAAATACTATTTTTCATTTGTGCTCCTTGAAGTTTGTTGGATGATATTTGTCATTGCTGACTAGCGGAAGTCTAATGCTGCTTTGCAAAATCTCGCGCGCATTGCGTAAAGTTTGTGTAAAGTGATTTGTGGCATAATCGCCAGAATCTAATCTAAAGGATGCAACATGAATTTCGCAATGAATGGTGTGAAGATTTTTTCTAGCAATAGTTTTTTGCGCGGCGGTGATAAAAGTGGCAGTAATAGCAGCAGCTTTAGAAGCGCGGCTTTGAAACTTGCGGCAATTTTTGGCGTGCTGATGATAGCTGGCTTTTTTGTGGCTTGCGAGAAGCGCGGCGTGAGTTTGGATGATATCGCTAAGCGCGATGAGCTGGTGGTGGGCGTGTTTGGCGATAAACCGCCATTTGGCTATATCGATGCGAAGGGGCAAAACGCGGGCTTTGATGTGTATATCGCTAGGCGTATGGGCTCGGATATGCTAAAAGATAAGGCAGTATTTGGCGATAAGGTGCGCTTCGTCATCGTCGAGGCGGCAAATCGCATCGAGTTTTTGCGCTCTAACAAAGTAGATGTGATGATGGCAAATTTCACGATGACAAAAGAGCGTCAAGAGCAGGTGGATTTTTCGCTGCCTTATATGAAAGTAGCGCTTGGCGTGGTTAGCAAAGATGGCGCGATACGCGATGTATCCGAACTCTCTGGCAAAACGCTTATCGTAAATAAAGGCACGACAGCGGATTTTTATTTCACCAAAAATCACCCAGAGATAAAGCTACTAAAATTTGAGCAAAACACCGAGACATTTGCCGCGCTAAAAGATGGGCGAGGCGATGCGCTAGCGCATGATAACACGCTGCTTTTTGCGTGGGCGAAGGAGAATCCGGCGTTTAAAGTGGGGATAAAAAAGCTTGGCGATGATGATGTGATAGCAGCGGCGGTGAAAAAGGGCAATAAAGAGCTTTTGGAGTGGATAAATACATGGATGGATATGGCAAGGCAGGAGGGATTTTTCATCGAGGCGTATGAAAAAACGCTGGCAAATGCCTTTGGCGATGATGTCCGCGCGCAAGATGTGGTGTTTGTGAAATAATTCTGGTGGCAAGGAGGGCTGGCGGAATTTGATAAGATTTGGCGGAGGGCGGATTTTTGCGAGATTGGGCTGGCAAGATTTGGCAGGATTTGGTAGCGAGCGGATTTTGCGTTGGTGCATTGTTGTGAGATAATTGGCGAGAATAGGCTGGCGAGAATGGGCTGGCAAAAAAAGCGGCGCGATAGACTTAGATTCTGCTTTGGTTTATAGAATCTAGTTTTGCAAAATTTTTGGCTTGCTAGAATCGCGACTTGGCAGAATCTGGTTTTTATCAAAAATTTTTGACTTGGCAAATCTTGGTTTGCCGGAATCGTGGCTTAGCAGAATCCTTTTGTAGAATCTAGATTCTGCGAGTGTTTTTCTACTTTTCAAATCGCACTTTTGCCTCGCGCTCTCACATATCTTGCACCTCTAACACCCCGCGCTTTTGCAAATCACATTTTCAAATCGCGCTTTTTATCTCGCATTTTTTATTTTGTTCTTAACTTTAGATTTTGATTGCTTGTAGTTATTTTTATACGATATTTTTAATATACCTGTTTTTTTATAGGGTCATATCTTAGAAACTTTGGCTTCTTTGACTAATAAGATTAGCTCATCGCTCTTCTTCGACGACGATATAGAGATCTTTTAGCCCTTCTTCTTGCAGTGCATCCATGATTTGCACAAATGTATCAAGGTTGCTTTTGGAGTCGCCATTTAGGATGATTGGTGTGTCTTTGTCATAGCTTGCGATTGCCTGCTTTAGCTCATCTAGCGAGATGTTTTTGTTTTCGAGGTAGAAGCGCCCATCGCTATCAATTGCTATGTTTATGGGCTTTTTATTGACGCTATCGCTTCTGCTGGCACTCTCGCTTATTTTGGGGACATTTACTTGTATGCGCGAAGTATTGACAAAAGAGGCGGTTGTCAGCACGATGACTAGCAGCACCAGCATGATGTCGATAAATGGCACGAGATTCATAGAATCTATTTTTTTCATTTTTTACCTTATGGGCGTATGTTTGGCAAGATGCCTCACTTTTGCATATTTTACCTTCACAGGCGCGCGCCCGATGCGCGATGACTTAGCCACTATGCGCCTCATTTATCCTGATCCAGTCGCCGCGTGGGTTTTGGCTCTATGGTTGAGGGGTTGTGATAGATGTCCCATTTTGTCAGCACCACCTCCGCTTTTCGCACCAAAAGATTATAAAGCACGATGCTAGGGATCGCTACGATAAGCCCCATCGCCGTGGCTTTGAGCGCGAGGGCGAGCCCTGTCATTATCGTCTGCGTATCGACGAATGAGTTTGAGCCGATATCTACGAAAGTTATCATGATGCCAGCCACCGTGCCTAGCAGCCCGACATAGGGCGAGTTGCTCCCGATGGTTGCCACAAGTGTGAGGCGCTTGTATAGGTCAAGCTCCAAAAGCCGCTTGTCATGATAGTCATCTACGCGCACCGTCGCATAAAACCACGCGCGCTCGATGCCTATGGCTATCACCACCACAGAGAGCGCGCCCAAAAACCCAAGCACGGAGTAGTCAATCACTTCTTTCATTTGTCGCCTTTATCGCTGTTATAGATTTTTTCCATAGTTTTTCAGGCTCGCTTGCGCCTCTTTGTCTAGGATTTTTTTCTTCAAAGCCTCGCGCTTATCGTGCAGATTTTTACCCTTGGCAAGCGCGATTTGAAGCTTTACTTTACCTTTTTCATTGAAATAAATCTTTAATGGCACAGCAGTCAGCCCTTCTTGTGAGACTTTGCCTAGCCATTTATCTAGCTGCTTTTTGTGTAGCAAAAGCTTGCGTGCGCGCTTCTCATCGGGGCGGAAATGCGGATTTACGCTTGCAAGGTGAGAGATATGCATGCCAAACACCCACGCTTCGCCTTTGATGAAGCGGATGAAGCTATCTTTGAGATTGCAGCGGGATAGGCGGAGGGATTTGACTTCTGCGCCGATGAGTGAGATGCCAGCCTCTAGGCTTTCTAGTATAGTGTAGTCGTGCAGTGCTTTTTTGTTTTGCGCGATGAGTTTCATAGGCATGCCTTTGGCGCGCTTTTAGATTCTGGTGTGGCTGGCGCGGATTTGGATTCTAGCATCGGGCGGAAAAAGCTGCTTCCACTGCCGCTAAAATACCAGCCATCGCCAAGCTCCTTTTTCACATCCAAAAGCTCTGGGTAAAGCACGCTAGCAGGCAGAAATAAATCATTTAGCGCATTTAACACGCTTGGCGCGTCGCCTTGTTTTTGCGCGATTGATAAAATCTCGCGATTGCTAAGCGCGCTAAAATCTAATATATCAGAATCTAGCGCGCCAGAATCCACTTTGCTAGAATCTATTTTGCCAGCACCCAAAGCACCGCGCATTTTTGGGCTATAGGTTATCTCTTTGGATTCTATCATTTTGGCGTATTGGCGATATACCGCGCGCGTGTCGCAGCGTATCGCTGGCGTGTATATTTCAAACTCACGCAAATCATCGCGCGCAAGTGCCAAAGGCGTGATGACTTCGCCCCTGCCCTCCACCTCCGCGCACTCGCAACCCTCGACAAAAAACGCCACATCCGCACCCACTTCTTTGGCTATCATCGAGCGGGTTTTACGCGCGCTAGAATCTAAATTTGCCCCGCCAGATTTTGCGCGAGAATCCAAACTAGAATCCGCACTAGATTCTGCCCCGCGCAAAGCGCGAGAATCCAAATTTGCCCCACCAGATTCCACCGCGCCCAGCCCAAACTCCTCCATAAGCGCTTTTATCACCACGCCCGCATCCGCACTCCCCCCGCCAAGCCCAGCACCTATGGGGATGCGCTTTTGCACTTCTATCCGCACGCGCGGGAAATCATACCTCGCGCGCAATGAGCGCAGCGCAAGCGCTATCGAGCTAGATTCTGCATCACAGCCAAACGCACCGCAAATCTCATCCTTGCTAGAATCTATCGCTTCTATATGTATCTCATCATGCACGCCACTTTTTACAAGCACGAAGCGCGACTCCAGCAGATGATACGCGCTAGAATCCTTGCCGATGATTTTTAGGTAGAGATTGATTTTGGGAAATGCTTTTAAGGTCATCGTTTGAAATGTCTGCCTAGGTCTTTTAGCTCGTTTTCGCTGGTTTCTTGCAGGGCTTTTTTGTTTTCGCTGACGATCGCTTCTTTTAGCTCGGCGCGGAGGATGAGCGTGCTAGGTGGCGCGTCAAAGCCCAGCTTCACGCTGCCGCGGTCGATTGATATGACTTTTATCGCTATATTATCGCCTATGATGATACTTTCATCTTGCTTGCGGGAGAGAATGAGCATAAGAGATCCTATTGATAATATAAGAGATGTTGCCATCATCGCAAATGCGAATTATAGAGAAAAAATCATCAAATTTTACTTTATAAATGCCACTTTTGTGGTTTTTGATAGAGAATTTCGTGCCATTATAGAGCTTTTGTTTGATTTGGGCTGTTTGGGCGTGGGTGGTGGTTTGGGTTATTTGTGGATTCTGGGTTGTTTGGGTGGCGCGCGCGGTTTGTGGATTCTCTGGATTCTGCGGGTTTGGTGTAGTTTGCATGGTTTGTGTGGCTGGCGTGTTTTGCTCTATCGGCGCGGATTCTGGCGCGCTCGTGGCATTTGGCATGATAATCGCATTTTGGATAATATCTTGCAAACAAATCTCTTCATAAGGCAGAATCTCAAAACTATCTAGCAGCATCACAGCGCCCATGGGGATTTTGCGCGCTAAATTTTTTTGAGTTTTTTGAGTTTCTAGGATTTCTGGCGCGTTTGGCACGATTTTTTGGCTGGCATCTTTTTGTGTTGTATTTTTTGGCGCGTTTTTGTCAGAATCCACTTTTGCCACCATTTCGCTAGATTCTGCTTTGTTGCCACTCTCAATGCCAAACCCGCCCTCACTCACGCGGCAAAGACTGCAAAGCGCGCCTTTTACGCCAAGCTTGCTAGCGATGATTTCGCCAATCGATCGGATATACGCCCCCTTTGACACCTCCGCGCGAAAGCTTACAAATGGGTGATTGTAGCCCAAAAATTCTAGGCGAAAGATTCTCATCATCTGCGCTGGCAGCGACACTTCCTCGCCCGCCCGCGCGAGCTCATAGGCGCGCTTGCCGGCTATTTTTTTCGCGCTGAAAATCGGCGGCGTGTAGCTTATCTCGCCCACCAAATCCTCACAAATCGCCCTAATCTGCGCCTCATCAAAACGCGGTGCAGAATCTATGCGCGTCATATTTTCGATGTCTAAGCTCCTAGATTCCGCGCCAAGCCACAAAGTCGCCTCATACACCTTGCGATCAAGTGCGAGATGTGGCAAAAGCCTCGTATGCGCGCCAAACGCGACCACCAAGCAGCCGCGCGCAAAAGGATCTAATATCCCAGAAAAGCCCGCACTTTTCGCGCCAAATCGGCGCTTCAGCCGCGCTACAAAGGCATTGCTCGTGACAAATGGCGGCTTATGCGCGATAATAAGCGCATCCGGCGCGCCAAGCGTCACATCAAGCGCGCTAATTGCGCTATTTGCATTTTTTGTATTCATTGATTTGTATTTATCGCTCCATTTTGTATTTAAAACAAATTTAAGATTTTACAATATTTCTGATATAATACAGCCAAATCTTAGCCACAGAGGATTGCTACATGAAAGATTCTGATATTTATAATATCCCAGATGCTTATCATATAATTTTTGGTGTCGATAAAAACTATGTCAAATACACCGCTGTGCTAATGCATGGAATAATCCTGCAGGCTAAAAATCATCAATTAATGCCTTTAGGGGGGGGGGGGGGTAAGCAATAATCCTTTTTGCTTCCATATATTTACCTCCGATATAGACAAACTTACAACCGACAAACTTCTAGCCCTCCAAACAGAGCTAAACGCGCTCTACCCTTGCGAGATAAAAATCCACCATATCGATGAGCAAATATTTCTAAAAACAAATACGAAAGTTTATGGGCACGAAAGCCAAAAAAGCATGGCTGGGTATTATAGAATCTTAGTCGGAGAGATTTTAGAAAGCAGTATTGATAAATGTCTTTATATGGATGCGGATTTGCTGGTGCTATCAGATATAAGAGAGCTTTTTGCGATAGATTTTAATGAGCCTTGCGCGGCAGTGTGTGATGAATATGTAAATCGCAAAAAATTTATAAAATCTAAAAAAACCGGAGAAAAATTTAAAATTTCTGTAAATAATTATTTTAATGCAGGGCTGATGCTAATAAATCTTAAGCAATGGCGCAAACAAGATATGCAATCTCAAACACTGGATATACTCACAAAATACGAATGCACCGAAAATGACCAAGATGCAATGAACTATGTGATAAACGAAAAATTTTATCGTTTGCCTCCTAAGTGGAATATGCAAACATTTCTAAATATGTGGCACAAACAGCAAGATCGCACATATCTAGGCGAAACAACAAACAACCTCATCTCTTGGAGCAGGCAGGAATACGAAGAGGCGCTGCAGAATCCAAAGATTTTCCACCTCTCCGCCCATAAGCCTTGGCATAGCAAGTACAAGACGCTAGGACTCGACTACAAGCCATACCTGCAAGAGCCATATAGAAGCATTTGGCAAGATTTGGCGCGCGCGACGCCTATCTTTGGCGCGGAGTTAAGCGAGGTTATGGAGAAAGCAAAGTGCCACGAGCTTGATGACTATGCAGAGGCTTTAAGTGAGAGGTTGCTCCAAAGAGATGCGCGCGTGGAGAAGCTTTATTCCATATTACGCCCTTTTAAGGTGTTTAAAAAAGTATTGAGATTTGGGCGGAAAATATAACTATTTTGCGATGAAATCTAGCAAGTCTGCCAGAATCCTAGAATCTTGGAATCTTGGAATCTTGGAATCTTGGAATCTGGCGCAAAATTTTTGACACCGATTTATAGCTTTTGCATTCTATGATTTTGTGCGCCCATCTTTTGCTTTGGCGCTTATTTTGTATATTTTGTATATTTTGTATATTTTGATCGGGTAATTTTGTGTTTTGCGCCCGCACTTTATTTAGCGCCAATTTGCCTTATTTTGCGCGCCTGCATCGTTTTTTGTTTCGCCCCCTTTTTATCTCGCGCCTAGCTGTCAATTTGTGATATAATACTCTCCAAAGCTGATGAAAGTGTATTTATGCACCATTCGCGCCCATCCAAGCTTGACTTGGAATGTGGAGAGAGAGGGCGTCTCCACCATCAGCTTCCTTATCTTTTAGCCTTTGTGTCTTCCAAATCTACATAAACGCAAATCCATTGATGTAATTTAAAATGAGTCATTGAAGATTAATTCTAGCGATTTGAATTTACCTTATTTCGCGCACCTACATCATTTTTTGCTTCGCACCCCTTTTATATTCCGCCTTTTTTATTTCGCGCCCTTTTTTATCCTTAGCCTATCTTGCACCTATCTTTACTTTTATTTTACCGCCTATTTCCCGCCTTTCCACAGCCACAGCGCGATTTCATCCGCTAGGAAATAATCGCTCGCATAGATTCTGCCCCCTTTCACAGCGCATTTGCCTTCATCTACTGCTAGCGCTAGCCTGTCATTATCGATGATTTTTGCCACCTTTGCTACCTCCGCGCCCACGCTGCTGCGAAGCCCCATAAATAGCGCCTCAAACGCCAAATCATCGTCGCTCAAATGCTCGACACTCTTGCCAAGCGGATTTTTTATATACGCATCCACCGCACACGCGCCCATATACCGCGCATTGCCGATGCGCCCCACCGCGCCCGCACCGCAAGCCAGATACTCGACACCCTGCCAATACCGCTTATTATGCAGGCTTTGGTGGCTTTTGGCGTAGTTTGAGACCTCATACTGCGCAAATCCCGTATTTTCTAGCATCTCGCGCACGAGCAGTGCCTGCTTTTCAAGCGCTGTATCCTGCATTTTTAGCCTACTAGCTTTGCGCTCCTTTTGCCAAAAGCGCGAGCCCTCCTCTATCATAAGGCTATACGCGGATATGTGCCCGATAGGCAGCGCGCACGCCTGCGCTATGTCCGCCTCCAGCGCGCGCGGCGTGTCTAGCGGCGTGCCATACATCATATCGATGCTTTTGCGCGGAAAATCGCGCGCAAGCTCTAATGCGCGGCAGATATCGCGCTCGCTGTGTTCGCGCTCAAGGAAAGCTAGCTTTTGTGGAAAGAAGCTTTGCGCGCCCATGCTGATGCGGTTTGCGCCTAGATTGGCAAGCGCGTCGCACCATGATTTTTCTAGCGAGTTTGGATTGGCTTCGATTGTGATTTCTGGGGTGGTTTGCGCGGTGTTTTTGGTGGATTTTGGCGCTATGTCAGTATAGCGCGCGATGGTTTCAAATATCCTCTCATACGCATCAGCGCCCAGTATGCTTGGCGTGCCACCGCCTATGTATATGGATTCTAGCACTTTGTCGCGCGACACGCTTACAAAGCTTGCAGAATCTAAAATCCCGCTAGAATCTAAAGCCTTGCTAGAATCCAAAATGCCAGAATCCGCCACGCGCGCAGAATCTAGCTTGATTATCCGCTCTAGTTTGCCAGCCTGCCAGCATGCTAGCGTGTGGCTGATGTCTAGCAAAAGGCTTTGGATATACGCCTCTTGATGCTCGCGGTTGGTATAGGAGTTAAACGCGCAATACCCGCATTTGCTCTGACAAAATGGGATATGTATATACAAAATCACACCGTTTCCTTAAAT
Organism: Helicobacter sp. CLO-3; assembly: GCF_001854545.1. GTDB lineage: Bacteria > Campylobacterota > Campylobacteria > Campylobacterales > Helicobacteraceae > Helicobacter_B. Next base: position 38,480 of record NZ_MLQN01000025.1, read on the forward strand.
ATTAGAATCTTCGCGCGTAAGCGCGGCACCTTGAAGGTGTCGTCGGGGGTTTGGGGGTGGTGGGGGGTAGTGGGGGCTTATGGCCGTGTGGCG